>CADEGL010000005.1:0-14016 GCA_902826885.1 uncultured Alphaproteobacteria bacterium | reverse complement strand
GCCCCTGGCCTCTACAAAAACGAGCGCAGCGCGTTCTTCCCATACTTGTTCGCCACGCCGATCCTGTTCCTTTTGGGCGCGGCCTTGGTCTACTACCTGGTTCTGCCCGTGGCTTGGGACTTCTTCCTGAGTTTCCAGTCCAAGGGCGACGCAAACTCGCTGGCCATCCAACTCGAACCCAAGGTGAACGAGTATCTGAGCCTGACCATGCGGCTCATTTTCGCCTTCGGGATCGCCTTCCAGCTTCCCGTCATCCTGACCCTTCTGGGTCGTGTGGGTATCGCCAGCGCGGCGGGGCTTCGTAAACAACGGCGCTATGCCATCGTGCTGGCTTTCGTGGCCGCCGCGATTCTGACACCGCCCGATGTCATCTCTCAAACCACCCTGGCCGTTCCGATCATCATCCTCTACGAAATTTCGATCCTTCTGGTACGCATGATCGAGCGCAAACGCGCGGACCAGGAAGAATCGGAGGCAGAGGCGGAGGAAGAAGCTGCTTCCGCGGCGCCGGCCAAGTCCCAGGCGGACGACGAGGCCGAGGAAACCGACTTCAACATGGCGCGCTAAAGCGCGCCGTGGACGGCGTGCCGGAAGGTCCGTATAAGATCGCGCCTATTCGGCCTTGGGCCATGGGCAAGCGAGCCACCGAAACGCCATGCACGATATCCGATGGATTCGCGAGCACCCGCAAGACTTCGACGCGGGCCTGAAGACCAGGGGGCTTGCGCCCCAATCCGACGCCATCTTGGCCGTCGACAAGGCGCTGCGCGCCGCACAGACCAATTTCCAGACCGCCCAGGCTCGCCGCAACGAAGTCTCCAAACAGATCGGTCAACTAAAGCGCCAGGGTCAGGACGCTTCGGCTCTGATGGCGGAAGTCGAGGCCCTGAAAGGCACGATCGCGTCTTCGGAAGAGGAAGAGAAAGCCAAGGCCGCCGAACTGGAACTGATCCTGGCCGGCCTGCCGAACCTTCCGGCCAGCGACGTGCCCCAAGGCGCGAACGAGAAAGACAACGCGGAAGTACGCCGTCATGGCGCCCCGCCATCCTTCGCTTATAAGCCCAAGGAGCATTTCGAGCTGGGCGAACGCATGGGCCTGATGGACTTCGAGCGCGCGGCCAAACTGTCCGGGTCGCGCTTCGTCGTCCTGTCCGGTGGCCTGGCGCGGCTGGAGCGCGCCCTGGCCAACTTCATGCTCGACGTTCATACGCGCGAATTCGGTTTTACCGAAATTAGCCCGCCCATGCTGGTGCGTGACACGGCCCTGTTCGGAACCGGACAGTTGCCGAAGTTCGCGGAGGATCAATTCCAAACCACGACCGGACATTGGCTCGTTCCCACCGCCGAGGTGCCGCTGACCAACTTGGTCGCGGATGAAATCCTCGACGAAGCCACGCTACCGCGCCGCTATACAGCTTGGACGGCCTGCTTTCGCGCCGAAGCCGGCGCGGCAGGAAAGGACACGCGCGGCATGATCCGGCAGCACCAGTTCTACAAGGTGGAACTGGTGGCCGTCGCCCATCCCGACCGCTCCGATGAAGAGCTGGAGCGGATGACGGGCTGCGCCGAAGAAATCCTCAAGCGCCTGGGGCTGCATCATCGCGTGATGCTGCTCTGTTCGGGCGACATGGGTTTCTCGGCGCGCAAGACCTACGACTTGGAGGTCTGGCTGCCGGGCCAGGACACGTTCCGCGAGATTTCGAGCTGCTCCAACTGCGGTGATTTCCAAGCGCGACGCATGAAGGCGCGCTTCCGCGCGGCGGGCGAGAAGGGGACTCGTTTCGTCCACACGCTCAACGGTTCGGGCGTGGCGGTCGGCCGCGTCTTGGTCGCCGTCATGGAGAATTACCAGCAACCGGATGGATCAATCGCCGTGCCTGATGCATTGCGTTCCTATATGGGTGGAATAGACCGGATAGGAGCGTGACGATGGAACTGAATCAGGCGCGTATCCTGATCGCCAACGACGACGGCATCCATGCCAGAGGCATCGAGGTGCTCGAGCGCATCGCCAAGACCCTGACCGACGATGTTTGGGTGGTGGCGCCCGAGAACGAGCAAAGCGGCGCGGCCCATTCGCTGACCATCGCGCGCCCCTTGCGCATTCGCCGCCGCGACGATCGGCATTTTTCCGTCGACGGCACGCCGACCGACGCGGTCCTGTTGGCCGTCAATCAGATCCTGAAAGACCGCAAGCCGGACCTCGTGCTATCGGGCGTCAACCGCGGCGGCAATCTGGGCGAGGACGTCACCTATTCCGGCACCGTGGCGGCCGCGATGGAAGGCACGCTTCTCGGCATCCGCTCGATCGCCTTGTCGCAGGTCCCGGACCCTGACGGGCCCACCAAGTGGGGAACGGCCGAGCATTTCGCGCCCGGCATCATCAAGCGGCTTTGGTCCGGCACCTGGCCGCCCAGCGTCCTCATCAACGTCAATTTCCCCGATCTGCCGGCTGAGCAGGTGAAGGGCGTGCGCGTGGGGCGTCAGGGCCGCCGCAAAATCGGCGCGGCGCTCTTGGAACGCCTCGATCCGCGCGGCCGGCCTTACTACTGGATCGATAGCGCGCGCGCCGAAGAGCCGACGCGCGAGGGCACCGACCTCGCGGCGATCAACGAAGGCATCATTTCGGTCACGCCGCTGTATATGGACTTCACCTACGAGCCCATGATCGCGCCGCTCAAAGAACTGTTCCCATGACGCTCGATGCGCGCATGATCCGGCTGCTTCTCGAGCTGCGGCGCGAAGGCATCACGGATCCGCGCCTGTTGGGTGCCATGGAAAAAGTCCCGCGCGATCTGTTCGTGCCGGCGGCTTTCACCGACCAGGCCTTCGCCAACATGGCGTTGCCCATCGGCTACGGCCAGACGGTGAGCCAACCGCTCATCGTCGCCCAGATGACGCTGGCGCTGCAGGCCAGCGAGCGCATGAAGGTGCTGGAGATCGGCACCGGCTCGGGCTACCAAGCCGCCGTCCTGTCCCATCTATGCCGCCGCGTTTATTCCATCGAGCGCCACGCCGATCTTTTGAAAGAGGCCGAAGGCCGCTTCAAAACTCTCGGCATTCACAACATCACCACCTTGAAGGGCGACGGCAGCAAAGGCTGGCCGCAGCAGGCTCCCTTCGAACGCATCCTGGTGACCGCCGCGGCCGAAACGATGCCCGACGCCCTGGCTGATCAATTGGCGGTCGGAGGCTCCATGGTTCTGCCCCTGGGTCCGCAAGGTCAGGACCAGGCGTTGCTGCGCGTTCGCCGCACCGAAAGCGGCTTCGAGACCGAAAACTTGGGCCTGACACGCTTCGTGCCGCTGGTCGAAGGGGCGGTCGAGATGGCGCAGAACCGGGTCGCGGCACGCCGCGCGCCTTGATTTCGTCGCAATGTCGCGCGATATGCGACCCATGGCCTTGATCGCGACTCCCATCCGTCATTCCGCCGCCGGCGGCCTCGCGGCCTTGCTGGTGCTGTCAGCGTGTACCGGCCCGGGCCCCGTCACGGCGCCCACGACTGGCGCCTACAACACGCCGCTGCCTTCGGCTTCGAGCGCACAGCCAGCGGCACCCGGCGAGTATGTGGCCGCCCCCGGCGACACCGTCTACACGGTGGCCCAGCGCAATGGTGTGGGCGTCCGGGCTTTGATCGACGAAAACAAGCTACAGCCGCCTTACGCGTTGCAGCCGGGTCAGCATCTTCGCATCCCGCCCCAGCGTGAGCACACCGTGCAAGCGGGCGATACGGTCTATGCCATCGCGCGGCGCTATCAAGTGCCGATGGCTGAATTGGTCCGCATCAACAATATCCCGCAACCCTACGCGATCCGCGTGGGTCAGAAATTGCGCCTGCCCGATCCGGTGGGCGAGATCGAGACCGCCTCGGCGCCGGCCGCCGCGCCGCAATCCTCGGTCGCCCAGTCGGCGATCCAGGTCGTGGAACTGCCGCCGCCCGCGGCCGCGCCGAAGCCCGGTGCGCCTTACACAGCCCCGGGAGCGGCACAACCGGCGCCCACGGCGGCTCAACTCGCGGCGCCTCCGGCCATTGCGAAGTCCACGGCCGCGCCGCCACCCGGAGCGCCCACGCCGTTGACGCCCGCCGCGGCGTCCGCGCCGATCGCGGTCGGCCAAACGCCACCGCCGGGCGTCATTCCTTCGAGTCCGCCGCCAACGCCGATTTCGCCGCCGGCCATCACGCCCGCGCCAGCCGCGCCGGCCCCGGCTGAAAGCGCGGCCTTGATCGTTCCGCCAACCCCCGCCACACCCGTGACGCAGGGCTTCATCTGGCCGGTCAAAGGCGAGCTGATCTCACGCTTCGGTGACAAGGGCACGGGCCTGCGCAACGACGGCATCAACATCGCCGCCCCCAAGGGAACGCCCGTGGTCGCCGCCGACAACGGCGTCGTGGCCTATTCAGGCAATGAGCTGAAGGGCTTCGGCAACCTCGTCCTGATCCGTCATTCCAACGGCTTTGTCACGGCCTACGCGCACAACGAGACGCTGTTGGTCGCGCGCGGCGAGCATGTCGAGCGAGGGCAAGAGATCGCGCGCGTCGGCAGCACGGGCAACGTCTCCTCACCGCAGCTTCATTTCGAGGTGCGGAAGGGCGGCGAGCGCATCGATCCGTTGAGCGTGATCGGCGCGGAGGGCGACCCGCGCAAGACCTAGAGCGCCTAGCCCAGGCGTTTTCCCTGCCGGCCCGCCCAATCCTGGATGAATTGCCAGGCGACGCGGCCTGAGCGCGCGCCGCGGGTGACAGACCATTCATTGGCGGCACGATGCAGGTCGTTCTGGCTGCCGCCTAGACCGAGCGCGGCGGCATAGCCGTCGACGATGGCGAAATACGTTTCCTGGTCGCAGGCATGGAAGCCGAGCCAAAGACCGAAACGATCCGATAGCGACACCTTCTCCTCGACGGCCTCGCCAGGATTGATGGCCGTGGCGCGCTCGTTGTCGATCATGTCGCGCGGCATCATGTGGCGGCGGTTCGAGGTCGCATAAAAGATCACGTTATCCGGCCGCCCCTCGATGCCGCCTTCCAACACTGCCTTGAGCGACTTGTAGGCCGTGTCACCGCCGTCGAACGATAGGTCGTCGCAGAACAGAACCACCCGCCGTTTGCCGTCCCGCAATAGGCCCAGGAGGGCGGGCAGGGAGACGATGTCCTCTCGGTGCACCTCCACGAGCGCCAAGGCGCCAGGCTTCTCCCGGTTGACCGCGCCATGGGCGGCTTTGACCAAGGAGCTTTTACCCATGCCGCGCGAGCCCCATAGGAGGGCGTTGTTGGCAGGCAGGCCTTGGGCGAAACGCCGCGTGTTGTCGAGCAGGGTGTCGCGCTGGGAATCGATGCCCTTCAACTGGGACAGATCGACGCGATTGACCTTGGTCACGGCTTCCAGCCGTTCGCCATCGGCATGCCAGACGAAGGCATCGGCCGAATCGAGCCGGGCGCTTGGCGGGCGGGCAGGGGCCAGCCGTTCGAGCGCCTCGGCGATGCGTCGGAACACTGCGCCCTGGTCGCTGTCGTTCATCGTATTTCCTCGCGCCGCTGGCCCGGCCGGCCGCGGAAGGGGCGGACCCTAGAGCCGCTGCCGCAGTGCGTCAATCTACGCTCCGGGCCGCGCTTCGGCGCGGGTTGCGCCGCCGCGCCCCGCCGCTATAGTGCGCCATCGGTTTTTCCAGTATGGCGGGGAGTATCCATGTTCGTTTCGCAGGCTTTCGCTCAGACCGGAGCGCCCGGCGGCGGCGATTTCATCACCACGATGCTCCCGCTCGTGCTGATTTTTGTCGTCTTCTATTTCCTCCTGATCCGCCCCCAGCAGAAGCGGATGAAGGAGCATAAGGCGAAGATCGGGGCCATCCGCGCCGGCGACCGGGTGGTCACCGGCGGCGGCATCCTGGGCAAGGTGGTCAAGATCGACGGCGAGGAGCTGGTCGTCGATATCGCCGACAACGTGCGCGTGCGCGTCGTGCGCGGCACCGTGACCGACGTGGTCAGCAAGACCGAGCCGGCCGCCGGCGACAAGCCGGATGACAAAGGCGACGCCAAGCCCGAAGGCGGCCTGGGCCGCTTCCTCAAGAAGTAAGAATCGCTCCGGCGCCGTAATCCGACAATGGTCCAACTTCCCCGCTGGCAGGCGATTCTCGTCGTAGCGATCTGCGCGCTCGGCACGCTGCTGATGATTCCGACTTTCCTCAGCAAGGATACTCTCGATAGCCTGCCTGGCTGGTTCCCCAAGCACCAGATCACCCTCGGCCTGGACCTGCAGGGCGGCTCGCATCTTCTTCTCGAGGTCGACGTCAACGCGATCCTGGAAGAAGACCTGGCCGCCATCCTCGATCAGGTGCGTACGTCGTTCCGGCAGGCGCAGATCGGCTATCGCAACCTGGCCGTGCGCAACAAGGCCGTCGAGTTCGAGCTGGTCGACCCGGCCTCGACGGACGCGGCGCAGAATGCCTTGAAGGATCTGCGGACAGGCAACGAAATCCAGTCCGACGGCACACGTTTCACCATCCGGCCGACCGAAGTGAGCATTCGCGACCGCCAGCGCGCGGCGGTCGAGCAATCCATTGAGATCGTCCGCCGCCGAATCGACGAGACCGGCACGGCCGAGCCTCTGATTCAGATGCAGGGACGCGACCGGATTGTCGTCCAGCTTCCGGGCGTTAACGACCCGGAGCGCATCAAGCGCCTGCTCGGCAAGACCGCGAAAATGACCTTCCATCTGGTCGACCCGAACACGCCGCGCGTGCCGTCAGGCACGCCCGCGCCGCCGGGCTCGATGGCGCTGCCGCCAGATAAGGCCGATGGCCCAGACGCCGGCTTCAACTATGTGGTCAGAAAAAAGGTTGAAGTCGCAGGCGACCGTTTGGTCGATGCCCAGCCCACCTTCCAGAACAACGAGGCCGTAGTCAGCTTCCGCTTCGATTCGATCGGCGCCAAGAAATTCGCGGACATCACCCGCCAGCATGTGGGCGAGCCGTTCGCCATCGTGCTGGACGACAAAGTGATCAGCGCTCCCGTCATCCGCGAGCCCATCCTAGGCGGCAGCGGCGTCATTTCCGGCAGCTTCACCCCCCAAAGCGCCAAAGATCTGGCCGTCCTGCTTCGCGCGGGCGCCTTGCCGGCGCCGTTGGTGGTGCTGGAAGAACGGGTGGTGGGTCCCAGTCTCGGCGTCGATTCGATCAAGGGCGGTCTTCTCGCCGGTTACGTGGCGACCGCGCTCATCTGCGCCTTCATGATTGGCGCCTACGGCCTGTTGGGCACGTTCGCCTGCATCGCCATGGTCTTCAATATCGTGCTGATCGGCTCGGCGCTGGCGCTTATGGGCTCGGCCCTGACCCTGCCCGGCATCGCCGGCATCATCCTGACCATGGGCATGTCGGTCGACGCGAACGTGCTGATCTACGAACGCATTCGCGAGGAGGTGCGCAACGGCCGATCACCGGTGTCGGCGATCGACGCCGGTTTCAAGCGCGCGTTCGGCACCATCGTCGATTCGCACCTGACCACACTGTTCCCGTCCATGCTGATGTTCGGTTTCGGGTCCGGGCCGATTCGGGGCTTCGCCATCACGATTTCGATCGGCGTCATCGTTTCGCTCTATACCGCGATCATGGTCACACGGCTTCTCGTGGTGCAGTGGCTGAGGCGCTCCCGCCCCAAGGCCTTGGTGCTCTGAGGACCCCGCCATGAAACGCCTGCGCCTGGTCCCGGACGGCACGAATATCAACTTCATGCGGCTGAGGTTCATCTGCTTCGCCCTTGGCGCGATCGTCATCCTGGGCTCGTTCGTTCTGTTCGCGACCAAGGGGCTGAGCTACGGCATCGACTTCCGCGGTGGCACCCTGGTCGAACTTCGCATGCCCACGACGCCCGATTTCGGCGAGCTGCGCGCCAAGGTGGGCGGCCTGGGACTGGGCGAAGTCACGTTGCAGGGTTTCGGCGAGCCTACGGATGTCCTGGTCCGCATTCAGGCTCAAGAGGACGGCGAGAAGGGTAACCAGCGCGCGATCGCCACACTGCGTGAGGCCATGGGACCGGACGTCGATTTCCGGCGCGTGGAATCGGTCGGGCCGACGGTGGGCGAGGAATTGCGGATGGCGGGTCTCTGGGCGGTTCTCGCCGCCATCGCCGCCATCTTGATCTACGTCACCATGCGATTCGAATGGCAGTTCGGGCTTGGCGCGGTCATCGGCCTGGTGCACGACGTGATCTTCATCGTCGGTATCTTCTCCCTGTTCGGGCTCGACTTCGACCTCACCACTCTGGCCGCGATCCTCACGATGGGCGGCTATTCGATCAACGACAAGGTCGTGGTGTACGACCGCATCCGCGAGAATCTCCGCAAGTTCCGAAAAATGGAGCTGGCGGAGCTGATTAACAAAAGCATCAACGATACGCTGTCCCGCACCACCATGACCGCCGTCACGGTCATCTTGTCGATCGCGGCCATGCTCGTCTTCGGCGGCCCCGTCATCCGGACGTTCAACCTGGCCATGATGGTGGGCGTGGTGATCGGCACCTATTCGTCGATCTTCGTGTCCGCGCCGGTCCTGCTCTACCTGGGCCTCAAGCGCAAGCCCGACGCCGCCAAGGAAGAGGCCACGCCGGCCCGGCCCTAAGATGCCAGCCGAGCCGCAATCGCCCGCGCTGCCCGACCGTCAGGTCATTCAAGGCTACGGCGACGGGCGCTTCCGCATCAGTGGTTCGGTCCATGCCGGCCCGGTGATCGTCACGATCTACAAAGTCTTCGCCTGGCCCGTGCCGGATCTGTCCGCGCTCACGCTGGAATCGCTCGCGCCGGCACGAGAGGCGGGGGTGGACATCCTGTTGCTGGGTTGTGGCGCCACCGCTTCCATGGTGCCCGCTTCGCTCCGGCAGGCCCTGCGGAAGGAAGGCATCGCCCTCGACGCCATGGGCACGGGCGCGGCCTGCCGCACCTTCAACGTCCTATCCGCCGAGGCGCGCCGCGTGGCGGCGGCGCTGATGCCGGTGTCCTGACGGCAAAAAAAGAACGGGGCCCCGAAGGGCCCCGTCCCGTATCAAAGTCGGCGTTTGGCTCAGAACAGGTTCTGGGCCGACACCATCGCGTAGAGCATCGGGATGGACAGCAGCGTATTGATACGCGAAGCCTGCCCGGCGATCTTCGCCGCGGCCTTCTTCTCGTCCGCAGACGCTTCCACGATCCCAAGCGCCTTCTTCTGGTTCGGCCAGATAAGGAACCAGACATTGAAGGCCATGATCGCGCCCAGCCACATGCCGATGCCGATGGCCGTGCTGCGGCCACCGAATTCGCCACCGAGGCCGATGACGACCGCGCTGGCCAGATAGCCGTTGAGATAGGCCAGGATCAGGCCCGTAACGAGCGTCGAAACAGCCGCCCAGCGGAACCAGAACAGAGCGCGCGGGGCAATCACCTTGCTGACCGCAGGCTTCTGCTCGTCCGGAATCTTCGGCATGCTCGGCGTTTGGACGAAATTGAAGTACCAGAGCAGGCCGATCCACATCACGCCGCTGAGCACGTGCAGCCAGCGGAACAGGAACGTCCACCAATTGTAGTCGAGTGCGATCAGCGTGGTCTGGCTCGAACCAAGCGATACCAGGATGATGATCGCCACGAGCAGCACGAAGCCGGCCGTGACGGTCTTACCCAAGCTTTGAAGGATGCTTGCCATTTTTCTCCCCACCTCAAGTTCGTTCCGCGACACCCCGAGGAACGTAACTTGTTGTCCTGCTTCTAATTTGCCATATCCGGGGTGCCAGTCCAAGAAAGAAGGACGCAACCCAACTCAGCCGATGCCTCCCAGCTATTGCGCCGAACAAGTCCGCCTTCACGACCGCGACCGCTACCTGACGGCGCTGTTCGCGCCCGATTCGCGGCGCGAGGCGCTGTTCGCCCTTTATGCGTTCAACCTGGAGATATCCCGCGTCCGCGAGACAATCAGCGAACGGCTGATCGGCGAAATGCGCCTGCAATGGTGGCGCGATGTCCTGGAGGCCGCTTACGCCGGGTCCAAGCCGCCCGCCCATCCGGTGGCCGAGGCTTTGGCGGCCGCGATCAGCCGGCACAAGCTGGAGCGCGCGCTTTTCGAGCGGCTGATCGACGCGCGCGTGCGCGATCTGGACGACGAACCACCCGCCGATCTGCAAGCCTTGCTCGGTTATGCGCGGGATACATCGGCACCCCTCGTGCGATTGGCGCTCGGCGTTCTGGAGGTTTCGGATGGCGGCGCAACCGCGGCCGCCGATGCCGTAGGAATCGCCTACGCTCTCACCGGATTGCTGCGTGCCGTGCCGTTCCATGCCAGCCAAAAGCGCCTGTATTTGCCGCGGACGCTCTGCGAAGCGGCGAGCCTGGATCTGGACAAGCTGTTCGCGTTGAAGCCGGACCCCGCTTTGCCGGAAGTGGTGCAATCCATCGCCGCGACCGCGCGGACCCATCTGACCCAAGCGAGAAAGCATGCGGTGCCGCGGGCCGCTTTGGCCGCGCTGCTACCCGCCGCGGTGGCGGACGCCGCGCTCGATCGGCTGGAGGGGGCGGGCTTCAATCCGTTCGCACCGCGCGTGGCACGTGGCGGGGTTGCCTTGCCGTTGACGTTGGCCTGGCGCGCACGCCGCGGCCGCTTTTGAGTTATTCGGCGGCCCGGCGGCGCCCGAGCCAGGCGTCTAGGTCGGCCAGCGCGCGCTGCGCCACGATACGCTTGCGCTCCCGCCCGCGTTCGTCGGTCGCGACCGGGGGGAACAGGCCGAAATTGACGTTCATTGGCTGGAACGCATCGCCCTCGTGGTGTCCGCCGGTGATGTGGGCGAGCAAGGCGCCTAGCGCCGTCGTGACCGGCGGCGGTGCCATGGCAGCCCCGGCGCTTTCGGCCGCCACGAAGCGGCCCGCCAGCAAGCCCATGGCGGCGCTTTCGACATAGCCTTCCACGCCCGTGATCTGGCCCGCGAAGCGCAGGCGCGGCTCGGCCTTGAGCCGCAACGTTGCATCGAGCAGGCGCGGGCTGTCGATGAAGGTGTTGCGGTGAATCCCGCCAAGACGCGCGAACTCCGCGCGCTCCAGCCCCGGAATCGCACGGAAGATCCGCGTCTGCTCGCCGTGCTTCAACTTGGTCTGGAAGCCCACGATGTTGTAGAGCGTGCCCAGCGCGTTGTCCTGACGAAGCTGGACCACGGCATGGGGCCTCTTGCCCGTGCGCGGATCGCGCAGGCCCACGGGCTTCATCGGCCCATAGCGCAGCGTATCGAGGCCGCGCTCGGCCATCACCTCGATGGGCAAGCAGCCGTCGAAATAAGGTGTGTCGGCCTCCCAGTCCTTGAACACCGTCTTCTCGCCCGCGACGAGCGCGGCCACGAAGGCTTCGTATTGTTCGCGATCGAGCGGGCAATTGACGTAATCGGAACCGCCGCCGCCCGGGCCGACCTTGTCATAGCGCGACTGCATCCACGCCACCGACATATCGATCGATTCGCGGTGGACGATCGGTGCGATCGCGTCGAAGAACGCCAATGCGTCGGCGCCCGTCAGGGCGCGGATCGCCTCCGCCAGGGCGGGCGAGGTGAGGGGGCCGGTCGCAACGATGACCTGGTCCCAGTCGGCGGGCGGCAGCCCGGGCACTTCCCCGCGCCGGATTTCCACCAAACTTTCCGCCGCCAACGTGGCCTGCACCCCCTCCGCGAACGCGACCCGGTCCACGGCGAGCGCACCGCCGGCTGGAACCTTGTTACGGTCGGCCGCGGCCATGATGAGCGAGCCACAGCGGCGCATCTCTTCGTGCAGCAAGCCGACCGCGTTGTAGTCTGGATCGTCGGAACGGAAGGAGTTGGAACAGACCAATTCCGCCAGCGTATCGGTCTCATGGGCCGCCGTGCGGCGCGCGGGACGCATCTCGTGCAGCACCACCTTCACGCCGGCTTGCGCGAGTTGCCAGGCCGCCTCGCAGCCGGCCAAGCCGCCGCCGATCACATGGACGGTCATGCCGCCGCGTTCTCCTTGGCCACCCGCCGCCCGCCGCGAATGCCGATGACGAAACACCGAACGACATAGAGACAGAGAAGTACTTGGACCAGCGTGCCGCCCCCGGTCTCACGCGGCAGGACGATGCTATCAACCACGAAGACCACGAGGCAGAGCAGCGTAAGCCGCCAATTCTCGAAACCCTTGAAATAGATGAAACCGTAGAATGCGTATGCCGCCAGCATGACCGGCGTCACCAGGACCGAATAATCCTGAATGATCATGTCCTCTGCATTGCCAGGAAACAGCACGAAGACCACGCGGATCAGGATCGCATAGAAGGTCGCGCTCTGGCCGTACTGCACGGCGCGCTCGGCATCTTCGCGCGTCTTGATCTCGTGCCAAAGCCAGCGCGCACCGGCCAGCTCGCGCTTGTGGTAGCCGTTCCAGATGCGCCTGCCCAGTCCGGGCCGGCTTGCCGCGGGATCATTGTTTTCCATGCCGGGCAGAAATACCCGCGCGGGGGGGCGGCTGACAACAGGTCCGGCGAATCCCGTTGACCCACAGGGCCGGCGGTGAAATCCTTTCATGATCAATGGTCGGCAATACCGCCGCGCGGGCCCGGAGGGGTTGTAGCTGGCGGTCGTCGGTGACGGACCATATCCGGGCCATGCGCGTCGCGACACGAAAGGGGTCAGCGATGCGTTTGCGACATGCCATTCTTTCCGCCTTGGCCTTCCTGCTTTTGCCCTGTGCCGCCGCCCAGGCCGCGCCACAGATTCTGGCACTCCTGACGACGGATTCCCCGGTTCCGCTTGATTGCCGCGACGGCCAATGCACGGCCATGCTGACGGCGATTTGTTTGCAGAAGGACCGAGTGCCACCGGCGCCCGAAACGGCCTATGAGCCGATCGGCATCCAACAAAACCTCAAGCTGGTCATAACCGGCACCGATGGCCGCGTCCGGGAAGTGGCCGGTAAGGGTGAAATGACCATCGTCAGCCAGCGCAATTTCCTCAGTGTGCGCGTGACCGTGCCGCACGAAGCCATGACGCGGCTGGGCGCCACCGCCTTGGCCGTGTTCGTCGGCAAAGGCGTATCCCTGCTGGCCGCGCCCATCCCGAACGACCCCAATCCCCAGACAGAAAAGGAGATCGCGCACACCGCCGACACGCTGCGGAACGAAGCCGCATGGCTCGACGACCCCAACGATGCCTATTCCAGCCAGGCGCGAATCGCGAACCGGGTGCTTTCGATGCTGCCCATGCACGGAACGGTGGGAAGCGCCGAAGCGCGCCGCGCCTTCGACCAGGTCGCCCAGGCCAACCAAGGCAAGCCAGGCATGAAGGAGTTCGGCCAGCTTTATAAGAAATGCGAGGACACGCAGGGTTGGTCGATTTACGGCCGCAATATGCGCGAATGCGTCGAATCGTGGCACGACAGCCTGATGATGGAACGCAACGTCGAGTATTGGGAGCGCACCGGCGCGGGAAGCTAGGCCCGGCGGTCAGGCCCGTTTCTTCGCACGTTGTCCTTTACGGACGTTAAGCATCGGGGCGAGATACTGCCCCGTGAAGCTCTCCGCCGTGGCGGCCACGTCCTCGGGCGTGCCAGCCGCCACGATGCGGCCACCCTTGTCGCCACCCTCGGGGCCAAGGTCGACGAGCCAGTCGGCGGTCTTGATGACCTCCAGATTATGCTCGATGACCAGGACCGTGTTGCCCTGATCCACGAGGGCATGAAGCACCTCCAGCAACTTCTTGACGTCCTCGAAATGGAGGCCCGTGGTCGGCTCGTCCAGGATGTAGAGCGTCTTGCCCGTGGCTCGGCGCGACAATTCCTTGGCCAGCTTCACGCGCTGGGCTTCGCCGCCGGACAGGGTCGTGGCCGGCTGGCCGACATGGATGTAGTTCAAGCCCACGCGTTCCAACGTCTCCAGCTTGTTGCGGATCGTCGGCACGGCCTTGAAGAACTCGCTGGCTTCCTCGGCCGTCATGTCCAGCACGTCGGCGATCGACTTGCCGCGGAACAGGATCTCCAGTGTCTCGCGGTTGTAGCGCTTGCCCTTGCACAC
>CADEGL010000004.1:104519-115355 GCA_902826885.1 uncultured Alphaproteobacteria bacterium | reverse complement strand
TGGTCAGGTGGTCGTCGCCCCGGATGACGTGGGTGATCGCCATGTCGTGGTCGTCCACCACGACCGAGAGCATGTAGGTCGGCGTGCCGTCGGCGCGCAGCAGGATCATGTCGTCGAGCTGGTCGTTGGCGACCTTGACCTCGCCCTGGACCAAATCGTCGATCACGGTCTCGCCGTCGCGCGGCGCCTTGATGCGGATGGCGTAGGGCCCGTCCGGCCAATCGGTGCGGTCGCGCCAGCGCCCGTCATAGCGGATGGGCTGACCGGCCTTGCGGGCGGCCTCGCGCATCGCCTCCAGCTCCTGCGGCGAGCAATAGCAGCGATAGGCGTTGCCCTGGGCCAAAAGCTGGTGCGCCACCTCGGCATGGCGGGCGAAGCGCGCCGACTGGAAGACGATCTCTCCGTCCCAATTCAGCCCCAGCCACTCCAGCCCGTCGATGATGGCCGCCTTGGCCGCCTCGGTCGAACGCGCCTTGTCGGTGTCCTCGATGCGCAGCAGGAATTGCCCGCCATGATGCTTGGCATAGAGCCAGTTGAAGAGGGCGGTGCGGGCGCCTCCGATATGGAGGAAACCGGTCGGCGAAGGCGCGAATCGGACGACGACGCTCATGGCGTGAAATGAACCCGGATAGCCGCAAGGGGTGGCGCGGTATAGCATGCCGCCCTCGATGATACAGCACGTCCGATCGGCGTTTTCGCGTCTCACGGACGCGCTGGGAGCGGAGCAGGAACGCTGGCCGCTCTGGCTGCCGGTCTTCTTCGGCGCGGGCATCGGGCTCTATTTCGGCCTGCCAAGCGAGCCGCCCGTCTGGCTGGGGCCAACCGCCCTGGCCGCCGCCGCGGCAGCCACCGTCGCCGCCCGGAAACACCCCGCGGGATTGCTGGCCGGCATCGCCCTGTCGCTCGCCGCCGCGGGCTTCGCCGTCTCGCAAGGGCGCGCGGCGCTGGTCGATGCGCCGGTTCTCGCGCGCAAGACGCCGCCCGTCTTGGTCGAGGGGCGCATCGCCGAGATCGAATCGAAGACCAATGGCTTCCGCGTGGTGCTCGACCACGTCCGCATCGAAGGCCAGGCGCGCGCGGCGACGCCCGAGCGCGTGCGCATCCGGGTGCGCGATCCCGAGGGCGTGCTGAAACCCGGCGGCTGGATTTCGGTGCGCGCCATGCTGTCGCCCCCGCCGCCGCCCGCCATACCGGGCGGCTACGACTTCCAGCGCCAGGCCTATTTCCAAGGCATCGGCGCGGTCGGCTTCGCCGTCGCCAAGCGGCCGCAAACGCTCGATCCGCCCGCGCAGCGCGGCTGGTCGCCCGTGGTATGGCTGGATGGCGTGCGCGCGAACGTCACGCGCCGGATCGTGGATGCGTCGGGCGGCGGTGCCGCGGGCGCCATCGCGGCGGCGCTCTTGACCGGCCAGCAAGGCGCCATCCCCGACGACGTGCTGCAGGCCATGCGCGATTCGGGCTTGGCACATCTTCTGGCCATCTCGGGCCAGAACATCAGCATCATGGCCGGCTTCGTCTTCCTCTTGGTGCGCGGCCTCTTGGCGCTGATCCCATGGGTCGCGCTGCGCTATCCGATCAAGAAATGGGCGGCCGCCGCCAGCTTCGCCGCGGCGCTGTTCTACCTGCTGCTGTCCGGCGCGGGCGTGCCGACCCAGCGCGCGGTGGCCATGATCGGGCTCGTTCTCCTGGCCGTGATCCTCGACCGTTCGGTCATCTCCATGCGGCCCTTGGCGTGGGCGGCCTTGTTCATCCTTCTGATCCTGCCCGAAGCGATGATGGGGCCGAGCTTCCAGCTCTCCTTCGCCGCCGTCGCCGCCCTGATCGCGGCCTACGAAGCCTTGCCCGGCGGCTATGGCGCTTGGGTGCGCGGGCGCAAAGGAGCGGCGCGCTGGCATACGCGCGCGGGCCGCCATCTTCTCGCGGTCGCGCTCACCTCGATGATCGCCATCGCCGCGACCACGCCGTTCGCGGCCTATCACTTCAACCGCTTCTCGCTCTACGGCCTCGTCGCCAACATGATCGCGGTGCCGCTGACCGATCTGTGGATCATGCCCTGGGCGCTGGCCACCCTGGCGTTGATGCCGTTCGGTTTGGAGCATTGGGCGCTCGGGCCCATGGTCTGGGGCGTGCGGGTGATGATCGGTGTCGCGCGCGAGGTGGCGTCGTGGCCCAGCGCCGTCATCGCCATGCCCACCATGCCGACGACGGCGCTCGTGCTCATCACGATCGGCGGCCTGTGGCTGTTCATCTGGCGGCTTCGCGTGCGCCTGTTGGGCTTGGCGCCGATCGCCGCCGGCATCCTGCTCTCGGTCCTCGCGCGTCCGCCGGACATCCTGGTCTCGGGCGACGCCAAGCTCGTGGCCCTGCGTGCGCCCGCGGGTGGCTTGGCCGTCTGGAGCGCGGGCGGCGGCAAGTTCGAGACCGAGCGCTGGCTGTTGCAGGCGGGCGAGGAGGAGGCGCTGCCCTGGCCCGCGCGCGATGCGGTGGAAGAGGGCGGCTGGCTCTCCTGCGACACGCTGGCTTGCCTGTACCGCCCGCCGGGCCACACGGTCGCGCTGGTGCGCCAGGCCGACGCGCTGGCCGAGGATTGCGCGGTCGCCGATTTGGTCGTCAGCCTGGTGCCCGTGCGCCGCGCTTGCGCGGGCGTGACGGTGATCGACCGCTTCGACCTTTGGCGCAACGGCACCCACGCGATCTGGCTGGAAGGGCCGCGCATCGAAACCGTTCGCGGCCGCCAAGGCGACCGCCCCTGGGTGCCCCGCCAGGAGCGCGCCAGGAAAACGGCGCCTCGCGAGAACACGCCGTCTCAAGATGAGGATTAGAAGTAGCTAGCGCGTGTTAACCGCCAATTGCGCGGCGAAAGCCCGCTTATAGGCGGGTCGCGCTTCGCCGCGAGCGACATAGGCGGCCAGGTTCGGGTATTCGTCCAGCAGGCCCGACGATCTCAGCCGGAGCAGCACGGATACCATCATCAGATCGCCGGCGTTGAAGGAACTATCGAGCCAATCGGCATCGCCGAGATGCGCGGACAATTGCTTCAACCGCTCACGGACACGATCCTCGACCAGGGGCAGGCGTTCCTTGGCCCAAGACTTGCCGGCTTCGAATATTTTCGCGGTGACGAGTTCGAGGATCGGCGGCTCCACCGTGTTGACCGACGCGAACACCCAGGCGATCGCGCGGGCGCGGGCATGGGGATCGCCCGGCAGCAGGCCCGCATAACGCTCGCCGATATGGAGCACGATCGCGCCCGTCTCGAACAGGGCCAGACCGTCTTCCTCATAGGTCGGGATCTGACCGAACGGATGCAGCGCCAGATGCGCCGGCTCCTTCAACGCGCGGAACGAAACCAGGCGAACCTCGTAGGGTTGTCCCACTTCCTCCAGCGCCCAGCGAACGCGCGTATCGCGCGCCAGCCCCTTGCCGCCATCCGGCGACCGTTCAAAAGCGGTGATGGTGATTGGAATGGCGAGGCTCCTTATCGGGCGGCGGGAAGGGTAAGGCGTCGAGGCGATTGGTCGAGATTTGAATGCTCTCTTGTTTCCCGTTGAAGCGTCATCTTTCTCGGTATGAAGTGCGGTGAGGCATACAAGAAAAAGGGGGAGCGATGTCGTCCGGGAGCAAGGCCGAAGCGGAGATTCGCGCGAGAGCACGTCAGTATACGGAAAAGGTCCTTTTTCCGCTCGAATGGGAAGTTGAGGAGAACGATGGTCTGTCGACAGAAAGTCTAAAGCGCCTCCGTCAGGGCGTCCTTGATTACGAATTGAATGCGATCAATCACGAACGCGAGCACGGCGGACAAGGCATGACCATCGTGCAGCAAGCCATCGTGAATGAAGAAATCGGAAAGAGCACGGGCGCGCTTTGGGTCGAAGTCTGGCAACCCGCCATATCGCTCAAGTTTGGTACGGAAGAACAAAAACAAAAGTACCTGCGCCCCGCATGTAGAGGGCAGAAAAAAGACTGTTTCATGGTGTCCGAACCGGACGCCGGCTCGGATGCGGGGGCCGCTCGCACCAGCGCGACGTTTCGTAACGGAACGTATTATTTGAACGGTGAGAAGTGTTTTGCGAGCGGCAGCGACACGGCCGATATTTGCTTGGTGCATGCCATTCTGGACGGCGACCCTAGCAAGCCAACGCTTTTCATAGTCAACCCGAGGCAAGCGGGCTTCAAGATCAAGCGTCTTCCGCGTTTCACTTTGCGTGGACCCCATCAACATCCTGAGGTCGTATTGGAGGATGTTGAAGTTCCCGAATCGGACCGACTGGGCGATGTCGGACAGGGGTTCGAGCTAACGAAGGAATGGTTCGTAGAAGCCCGTGTCGCTATTGGAGCGCGGTGTGTCGGTCAAGCGACCAGGGCTACTGAATTGGCGAATGACTGGGCCGCTCGAAGGGTCCAGTTCGGAAAGGCGATTAGAGAGTTTCAGGCCATTGAATTCATGCTGGCGGACATGGCTGTCGAGGTCATGGCGGCCAAGAGCTTGCTATACCGCGTCGCGGCCGAAATCGATGCGGGCCTAGATCGGAAGTTGGCCCACGCAAAGGTGTCCGCGGTGAAGCTGTTCTGCTCGGAAATGTCTAGCCGGGTGTGTGACAAGGCCCTTCAAATTTTCGGTGGTAGGGGATACATGCCGGAAAATGCTGTTGAGCGCCTTTGGCGAGATACGAGGGTAGAAAGGATTTGGGAGGGCACTTCTGAAATTCAGAAAGCCATCATCGGTGGTCAGATCAAAAAAAGAGGTCTTCAGGCATTTGTCGGATGAAGGTCAATTTCATGGGGGCAGGGACCGGGTTCCCCGATCGCTCGTTAAAGAGCAGACGCCATGCAGGAACGCATGAACAAAAACGGCGCCGCACTCTCGCGCGGCGCCGCTTGAACTATGGTCCGTTAAGCGCGCTTAGTACTTGCGCATCAAGCCGACCAGGCGGCCTTGGATCTTGACCCGATCGGGGCCGAAGATGCGCGTTTCGTAGCGGGCGTTGGCGGGCTCCAGCGCCACCGAGTCGCCCTTGCGGCGAAGGCGCTTCAAGGTGACCTCGTCCTCGTCCACCACCGCCACCACGACCGTGCCGTTGTCGGCCACGTCGCCGCGCTCGATGATCGCCGTGTCGCCGTCGAAGATGCCGGCTTCCATCATCGAATCGCCGTCCACCTGCAGCGCGTAGTATTCGCCGCGGCCGAGAAGGCTGGCGGGCACGCCGATGGTGGCGTTGCTGTCGCGCAGCGCCTCGATGGGATTGCCGGCCGCGATCTTGCCGTAGAGGGGCAGGTCGACGGCGCTGACGGACTCGGCCACGACGGCGCGGGGCGCAGGCTTGAACTGCCCCTTGATGACGTTGGGTTTGAAGCCGTGGGGTTCGGCGCTCTTATGCCCGTGATGGGCGGCGGTCTCGGGCAGGCGCAGCACCTCCAGCGCCCGGGCGCGGTGCGCCAGGCGGCGGATGAAGCCGCGCTCCTCCAAGCCCGTGATGAGCCGGTGGATGCCGGATTTCGATTTCAGGCCAAGGGCTTCCTTCATCTCGTCGAAGGAGGGGGAGACCCCACCGTCCTTGATACGCTGGTTGATGAAAAGAAGCAGCTCGTTCTGCTTTCGCGTCAGCATGTGGATAACCCGCCGGAACGGGCCCCTATATCTAGAACAAAACCAAAACAGACACCCATGTTCTAGTTTGGTTCTAGACCCTGGTCAAGCATTTCCTGTGGACAATTTCGCCGGCCCCGAGGGGGTCAGATCCCCAGCGCGCCGTTTCCGAGCGGCAGGATCTCGACCAGTTCGCCGGCCGGAGCGGCGGTCGCGCCCGGCTTGCGGACGATGAGGGCGTCGGCGCGCGCCAGCACCGAGACCATCGAGGAATCCTGCACGGGGTAGGGGGCGACGGTGAGGGCGCCCGCGGCGTCGCGCGCGAGGGTGGCGCGGATATAGTCCTGGCGCTGGTCGTTGGCGGCGAGCGGCTGGGCCAGTTTCGCGGTCGGCTTGGTCTCTTCCAACGGGCGCACGGCGCCGAGCAGGGCGTCGAGCAGCGGGCGCAGGAAGATCGCGGCGCAGACGATGGTCGAAACCGGATTGCCCGGCAGGCCCAGTACCGGCACGGCGCCGAGGCGGCCGAAGATGAGCGGTTTGCCCGGCCGCATGGCGATCTTCCAGAAGTCGAGCGTCATGCCTTCCGCGCCGAGCGCATCGCGCACGAGGTCGTGCTCGCCGACCGAGGCGCCGCCGGTGGTGACGAGCAGATCGACGCCGCGCGCCGCCGCGACCATGGTTTGAAGCGCGTGCGCCTCGTCGGGCGCCACGCCGAGCAGGAGCGGCTCGCCGCCGCAGGCGCGCACGAAGGCGGCCAAGGCTGGGCCGTTCGAGGAGACGATCTGGTTCGGCCCCACGGGCTCGCCCGGCATCACCACCTCGTCGCCCGTGGGCAGGATGGCGACGCGCGGTTTGCGCGCGACCGACAGCCACGGCGCGTTGGCGGCGGCGGCCAGCCCCACGTCGCGCGGCGTCAGCACGCGGCCCGCACGCAAGACCACGTCGCCTTCGCGGAAGTCGATGCCCGCCTTGCGCACATGCCGGCCGGGCTTCGCGTCCTTCATGGTGACGCGGTCGCCGGAAACCTCGGTGTCTTCCTGGATCACGACCGTGTCGGCGCCCTCGGGCAAGGGGGCGCCGGTGAAGATGCGCACGCATTCGCCCGGCTTCAGCGCATGCGGATAATTCTTACCCGCCGGCACGCTGCCCACACGCGTCAGCGTCGCGGGCAGTTTCGCCACATCCGCGCCGCGCACGGCATAGCCATCCATGGCCGACATGGCGGCGGGCGGCTGGGTGCGGCGCGCGGCGACATCGGCGGCGAGCGTGCGGCCGAGTGCGTCGGCGAGCGAGATCTGCTCGGGCCCGAGCGGCTTGGCGCCGCCGAGGATGCGTTGCAGCGCCTCGTCGACCGAGATCATTTTGCCTCGTAGTCGCCGGATTTGCCGCCGGTCTTCTTGACCAGGCGGATATCGGCGATGCGCATGGCGCGGTCGGCGGCCTTGCACATGTCGTAGACGGTCAACGCCGCGACGGAGACGGCGGTCAGCGCCTCCATCTCGACGCCCGTCGGCCCCACGGTCTTGCAGGTGGCCTCGATCTCGACCGCGTTCCTCTTGCGATCGAGCGAGAGCGCGAGCTTCACCGACGACAGCGCGATGGGATGGCACAGGGGGATCAGCGCGGGCGTCTGCTTCGCGCCCATGATGCCGGCCAGCTGCGCGACGGACAGAACGTCGCCTTTCTTGGCCGCGCCGCGCGCGATCAGCCGCACGGTGGCCGGCGACATCACCACGCGCCCGCGCGCCACGGCCACGCGCTCCGTCGCGCCCTTGGCCGAGACGTCCACCATGCGCGCCTTGCCGCGCGCATCGAAATGGGTGAGGCGGGGCTTGCGCGTAGGCATCACCCCACCTCACCCCGACCCTCTCCCCCTTGAAGGGCGGAGAGGGGGAGGTTCGCAGCGTTGTTAAAAACCCTCTCCGCCCCTTTGGGGGGGAGAGGGAAGGGTGAGGTGGGGTATCGCGTCATTCTCAAGCCCTCTTCAACAGCGCGCGGGTGGCGGCGGCCACGTCGTCTTGCGCCATGAGGGATTCGCCGACCAGGAAGCAACGCGCGCCGACCTTGGCCATGAGCGCGAGGTCGGCCGGAGTCTTGAGGCCGCTTTCGCACACGATCAAGCGGTCGTCGGGCACGCGCGGGGCGAGCCGCTCGGTCGTGGCGACGTCGACCTTGAGCGTCTTCAGGTTGCGGTTGTTGATGCCGAGCATGCGCGCGCCGAGCGTGATGGCGCGGTCCAGTTCCGGCTCGTCATGCACCTCGACCAGCACGTCCATGCCGAGCCCCTCGGCGGCGGCGGCCAGCTCGCGGGCCTGCGCATCCTCGAGCGCGGCCATGATCAGCAGCACGCAGTCCGCACCCAGCGCGCGCGATTCCACGATCTGGTAGGGATCGAGCATGAAGTCCTTGCGCAAGGCGGGCAGGGAGACGGCGTCGCGCGCGGCGGTCAGGAACGAATCCTGGCCTTGGAAATAGGGCACGTCGGTCAGGACCGACAGGCAGGTGGCGCCGCCGGCAGCATAGGCGCGCGCGAGCTGGGGCGGGTCGAAATCGGCGCGGATCAGGCCCTTCGACGGCGAGGCGCGCTTGATCTCGGCGATCAGCCCATAGCCGTCCAACACGGCGCGCGCGAGCGCGGGCAAGAACCCGCGCGGCGGCGTGGCGGCGCGCGCCGCCTCCTCGACCTCGGCCAAGGGGCGAGCGGCCTTGCGCGCGGCCACATGGGCCAGCTTGTCCTGGCAAATGCGCTTCAGGGTGTCGGACATGGAGCCTTTTAATACCGTCTTGCCCTCGACTTGTCGAAGGCGCAAGCCCGATGCACAGTCGCGCGCAAGCCGATAGGCGATAGGGAGACGAGAAGGCGATGCACAGCGAAACCGACCCCAAACAGGCGCCGTTTTCGGAATTTCGCGGGGCGGACGCGGTCGTGACGGGCGCTGCGTCGGGCATCGGGGCCGCAATCGCGCGGCGGTTGGCTTCGCTGGGAACGCGCGTCGTCCTGGTGGACCGGAACGCGGATCAGCTCGAAGCCGTCGGAAAATCGATCCGGGAGCAGGGTGGAAACGCCGTGCCGGCGGTCGTCGACGTCACGCAGCCCGATGCATTCGCGCGTTTGGTGCAATGCCGCGGGCTTGAGGGATTCGCGCCGCGGTTTTGCGTCAACGCGGCGGGCATCGACCTTCCCCGAAGCAAAACGGGAGACTATCCCGTCGAGAATTGGGATCGCGTCCTGTCGGTCAATCTCAGCGGGGTGTTCTATGCCATGCGATTCGCGATCCCGCGGATGATCGCGCGCGGTGGCGGCTCGATCGTCAACATCGCGTCCATCATGGGCCATCGCGGCATAGAAGGGCAGCCGGCCTACACGGCGGCGAAACATGGCGTCGTCGGGCTGAGCCGCGCCGCCGCGCTCGATCACGCGAAGGACGGCATCCGGGTCAATTGCGTCTCGCCCGGATACGTCGACACGCCCTTGCTGGACTTCATGCCGGCGGAACACAGGCAGGCCGCCACGGCCAAGCATCCGCTCGGGCGATTTGGTACGACGTCCGAAATCTCCGATGCGATCCTGTTCCTGCTGTCGGATCAATCCACGTTCGTTACGGGCGCGTGCCTGCCGGTCGACGGCGGTTATCTCGCGAAATAGCCCGTTATTCGCCGTCCGCGCGGCTTTCCGGCACTCTCGCTGCCGGGGCGGGACGCACGATAGGCGTCCGGGAGCTAGGATATGCCAGGATATGATTGAGAGCTTACTCGCGCCTGGCCATACTACGGCATTCGTCTTGACCGGGGGGCTGCCCATGAATCCGTCCAATTCCCAACCTTCCTTCGAAGGTTTGGAAAGTGTCGAGGATTTCTCGGATGAGCTTGGCGACGAGGCCCTCGACCGCATAGACCGGACCTCTGCTTCTGGGCGCTGCGGCGCCAGCGCGACCGGTCCGGTTTACGGCGCCTAGCTTCGTCGCGCCATAGATCGCGGCATCCTGGCGGGCCGATCGGGCCGCGTTCGGATCACTTGTGCCTTTTCGTCCCGCTATACCGGCAGGCGGCCACCGCATCGGCGGGCCGGTCGAACGCTTCTTCGTTCAGTTCGTCGTCGAGTTCCGCCTCATCCGCCGCGCCATCGGCGGGCGCCGGTAAAAGCCGCGCCCGCCCGAAAAGGACTTCTTTTCCAATTCTCGATTTAATCCCTCGGCCCATTCGTGGAGGAGGCCCGTGTACAGGTTATGTCTCCATCGCGGTCGAGTACTTCGTCGCTCAACTCGTCGGAAAATTCCACGGCGTCCAATTCAGGGGCTTTATTGAGATCCATAACCGTTTTTCTCCAGATCGATGTTTCCGGGGTATACCACGAAGGGCGCGGAGGGTTGAACATGGCGGCCTTCATGGTGCGCCCCGTGGGCCCGTCACCGGTAGATGTTTGGAACGGCGCGCCACTGGTCTTAGCCAGCGGTCATGCGCTATGACGATTCCGGTGATCCTCAGCCCTTCCGATTCCAATCACGAGGCCGCTCTTGTCTTACGAAAATGTCAAATCGCCCGCTGAAGGCGAGGTGATCGAAGCGCCTATCCGCCTCTATCGCGAGAAGGTCGATCCCCTCTGGATCGACCGCAACCAGCATGTGGGCGTCATGGGCTATGCCCAGGCGTTCCTCAAATCATCCAGCGCCGCCATGCGTTGCGTCAGGCTCAGCACGGCGGAATGTCTGCCGGAAGGGCGCAGCACCTATGCCCTCAAATGGGCCGTCACCTATCTGCGCGAGGTTGCCGCGGGCGCGACCCTGGAGCACACGTTCCAGCTCCTCGACTACAGCGACAAGCTGGTTCACTACGTGCTCTGGATGCACAACGCCGATGAGAACTACGTCGCCGCGGTCAGCGAGTTTTTGGAAGTGCATATCCTGACCGAAACGCGCCGTAGCGCGCCCATGCCGCCCGATCGCATGGCGCTGCTCGACCGCATTTGGCAGGTGCATCGATCGATGCCGATGCCGCCCGAGGCCGGCACGGCCATCGGCATCCGCCGCGGCGGGCGGCGTCCGTCCCGCGTAGGGTGATGCGATGCGCCCGCCCAGGATGGGTGGGCGATAGAACCCCGAAGGGTCGTCCAGCCGAAACAAAAACCCCCACACCTGTTGGGTGCGGGGGCCATGCGCGGCGGCTCTGCCGATAAGCGCCGTCAGCGGTTTATTCGGAAATACCGGACTTGGTAATTCCCGCGGTAAAGAAGTTCGTGACACTGGAGGCGG
>CADEGL010000004.1:103197-104419 GCA_902826885.1 uncultured Alphaproteobacteria bacterium | reverse complement strand
GTGCCGGTCCTTGGGGCCCACGTTGTAGATCGTGCCCGGCGCCAGCTTCCAGCTTTGTCCGGTGGTCAGATCGGTGACGTCGCCCGTACCGGAGACGATGTGGTTGGCCTCCCAATGGTTCTTGTACCAAAGCGTGGATTCGGTGCCGGCTTTGACATGCACGTCGGAAAAGCTGAAGCCCATGCCGTCCGCCTTCGTCATCAGGCGCAGGAAGCGCGAATTGCCGGAGACGGCGGTCACCTCCTTGCCGGCCGCGCGCATTTCGGCCGCGTGGCGGACGAACATGCGCTTGTCGGTCTTGGGCACCGGCCCGCTGGGCTCATAGGCGCCGTCCTTGTCGTGGCGCTCGGTGCCAACCAGGGGCGGGCAGAAGATGCTGACATGGTGCTCGTCTTCGAGCGCGACCAGGCGGTGCCGGTCGTTCGGGCCCACGACGTAGAGAGAACCTGCCTCGAGATTCCATTTCTGGCCGGTGGTCAGATCCTCGAGCGTCGAGCGGCCGGAGATGAAGTAGTTGGCTTCCCAATGGTTCTTGTACCAGAGCACGCCGTCCGAGCCCTTGGCCGCGCGCACATCGCTGTAGGAGAAGCCCAACCCGTCAGCGGCGGTGAGCAGGCGCGCCGATTTCGTCGAGCCGCCGACGAGGGTGAGGACTTTGCCTTGCGCCGTTAGTTCATCGACCGTCCGTGCGAACATCGTGCCTCTCCCTTTGTCATCGGCGCGCATGCGCCGGGGGCACGATGATATTCAGCCGCCGGTCCGAAAGGGAAGGGCAGGGCAGACGGCGGAGCGGGCGCTGCGTCTTAGCGGTGAGGTGATCCAGCCTCACAAACGACTGCGCCGGGACGGCATAACTGACCCGGCGCGAGAAACGAACCGGTTATCCGGCTATTTGGACGTCTTGACGGTGAGGTACGGACCTGAGAACTGGCCGGCGGCGCGATCGAGTGCTTCGTCAGTTAGCTGCTCATCGTCGAACTGTTCGGTGTCTTGGGCGGAATTTTCGTTCGGATTCATGCAAAATCTCCAGTGCAACGGGGATATCCCTGATCTAGAGAAAAAGCAGTATCGGATTCATCGAACGCTTCGCCATTCAGCACGCTGGCGAATTCCTGGATAATTCACGTTAGTCCGTCCCTCCACAGTACCCTGATCCGCATAGGGCATAGGCGGACAAGTCTTGGCAGCGATCCAGCGCCTCGTCGGTCAGCTCGTCGTCGAA
>CADEGL010000004.1:59686-103097 GCA_902826885.1 uncultured Alphaproteobacteria bacterium | reverse complement strand
CGTTCAGCCGGCGGGCGGCGGCGGCGTGACGCCCAGCTTGCGCCCCATCTTGAGCCCGTCTTCCCAGCACAGCCTGTCGAGTTGGACCATGCCCGATGCGCGCTGCGCGTCGCGCCGCTCGTAGCTGCGTTCGCCGGGCATGCGGATCTCCTTCACGCCGGGCGCCTTCTTGGAACCCTTGATCTCGCCGATGCGCGCGCCGACCGAAGCTTTGAACGTCTCGGCGTCGCCGAAGATGGCGGGGTCGATGGCGATGAACAGGTGGCCCTTCTTCGCGTCTTTCTTATTCACATGCGCCATGCCCATGTCCGCGCCGACCAGGGCGCCGGACAGGAAGTCGATCATGAGCAGCATGCCGTAGCCCTTGTTGCCGGACGGCGCGATTGCGCCGAGCGCGCCGTTATGTCCGGCGCCGTTGGTCACTTTCGCCGGGTCGGTCGTGGGCTTGCCGCCGGCATCCTGGGCGACGCCTTCGGGCAGCGTGCCGCCGTAACGCTGCGTGTAGCGGACATAGGTGGGCAGGGTGGCGCAGGGCGCGAAGTCCAGGACGAACGGATTGCCCGGCGTCGGCACCGCCCAGGCCATCGGGTTGCTGCCGATATTGGGCTCGACCCCGCCGAGCGGATGCACCACGGGCACCACGTCGTCCGAATAGACCATGCCGATCAGATCGGCTTGCGCCATGCGGTCCGCGTAAAGCCCGGCCTGGAACAGATCGAAGCTGTTGACGATGCCGACGACGGCGCAGCCCGCGGCCTTCGCCTTTTTGATCGCGACGTCGGTGGCGAACCGCGCGGCCAAGGGGCCGATGCCGGCATGGCCGTCGATCAGGGCATAGCAGGGGCCGTCGCGCACGATCTCCGGCTTGCCCTTCGGGTCGCACCGGCCGGCCATGAAATCCTGCAGATGGGAATTGATCAGGTGGTTGAAGCCCTGGACGCCGACGCCGCGCAGGTCGGATTCGAGATGGATGTCTGCGACGTCCTTGGCCGAAGCCGCGTCGACACCGACGGCCTCGAGCAGCCGCGCCATATAGGCGCGCAACGCGTCGATGGGAACCTGCACGGTCTCATGGTTGAACATCCGAAGCCTCCCCCGCGTGCGGAACACGACATCCTCATGCTGAGCCCGTCGAAGCATGAGGTCCATAGCATCGATGGAAGCTCACCCTTCGCCCCTCGGCAGAGCTCGGGATGAGGGAGATCAGGGCGAGGGCGTTTTTACCGGCCGGTGCCTAGTCGGAAACATCCCGGCAGGACATGGTTCCGCACATGGAACTGCCGCACGGTCTTCCCTCGTGGCCACCGCGATCCAGGGCCTCGTCGGTCAGCTCGTCATCGAATTCATCGACGTCTCGAACGGAGTTTTCGTTCGGATTCACGGCGTGTCTCTCCGTTTGCGCGCGCTCGGAACAGACCGCAAGAAACCCGTGCGGCGGCGGATAAGCCTACCCGCACATCGGCTGAATGCTGCAGGGGCAGGCGAAAGCACGATCGATGTCGTCGAGCGCCTCGTCGTTCAACTCGTCGTCGAATTCCGCGATGTCTCGGGAGGAATTTTCATTTGGATTCATCCGAAATCTCCCCCGGTAACAGACCATCGAATTTATCACGAAAGGCGAAGCGGAAAAACCGCGCGGCGCCGGCCGAAGCGAGGAATATCTACCGGTTGGTGACGGCGACCAGCTTCTCCAGCGCGGCCATGGCCTTGCCGCTGTCGATCGCCTCGGCGGCGCGCAAGCACCCTTGCTTCAGGTCGCCTGCCTTGCCCGCGACGATCAGCGCGGCGGCGGCGTTGAGCAGCACGAAGTCGCGCAACGGCCCCGGCGTGCCGGCCAGCAGGTGGCGCATGGTGGCCGCGTTCTCGGTGCCGTCGCCGCCCTTGAGCGCGGCCGCGCTCTGGCGCTTCAGGCCCGCATCCTCGGGCGTCACCTCGAACATGCGCACTTTGCCGTCCTTGAGCTCGGCCACGTGCGTCGGGCCGGTCAGAGTCATCTCGTCGAGCCCGTCGGAGCCGTGCACCACCCAGGCATGGACGGAGCCCAGCGCCTTCAGCACCTCGGCCACGGGCAGGACCCATTTGCGGTCGAACACGCCGACGAGCTGGCGCGTGACGAGGGCGGGGGTCGGGATCGGGCCCAGGAGATTGAAGATGGTGCGCACGCCCATCTCGACGCGCGCGGGGCCGACATTGCGCATGGCGCTGTGATAGCGCGGCGCCAGCATGAAGCAGAGCCCGGCCTCGGCCAGGGCCGCCTCGACCAGCGGATAGTCGGCGTCGAGATTGACGCCCAACGCCGCGAGCGTATCGGCGGAGCCGGCCTTGGACGACACCGCGCGGTTGCCGTGCTTGGCGACTGCGACGCCGCAGCCGGCCAGCACGATGGCGGTCGCGGTCGAGACGTTGAAGGTGCCGGCGGAATCGCCGCCCGTGCCGACCGTGTCGATGGCGCCCTCGGGCGCCTTCACGTGCCGCGCCTTGGCGCGCATGACGCGCGCGGCGCCCGCGATCTCGTCCACCGTCTCGCCGCGCACGCGCAGCGCCATCAGGAAGGCGCCGATCTGCGCGGGGGTGGCGTCGCCCGACATGATGATGTCGAAGGCCTGCACGGCCTCGTCGGCCGACAGCGGCTTGCCGTCCGCCACCTTGGCCAGGAACGGGCGCAACCCCGCGCCCCCGGCGGGGCCGGAGGGGGCGGGAGAGGGCGAGGCGGCCCCGGAGGGACTTGAAGACGGCTTAGCCGGCTTGGCCGCGCCGGAGACGTTGGCGGCCGCGCCGGGGCCGGGGATGACGTTGTCCTTGCTCATGGCAAGGTTTTAGGCGAGCGCCGGGGAGGGCGCCAGTGCCAAGGAAGGCCGGGGTGGGTTTCGGGCGGGGCGGGCGCTACGCGCTTTGCCGGGTCAGAAAGATGGAGCCGCTTGCGTGGCACTGGGCCTGGTCGCGGTCGAGCGCTTCGTCGCTCAGCCCATCACCGAACTCTTCGGCCGGAACGGTGTCAGAGGGATTCATGAAGTGGCTCCGCATTGATGAACGCGCCGATGATGATCCAGAATCCCGCGTTCGGAAAGCGCGGGTGCTGGACCGAAACCACTCAGGCGTCCGGCTTTCGGCGGGGCGGCAAATGCAGGGTGAACCAGAAGGACGCGCCCCAAACCACCGCGAAGGACGCGGCGCCCGCGATCCACGCCGCGCGCGACGAGGCGCCGAGCGCCAGCAAGCCCTCTTCGACCAGATAGTCGGCCAGGATGGCGGCCAGGATTCCGAGCAGGAACAGGACGGGTTTGCGGCGCATGGACGATCGATCAGGCGGGTTTACGCCAACGGCGCAAGGCGAGCCAGAAGGCGGCGATCCAAAACAGCGCGAAGGCCAGCTTGCCCGCCAGCTCGGCGTCGCCCGCATCCGCGCCCAGGCGCTCCAGTGCTTCCGTCACGCCATAGTCGATCAGAGCAGCCACGAAGAAGCCGAGCAGAATGTACGCAAGGGATGTGGCGATCTTTTGGGCCATGGCCGTTTCCCGTGGCGGCGGCCGCGCGAACGGCGCCTAGGCCGCCTTGCGCTTCGGCTTGGTGCCGCCGGCCAGGTCCAGAAAGTTGCGCAACAAATCGTGGCCGTGCTCGGAGGCGATGCTTTCCGGGTGGAACTGCACGCCGTGGATCGGCTTCGTGCGGTGCGCCAGGCCCATGACCACGCCGTCCTGCGTGCGCGCGGTGACGGAAAGCACGTCCTCGGGCGCGCCCTCGACGGTGAGCGAGTGATAGCGCGTGGCCTGAATCGGGTTGGGCAGGCCGCGGAAGACGCTTCCGCCTTCGTGATGAATCGCCGACAGCTTGCCGTGCATGGGCTCGGGCGCGCGCACCACCTTGCCGCCGAAGACCTGGCCGATGGTCTGGTGGCCGAGACACACGCCGAGCAGAGGGATGTTCTTCTCCGCCGCCAAAGCGGTCAGGGGCAGGCACACGCCCGCCCGGTCCGGATCGCACGGGCCCGGCGACAGGATGATGCCCTGCGGCTTCATGGCCACGGCCTCCTCGGCGGTGACCTTGTCGTTCCGCCGCACCTCGATCTCCGCCCCCAATTCCCCCAGGAAGTGGAAGAGGTTGTAGGTGAAGCTGTCGTAGTTATCGATCAGGAGGAACATGGCTAACACCGTGAATATGATTCCAATTATAACTGGGAACGTAAGGGCTAACAAATTGGCGCTTCGCTCGAGCCTAGGGCATGACCACGCACCACCATCCCCATCACGACGACGACCCCGGGCATAGCCATAGCCACAGCCATGGCGGCCACGGCCACTCCCATGCGCCGAAGGATTTTGGGCGCGCGTTCGCGATCGGCATCGCGCTGAATGTCGGCTTCGTGGTGGTCGAGGCGGCCTATGGCTTTATGGCCAACTCGATGGCGCTGTTGGCCGATGCGGGCCACAATTTGTCCGACGTGCTGGGGCTCGTGATCGCGTGGATCGCGGCCATGCTGTCCAAGCGCCAACCCTCGGCGCGCTTCACCTATGGGCTGCGCTCGTCGTCCATCCTGGCGGCGCTGTTCAACGCCGTGTTCCTGTTGGTCGCCGTGGGCGCGATCGCGTGGGAGGCGGGGATGCGCCTGTTCCACCCGGAGCCCGTGGCCGGCCCCACGGTGATCGCGGTCGCGAGCGTCGGCATCTTGATCAACGGCATCACGGCCTGGCTGTTTTTCTCCGGTCGCAAGGACGATCTCAACATCCGCGGCGCCTATCTGCACATGGCGGCGGACGCGGCCGTCTCGGCCGGCGTGGTCGCGGCCGGCATCGCCATGATGATGACCGGCTGGGAATGGCTCGACCCGGCCATCAGCCTGGTGATCGTGGCGGTGATCGTGTGGGGCACTTGGAGCCTGTTGCGCGAGAGCGTCTTGATGTCGCTCAACGCCGTGCCGCCCGCCGTGGCGATGGACAAGGTGCGGGCTTATCTGGCGGGCTTGCCCGGCGTGACCGACGTGCACGATCTGCACATCTGGTCGATGAGCACGACGGAGGCGGCGCTGACCGTCCATCTGACGCGGCCAAGCCTGGGGCCGGACGATGCGTTCCTGGCGAGCACGGCGCACGCGCTGTCGGAGAAATTCGGCATCCACCACGCGACCATCCAGATCGAGCATGACGGGGCCGACTGCCGCCTGGCGCCCGCGCACGTCATCTAGCGACGTGGCCCTCGCGGGCTAGATCACGCCCGGCCGGAGCTGCTTGCCGCGCCCGCGCGTCAGCTCCAGCGTGCCCAGCACCACGACGGGAAGGAGGATCAGGAGCGAGGCCACGGCCGCGATGGTCGGGTCGATCTCGTTCTTGATGTTCTCCCACATCTTCATCGGCAGGGTCTGGGTGTGGATGCCCGAGACCAGAAGGGTGATGACCAGCTCGTCGAAGGAGTGGATGAAGGCGAAGATCGCGCCGCTGATGATGCCCGGCCGGATCAGCGGGAAGGTCACGCGCCAGAAGGTGCGCAAGGGGCCGGCGCCGAGGCTCATCGACGCGCGCTCCATGGCGACGTCGAAATTGGCCAAGGTCGCGGTCACGATCACCACCACATAGGCCAGCGAGCCGATCGAGTGGCCGATGACGATGCCCGACCATTGGCCGATCATCCCGACCTGGGCCAAGGGGCCGTAGAGCGACACGGCGATCACGATCGAGGGCACGATGATGGGCGAGACGATCAGGCTCATCACCAGCTCGCGCTGGCGGAAGCGGCCGCGCACGAGGCCGTAGGCGGCCAAAGTGCCGAGCACGGTCGAGAGGATGGCGGTGGCCAGCGCGATCTGAAGGCTGAGCAGGGTGGGGCCGATCCAGCGCATGTCGCTGAAGAAATTGGCGTACCAGCGCAAGGAGTAGCCGGGCGGCGGGAAACGCAGGAAGCTGGCGGAGCTGAACGAGATCGGCACCACGATGAAGGTGGGCAGGATCAGGTAGACGAGCGCGAGCCCCGCGACCAGCCATACGGCGAGGCGGCCGATCTTGACCGGGCTCGTGCGGCCGTGGCCGAGCGTGCGCCAGCGCCAATCGTCCCATCGGTGCACCAGGCCGATGATGCCGGCACGCAAGGCGCGGACGGGCGCTGAGTCGGCCAATGCGTCCCACGCGCGGTTGACGGCGCGGGCGATGGCGCCGGGCGCGGAAGGCGCCTTGGCGCTCTGGTCCATCACGACCAGGCTGGCCGCGCCGGTCAGGCGGCCGACGACGAAGAAGCCCACGAGCGTCAGGATCAAGAGGATGAAGGCCGCGGCGGCGGCGAAGCCCCACTGCACGAGCTGGGTGACGTGGACCTCGATGAAGGTCGCCAGCATCACGTCGCGCAAGCCCCCGAGCAGGGCGGGCGTGATGTAGAAGCCGAGGGAGAGCAGGAAGACGAGCAGACAGCCGCTGCGCACGCCCGGCAGGCTCAAGGGAAAGAAGACGCGCCAGAAGGCGCGCGTCGGGCCGGCGCCCAGACTCTGCGCCGCGGTCACCAGGCGGAAGTCGATGCCGCGCATGATGCTGAACAGCGGCAGGATCATCAGAGGCAGCATGACGTGGACCATGCCGATATGGACGCCGATCTGGTTGAAGATCAGCTTGACCGGCTGGTCGACGACGCCCGTCGAAAGCAGCACCGAGTTGATGATGCCCTTGCCGTGCAGAAGGACCATCCAGGCATAGGTGCGCACGAGGAAGCTGGTGAGGTAGGGGATCAGCACGAGGAGGAGGAGGACCGTGCGCAGGCGCGGGTTGGCGCGCGCCAGCACATAGGCCGTGGGATAGCCGATCAGGATGCAGAGAAGCGTGACCGTGGCCGCGACGCGGAAGGTCTGCAAGAGAACGCGGACATAGACGCCCTCGGTGAAGAAGGCGACATAGTTGACCAGCGTGAAGTTGGGCGCTTCCAGGCTGACCAGCGCCAGGCGGCCCAGCGGATAGATATAGAACACGGCCAGGAACAAGACCGCGGGCACGACCAGAAAGGCGACGTGCGGGCGGCGCCAGCGGGCGAAACGGCCGGGGGTGTCGTCGGTGGACATATCGAAAGAGTCTTCCAGAAAGAGGGCGCCGGCCCCGGATCGCCGGGGCCGGCGTTATCTCCCGATCCCTATTCCAGGATCCATTTGTTCCAGCGCTCGATCAGCGTCTGGAGATTCGTCTTACCCGTCGCGGCATTGGTCTGCTGATACCAATTGTCGTCGCGCACGTACATCTTCTTCAGGTTCTCGGGCGAGGTCGGCAGGTTCTTCGCCGTCTCTGCCTTGATGAACTTGAAGGCGTTCTTGTTGCTGGGCCCGTAGGGGATCATCTCCGAGAACGCGGCCTGGCGGTCGGCGCGGGTGGCGAAGGCGATGTACTTCATCGCGTTCGCCTTGTTCTGCGCGCCCTTGGGCACGACGTAGAAGTCGACCTGCATCTTGCCCTGGTTCCACTCGATGTCGATGGGCATGCCCTGCTTCTGCAGGTTGCCGATGCGGCCGTTGAACGCCTGGCCCATGTCGGCGATGCCGTCGGCGAAGACCTGCTGGCCTTCGGCGCCTTCCTTCCACCACTTCGCGATGTGCGGCTTGATCTTGTCGAGGCTCTTGAACACGCGGTCGATGTCGAGCGGATAGAGCTTGTCGACCGGCACGCCATCGGCGAGGAGCGCCTCTTCCCAGGGGCCGGAGCCGTAGACGCCCTGACGCATGGTGCGCTGGCCCGGGAACTTCTTCGCATCCCAGAACTCGGCCCAGGTCGTCGGGCGCTTGCCGGCGGGATGCTTCTGGTTGTTGTAGGCCTGGATGTAGGCCGCGTAGATGTAGCCCGTGCCGTGCGACGCGCGGTCGCGGTCGGAAAGGCCGGCCAACTCGTCCGGCTTGAAGGCCTTGTAGTCGATCTCTTCCAACCAGCCGGAATTCTTGGCGGAGAGATAGTCGAGCCACGGCATGCCGCCGACGTCGATCTCGACGTTGTTGTTCTCGACCATCAGCTTCAGCTTGGCCACGCTGGTCCAGTCGCGCACGGCCACGACCTTGATGCCGGTTTCTTTCTCGAACGGCTCGACATAGGCCTTCATGTTGGCGTCGGCCCAGTCGCCGCCGCCGATATGGACGCGCACCGTGCCCTTGTCCTGGGCCATCGCGGTGCCCGCGAGCGCTGCGCCGAGCGCGACGCCCGCGAGGATGGTCTTCAACCGTTTCATCGTGGGTATTCCCCTTTGTTTCGTTGTTGATCCGTTATGCCGTCTTGTCCGCATCGCGCACGGGGCGCAGGTCGGCCGGATGCCAGCCCACCGCCACGCCCGCGCCTTCGGCGAAGCTGGGAACGCCGGTGCCGGTCTGCTGCTTGGCCGTCAGCATCTGGCCGCCCAGGCGGATGCGGTATTTGCGAATTTCGCCGATATAGACCACTTCCTCGACTTGACCTTGGTGCCATTGCAACCCGTCGCCGCCGGATGGCGCCTGCGCCAACGCGATGCGCTCGGGCCTGAGCGCGACCGAAACGCGCGGGCCGCTCGCGGGCAGGCTCGTCAGCGCCGCGTCCATCTCCAGGAAGTTCGTCTCGCCGATGAAATCCGCGACGAAGCGGTCGGCCGGACGCTCGTACAGCTCCTCGGGCGTGCCCAACTGCGCGATGCGGCCGTTGTTCATGACGGCGATGCGGTCCGACATGGTCAGTGCCTCGCCCTGGTCATGGGTCACATAGATGACCGTGATGCCGAGGTCGCGCTGGATATGTTTGATCTCCAGCTGCATGTGCTCGCGCAGCTTCTTGTCCAGCGCGCTCAGCGGCTCGTCCATCAGCAGGACAGGCGGGTCGAAGACGATGGCGCGCGCCAGCGCCACGCGCTGCTGCTGGCCGCCGCTCAACTGGCTGGGATAGCGCGCGCCGTAGCCCTCCATGCGCACGCGCGCCAGCGCCTCGTCCACGCGGCGCGCGGCGTCCGCGCGCGCGACGCCGCGCTCCTCCAGCGGGAAGGCCACGTTCTGTGCGACCGTTTTGTGCGGGAACAGCGCGTAATGCTGAAACACAACACCCAGGTTGCGGCGGTAGGGCGGGACATGGTCGACACGCCGGTCGCCGATGCGGATCTCGCCGCCGTCCGGCCGCTCGAAACCGGCCACCAGCATGAGCGTGGTCGACTTGCCCGAGCCGCTGGGGCCGAGAAGGGTTAGGAACTCGCCCGCGCCCACGCTGAGCGAGACGCGGTCGACCGCGGCGACGGAACCGTAGCGCTTGACGACTTCGGTCAGCGCGACGCTCTGCGCCTGCTGCGGCTTCATGGACATGCTTCCAACTCTCCCAACCGGAAGTTTAACAAATGCGCTCCGGTGGTGGCGAATCTCGCCAATCGGATGGTAAGCGCGATTCGCCTTTTTTCCTCAGCGGATGGCCATTTCGCGCGGCACTTTGTTCAGGCATTCGCTGCCTGTCTCAGTGCATAGCACGCTCTCGCTGAAACCGATACCGCCCACGCCCGGAATCAGCACCAGGGGCACGAAGTGGAAGGTCATGCCGGGCTTGAGGACGACTTCGCTGCCCCAATCGACGCTGATGCCGCCATGCTCGAGCCACAGCAGGAACTCGATACCGATGGAGTAGCCCGTACGGTGCCGGAAATAATCGGTCAGGCCCGCACGCTCCAGCACCTGATAGTTGGCTTTATGCACGTCCTCGACGCGGACACCCGGCTTTACGGTCTCGACCGCGCGCGTCAGGCCTTCCAACGTGGCGTCGGCCGCGCGGCGCACGGTGTCGTTCGGCTTGCCGACCGAGGTGGTGCGCATGCAGGCGGTCGCATAGCGGCGGACGTTGGCGCCCATCTCGAAATACACGACGTCGCCCTTATTGATGCGGCTGCCGTTCCAGTTCTGATGCGCGATGGCCGAGCGCGGACCGGAGACGACATAGGTGGGCGTGCGCGAGAAGAAGCTGCCGGCCTTCACGCGCGGCGCGAAGCTGGCGGCGGCCACGTCGCTGTCGAGCGCGCCTTCGCGGATCGCATCGATGGCGGCGATGGCGCCCGCCGTCGTGGCCTTGGCCGCCATGCGCATATAGGCGATCTCGGGCGCCGACTTCACCGTGCGCAGAAGCTCGCTCATGCCGGAGACGTCCGAGAATTTGGCGTTCGGGGCATGCTCGCGCAGCGCGTCATAGACGCGGGCGCGGAACCACGGCACGTCCTTTTCGAGGCCGATCCGTTTATTTTCGAGGCCCAGCTCCTTGAGAATCTCGATCACCTTGTCGCCGGCCGGTTCCTTGTCGCGGTAGCCGACGCCGCGGACGTTGTAGCCGGTGCTTTCGGCCACGGGCGCCTCCAGATGGCGCGTCACGATCACGGACGGACCGTCCATTTTCAGAAACAGCGCCTGGAAGAAGGAGTGGAAGCCGGTGGTGTCGAAGCCCGTCAGGTAGAACAGGTTTTCCGGCGCGCACAGGATGACGGCGTCCAGACCGCGTTCCGCCATCAATCCGCGCAGCGCCTTTTGCCGGCGCTCGAATTCCGCCGGCTCGAACGCCGGGCCTCCGCTGTTCGCTTCGATCATGTTCGCTTCCCCCTTGGATTCATTTCCGCTGGCCGCATGGACCGGGCGGCGACTGTAGCGGGTCGGTCGTGCGGTTGAAATTCCGACAAATTACTCGACCATCGATCAATCCCCCGGCATCCTGACGGCCCTGCCGTTCCATCCCGAGCATCGCATGCGCCGTTTTCACCGCTTCGTCCTATCCGCGTTCGCGGTGTTGTTGCTGGCCGCCACACCCGCGCGTGCCGATGATTTCGAGCGGGGTGTCGAGGCCTTCAATTCCGGCGACTATCAGACGGCGTTCTCGATGTTTTCCCAGGCAGCGCTTTTGGGGCGTCCGAACGCGCAATACAACCTGGGCTATCTGTACGAGCACGGGCTGGGCACTACTCAGAGCTATGCCCAGGCTGCGTCCTGGTACCAGCAGGCGGCCGACCAGGGGTATGCGAGCGCCCAGTGCAACTTGGGCTTCCTATACCAGGACGGCCGCGGCGTGATGCAGGACTACGTCAAGGCCTTTAAGTGGTTCCGTGAGGCGGCGGCGCAGCACCGCGCTTGCGGCGAGAATAATCTCGGTCTGCTTTACGAAAACGGTGTCGCCATGGCGCGGGACGATGCCGAGGCGGTGAAATTGTTCCGTCGCGCGGCGCTGCAAGGCGACCTGCGCGCCATGACCAATCTGGCGCGGATGTATCGCGTTGGGCGCGGTGTGCAGCAGGATTACGGCGTGGCCGCAGATTGGTACGACCGCGCGGCGCAGCAGGGCTTCGCGCCCGCGCAGTACGCGCTGGCTCAGATGAACGAACAAGGGCTGACCGTGTCGCCCAGTATGAATCAGGCGCGCAACCTCTACCGTATGGCGGCCGAGAGCAACTACGCTCCCGCGCAGATGGCGTTGGGCCGGTTGTACGAAACCGGCGATGGCGTGACCCAGGACTATTTCCAAGCCTCGGTCTGGTACCGCAAGGCCGCCGAGCAGGGTGACGCCGCGGGTCAGGTGGCGCTGGCCAATCTGCTGCTGGCGGGCAAGGGCGTGGACAAGGATCTGCAGGCGGCCATGCGCTGGTACATGAAGGCGGCGTGGCAGGGCGCGCCGGACGCGCAGTTCGCACTGGGCAAGATGTACATGAAGGGCGAGGGCGTGCCGGCCGATCCGGTGCGTGCCCAGATGTGGTTCAACCTGGCCGCGTCGTCGAAAAACCCGCCCGACGGCGCCGTCGATTTGCGCAATGAGTCGGCCGCCTCCTTGCCGGAGTCCCAGCGCTTCCGCGCCGAGGAGCTGGCACACCAATGCTGGTTGAACGGCTTCGTGACGTGCCAGTAACGCCTAGGCGACGGCCAAGGCCAGATCGCCGCCGCTCAGGCACTCCAACCCTTTCTCGGTCAGCACGTAGGCGCCGCCGATGAGGATGCCGTAGCCGTCGGCCGAGGGCATCAGCGTGTGCAGCACGAAGGATGTGTTGGCCTGGAAGCGCTCGCCGGATTCGCGCGTGATGTCGAAGCCTTCGAGCCAGCTGGGCGGATAGGCGGCCGAGACGCCGTAGCCGAAGCGGGCGTGCAGCCCGACGTCGAAGCCGCGCTGTTTGAATGCGCCGAAGGCCGCATCCTCGGCCTCCGCCACCGAATTGCCGACGCGCACCTTCTCGCAGCCCGCGCGCAAGGCTTCCAGCGCCGCGTCATAGGCTTCGGCGGCTTCTTTGCTCGGGCGTCCGAGCCAGAGCGTTTGCATGGTCACGGCGTGATAGCGGCGATGGACGCCCGCGAACTCGGTCTTCACCGGCTCGCCGCGCTTGAGGTTGCGCGCGGTCGGCGTGCGGTGGCTGCCGCGGGTGCGCAGGCCCGTCGACAGCCAGGTCGGCATGGCCGAGTACTCGGTGCCGGCGACGCGCATGGCGGATTCGATCGCGCCGGACAGCTCGAGCTCGCTCAGGCCCTCCACCATCGCGATGCGCAAGCCCGCCAGGCCCGCTTGGGCGATGGCGCCGGCCTTGCGGATATAGTCGAGCTCGCGCGGCGACTTCTGGATGCGCAGGCTTTCGATCAGCTTGGTGGCGTCGGTCGTGCGTTCGCCCAGCGCCGCGACCAGGCGTAAGGCCGCCGCGCCGGGCAATGCGTAGGAGTCGTAGCAGACACCGATGCGTCCCTGCGGGCCGGCATGTTCGCGCGCGGCTTCGGCCATCAGCGCGACCGGATCGTCCACGCCGTGGTGGTAGACCCGCATGTCGGCGACCCATGAGGATTCGCGGGCGTTCAGGATGTCGACGTCGCGAAACACCAGGGTAGGCTCCGGCGTCTTCGTGCCGAAGACGAAAGCCTGGAGCGAGAACTGCGTGTGGCCGTCGAAACCGGCCAGGTAATAGAGATGCTCCGGCGCCACGCAGACCACGGCATCGAGCCCGGCCTGGCCGATGGCGAAGCGCGCGCGGGCCAGCCGCTCGCGATGCTCGGCCTCCGGAAAGGCCGGGTCTGGCTGGATGGTGACCGGCGGCGGCGTGTGGCGGCCCATGGATTTCCTGCCCCGAGGAAGCAAGAAAGCTTAGGCCGAAGCGGAGGCCGGAGCGAGAGGGCCCCCTTAGAAATAGAGCCGGATGCCGGCCGTCAGGCGGCCTTTGATCCGCATCGCCCAATAGGCATGTTGGGCGATGTCGCCGTAGGTTTCGTTCGTCAGGTGGCCGCCGCGCGTGTAATCGCCCGCGAACCCCAAGCCCGAGATAACGGTCCAGGTTGGCGCCCGCGGCGAACGGGCCGAGCCACGTGCCGCCGTTCTGCGCCGAGAGGCCTACCGATGTGCTGCCGCCGGGCAAGGTTAAATCTCCGTAACGGGGGCGGCATTTTTTCCTTCGGCGTGCCATTTCGCCTTGAAAACCGGGCGTTTCGCATGCCGGCGCGACGGTCGGCCGGTTCCGCGCTACACTTCATATATGTCGATGGGCGGCGCCGGGACGGGTGCCGATAGGGAGGCGGGCATGGACCTGGCTGCCAATTCCACTCTGCCGGCGCGCTACTATTACGAACCCGAAATCTACGCGAAGGAAGAGACGCGTATCTTCCAGCGCAACTGGTTCTGCGTCGGGCGCGGCTCCGACGTGCCCAACGCGGGCGACTACATCGTGCGGCGCGTGGGCGGCGAGAGCGTGGTCGTGCTGCGCGGCGAGGACGGCGCGGTGCGCGCCTTCTTCAACGTCTGTCCCCATCGCGGCAACCGGCTGTGTCCGAACGAGCAAGGGCATCTGAAGGGCCGCTCCGTCATCTGCGGCTATCACGGCTGGACCTTCGCGCTCGACGGACGGCTGGTCGGCACGCCGAAAATGGCATCGACCGAGGGGTTCGACCGAAACGCCCACGGCATGCGCGGCATGGCGGTGCACGAATGGCAGGGCTTCGTGTTCGTGAACATGGACGAGAAGCCCGCGCCCTTCACGCCCAACCTCGGCAACATCGGCTCGCGCCTGCATGCCTATAACATGGGCCATCTGGTGGCGGCGCACCGGAAGAGCTACGACGCCAAGGCCAACTGGAAGCTGGTGGTCGAGAACTTCACGGAATGCTTCCACTGCCCGAGCGTGCATCCCGAACTGTGCGACATCATTCCCGGTTTCCGCTCAGGCATCATCCAGCAGGAGAATCCGGGCGGTGCCGTCTATGTCGAGGGCGGCAATTCCATGACCTTTACCGCGCGCACCAACCGCCCGCTGATCTCGACCATCGAGAAGGAAGACGAGGGTTGTTTCCGCTCCACGACGGTCTATCCGAATCTGCTCCTGGTCATGGTGCCGGATCATGTGGAGAGTTACACGCTGTGGCCGCGCGGACCGAAGGAGACCACCATTGTGTTCGAGTGGCTGTTCGAGCCAGAGACGATCGCGCGCGCGGACTTCGACTGCTCCGACACGGTTGCGTTCGCCGACACGGTCAACCGCCAGGATTGGACGATCTGCGAGCAGGTGCAGGAAGGCGTGCAGTCGCGCGCTTATCAATCGGGCTTCTACTCGGCGCAGGAGCACCTGCCGCGCAAGTTCAACCAGTGGGTGCTGGAGCAATTGGGGTAGCCAGCCGCTAACCGCTTCGACCGGGGGGTCACGTGGCAAAGATCAATCTACGCACGAAGGAACAGCGCCTTGAGGCCGGCAAGGCGCTGCGGGGCAAATGCCCGCGCGAATCCCATGGCAAGATCATCCTGGGGCAGGGGAACAAGCGCGACGTTGTCAAATTGATCCAGGCCCAGAACGAAGACCGGTTGGAAAACCTGATTCCCATCCGGCACGGCCGCATGGCCCAGTCGGCCTTCGCGTTCTTTCGCGGCACGGCGGGCATCCAGGCCTACGACCTGGCGAAAACCCCGACGAGTGGGATCGTCGTGCAGGCGTGCGGCGACTGTCATTTGATGAACTTCGGCGGATTCGCGACGCCCGAGCGGAAGCTCGCGTTCGACATCAACGATTTCGACGAGACGCTGCCCGCGCCCTTCGAATGGGACATAAAGCGCCTGGCGGCCAGCTTCGTCGTTGCCGCCCGCTGGCGCGGCTTTCGTCCTTCTCAAGTCAGGGATATGGCGGTCGAAGCCGCCGCATCCTACCGGAAATCCATGCGGAAGCGGATGAAGAGCGGCGTTCTGGAAGGGTGGTATTCCCAGATCACGATCGAAGACATCACCGAACTGGTCGGCGGCAGCAAGGAGTTGGCGCGCAGCGTCAAAAAGAAAATCGCCGAGGCGCACGAGCGGACGCATGAGCAGGTCGCCCACAAATTGACGACGCCGCATAAGGGCCTGTCGCGTATCGTCGATCAGCCGCCTCTGATCTATCACGTCGACGAAAAGGTCGTGAATCAAGGCGTCATCGATGCGTTCTTCAAGGGTTACCGCGAGACGCTATCGGCCGATCGCCGCTATCTGCTCGACCAATATAAGGCGGTCGATGTCGCGCTGAAGGTGGTGGGGGTGGGAAGCGTCGGCACGCGCTGCTTCATCGCGCTGCTTTTGGGCGCGCCGGATGATCCGTTGTTTCTTCAAATCAAGGAAGCGCGGCCCTCGGTGCTCGAGCCCTATGTCAAAGGCGCGCGTGTCGCGCATAACGGCGAGCGCGTCGTGGTCGGGCAGCGTTTGATGCAGAGCGCCAGCGATATCTTCCTGGGATGGGCCAGGGGGCCCAAGGGCCGCGATTTCTATGTCCGCCAGCTTCGGGACATGAAAGTTTCGGCCGATGTCGAGAGCCAGAGTCCGGAACTGATGCGGGCCTATGCGACGCTGTGCGGCATGACGCTGGCGCGGGCGCACGACAAAGCGGGAGATGCCGCCACGATCTCGGGCTACCTCGGTAAAAGCGACGCATTCGATCAGGCGATCGGCGACTATGCCGTCGCCTACGCCGATCAGATGGAGCGCGACTACGGCACTTTCATTCAGGCCATCAGGGACGGACAGTTGAAAACCGACCTGAGCCGAAGCCAATTGGAAACCACGATCAAGTAGGCCCGAATGTCCCGGCCGCACGGGCGAGCGCCACGGAAGCGGCCACGAGCGTGAGGGCGCAGACGATGGCGGCGCCCGTCGGGGCGTCCGTCCACAGCGAGATGGCCAAGCCCAGGGCATAACCCGCGACGCCGACCGCATAGCCGCGGAGAAGACGGCCGTGCCGGGTTTGCCATCGCCCGGACGCCAGCGCGGGAAGGATCAGCGAAGCGAAGACCAGCAGGACGCCGACGAGTTGGACAGATGCCGTAATGGTCAGCGCGAACGCGGCATAGAACAGAAAGCGATGGCGCGCGAGATGGCCGCGCCAAAGCATGACGAGAACGATCGCGTACAGCACCGCCACGGGAATGAGATCGGCGGGCGAGACCCAGAGGATCTGCCCGACCAGCAAATCCTTGAGATGCTCGGCCCCGTGCGGTTCGAAGCCGAGCAGCAGAAGCTGGGCGCTGGCGGCGGCCACATAGACGGCGCCGATGATGGCTTCCTGCGATGCGGCGGCTCGTTTGTCCGTCCAGGCCAGGAATCCGGCGGCGGCGAGCGCGGCTAGGGCCGCACTGGTCTGGGCGATGGAGCTCTGAATGTCCCCACCGATAAACGCATGGCCAGCCACCGCACCCAGTGCCGCCACTTGCGCGATGGCGATGTCGATGAAAACGATGCCCCGGGTCAAGACCAACTGGCCGAGCGGCACATGCGTCGCCAGAACCAAGAGTCCCGTCAGCAGGGCCGGAATGAGGATGTGGACGCTATGAGGCATGGGCGGCCACCAAACGCGCGATGGTGATGTCGAAGAGCGAGAAGAGATCGCCCGCGTCCTTGTCGCCGCCGACGGTGAATGGCAGTGGTACGGCGGGAATCCCGGCCTGCCCGGCGACGTAGTCGGCGGGCCGCGCATCCTCATACGCGGCGTAGATCAGGAAGCGGATTGACTTGCGCGGCACGTCCGCCAAGACCTGCGACAGATAGGCCGGGCCGGGCGGAATGCCGGGCTTTGGTTCCAGCGCCGCGGCCTCGTCCATGCCGAGCCACGTTGTCAGATAGATCCAGTTCTTGTGGGCTACGGCGATATGGATGCCCTTCAGCGGCCGGGCCATTTCTTCCCAGCGCCGTGTGGCGCCGTCCCAACGCGTAAGGAAATCCTCGGTGCGTTTGGCGTAAACATCCGCGTTGGTCGAGTCCAAATCCTGCATGCGCCGCGACAGCGCGGCGGCGACCGCGCGGATGTTGCGCGGCGATGTCTGAATATGCGGATTCCCGGCGGCGTGAACGTCGCCGTCGGCGCGGTCCAGACGGGACGGTGCATCCAACAGGCGCACGGCGCTTACCGCCTCGAAATAGCCGGGTGAACCCGGTTGGATGCGCGCATTGCCGGCCCGCCGCAGGATCACCGGCATCCAGCCGGTCTCCAACTCGGCGCCGGTGCAGACCACGAGGTCGGCCGTGCGCGCGCGGGCGATGAGGCTCGGGCGCGCTTGGACCTGATGCGGGTCCTGAAGGCCATTCGTGGCGGCATAGACGGAAACCTTGTCGCCGCCCAGCGCTTCCGCGAGCGAGGCCCATTCGGGTTCGCAGGCGAAGATGTCGAGCGCGGCCTGCGCGCGGATGGGAATGGCGAAGACAAAAGCACCGAGCAGGGCGTGAGCGAGTTTCATGGCGGGGCCTCAGTAGCTGTGGGCGCCGTGAGAGCCCAGGCTGACCGTGTATTGCAGGACATACTGGTTGCCGCCCGCGCCGCCGTAGGAGTCGTCGCGTGTGTATTGCAGGCGGAAGCGCCCGAACTCGCTCGTCATGTATTGCAGCATCCCGCTATAGCGGCGCGGCGTCAGGCCGAGCGGGTTGAGTTGCGTGGCCTCGAGCGACGAGGGCACGGCGGTGGGCGACAGCGCGTCGTAGCGGAAACCCGCGGCCCAGCGCGGCGCGAACTGATAGATGCCCTGGACGTACCAGCCCGAGGGATTCCCGTCATAGGGCTCGTTGTTGTAGGTGCCCGCGTTGTGGACCAGGAAATATTCGGCCTGGAGCTTGAAATTCGTGCGCGAGGGATCGCCATTCGGCGCCCACTTATAGACGGCGTCGAAGATCGTCATGTTGGTGCGCCCGGTGAAGAGCAGGGAATCGTCGTTGGTCGAACGGTTTTCGGCATTGGTCCAAAGTTGCGAGACGCCGGCCAGCCAGCTATGGCTCGCGTTGAAGTCGCCGCCGGCCTTCGCGAAGGCGCTGTAGCTGCCGACGCCCTGGTTGACGGCGCCCGAGGCCGGGAAACTGTCGCCAAGAAAACCTTCGCCGCCGAACTCGAGCATCACGGTCTTGAGCGGCGCCTGCCAGCGGAGCTGCACCCCGTCGTCGTTGTATTGGGTGTTGAGGAAGACCTGATAGGGCAGCGGCGCGTCGTAGAAGTCCCACGCATGGGCGTGGAAGCTGTTTAGGTAACCGATGGCCGAGAAGAAGCGCCCGCCTTTCGCGGTGAAGCCGTAGGGCAGCGAAAGGCTTTGGATATAGGCTTCCTCGACCTCCAGCGAATTGTCGTTGGTGAAGGCGATGGTGGCCTGACCGTAGAGCTTGTCGTCGACATTGGCCGAAAGATCCAATTCGGTCTCGCCGATGGAGAAGCCGCGCGAGATGGGCTGGGCTTCGTCGCCCGTGGCGAAGCCGGGCACGCTCCAGCTTTCCGGTTCCTTGGACATTTTCGCGAAGGCGCCGTTGAGGATGAGCGCGATGGCGGGGTTGAAGCTGGAAGGCGAGGCCGGCGCGCTGGCCACCTGCGCCGGCTGTTCGGCGGCCTGCTTCGCCGTCTGTTGCGCCTCGGAGGCTGCCTTGTCGGCGACGGCGGCCGTGGCCTCCGTGCTCTTGAGGCGCTGCTCCATCTCGCTCATGCGCGCCTCGTAGCCGTCCTTCATCTGCTGGATTTGCCGGTCGTAGTCCCGGCGCATCTCCTCCATCTGCTTGGCGAGGGCTTGGAGGTCGGCGGCGTTGGGCTGCTGGGCGAGGGCGCCGCCTTGGGGCCAAAGGGCCAGTAGGACCGTGGAAAAAACGATGCATCCGCCCCTGATCCCCGTCACGGCAATTTCCCTTGAGTGTTATAATATAACAGTGATGTTATAATATAACAATTCAAGAACGCAAGAGAGTTCACCCCGCGCGCGGGATCGCAGCTACGTCGTTATTTCGAGGGTTTGTCGATCTCCGGCAGGGCGAAGTCCCGCCAGCCCGGCACGTCCGCCACCTCGGGGAAGCCCACGCCGACCGGAATCGTTGCGTCGATGCCGACCGCGGAGGAAAGGTCGCCGTCCGTGGAAGGGTCCAGCGGCGCGGCGGCCGTTCGCTCGACCACGAACACGTCCTCGCGCGGTTTGACGCGGAAGGATTGCGCCCATTCGACCTCGGCCGAATTGCGGATATCCACGTCCGGATCGACCGCGATCACCCATTTGGGGTGCAGGTTGGACGCCATGGCCGCGAGGATCGCCTGGCGCGCTTCGCCCTGATAGCGGGGCTTCATGGCGATGACGACATAGACCTGCACGCCACCGGAGTTGGTGACAGCGACGTCGCTGATGCTCGGGAACTCGGTCTGAAGCTGGCGCAGGACCGAGGCCTCGAACGGAATTTGCTTGAGGATGTGATTCTCGGTGACCGGCTTGCCGGTCAGAAGGCCTTGGAAGATCGCGTCCTTGCGGTGGGTGATCGCCGTGATCTTGGCCGTCGGCTTAGGCGAGGCTGGGGTGTAGAAGCCGGTGTATTCGCCGAGCGGCCCTTCCATCTGCAGGTTCTCGGTGTCGACCGTGAACTCGATCACGAACTCGGCGTGGGCCGGAACGCGCAGATCGGTACCGACCGTCTTGGCAAGCTCGACCGGCGCGCCGCGCAGGCCGCCTGCGACGAACCAGTCATTGGCCGCATCGCCGGACTGCACCGGCCCCGTGAACAAGAGCATCGGATCGACGCCGATGAAGAGCGCGCCATGGAGCGGCACCTTCATCTCCTTGGCCTTGGCGATGTTCTTGCCGAAGCGGTGGTTGGTCGCTGAGAACAGGCCTAGTTGGCGTGGCGCCTGAATCTGGAAACGATAGCTGCCGATATCGGGCACGCCCGTCTCGGGATTTTCGGAGGCCACCATGCCGGCGGTGATATAGGCGCCGCCGTCCTTGGGGCTGTAAGTCGGAACCGGCAACTTGGTGACGTCGATTTGATCGCCTTTCAGCACCACCTCTTGGCAGGGCGGGGCGCCTTTGAAATCGACGGGCGCGATCGGGTTGGCGATGCCTTTCAGCACCTTGTCGTGGATCGTGGCTTCGGTGGCCTCGAAGGCGAGAAGGGCGCGCTTGCGCGTGGCATAAAGCCCCGCGACCAGCGGAAACGCCGTGCCCGTCTCGCGGAACATAAGCGCAGGCCCTTGGACGGAACTGCTTTTTGCGAGCGCCTTGGCGACGTCATACTTCAACGCCACGGGCCGTGCGATGTCGACAAGCTCGCCGGATTGCTTCAAGACGGTCAGGAAGGCGCGCAGGTCTTGGTAAGCCATGTTCAGTCCGTCCCTGTCTCTTTCAGAATAGAAGCATGACGATATTCTCGCGCCATGACGCGGAAGTCGCGTTGCGGGTCGGCGCCTCGGTCGGCGTGCCGCTGTTCGCGATTTTGGCCGTGGGCCGCCTGGATCTCGCGGTCTATGCCGCGTTTGGATCGCTGACCTGCCTCTATGGCCATCGCGAAACCGGCGCGGCGCGCTTCGAGACGCTGGTCGTGGCGGCCGCGATGATGCTTGTGACCATCGCGGTTGCGACGGGTTTCTCCGCCTCGCACGGGCCCCATTGGCTGCTGGGCGTCCTGCTCGCCGCCGTCGTCATCGCGGCCGGCACACTGGGCGTCGCGATGGGCTGGATGCCGCGCGGCGACCTGTTCTTCATCCTGGTGCTGCTGGTGGCGTCGCAGGCGCCCATCCCATGGGGCAAGGTTCCGCTGGCGCTCGCGGTCGCCGGGGTCTCGGCCTCGCTGTCCATCCTGCTGCGCGTGGCCTGGCATGCGGGCGAGGGACGCGAAGCGTGGCGGCTCGACGGGCTGCATGCGCGGCTCGCGCGCGGCCTCTCGACGCTCGACCGGGGACAGCACCTCGTGTTGATTTTGGCCGCTTTCGTGGGCGCGGAAGCCGCATGGCTCCTGGCGCACGTGCTCGGCGTCGGCAATCCCTTCTGGGCGCCGGTCACCGTGGCCGCGCTGACGCCTGCTTTGGCTTCGGAAAAAGTTTATCGCCGTGCCGCCCATATGGTGCTGGGCACGCTCGCGGGCGTGGGCATCGCGGCGCTGCTCTTTTCCGGCGACCCCAATCACGTCACGCTGATCGCCATCGTCGTGATCTGCCAGATCGCGTCCGAATTGTTCGTGACGCGGCAATACGGCATCGCCTTGCTGTTCCTCTCGCCGCTGGCCATCGGGCTCAGCAACCTGAGCCGCGGCCTGCCGTGGAAACCGCTGTTGATCGAACGGCTGATCGAAGCGGGGCTGGGTGTTGCGGTGGCGTTGGCCGTGATCTCGATCGGACGCCTTGTGCTCGCGGGGCGCCGTCCGCGGGCTTCCTGAAGGACGCCGCGCGGGCACGTCTCAGCCCGTCTTCACGTGGCGCGGGTCGGAATGGTTCAGCGCTTGCGGCTTGGCTTCATAGGCGAAGGGCCGATCCGACAGCGTATAGCGGTACCAAGGCGGATCGTCCGTGCGGCCGAGCTTATGCCGCAGATTGCCGAACGCGCGGTACAGCACCGGATAGGGCTGGCCGTGATAGTGCTTCAGAATTTCGTACCACGCGCGCGGCTGGGCGCCGATGAAGGACTCCATGTCCTTGGTCAGCGCGTCTTCCGTCATGGGCTTCACGTCCGGCGGCGGCTCGCCCAGGTCGGTCATCGTGCTGCGCACGAATTCGTTGGGGTTCCATTCCGGCCCGATGGGCACGGTGCAATCGAGGCCGATTTTAGATGCGATGCCGAGCTTCGTGCTTTTCGGATCGACGGTCATGGTGTTGCAGCCGTCGATGCGCACCGTGTCGCGGTCGGGCATGTAGCGATAGGCCGGCGCGGCCAGCACGGCCTGGTCGTCCCAGATGTCGACGTCGGTGTCGAACACCATGGCGATCTTGGGCAGTCCTTGCTTGGAGCAGGTCAGCATCACGCCGAGCGCCTGCTTCGAATCGCCTGCGCCCAAAGGATTGATCTTGGCGTAGGCGATGTTGGACAGGCCGCCCGCGGGGCAGCGCACCTCGCGCACGTCGATGCCCGCGCGCTTTAAGCCGTTGAACAGGTCGGCCTCGATGGCGGGCAGCTGCAGCATGTTGTCGGTGTACCAAGGATGCAGGCCGCCGATGGTGCAGTGCTGGAAGATGCCGCCCTTGCGGTACGTCATCGCCTTCACCTTGAGGCGGTAGTTGTGCTTGATGCCGCCGCCGTACATGCCGGTGAATTCGCCGTAAGGGCCTTCGTCGAAGATCAGGCCTTCCAGCGCCATCAACTCGCATTCCAGCACGATCTCGGCATTGGCCGGCACCATCACGTCGATGGTCTCGCAGCGGATCATCTTGGCCGGCGCGCCGTAGAAGGCGCCCAGCACCTCGAAATCGTCCGTGTCGGCGGTGACGCCCACGAGCGCCGAGATCTTGTCGAGCGTCGGCCCGCCCAGGACGATCGCGACCTCCAAGTTCTGCCCCTTGGCCGCCGCCGCCATCGCGTGCAGGCGCTGGCGGTGCGAGGTGCAGGTCATGTCGACCGACTTCTCGTCCTTGGTACGGAACATCGAGCGGTAGATGCCCCAGTCGTAGACGCCCGTGTCGGGATGCTTGCTGATGAAGAGGTTGTCGTTGGTGTAGGCGTGGCCATCGCGGTCGTGATGCAGGAAGAGGGGCAGGCGGGTCAGATCGACCGCATCGCCCTTCAGGACCACCTCCTTGCACGGCGCCGTGGTCACGGTCTCCCACTTGATCCGCCCTTGCGCGCGCTCGACCATCTTGAGGCCGGTTTGCGCCTTATCGCAGCCCATGGCCCAGGCGAACATGTCCTGGTTCGAATAGGCGTTGGCCAGGACCGCGAACTCCGAATCCTTCACCTTCTCGATCAAGACGGCCTTGGTCGGATTGGCCTCCATGATCTTCGGGATCTGATCGACCCGGGTTTCCTGCCGGATGCGGACCAGGAACCCGGCCTTCTCCATCGCGGCGACAAAGTCCGGGAGCGATTGCTGCATGGCTCGGCCCGAAATTGCGGGGAAAATGATCAGGAGTAGGAGGGGGCGGCTTTCCCGTGCTCGGCATAGGCGCGCAGATGATGGAGCATCATGCCCCACAGCGCGTTGCATTTGGAAAAGTTGCCTTCCTGGTGCGGCCAGCCGTCATGCGCGAAGCCGACGCGGACGCGCCCGTCCGGCGTCTTGCCGAGGTCGAAGGTCACGCGCGTACCCGCCGCATCGCCCGGTCCCTGAAGGCATGTCCAGGCGACCTTGTCGGCGTCGTGCGCGGTGATTTTCCACACGAAGGTCGGCCCCTTGGCATAGGACAGGGACCATTGGCCGCCGACCTCGCCGACGCCGGAGACCTCGGCCATGGTCCATCCCTTCAAGCCCTTCAGGGTGGTGAGGGCATCGCGGACGTTCGCGGCATCGGCCTTGATGGTGACCGCGTGACGAAGAGCATGTCCCGACAAAGCGCTGAACTCCCCCAATTCGGTTTCACGCCAGGCAGATGTCCATTGATAGCGTCTTCACCGCGGATTGGATAGCCGATATGCGGCCGCGGATGAAAAGGAACGGGATCGTGCGGAGCCGTGGCGGCGCAGGCGCCGCCGCCGGTTGAAGAGGTTCGGCGGTCGTGCCCCGGGAGCCACGACGGCATGTGTGCCGTCGCGGGAGGCGCGGCCTGCCGCCTCAGCGCACCGTCGCGATGATGATTCCGATCGCCATGGTCCCGAGCGCGATCGCGACCGGCAGGACGGCGACCTGGGCCAAGGCCGACGTTCCGCTCATCCGCCCGGTATAGGTATCGATCTCTCCCCGAAGGAATTCCGCGAACGAGGATTTGTCCGTGTCGTGTGCGGCCGACCGGCGGAGGCGCATGAGCACGAGGGGTAGGCTGAAGAAAACGGCGAAAAAGACGGTGTCGACCGCGAGGATGAGCGCGCCTTCCATGCCGGCGCCGAAAGTCAGCCAATACGCGATCATGAAGCCGAACCATCCCATCATGCTGATGACGAACACGCCGGGATGCATATGGCGGAATGCCGGCAGGTTATGTCCCGCCATCCCCGGCATGCGGGTCTTCTCGCGTTCGGCTGTCTTCGCGTTCATGGCTTCACCTCGCAAGTGGCACGGAATTGATCGTTCGATACGCGTACGCGGCCATTCGCCTCGTCCGGTTGTTCGTGCCGCGTTTCATTTCGGCGGAGAGGTAGTCGGCCAGCGCCACGGCGTGATTGCATTCCGTGTCGTGGGCCGCGTACAGCAGCGTCAGGCTCTTGTTCCTTTTTCGCGCCGCGCGCAGCGCGGCGAGGGCCTGCGGGTTGTCGTCCAGTTCGCGGAAATACCGCTCCTTGAATTCGGCCCAGCGCTCGGGCCGATGGGCGAACCATTTTCGCAAGGAGGTGCTGGGGGCGATCTCCTTCAGCCAGAGATCGAATTTCGCGTCGTCTTTCTTGAGGCCGCGCGGCCAGAGCCGGTCGACAAGGACACGAACGCCGTCGCCGCGCGCGGGCGGGTCATAGATGCGCTTGGGTTTGATTCTCATGTTTCACCATGTCTGCCATGCCGAATGGCCGTGGCCGGGCCCGGGTTTCTGGGCCAAAGTGGGGCACCGGACGATGGCCGGAGATATCTGAGGGTGCCTCCAATGACGACCGATCAAGCCGAACTGGTTGCCCTTCTCGATGAGCTTTTGGAAGCCGAGCGCGCGGGTGCGCGCGTCACGCTCGAATCGGCGCGCGCGGCGGTGGACGCGCCGACCGCCGCGCTGTTGATGGCCATTCACCGCGACGAGGCGCGCTGGTGCGCCATGCTTCTTCGGCACATCAAAGCGGCCGGCCGGACGCCGTCCACGAAGGTTGGCGCGTTCTACGGCAAGGCCATGGCGATCGCGGACCTTGGCGAACGCATCGTGTTCCTCAATCGCGGCCAGGGGTGGGTGGTGCGGAAGCTGCGCGACATGCTCGCGAACGTGCAGGACGATTCGTTGCGCGCCGATCTGACCGAGATGCTGCGGTCGCACGAGGACAACATCGCCTTGGCGAACAAGGCCGTGGGCCAAGGCGCGTAAGGCAGCCCGAGTCACGCGGCGGCGCCTTCTCGCGGGCGCGAGCTTGGACGGGCGAGCGCCGTGAAACCGTTCGCGAGATCGTTCAGAAGATCCGCCTCGGCCTCCAGGCCGACGGACAGGCGGAGGGTGGCGTCGTTGATGCCGGCCAGCCGCCGCGCTTCGGCACCCATGCTGGCATGCGTCATGGTCGCCGGGTGCGCGATGAGGCTCTCCACCCCGCCCAGCGATTCGGCCAAGGTGAACAGCCTAAGCGCCTCGACGAAGCGGCGGACGCCGGCCCCATCGGCGGCCAGTTCTAGGCTGAGCATCGCCCCGAACCCGGCCTGCTGCGCGCTCGCGACCGCGTGACCGGGATGGGCTTCCAGGCCCGGATAGTGGACGGCGCGCACATGGGGGTGCTGTTGCAGGAAGAGGGCGATGTGGCCGGCCGTCCGCTGCTGGGCCTTCACCCGCGGAAACAAGGTGCGTAGTCCCCGGAGAGTCAGATAGGCATCGAACGGTGCGCCGGTGACGCCCGTGATGTTCGCCCATTCCGCGAGAGCCTCGGCGTCCGCTTCGGCGGCCGCGACAACCGCGCCTCCGACCACGTCCGAATGGCCGTTGAGATACTTGGTCGTCGAATGGATCACGAAGTCGGCGCCCAGCGCGATCGGCTTCTGAAGCGCCGGCGAAAGGAACGTGTTGTCCACGGCGAGCTTCGCGCCGGCCTCCTTCGCGCGCGCGGCGATCGCGCGGATGTCGACGATGCGCATCAACGGATTGCTGGGCGTTTCGACCAGGACGAGCGCCGGCGCCCGCTTCAACGCGCGCGACAGGGCGGCTTCGTCCGCCTGATTGACGAAGGCGACCTCGAACTGCTTCTTGCCGTGGCGCGCGGCGAGAAGACGGTAGCTTCCGCCATAGCAATCGTGCGGCGCCACGACCAGCGCGCCCGGCTGCAAGAGGGACAGGACCAGATCGACCGCGGCCGTGCCCGAAGATGTCACGACGGCGCCCGCGCCGCCCTCCAGCTTGGCCAGCGTGTCGGCCAAGAGGTCGCGGCTGGGATTGGCGGTTCGCGTATACTCGTAGTCTCCCGCCTGCTCGAAGCCTCGAAAGGCGAAACTGCTCGACAGATAGATCGGCGGCGTGACCGCGCCGAAGGCACGGTCGCTCGCGATTCCGTTCGCGGCCGCGACGGTCTGCGGCGCTTTCTTCCTGGCCATTACGAGGCGACCTCCTGCACCGGCATCCGCCGCGCCGCCGCGCGCGTGCCATTCGAGCGCCTTTCGGCGGGACGGGTGGCATCCGAGCGATGCGGGGACGACGTGGCTCCCATCTCGGTCACGATGACATCCATGGGAATGTCGTGCGGCTGCGGACGGATCGATTTCAGGCGCCCAAGCTCGTAGCCCACGCCGATCGTGAACGGCCGGCGTATCGGCGCCGCCAGCGTGCGGTCGTAGTAGCCGCCGCCATTGCCGAGGCGGTAGCCGGCCTCGTCGAAACCGAGCAGGGGAACCAGCAGAACATCGGGACGGGCCACCTTGCGCCGTGCTGGCACGGGGATGTCCCAGACGCCGGGCCGCAACCGCTCGCCGGTCCGCCAGGACCAGAATTCGAGCGGCCGGTTCTTGTCGATGACGACGGGAAGCGAGGCCGTGGCGCCGCCGTCCAGCAGCGAACGCACCAGCCTGCGCAGGTCGGGTTCGCCGCGAAACGGCCAATAGAAGCCGATATTGGCGGTCTTGAAGCCGGCCAATTGTTCAAGCGTGAAGGCGGCGATGGCTTTGTCGCGGCGGGTCCGCTCGGCGCGCGGCATGGCCAGCCGCGGGGTGAGAAGCTCCGCGCGTTTGAGGCGGCGCCACTCGTTCACGAAGCTCCAGTTGCTCATGGGCATGGGAAATCAGCGTCCGCCCGGCGCGGCCCGAGGGCGTTCGTCGGCCGCGGGAGGCAGCACGGCCGCGCTTTGGCGCACGAGGTTGCGGTGGGCGAAGCTCCAATCGAGCAGGTTATGCACGACCGCCTTCACGTAATCGGGCCGGCGGTTCTGGTAATCGAGGTAATAGGCGTGCTCCCAGACGTCGAGGGTGAGCAGCGGCACCTGGCCATGCGCGATCGGCGTATCGGCGTTCGAGGTGCGGGTGATCGCGAGCGTGTCGCCATCCAGCACGAGCCACGCCCATCCGCTGCCGAATTGCCCCGTCGCGGCGGCCGTGAACTTTTCGACGAACGCGTCGAAGCCGCCGAAATCGGTCGCGATGCGGCGCGCGAGCTCGTCGGTGGGTTTGCTTCCGCCCGGCCGCATCGAGTTCCAATAGAATTCGTGGTTCCACGCCTGCGCCGCGCTCTGAAACAGTGCCTGATGGCCGTCCTTGCGCGCCGTGTAGCGGACGATCTGCTCCAGCGCGGTGTCGGAGAGATGGGCTTCCTTCGCCAGCCCCTTCGCCTTCTCGACATAGGCGCGATGGTGCTTGTCGTAGTGGACCTCGAGCGTGGCCCGGGAGATATGCGGCTCCAGCGCGTCATAGGCATAAGGAAGGCGGGGAAGGGAAAGCGGCATCGTCGAATCTCCTGCGGCAACGGGTGAGCCCGTGGAAACAGGGTAGGACTCGGGTTTAAAATTGAAAAACGATTAAAATTCGTATTTAATATCGAATTATTCGATATTAATGCCGGTCCCATGGACACCGAGCTTGCGCGAACATTCCTGACCGTCGTGGCGGCCGGCAACTTCGTGACCGCGGCCGCGCGCCTTCATGTCACCCAGTCGACCGTCAGCGCGCGGATTCATGCCTTGGAGGATTTGCTCGGCTGCACGCTGTTCGTGCGCAACAAGGCGGGCGCTTCCCTCACGTCGTCCGGCCGGCAGTTTCAGAAGCATGCGCTAACCCTGGTGCGCGCGGTCGAGCAGGCCCGGCACGATGTCGGCGTGCCGCGCGGGTTTCGCGACGTGCTCACGGTCGGCGGCCGGTTCGGACTTTGGGAACAGTTCCTCCTGCGATGGCTGCCGGTCATCCAAGCGATCGCGCCCGAAGTATCCGTGCGCGCCGAAATCGGTTTCGAGGCCGATCTCATGCAAGGGCTGGTCGAAGGGCGCCTCGATATCGGCGTGATGTACACGCCGCAGAGCCGCCCAGGGTTGATCGTGGAGCCTTTGTTCGACGAAACGCTCGTCCTCGTGTCGACGGAGCAGGCCAGTCGCACGGAAGAACCCGGGCCGGGCTATATTTATGTCGACTGGGGGCCGGAGTTTTTCGCGCGGCATGCCGCGAGCTTCCCCAATTTCATTGGGCCGGCGGTGACCACGAACATCGGCTGGCTCGGCCTGCAGCATATTCTCGAGAATGGCGGGTCCGGTTATTTTCCGCAGCGCCTTGTCCGCCCGCATTTGAAGGACGGGAGCCTGCGCCTCTTCCGGCAGGCGCCCACGTTCACGCTGCCCGCCTATCTCATCCATCCGGCGGGCGCCGATCCCGACGTCTTGAGCAAGGCGCTGGCAAGCCTGCGGGACATGGCCGCCGCCGAACGTCTGCACGCCGAATAGGCGCGGGCGGCACCGGCACGCCGGTTGGCACGGGAACCTTTGGGCGGTTCCGGCATCCAACGCACAGGTGACGCCGTCCTGGCGCACCCGTTCGTGGAGACGCCATCATGAGAATGACTGTCCTTGCCTTGACGTTGATCGCGTTCGGCTCCGTATCCGCATCGGCCGCCGATACGGTGTCCAAGGCGCCGCCACCGGCGCCTTACAAGCAGGTCAGTACGCTGGTGAAGCTGCCGGATTTCCTGCCTGGTCTTGGCCAGTTGTTCGTCGACCCGGCGACGCTGCCCGCGGGACCGTTCCTGGCCTACGACCATGACGGCAAGCTGGTCAGCACCGTCTACATGATTCCGGTCGAGGACCTGAACGCGAACAAGAAGTTCGACAATCTCGCCGCGCCCGGCGGAAACGTCGATCACGTCGATATCTACTTCAACGCCGGCCATCCTGGCGTCGAGAAACCTCATGCGCATATCGTGTTGTGGCATGTGCCGGTTTCCGGCGAAGCGCGCGTCGCCAAATGACGGTGACCCGCCGCCAAGTCCTGGGGCTGATGGGCGGGCTCGTGCCCGCCCTCCTGCTTCCCGGGATTTCCCACGCCGGAAATCCGGTCGAGATTCAGATGCGCGGCTCGCCCGACGGGTCGCGCGTCTGGTTCGATCCCATCGGTGTGCTCATAACCCCAGGACAATCGGTGCGGTGGACGAATCGCGATCCGGGCAATTCGCACACGGCCACGGCCTATCATCCGGCGAACTTCGACCGGCCCCGACGCATTCCCGGCAAGGCCGCGCCGTGGAACTCGGACTACCTTCTGCCTGATGAAAGCTTTTCGGTCACGCTGACGCAGACCGGAGTCTACGACTTCTACTGCGTGCCGCACGAACATGCGGGCATGGTTGGCCGCATCGTGGTCGGAACGCCGGAGCCGCCGGGGTGGACGGCCGATCCGCGGCAAGCTGGCGGCCCGCCCGAGGGCACCTTGTTTCCGCCGGTGGAAGAGATCATGAAGAAAAGGATCGTCCGGCGGACGTGACCGCGGACGGCAGAAGGCGAGGGATCTATGCGATCCGCGACGATAGCGAATTTCTCGAGTCTGGAAGACCACGACGACCAGCACTTGGTGAAGTTGGCGCGCGACGGCGACGAGGGCGCTGTCGGCCTCATCATCAAGCGCCACAACCGGCGTCTTTACCGGGCCGCCTGGGCGGTTTTGCGCGACGATGCCGAGGCCGAGGACGTGGTGCAGGAAACCTATGTGCGGGCCTTTGCGAGCCTGGGCGGTTTCCGCGGCGATTCCGCTCTTTCGACCTGGCTGACGCGGATCGCGCTGAATGAAGCGCTGGGCCGGGTCCGCCGCCGCAAACCCGGGGTCGATCTATCAGAGATGGAGGACGGGGAGGGGCCGAGCGGTGCGCGGATCATCGATTTTCCGCGGTTGCAATCGCCGTCAAATCCGGAGGCAGATATGGCGCGCCGCCAAGTCCGGCAGCTTCTCGAGCAAGCGGTCGGCGATTTACCGGAGCCGTTCAGGCTCGTCTTTGTTCTTCGCGAGATCGAGGAAATGAGCACCGATGAAACCGCGCTGTTGCTGGATTTGAAACCGGAAACCGTGAAGACGCGGCTTCACCGCGCGCGCGGGCTGGCGCGGAAATCCCTCGAGCGGGAATTGTCCTCGACGTTCTCGGATCTTTTCCCGTTCGACGGCGCGCGCTGCGACCGCATGGGCGTCCGCGTCATCCGCCGCTTGAGAGACGAGGGGCTTCTGACGGTCTGCGAAAAATAGACGGCGGCCGTCTGTTTCACTCTCCGGCTTGCCGCGGGGGTGGCTTGCGGCGATAGCGTGCCGGGATCGGATATTTTGAAAGGTCGTCGTAGTTGCGGCCGTAAATGTAAGGAATGTAGGCCGCGCGGCCCGTCTGCGGGGTCGCGGCCTCGACTGTGTAGATCGATTCGCCGTTCACGTGTGTGGCCGCGCCCAGCTTCTCCACCGGCACCGTGCCGCACGGATCGAAGACCGAGCTGCGTAAACGGAGCGTGCCCTTGCCCTCGCGCAGATGTGTGTAGCGCGTGTGAGCCTTCAACACGATCAGGACCGGATCGTATTCCAAACCCTCGCCATCGGCGGACGGACACGCTTTCACCTCGAACGAGTGCGAGATGCTTTCGCCCGCGCCCCGATCGGGGCCCATCTCCGCCTCGATCTCGATCAGTCGCACGCCGTTGCGCTCGCCGAAGCCGTAGAAGTCGCCGCCGTCGCGGTGGTAACCCATCGTCGCTTGCTTCTTTCCTTCGCCCCATACCTCGCGGCCCCAGGTGATCGGCATGTCGCCGCTGACCAGCATGGTCAGGTTGTAGAACCCCTCGATATCTTTGTGCCGTGCGCCGACATAGATGCAGGCCGTGTCGAACTCCCCGCAGGCCCAGCTCTGCCAGCGCCCGACGCTGGCCAGCGCCACCGGCTTTGCGGGTGCTTCGAGACAGGGCGGCAGGACGCTCTTGATGAAGTCCATCGAGGTCTCGAACTCGATGCGCAGCCCGTCCAGCAGGAACTTGGGTTTGGCGAACATGGGCCGCATGGCGGCGATCTCGGCCGGTGTCTTCACGTATGCCATTTCGCTCTCCCGCGTGGCGTGGGTTTGGGGGGAGAAGCCTAGGTTTTGTGAGGCTTTTTCGTCCAGTGCTACAGATCGGATTAGGATCGTCACGGAAAGCTGGGCATACTGGCCGCTTCGCACACGAGGAACGATCATGGCCGACAAGGACACGCGCAAGCGCGACCACCTGCGGGAAGTGCCGCCGCCCCATGCCCGCAAGCCGGGCGCGGCGGGTGACGGCGCAGCGCACCAACACAAAGTGGATCACACCGCGCGCGGACCGCACACCGCCACGCCGGGCCATGTCGCGCGCAAGGACGTGCCGTTCGAATGCGTCGCACTGTTGCTCCAGGGCGGTGGCGCGCTGGGCGCCTACCAGGCGGGCGTCTACGAGGCCATGGCCGAGACCGGCCTGTGCCCGGATTGGGTCGCGGGCATTTCCATCGGCGCGATCAACTCGGCGATCATCGCGGGGAATCCGCCCGACAAGCGCGTCCAGAAGCTGCGCGAATTCTGGGAACTGATCACCAGCCATCCGGTCGCGGGCTGGGGCTTGGGCCATTACTCGGCGCCCTTCGTGCGCGGCGATATGATGCGCGAAATCTACAACCGTGGCGCGGCGGCCTTTGCTCTCACCATGGGTGCCTCCGGTTTCTTCAAGCCGCGCTTTCCGGTGCCCTTCTTCCAGCCCGACGGCACGGTGGAGGCGACCAGCTATTACGACACCACCGAGTTGAAGGCGACGCTGGAAAATCTGATCGACTTCGACCGGCTGGGCGAGGAGGTGCGCCTTTCAGTGGGCGCGGTGAATGTCCGGCTTGGCAACTTCGTCTATTTCGATTCGGCGGAACAGCGCATCAAGCCCGAGCACATCATGGCCAGCGGTGCTCTGCCGCCCGGCTTCCCCGCGGTCGAGATCGAAGGCGAGTTCTATTGGGACGGCGGCCTGGTTTCCAACACGCCGTTGCAATGGGTCGTGCAGCAGGCCGATCAGCGCATGGACACGCTGGCCTTCCAGGTCGATCTGTGGAACGCGCGCGGCGACATGCCGCGCAACCTGGCCGAGGTCTCCACGCGCCAGAAGGAGATCCAGTATTCCAGCCGCACGCGCGCGATGACCGACCTGTTCAAGAAGCAGCAGCGCATCCGCAACGCGCTGGCCGATTTGCTCGACAAGGTGCCGGCGGGGTTGGCCGACGGCGAGGAGGGCGATCTCCTGCGCCGCATCGCAGACCGCAAGGTCTATTCGATCGTTCAGCTCATCTATCGAACCGAGCGCTACGAGGGCCAGTCCAAGGACTACGAGTTCTCACGCCTCTCGATGGAGGAGCATTGGCGCGCGGGCTACAATGACACGGTGCGCACCTTGCGCCACGGCGAGATCTTCGAGCGCCCTTCGCTCGCGGACGGCGGCTTCGCCGCCTTTGACCTAGCGCAGGACGGGAGAGAGTAGGGCGTCCCGCCTTTCGGCCGATTTCACCAACTGTAGCTGAGTTTTCCTGAGACGGCGTTAGCGTTGTCGGCTCCGTTGAGGTCTGCGTCGTAGCGGATGAGGAAGGAGAGGTTCTGGGTCAGCTTGGCGGTGGCGCCGAGGGCGAGGACGGCGCTGTCGCGCGCGATCTGGGCGCCGTCGACGGTGAAGCCGGCGCCGGGAGCGCCCGCGAAGCTGGCCGTCATGGGGCGCGTCGTGTCGGCATATTCGTGCGCCCAGCCCGCGCGGGCGAGCAAGCCGATCGGATTGGCGAAGCCCAGGTTCAGATCGTGGTCGACCTGGAAGCCCAGGATGCTGCGCACGGACGTCGTGGTCTGGCCGTCGACGTTCAGGTTGAGCGCGCCCGCGCCGGTCTCGGTGAAGCTGGCCTGATTCGCGAAGGTGCTCTGGATGCCGAGGAACGGCGTCAGCGAGGTGAGGCGGTCGACGGGGAACTCGTAACCGCCCTCGACCGCGCCCAGGAACTGGTTGGAAGAGGTGTCGCCGTTGGCCGTGCTGCTGATGCCGGGGAAGCTGATGGTGCGTTCCATCGAGTTGTCGTTGTAGGCATAGCCGACCAGGCCTTGGACGTAGAAGGCACTCGGGTTGTAGCTGCCGTAGAAGGCGCCCTGGTAGCTGTCGACCGTGCCGTTGCTGCTGACCCCTTGGGTGTAGAGGCTGGTGTTGGCGTAACCCGCCGCGACACCGGCGATCAGATCGGGCGTGACCTGCTTGTCGACGCCGACGGCACCGCCGCCGCCGGAGTAGTTGAAGGTCGCGCTGTTGCTGTTGCCGTCGACCTTGCCGGTGACGCCGACGCCGCTCATCCAGGCGTTCCACGGTCCCGCGCGCATGGGCGAGCCGGCATTGGCGCCGGTCTCGGCGTCGCCGAACTTCGGCGCGGCGAGGGAGGCCAGGTTGACGCGCGTGCCGTCGTTGAAGCCGCTGCCCGACGCGCCGCGCGCGGTGTTCATCTGCTGGCCGAGCATGCCCATGAACTGCTGGCCGGCGAACAGATTGACCGAGCCGGTATCGGCATAGGCCTCGCCGGACATCTGGTTGTAGGCGTCCTGGGCCTGGCTCGCGTTCAGGCCTGTGAGGGCGGTGATGACGCTGGTCATCTGGTTGTTGGCCGCCGCTTGGTCGAGCGCGCCCGCGACCGCCTTCTGGTTCCCCGTGGCGGCGACCTGCGCGAAGTTGACGTCGTTGCGCGTCATGGTCAGGAACACGCTGGTCAGGTCATAGGTGAGGGTGGGGGTGAGGAAGGCCAGATCGGAGGTGACGCTGCCGAAGGTGCCGGTAATGCCGCCGGCCGCGGTCAGGATCGTGTACTGGGTGGCGAAGCCGTAAGTGCCCGCCGCCGCCTGCACCGAGACCGCCGCGTTGCCCAAGGCCGCCGTGCCCGTCGCCGCGATGCGGTCGCTGGCGCCGGATGAATCGACTTCGACGCTGTAGACGGAGCCCGCGTTGAAGGTGACGTTGCCGGTGACGTTCTGGGTGCCGATCGAGTTGCCTGGCGCCCAGGTGCCGCCCGCGATGGTGACGTCGTTGCCGATGGTGCCCGTGCCGCCCAGCGTGCCGCCCGTGTTCACCGTCACCGCGCTCGCGAAACCCGTGCCGTTGATGCGCAAGGTGCCGTTGTAAACGGTGGTCGCGCCCAAATAGGTCGTGTTCCCCGTCAGGTTGAGGTTGCCGGCCAACGACTTGTCCAGGCCGCCTGTGCCGCTCAAGTCGCCCGCGTAGATGCCGTCCGAAGATTGGGCGAAGACCACCAGACCGCCGTTGTTGACGATGTCGCCTTGCAGGCTGTTCGTGTTGCCTTGCAGGTTGCCCGCGCTGATCGTCGTTCCGCCCGTGTAGTTGTTGGTGCCCGTGAGCACCAATTGGCCCGCGCCGCTTTTGGTCAGGCTGCCAGAGCCGCTCATGTTGCCGGCATAGACATCTGTCGTGGTCTGATTGAACTCGACGGCTGCGTTGTTGGTGATGTTACCCTGCAGGCTGGACGTATTGCCGGTCAGCGTGCCCGCGCTGACCGTGGTGCCGCCGCTATAGTTGTTCGAACCTGTGAGCGTCAGATTGCCCGTGCCGGTCTTGGTCAGAGCGCCCGCGCCGGTGAGGTTTCCGGACAGGCTGGTGTTGAAGCCATTGGTGTTCCAGGTGCCGTTGCTCGTAAGGGCGATGGCGTTCGCCATGGTCAGTGTCGCGTTGGACTGCGCCGTGACCGTGGCCCCGTTGAACGTCAGCGTGCCCGTGCCCAGAGACGCGTTGTTGCCCAAGGCGATCGTACCGCTCTGCACCGTGGTGCCGCCTTGGTAGGTGTTCGCGCTGTTGAGGGTCAGCGTGCCCGCGCCCGTCTTGGACAAACCGCCCGCGCCGCTCACGGTGCCGGACAGCGTCGTTTGTCCGCTGTTGCTCCAGGAGGTGCCGCCGTCGAGGGTGAAGTTATTGGCGAGCGCAATCGTGCCGGTCGTTAGGATTCCCACGCCGTTTTGCGTTGTGACCGTGCCCGTGCCAAGGGCGGTGTTGGAGCCGATGGCGAGCGAGCCGTTGTCGAGGCGGGTGCCGCCGGCATAGTTGTTGTTGCCCGAGATCGTCAGCGTGCCTGAACCGGACTTCGTCAAGCGGCCGCCGCCGCTGATCGTGCCCGACAGGGTGGTGTCGTTTCCGTTGGGATTGAACGCGGCGTTGGTGGTGATGTTGATGGCGTTCGCCACCGTTACTGCCGCGTTGGACTGAATGGCGCCGTCGCCGAACGCGATCGTTCCGGTGCCCAGCGAATTGGCCGCACCGATGGCGATCGTGCCCTGCGTGATGGTGGTGGTGCCGGAATAATTGGCATTGGCGCCTGAGATCGTGAGGTCGCCGGTGCCTGTCTTGCTCAGTTCGCCGTCGCCCGCGATGGCGCCGGTGCCCGCGATGGTTTGCGAGCCCGAGACGTTCAAGGTGGTGGCACCGGTTCCGTGCAGGAACATGACGGTGCCCTGCGCCTGGCCCGCGCCCGCGCCCGTGCCGCCGGCCACGCTATAAACGCCGCCGAACGCGGTATCGGTGATGGTCAGTGTACCGCCGTCGCGCACGAACACGGCGCCGCCCAAGGCCGCGCCGCCGCCGCCGGCGGTGCCGCTGCTGCTGCCGCCAAAGGTGCCGCCGGAAGCATTGTTGCCGCCGCCGCCGCCGAAACCGCCGGCACCGCCAGTGCTCGAGACTTGAGTGCCGCCACCGCCGCCGCCGAAACCGCCGGCGCCGCCGACGTTTGTGCTGCTGGTGCCCGCACCGCCGCCACCGAAATCGCCACCCGCGCCGCCATTGCCGCCGAAACCGCCGCTACCGCCGCCGCCGCCGATGCCGCCCGCGCCGCCATTGGCGGCATTGCCGCCGCCGCCGCCGCCGCCGCCTGCAGCGCCGTTCGTGCCGGGGTTGCCCGCGTTGCCGCCGGCGCCGCCTTGAGTTCCGCCGCCTGCACCGCCGGTGGCACCAGAGGCGTTGCCGCCATTGGCCTGCTGGCCGCCGCCGCCGCCGCCGCCGGTCATGGCGCCCGTTCCACCATTGCCGAACTCACCGCCGCCCGCGCCGCCGCCAGTGTCGCCCCCGAGCGAGCCCGCACCTTCGTAACCGCCGCCACCGCCGCCGGCGTTGGTCGTGGTCGGGTTGCCGCCATCTCCGCCAAGGCCGCCGCCGCCGCCGGCGGTGCCGAAGCCTGATGAAACCAACGTGCCGCCTGCGCCGCCTTGGGCCGCAGCATTCCCGACCGTAACGTTGCTCACGGTGACGTTGGCGCCGGTGTTGACGAACACCGCCGCCCCCGCGCCCATGCCGCCGCCGCCGCCGCCATAGTTGCCGCCACTGTTGCCACCGTCGCCGCCCTTGGCGAATGCGTTGTTGACGGTCACGTTGCTGATCGAGACCGTGCCGCTCTGCACGAAGAAGGCGCGGCCCGCGTTGTTGGCGTTGATCGTGTTGTTGTTGCCGTTGACCGTCACGCTGGACGAGATCATGGGCAGCGACTGGGTCAGCGTGATGTTGCTGGTGATGTTGATGCTGGTGTCGCCGCCGGCGTTCGCCGCGAAGATCGCGTTGCGCAGTTCGGTTTCGTTGGCGACGTTGACGGCCAGGGCAGGGGACGCCAGCGCGATGAACGGCGCGGATAACGCCGTGGTGATCAACAGCCGCGTGCGATAGGAAAGTTTTGGAACAGGCAAGCGCGCGCGACAAAAGCCACACGCGTCACGGAATTTTCCGCTCCCCGGCATTTAGGCTAGCCCCCCGGCTCAGCATTGCCCCGCCGGGAAACGAACCCCGCCTGAGCGTACTCGGGCGGATAATGCCGATGCATTCGGATGATCGACAAGCGCGAAAACGAGTCGGCAAGACGGCTTGGTAAATCTACCGAGGTGTTTTTTTTAGGTTCTGAAATTTCTAACCGGAGACGCGAGTCTCGCCAACTCCAGGGGAAATTTTTTCCCGTCAGGCGTTTGCGTTATCTCTGCCATTGATGCAGCCGTCATAGCGCAAGAGGAACCAGCGGCTCGGCGGTGGTACCGACGGCAAGACGACGCTGTCGCGCGCCATCTTTTCTTTGATCGCGCTCGCTACCAAATCCCTGATCAACCGATGGCCGGGTGACGAGCGGACGAAGGCGTCACGCGATACATTTTTTTGACCGGATATCGATCAGCTTCGTGACTTGATTCCGTGACGCATGCGTCACGACCGTTTTGCGAGGCATGAAAAGAGTCTGAGGCCTTGTGCCGGTCTTGCGTGCATCGCATGGCGGCATGGGTGGACGCCGATGCGTGAAACCAGATCGCGGTGCGCTAGGAGATCCATCCCATGTTCCGCTCCTGTTCCTCTGAATAATCACAAGACAATATTTGTGCGTTGCAGTATTGTTCCTCCTAGGGAACATGCTTGATTTCAACTCCATTCGCACCTTCGCCAAGGTTGCCGAGCTGCGCTCTATCTCGGGGGCAGCGCGGGCGTTGGGCATGGCCAAATCGTCGGTCAGCCGCGAGGTCGGCCGGCTGGAAGCTTCGCTTGGCGCCAAGCTGTTGCAGCGTTCGACACGCCAGGTGGCGCTGACGGATGCGGGCACCGCCTTCCACGGCCACTGCACCAATATCCTGAAAGGCATCGAAGAGGCCGAGATCGCGGTCGTCCATCTGCAGGGCGCGCCGCGCGGGTTGCTGCGCGTGGCGTGTCCGTTCGCTTTCGCGCGCGGTTTTCTCGCGCCGCTGTTGGGCGGCTTCCTCAACGACCATCCCGAGGTGCGCGTCGAACTGGTGCTGAACGCCATGACGCGCGAGTCGCTCGATCCCATCGCGAACGACGTGGACGTTTCGATCCGCTTTGGCCCGGTGCCGGATTCCTCGCTGATCGCCATGGCTCTGCCGACCGTGCCGATCCGCCTGTTCGCCAGCCCTGCTTATCTCGACAAGCGCGGCCGGCCGAGGACCCCGGACGATCTGGACGACCACGACCTGGCCGACTTCCTGGCCGCGCAGCGCGGCGATTCGTGGGAGATGCATGGGCCCGAGGGGAAGCGGATTCTACCGATCACGCCACGCCTCGCGGTCAACGATCCCGCGACGGTTTACGAGGCGGTGCGTGGCGGTGCCGGCATCGGCGCCTTGCCCGACATCATCTGCCGCGCCGATCTCGGCGCGCATGTGCTGGAGCATGTGCTGCCCGAATGGTCGCTGCCGGCCAGCGAAGCGTACGCGCTGTTCGCGCCGCACCGCCGCCATTCGCCCAAGCTGCGCGCTTTCCTCGACTGGCTGCAGGCCCAGGCGCGCGAATATCTGCGGGCTAACGGAAGCGGCATGTCGTTCCAATGACGGAACAATGTGTTCCACAAGGCCGGTCTACTCCAATCGCAATCCGGTCGTATTTTTGCAGCCTATAGCCGCCATCCCGCCTACTATCCCTGGCCCTTCGGGGATGCTTGATCACAAGAAGTTGGATTCGTCTGTGTCGCCGAGCGTCGCGTTCTCTATCGGCCAAAACAAGAAGGCATCGGCGGGGCGATTTGCGGCCGCGTGCGCGCTTTCGGTTTTTCTCGCCGCCTGCGCCGTCGGGCCCGATTTCGAGAAGCCCAAGGCGCCCGAGGTCAAGGAACTGACCAAGGAGCCGATGCCGGCGCAGACGGTTTCGGTCGACGCGCCGACGGGCGATGCGCAACGCTTCCTCGCGGAAGAACCCGTGCAGGAGCGTTGGTGGCTTCTCTACAACAGCCCCGAGTTGAACCGCCGCGTCGAAGCCGCGTTGGCCAACAATCCGACCATCGCGTCGGCGCAAGCCGCCCTCAAGCAGGCCAAGGAGAACGTCGCGGCCGCGGCGGGCGGGCGCTATCCGTCAATCGGCGGCAACGTGGGCACCAACACGCAGAAGAATTCTTCCGCCGCCTTCGGCCCCGGCGAATCGCGCTTGGTGCCGAACACGAACTATTCGCTCTACAACGTCACCGCGGACGTTTCCTACACGCTGGACCTGTTCGGCGGAATCGAACGCAGCATCGAATCGCAGAAGGCGCAGGAGGACGTGCAGCGCGCCGAACTGGCCGGCACCTATCTGACTCTGATCGCCAACGTGGTGACCGCGTCGTTCGAAGAGGCCTCGTTGCGCGACCAGATCGCGACGTTGGAAGAGATCATCGCGGCCTTTGAGCGCACCACCGGCCTGATCGCGCAGCAGGAGCAGTTCGGCGCCAAGTCGCGCCTCGATACACTGACCGCGCAATCGCAGTTGGAAGAGCAGCGCTCCGTCCTGCCGCCGCTGCGCCTGCGTCTCGAGCAGACCGAGAATCTGTTGGCGTCCTTGCTCGGCCGTTTTCCCAGCCAAGCGGGCCTGGCGCCCGTGCGCCTCGACCATCTGACGTTACCGCGCGACATTCCGCTCAGCGTGCCGTCGGCGATCGTGGCCCAGCGCCCGGACATCCAAGCGGCCGAGGCCACGCTGCATGCCGCCACGGCGAATGTGGGCGTCGCGGTGGCCAACATGTATCCCAAGATCACGCTATCGGGCAGCATCGGCAGCCAGGCGCTGCAGATGGGCGAGCTGTTCACGCCCTACATGGGGTTGTGGACCATCGGCGCGGGCCTGACGCAGCCCATTTTCCAGGGCGGCACGCTGCGCGCCCAGCGCCGCGCGGCCGATGCCGCGATGGAGCAGGCGGCGGCCGACTATCAAGTGACCGTGCTGAATGCCTTCCGCAACGTGGCCGATTCGATGCGCGCGCTCGTGCTCGACGCGCAATCCTTGCAGGCCCAGGCCACGTTCGAACGCGCGGCATCGGGATATTACGACCTGGTGGACATGCAGTACCGCGCGGGCGCGGTGAACATCCTGAACGTGCTGGACGCGGACCGGCAGCGCCGCCGCGCGCGCGTCCAGGTGATCGTCGCGCGTTCCCAGCGCTTGAAGGACACGGCCGCGTTGTTCCAGGCGCTGGGTGGCGGCTGGCAAGAGTTCGTGGCCGAAGCGGACCAGAAAACCAAGACCGACACCGGCCCATTGACGCCGCCATGACGGTGCGCGCCGGGGCCGACAACGAGATGAATGCGGAGTTGACGTCATGAACAGGCGCACGCTGATCAAGCGCATGATCATCATGCTGATTGCCGTCGCGGTGGTCTTCGGGGCCATCGTCGGCTTCAACATGTTCCGCGCCAAGATGGTTCAGCAGTTCCTGACCAGCCAGGGCATGCCGCCGCAGACGGTGACCACCATGGTCGCGGCCTATGAAGATTGGCAGCCGCAGCTTTCCGCCATCGGCACGCTGCGCGCCGTGAAGGGCGTCGACCTCAGCTTCGAGATCTCGGGCCGCGTCACGCAGGTCAATGCGAAGTCGGGGCAGGAGGTCAAGGAAGGTGAGGTCCTGATCAAGCTGTACGATGTGGACGAAGTCGCGAAACTGCGCCAGCTCGAAGCGCAGGCCGAACTCGCGCGTATCCAGCTGGCGCGCACCCAGAAGCAGTTGCAGGTGGCCGCCGTCGCCCAGTCGCAGTACGACGCCGACTTCGCGGCCTCCAAGAGCCTGGAGGCGCAGGTCGCGCAGCAGAAGGCGCTGATCGTCAAGAAGACCTTGACCGCGCCATTCTCGGGCCGTGTCGGCATCGTGACCGTGAACCTGGGCCAGTACGCCAATCCGGGCGACAAGATGATGTCGCTGCAGCAGCTCGATCCTATCTTCATCGACTTCTACCTGCCGCAGCAGGAGTTGGGCCGTCTAAAGCCCGGCCAGCCCGTGCTGGCGCGCAGCGACGCCTATCCGGACGTCGGTTTCGTCGGCCGCATCACGGCGGTCGATCCGCGCGTCGACGCCGATTCGCGCAACGTCCACGTCGAGGCGCTGTTCCCCAACAGCGAAAAGCGCCTGGTGCCGGGCATGTACGCGACCGTGGGCGTGCAGACCAGCGGACCTGTGCGGCACATCACCCTGCCGCAAACGTCGATTACCGTGAATCCTTATGGCGACACGGCCTTCATCGTGGAAGAGGGCAAGGACGCGCAAGGGAACGCGACGCTGACGGCCAAGCAGGTCTTCGTGACGCTGGGTCCCAAGCGTGGCGACCAGGTGGCCATCCTGGAAGGTTTGCAGGAAGGCCAGACGGTGGTGACCTCGGGCCAGCTCAAGCTCAAGAACGGCACGCCCATCGCGGTCAACAATACCGTCCAGCCGGCCAACGATCCTTCTCCGAAGCCTCAGGAATAGCGGGACCGCCGCGTCATGCGTTTCACCGACATTTTCATCAAGCGGCCCGTGCTGGCCATGACGGTCAGCCTCTTGATCCTCGTGCTGGGCCTGCGCTCGCTCGATACTTTGTCCATCCGCCAGTATCCGCGGACGGAGAATGCCGTCGTTACCATCTCCACCTTCTACTACGGCGCCGACGCCGAGACGGTGGCCGGCTTCATCACCCAGCCGCTGGAATCCGCCATCGCGCAGGCCCAGGGCATCGACTACATGACGTCGAGCAGCCTGAACGGCGTGTCGACGATCACGGCCAATCTGCGCCTCAACTACGACGCCAACCGCGCGTTGACCGAGATCAACACGCAGGTGCAATCGGTCCTGAACCAGTTGCCGCCGGAAACGCAGCAACCCACGCTCAAGATCGACATCGGCCAGACCACCGATGCCATGTATCTGGGTTTCTTCAGCACGGTGCTGCCGACCAACAAGATCACCGACTATCTGTTGCGCGTGGTGAAGCCCAAGCTGGACGCGGTGGAGGGCGTGCAGGTGGCCGAGATCCTGGGCGGGCGCCAGTTCGCGCTGCGCGCCTGGCTCAACGCCGACAAGATGGCGGCCCATAATATCACCGGCGCTGACGTGGCCGCGGCGCTCGTGAACAACAACTTCATCTCGGCGCTGGGTTCGACCAAAGGCCAGATGGTGGCCGTCGATCTGCGCGCCAGCACCAACGTCCATTCGCTGGACGAGTTCAAGAACCTCGTGATCCGCAATACGAACGGCGCGCTGATCCGCCTGGGCGATATCGCCACCGTGGCGCTGGGCGCCGAGGATTACAACACGAACGTCGCCTTCAGCGGCAAGACCTCGGTGTTCATCGGCATCAAGACGGCGCCCGAGGCCAACGTGCTGGAGGTGATCGAGCGCGTGAAATCCGTCCTGCCCGAGATCCAGCGCCAGATGCCGGAGGGGCTGCAAAGCACCATCGCCTACGACACGACCAAGTTCATCACCAGCTCGATCAGCGAGGTGATCCATACGCTGGCCGAAACGCTCGTGATCGTCACCATCGTCATCTTCCTCTTCCTGGGCACCTTCCGGGCGGTGGCGATTCCCGTCATCGCCATGCCGCTGTCCTTGATCGGCACTTTCGCGCTGATGCTGGCGCTGGGCTATTCGATCAATCTTTTGACGCTATTGGCGCTGGTGCTGGCCATCGGACTTGTCGTCGACGACGCCATCATCGTGGTCGAGAACGTGGACCGGCATTTGAAAGAAGGTCAAACGCCGATCGCGGCCGCGTTGGCCGCCGCGCGCGAGCTGGCCGGGCCTATCATCGTGATCTCGGTGGTGCTGGTCGCGGTCTATGTGCCCGTGGGCTTCCAGGGCGGACTGACCGGCGCCTTGTTCTCGGAATTCGCCTTCACATTGGCGGGCGCGGTAGGCGTCTCGGCCATCATCGCGCTGACTCTGTCACCCATGATGTGCTCGCGAATGCTGCGCGCGCATACGGGCGACAACCGTTTGCAGAAGATCGCCGACCGCACCTTCGAGGTGGTGCGCGGACGTTACAGCCGGATGCTTCGCTACACGCTCGAGACCTGGCCGGTGATGGTGGTGCTAGGCGGGTTGATCCTGGCGGCCAACGCCTATCTGTTCATGAATTCGTCCAAGGAGCTGGCGCCCAACGAGGACCAGGGCATCGTCTTGGCCCAAAGCCTGGCCGCGCCCAACGCGACGATCCAGCAGATGGGCCTGTATTCGAAACAGGTCTATGACATTTTCAAGTCGTTCCCGGAATTCGACGCCAGCTTCCAGATCGACGGCGTGCCCAGCACCAACCAGGCGTTGGGTGGCGTCCTGTTCAAGCCGTGGGACCA
>CADEGL010000004.1:28541-59586 GCA_902826885.1 uncultured Alphaproteobacteria bacterium | reverse complement strand
TATGTGAACTACTTCTCCCTGGCGGGCCGGTCCTACAAGGTGATCCCGCAGGTGTTGCAGGTCGACCGCCTGAATCCGAGCCAGCTCGACAATTATTACATCCGCACGCCCAAGGGCGATCTGATTCCGGCCTCGACCGTGGCGCATATCGAGATCGCGGCCGAACCCGAATCGATCAACCGCTTCCAGCAGCTTAACTCCGCCACCATCTCGGGCGTGCTGGCGCCGGGTGTCACGCTCGGCGACGCCATGGACAAGCTTACGGCCGCGGTCTACGAGGTCGCGCCCACCGGCTATTCGATCGATTCGGCCGGGCAGTTGCGTCAGTACGTCCAGGAATCGGGCGGCTTCGTCGTCACGCTCATCTTCGCCATCATCATCGTGTTCTTGGTTCTGGCGGCGCAGTTCGAAAGTTTCCGCGATTCGGTCGTCATCCTGGCCTCGGTGCCGATGGCGGCGTTCGGCGCGCTTCTCTGCGTCAATGCCGGCTTCGCCACCATGAACATCTATACCCAAGTCGGCTTGGTGACCCTAATCGGCCTGATCTCCAAGCACGGCATCCTGATCGTGCAGTTCGCCAACGATCTGCAGCGCGAGGGCAAGAAGAAGCGCGAGGCCATCGAGGAAGCAGCCGCGGTGCGGTTGCGCCCGATCCTGATGACCACGGCGGCCATGCTGCTGGGCGTCGTTCCGCTGGTGCTGGCCTCGGGTGCGGGCGCCGTGGGCCGCAACAACATGGGCTTGATCATCTTCTCCGGCATCGCGGTCGGCACGCTGTTCACGCTGTTCGTCGTGCCCGCCATGTACATGCTGCTGGCGGTCCAGCACCGCACGCGGGCGGGCGAGGAGCCGGGCGGCAGCCACGCGGTGACGGTGACCGGCAACAATCCGCCGCCTGCGCCAACGACCACGAACGTTTGAGCGCGATCGGCGCTTAAATCGCGCCGATCGTCTTCATCCTTAGCTCGAGCAGTTGGTTGAAGGCACGGTCGAACTGAGGCGCCTTCCGCCAGACGGCCAGGCCTTCGGGGGTGGCCAGGAACTGCTCATAGGCATCCAGTTCCGGGAGCGTGTAGGCCAGGGCGAGCGAGGAGATGAAGGCGTTGCGGAGCCACGCCGGGTCTAGACGCCGGATGATGTCCTTTGCCGCGCTTCGCGCGCTCGGATTGTCGTTGGGAACATAGGGCAGCACGTAATCGATCAGAGACGCTTCGTCGGGAAAGACGCGGTCATAGATGCGATTGGCCGCGCCCAGCCGGGCGGGATCGTCCGTGCTTTGGGCGTACGCGGGCCCCGAGACCAGCAAGCAGAAGACCAGCGCGAGTCGTGGCAGCGTCATGATGACCTCTCTCTGCCGCGCAAGCATAGGCCGGGCACAACGTTGTTGACCATCGGCCGCGGGACGAGGGAAACAATGCCCATGACCCAGAACATCTACGACGACGAAACCTTTTTCGCGGGCTATAGCGCGTTACCGCGCTCCATCCACGGTCTGGACGCCGCGCCGGAGTTTCCATCGCTGTGTGCCCTGTTACCGGCCATGAAAGGGCTTCGGGTCGCCGATCTCGGTTGCGGTTTCGGTTGGTTCTGCCGCTGGGCGAGAGGCGCTGGCGCGGGCAGCGTGCTGGGAATCGACGTGTCGGAGCGCATGCTGGCGCGCGCCAGGGCCGAGACGAAGGACGTTGCGGTTCGATACGCCAAGACCGATCTGGAAACGGCCGAGTTGCCGCCAGGCGCGTTCGATTTGGTTTACAGTTCGCTCGCGCTCCATTACGTCGTGAACTTGGAACGCTTGGTGGAGACGGTGTACGCAGCGCTCGCGCCTGGCGGCCGGTTCGTATTCTCCGTCGAGCACCCCGTCTTCACCGCGCCATCCGTGCCGGGGTGGCGTGAGATCGACGGCCGCAAGATGTGGCCGGTTGACAGCTATCTGGACGAAGGGCCTCGTACGACCGATTGGTTAGCCAAGGGTGTGATCAAGCGCCACCGCACCATCGGCACCTACGTCAACACGCTCCTGCGCGCGGGTTTCACGCTTGCGCATCTGGAAGAGTGGGCACCGACGGCGGCGCAGATGGTGGCGCACCCGGAATGGGACGGCGAGCGGGAGCGGCCGTCTTTCCTGTTGGTCGGCTGCGGCCGCTAAACCTTCTTGCCGCCCTTGAAGATGTCGATGCCGCCCAAACCGGCCACGAAAGGCACCACGTTGTTCATCTCCATGGCGCCCATGCCGCGGGCGCGCATCATCTGATACAGCTCGATGATGATCGCGTTGAGCGGCATCGGCACCTGCATCTCGCGCGCCAGCTCGCTGGTCAGGCGGAAATCCTTGTAGCGCAGGTCGACCGAGAAATTGACCTCGTTCAGATCGCCCTCGATGACCTGCTTGATCACTTCCTCCAGAGTCTGGCTGGCGGCGGCCGCGTGCCGGCAGATTTCCGCCGTCCGCGCGCAGGGGATACCCATGGCGGCGGCCAGCGCGAAGCCCTCGGCCACCGCCACGCGCGTCGCGCCCGCGATGTAGTTGGTCACCAGCTTCATGGCGCTGCCTTGCCCAACCGCCCCGACATGAAAGACGTGCTTGCCCAGATGGGACAGAACGGAGCGGACGCGCTCGAAGCTCTCCGGCGCGGCGCCGACCAGGAAGGTGGCGCTGGCGTTGCGCGCGGCCGCCGGGCCGGGCATGCCCGGGATGGGCGTGCTGATCGGCGCCTCCACATAGGTGATGCCGCGCGCCTTCGCCGTGGCTTCCATATCGCGCGCGGTCGCGGGATCGCTGGTGGTCGTGTCGATGATGAGCGTGCAGCGCGTGGCGCCGGTCAGGATGCCGTCCTTGCCCAGCAAGACCGCCCGCACGGCGTCGGGATCGGGCAGGGACAGGAGTACGACATCCGATGCGTCGGCGACGGCGCGCGGGGTGGAAGCGAAGACGCCGCCCGCGTTGCCGAAGGACTTGGCGCGCGCCTCATCGCGGTCGTTGAGCGTCAGGGTTCCATAGGCCTTGATCAGGTGGGGCGCCAATTCACGCCCGACGGAGCCAAGGCCGATTTGTCCGATGGTGTCCGTCATCACGTGCTCCTTGGCTAGATTTCCACAAACAATGTTGCCAGCGAGGCGACCAGGAGGGCCGCCATCACCAGGTTGAAGATGCGCAGCGCGCGTTCGGTGCGCAGCAGGCGCGCGGTGCCTGCGCCGATGGCCGTCCAAAGCGCCGTCGATGGAATGCAGACGATGAAGAAGATGAGCGCCAGCAGCAGCGCTTCGCCGACTACGGCGCCGCCGGTCGTGGTGTAGGTCGCGACCGCACCCAGCGCGATGACCCAGGCCTTCGGATTGACCCATTGGAAGAGGGCGGCCTCCAGAACGTTGAGCGGCCGCCCCCGACGCTTGGCACGCGCCGTGCCGGCCGCGTTCGAACCCTTGGCGTCCGGATGCGCACTGGCGATCCGCCAAGCCAGCCACAGAAGATAGGCGGCGCCGACCCATTTCAACGCTTCGTGGATGACCGGGTGTGCGTGGAGGATCTCGCCCGCGCCGAGGGCCACCGCGGCCACCATGACGGCGAAGCCTGCCGAGACGCCGAGCAGGTGCGGCACCGTGCGCGCGAAGCCGTAGGTCGCGCCGGAAGAAGCCACCATCACGTTGTTCGGTCCGGGCGTGGCCGACATGGCGATGGCGAACCCCGTGGCCGAAAGGAGCCAGGCGATCTCGCGCGCGAGCGATCCGTCGTGGAGGAAATCCGGCATGGCGGCCTTTGGGCTGGAACCGTCGCGCGGGCAGGAGCGTGGTGGGCAGGGAGAATCGCCGCCATGCGCGCGCCTGTCCAGCCGTGACCTGGAAAAGTACGCGTGAGAAAATCTCAAAGGATGCCAGCTTGACCAAGAGCGCGGACGATCCCACCCATGGTTCCAAGCCACCTAATTCTCACATAACCATGTCAATCACGCGGCTTCCCAACCGGAGGATCAGGGTGTAGAGCGGTGGTGACGGAGGGGGCTTGCGTCCGTCGATGCGTAACGAGGATGTCGAATGTTTCGTACGACAATCACCGCCCTGGCCCTGTCGGCCGTTTTAGGTGCCGGCACGGCCCATGCCCTGACCTGGGAAACCCCCAAGGGCGAGAGTGTCCCCAACGGACAAGCCCAGGTGGCGGACCCCGATGACAGAATCCAGCAGCAGATGGGTGTGACCAATTCGTCCGGCCCGGCGAACACCCTGAACGGCCCGAACATGTACAAGTTTCAAGGCTCGGGCTTCAGCTTCGGCATTTCGGGCGGACAGGGGCCGAGGGACGATCAGTCGAACGCGCTTCGGTTCGGCCCGCAGACACAAAGCGACAAACGCCCTAGCAACGCCCGGTTGAACAGCGTCTTCGGCTGGCAATAGGCGCGGACGGCGCGGTTTCATCCGCGCCATAGATTTGCGCCGCCAGACCCCGCTATGCTCGGAGGATCTCCGCGCGGTGCTTTACCGCGCGCGCCGTCCGGGGTCTTTCCATGTCTTCCTCGTCCCACGCCGCCCAGTTGCGCGGCGCGCTTCTGGTCGTGATCGGCGCCCTGTGGTGGAGCATCGGCGGCGTGCTATCGCGCCTGATCACGACCGATCCGATGACGACGGCGTTCTGGCGCGCGCTGACGGCGGCGCTGTTCATCTTTGCCTGGCTGCTGGCGACCCGGCGCGGCGCGGTGTGGCGGGACTTCCGCGACGCGGGGTGGGCGGGCGTGCTGGCCGCGGCCTGTTGGGCGACCGCCTCCACCGCCTTCGTCGTGGCGCTCAAGTTCACGACCGTGGCGACCATCGCGGTGATCCAGAGCCTGGGGCCGTTCGTGGCCGCGCTTCTCGCCTATATGCTGATGGGCGAGAAATTACGCGCACGCACCTGGATCGCGATCGCGGTGGCCATGGCGGGTATCGTGGTGATGATGGCGCGCGCGCCGCAGGGGACCGATTTGGCCGGAACCCTGATCGCCTTCGGGATGTCGGCTGTCTTCGCGGGTGCCGTGGTCACGATGCGCTATCATCGCGAGATCCGCATGACTTCGGCGGCGTGCCTGGGCGCCGCGATGGCCGCTGCCGCGACCGCGCCTTTCGCCGATATCGGCAACACGCCCATGGGGGATATGCCGTACTTGGTGGCTTTCGGCGTGCTGCAGTTGGGGGCGGGACTGATCTTTTTCACCATCGGTGCGCCACGCGTGCCGGCCGCTCAGGCCACGCTGTTGGCCACCGCCGAGCCCATCACGGCGCCCTTATGGGTTTGGATCGGTTTTCGCGAGTATCCGGGCTTCTTGGTGCTGGCGGGCGGCGCGCTTGTGCTGGCCGCGCTTGTCGGCCATGCGTTGCTCGACTTGCGCGAAGGGCGGCGTTTCCGCGCCCCGCGCTAGCTTTGCGAGACGGGCTCCGGGCAGGCTTATTCCCGCAGTTTTCGGCCCAAATTAATGGGACTTTTCAGGAACCCTGGAGGACAATCGGGGTTGGTCCCATGTCGTCTGTCCAGCCGGCTGAGCCATGACCCTTTCCCCTTCCGAACCAAGACTCGACAGCGCGCTCGGTTTGCGCGAGCGCTTCCTGCGCGCGCGTGCGGAGAGCGAATCTCTGGTGCTGCCGCTTTCGTCCGAGGATCAGACGGTCCAGACCATGGCGGATGTCAGCCCGACCAAATGGCACTTGGCGCATACCACGTGGTTCTTCGACGTCTTCATCCTGGAAGCCTTCGAGCCGGGCTATAAGCCGTTCCATCCCGCTTACCGGTATTTGTTCAACTCCTATTACAACGGCGTCGGCCCGCAATATTTCCGGCCCCAGCGCGGGCATCTCTCGCGTCCGGGTGTCGCGGAGATCCGCGCCTATCGCAGCCAAGTCACCGAGCGCGTTGCCTCGCTATTGGAAAGCTGGAGCGAGGCCGCGCCGGCCGAAGCCGCGAGCCTGATCGAACTGGGCATCAACCATGAGCAGCAGCACCAGGAACTGATCGTCACAGACATCAAACATGTGCTGGGCGGCAATCCGCTGCACCCCGTGTATGAAGCGCCGTCGGGCTTGCGCGCGGTGGAAGAGGCGCCCGCGTTGCGCTGGCGCGCCTTCAAGGGCGGGCTGGTCGCCATCGGCCATGATGGGCCGGGTTTCGCCTTCGACAACGAAGGCCCGCGCCACACCGTGTGGCTGGAGCCGTTCCGCTTGGCCACGCGGCCGGTGACCTGCGGCGAGTATCTGGAGTTCATGGCGGATGGCGGCTACCACCGCCCGGAACTGTGGCTATCCGCCGGCTGGGCCACGGCGCAGGAACGCCACTGGCAGGCGCCGCTCTATTGGGAGCGCGATGGCGAGAGCTGGAGTCTCTACACGCTGGGCGGTTTCCGCCCGGTGATCGCCAGCGAAGTGCTTTCTCATGTCAGCTTCTTCGAGGCCGCGGCCTTCGCCAAATGGGCGGGCAAGCGCCTGCCGACCGAGTTCGAATGGGAGATCGCCGCGCGCGGCGTGGCCGAGGACGGCAATTTCGCCGATTCGCGCCTGTTCCATCCCGCGCGCGCGAGCGAACGCATGTTCGGCGACGTTTGGAAGTGGACCGCCAGCGCCTATCTGCCCTATCCGGGCTATCGCGAGGTGGATGGGCCGGTCGGCGAGTACAACGGCAAGTTCATGGCCAGCCAGATGGTGCTGCGCGGGGGGTCGGCGGCGACGCCGGCCGGTCACACGCGCGTGACTTATCGCAACTTCTTCCCGCCCGATGCGCGCTGGCAGTTCTCGGGCCTGGTGTTGGCGGAGGATCGCGCATGAACGTCGTTCTGATGCAACGGTCCGAGGCTGAACACGCCCGCTTCGCGGCCGATGTGCGCAAGGGCCTGTCCATGCCGCACAAGGCACTGCCGCCCAAATACCTTTACGATGCGCGCGGTTCGGCGCTGTTCGACCAGATCTGCGGCTTGCCCGAGTACTACCTGACACGCACCGAGACCGGCATCCTGCGCGCGCGATCAGGGGAGATGGCTGCGCTGATCGGCTCGCACGCCACGTTGGTCGAGTTCGGCAGCGGCTCCAGCGTCAAGACGCGCATCCTGCTCGACGCCGTGAGGGACTTGGCGGCCTATGTTCCGATCGACGTCTCGCGCGATTATCTGCGACGGGCCAGCGCGCGGCTGGCGGCCGACTATCCGGCGTTGCGGGTCCACACCGTCGTCGCCGACTATATGGAGTTGGAGCGGCTGCCGATCGCGAATGGCGGACGCCGGATCGGGTTCTTCCCGGGCTCCACCATTGGCAATCTGACGCCGTCCGAGGCGCGGCGCTTCCTGCGCCGGGCGGCGCGGTTGTTGGGCTCCGGCGGCGCCTTGATCGTGGGCGCCGATTTGGCCAAGGAAAAGGACGTGTTGGATCGCGCTTACGACGATTCGGCGGGTGTCACGGCCGAATTCATCCTCAACATCCTCGACCGGATTAATCGCGAGCTGGATGGCGATTTCGACCGTTCCTTCTTCCGCCACGTGGCCTTCTACAACCCCGAAGCGTCACGGGTGGAGCTCTACCTCGAGAGCACCGAGGCTCAGGTGACGCATGCCGCGCATGAATCCTTTGTGTTCCGGCGCGACGAGCGCATCCACGTGGAATACTCCTATAAGTATTCGATAGACGGATTCCGGGCCCTGGCTCATGCCTCGGGCCTGATGCCGGCCCAGGTTTGGACCGATGCCGATAATCTGTTCAGCGTCCACTTTCTGGACATTCCCTAAAGACCCCTTGGCGCGGCCCATGGCGAGCGGCAGACTCCCGTCATGGAGCGGGAAGAACCGGCACCCGAAGCGGAAGAGGCGGAGGCGCGGTCGAGCCTGGTCGGTCTCGTGATCGCGATCCTGCTCGTCGTCGGCGGCATCTATCTGATGCTGCAAATGCGCGACAACGCGAAGTTGCAGGATTGCGTGGCGTCGGGCCGCCGCAACTGCGTCCCGGTCGAGGTTCCCGCGGCGAAGTGACGCGCCTAGGGCGCGGTCTCCAACTCATGCGGCCGCAGCACCTGCGTCACGAACATGTCGAGCTGGGGCTCGTATTGCCGCCATAACGCGCGCAGCGCCTTTTCCGGCTCCTTCTGCCAGTCGACGCGCAGATCGACCACCGGCCAACTATGCGCGCCCACGATGAGGAGCGCGGCGGCCATGATCGGTTTGGTCTCGCCGCCGGCCGCCAATCCGCCATCCACCGCCGCCAGAAGCCGTTCGGCGAAGGGTCGCTTTTCGGCCGTTGCCTTCTCGTAGGCCTCCACCATTCCGCGCGGCACATCCGCGTTGGCGATGGCGTTGCCGACGGAAACGCAATTCTTGCCCTCGTATCCGACATTGATCGACTTGATCTTGGGGCCGCAATAGAAGGCCGTGTGCCCTTCGCGGTCGATGACACCGATCTGGCGCAAGTCGGGGAATTCGCTGCCCTTCACAAGGGCATCCACGGTCTGCCGCGCATTAAGCCCTTTCGACAGATGATCGAGGCCGATGGGCCCCAGCCGGATGTCGGTCCGGTGCTGGGTCAGGACCGCGCCCGCGCCTGCGCGTGCCCAAGGGCAACGGTTACCGACGGCGATGCTGGAGGTGGCAATGCCGATGCCGAACATGCCGGTATCGGGGCAGCGGGCGGCGAGGGAAAAGGTCATTGGCGATCCTGTGCATGGAAGGCGACGTCCGGTGCTTACACGGTCGCCTGCCGCATCGCCAGATGCCGCAAACCGAAGCTATGGAAAATTAACCGCCGCATTTTTTTTGAGTCAGCGATTCCAACCGCGTTTATAGTGCGCGCGCGGAGGAACGATTTGGCTCGAGCCAAAAGGAAATCCCGGCCGTCACGGACGGGCCGGCGCGGCGTGTGGATGGCGTGCGGCGCGATTCTCGCCGCGTGCACGGTAGCCGTGCTGTGGCGCGGGGGCGACGCTATCCAAGTTAAGCCGGACGTGAAACATCCGCTGCAGGCCAATATTGCCTTGCCGCCCGAGAAGCCGCCCGCGCCAGTCCATAAGCAGTCCGCCGTCAGCAAGCCGGTTTCGTCTGAACCCGAAGCCGGCCAGCAGCAGGCCGCGGCGCCGGTACGGACGCCGGCCTTGTCTGCCGCGCAGCCGGCTGCTCATGCGGTGATGCCGCCCTTGCCGCCGCGCGCGGCCGGAGAGCCTGCTTGGCTGCGTTACGCGGTGCCCGCGCGCGAAACCGAGGGCAAGCCCATGATCGCGGTGGTGATCGACGACATGGGCGTAGACCATCGGCGCTCGATCCAGGCCCTGGCGCTGCCCGGCCCGATGACGATGGCATTCCTGCCCTATGCGCGGGATCTGGGCCAGATGACCCGCGCCGCGCGCGCGGTGGGGCATGAATTAATGCTGCACATGCCGATGGAACCTCTGAGCGCCAAGGAAAACCCGGGCCCCAATGCGATCGTGACCGGTCTAGACCCAGTGGAACTGCGCCGACGCGCCGATGCCATGCTGGATAGCTTCAGCGGCTATGTCGGCGCGAACAACCACATGGGCAGCAAGTTCACCCAGGATGCGGCCGGCATGCGGATCGTCCTGGAAGACCTCGAGGCGCGCGGGCTCCTGTTTCTCGATTCGCGCACCATCGGCAACACCGCCGGTCCCTCCGTCGCGCGCTCGCTCGGCATGCCCTTCGCCGAACGGGACGTGTTCCTGGACAACGATTCCTCGACGGGCAATGTGCGCGCCAAGCTGGCCGAGGTGGAAGCCGTCGCGCGCCGCCAGGGCCATGCCATCGCCATCGGCCATCCCCATGACGGCACGGTCGAGGCGCTGGCCCAATGGCTGCCCGAGATCGAGAAGCGCGGCTTCGTGCTGGTCCCGGTCAGCGCCATCGTGAAGGCGCGAATGGAAGCCTGCGGCGGCCAAGCCGGCATGGTAAGAGTGTCGAGTTGTTGAACCTGAAGGAGAGCACCATGCGGACGACCATGACGTTTTCCCTGGCCGGCATTTTCGCCATGGCGCTTACGGGCGCGGCGTTGGCCCAAGACGCGTATCCGGACCTGAAGGGAACCTGGGTAGGGCAGGGCGCCGCCGTCGTCGTCGGCACGCCCAAGCATCATGAGAAAGGCGCCAAGACGCCGCGCTATAGCGAGCAGACCTTCACCCTCAAAATCACCGACCAAAAGGACGGCCGTTTCTGGGGCACGGTCGAAAGCCCAAAGGGCAAGGAAACGCTCATTGGCGTCCTGGCCTCGGACAAGAAGCATGTGTTGATCGCGGGTGATGTGGGCACGGCCAGCGGCACCATGATGGACGCCAACACCTTCGAATGGTGCTATGACCAGCACACCAAGGATTCAATCGTGGTGGCCTGCAACACAGTCCGCCGCCAGGCCAAGTAGCATTTCCTTTCCGTAATTTCCCTGGAACCTTAAAGCATTCCATCCGTTCGTTGAGGTGAGACCCGCGCCGCGCAAGCGGCCGGGTTCGCTTGGCGAACGCGGAAGGACGTCCCATGCGGATACGTCGGTCTTCCTGGTTTCCCGTCATAGGCTTCGCGCTGGTTGCGGCGGCCCTCTCTGCTAGGGTGCAGGCGATGCCCGCCAACTGGGTCAAGCTGAGTCCGTCGGAAGGGGATTTCACCATCGCCTGCCCGACGACACCCTCGCACGAGACATGGCAGGAGCAGGGCGTGGCGACGCCGCGCACGGTGGAGATTTATCAGTGCGGCAACGCGGGCATCACGGTGGTGGTGGCCTATTCCGACTATCCCCCCGGCACCAAGATCGATGCGAATGCCGAGTTGGCGGCCAACCGCGACAGTTTCCTCAATCGCGTGCAAGCCACGCCGGTTTCCAGCACGCCGTTCCTCTATCAGCCGGGTGACAAGAAGCTGCCCGCTCTCGATGTCGAGGCCACCGGGGGAGGACGCAATTATCGCAGTTTCGGCATCGTGGATGGCGACCGCGTCTATCAGATCGTGGTCGGCGCGCCGGACGCGCCGCAGGCCGCCATCCGCATGCAAGAGGTGTTGCGCTCGTTCCAACTTGGCATGGCGCAGAAATGAGTCCGCCCAAACCAGGCCCCAATCCGGACCAGCCCGTGCCGCCGGATCAGCCGCCCAAGCCGCCGGTCGAGTTGCCGCCCGATCAGACACCGCCGCATCAGCCCCCTGGCGCGCCGCCGGCGGACCCGCAGAACCCGCCGGCCGTCGCGTGAGGCTAAAAGGTTACTTTACCTCGTAGAGCGGCTTGCCAAGCACCTTCATGATCGGCTCGACGCCCAGGCCTGGCTTCGTGGGCGCCTGGGCCTTGCCGTCCTTGGCCTGGGGTGCGCCGTTGGCGGTGCGGAAGGCGATCTTCACATTGGCGATGGTGCAGGCGAAGCGCAGTTCGGGCGGCGTCGCCTGGGCCAGGGACGCCACGGCCGAGGCCGTGATGTCGGTGCAGGCTGTGTCTTCGATGGTCATGGCGATGCCATTGGCGGCGCAGACGTCGCGGATCACGCGGCTGCGGGTCAGGCCGCCGTACTTCGACAGCTTGATGTTGATCGCGTCCATGGCGCCATCCTCGATCGCGCGCATCAGGGCGCCGAGCGAATCGATCGACTCGTCGAGCACGAAGGGGTGGGTCGTGCGGCGGCGGATGGTCAGGTTTTCCTCATAGCGCGCGCAGGGTTGCTCGATCACCACGTCCAGATCCTTGACCGCGCGCACCACGCGTGCCGCCTCGTGCGGCAGCCAGCCGCCGTTGGCGTCGGCGATCAGCCGGTCGCCCGGCTTCACGGCTTTGGCCGTGGCGCGGATGCGTTCGATATCGATGTCCACCTCGCCGCCGACCTTGAGCTGGAAGGTGCGATAGCCCTGCGCGCGGAAGCCCTTGATGCGCTTCGCCATGGCCTGGGGCGATTCCTTGGTGATGGAGCGGTAAAGCTTGACGTCGCCGTCGTAGCGGCCGCCGAGCAGCTGGACGATCGGCAGGCCGGCCTTCTTGCCCAGGATGTCCCAGCAGGCGATATCGATGGCGCTTTTCACGTACGGGTGACCCTTGAGCGCCGTATCCATGCGGCGGTTGAGGTTCTCCAAACCCGTCGCGTCCGCGCCGATCAGATGCGGCGCCAGTTCCTTGATGCCCGTGCGCGCGCCCTCGGCGTAGGAGGGCAGGTAGGTCGCGCCCAGCGGCGTCACCTCGCCCCAACCCGTCAGCCCGTCCTTGGTATCGACGCGTACGATAGTGGTGTCGAAATCGTCGAGCGCCCGGCCGAACGACATGGTGTAGGTGCCTTCCTTGATCGGCACGCGGACGGCATGGACGCTGATGCGCTTGATGGGCGAGATCATCTCGGTCTCCTTGGGCGGGTGGGCAAGGCGGGGCCATCGAGACGCCGCGCGTCCGATAAACTTATGTCGACTTGCATGCAGCCAGCAATACGCGAACTGCTTATCTTAGTCGCTCGTGCATGTTATCGGACATCGATAGTGAAGGCGATCTACACGCCTCGTTAATCCAACTCGAAATTCAGAACCAATCTTTTTGATCATTTTGATCATTCGTCTCGTGTCATTGGACGATGATCTTGGGCGGGTTGTTCGCCCTTCGGCGCCCTACCTTTAGCTCGCGCGAGAGGCCGGCGCGATAGTCGCGCGGCTCGAGCTCCAACCCATAGCGTGGGCTGTCCGGATAGCGCTCCGCAACAAGGCGTCGTTCAGCGAGGATGGCCCTCTCCATCTCGGCCTGCGTGGGCAGCGCTACTTCGTTCGTCTCAATCGCCGCGATCCATTTGGCCTGGTCGTCCATCATGCGAATGTTGCCGCCGCTCGCGACATTAAAGAAGCCGATGAAATAGAGACCGTTATAGCCTGGTCGCACTACGCGAAGATAAAGGTCGAGCCAACGGCCGTTGACCGGCGACTGCTCGCTCGACAAGAACGGCAGGTCGACATGATAGCCGGTCGCCGCAATGATCGCGTCGAACTCGCCCGACGTGCCGTCGGCGAATGTGACGACCCGGCCGCTAGTGCCAACGACGCCGGGCTTTGCCTTCACGCGCCCCCAAATGAAATGCGACATTAACGATGGGTGGCCGGCCGCGTGTGTCCGCGATTTCGGCGTGCGAAATCCCCATTGCTCCATCGTGCCGTGGACGGTCCATGCGATTAGCTCGCGCACCTTGCGCCGGATTGGCCAGGGTACCCAGCGTTTTTCAATTCTTGCGAGAACGCGCGACGTCGGAACCCCGAATAGCATGCGCGGCATCAGAAGCACAGGTGATCGCGCGGCGATCGTTGTCGACGCCGTTACAGTGCAAATGTCCGCGGCGATGTCGCAGGCGCTGTTGCCGATACCCACCACCAGCACGTGCCTGCTGCGAAAGGGTTCGGGGATGCGATAACTATGCGCATGCAGGTACTGGCCGGAGAAATCCTTGGCGAAGGTGGGATGGTTTGGCACGCCTTGATGCCCGGACGCGACAACGACCGAATCGAAACGATGGACTGAGCCGTCGGCAAGTTCGACCATGAACCCGCCCGAGCTGACGTCATGGACCTGGACCACGCGTGCATTAAATCGGATACGGCGGACGAGATCGAAGCGCTCGGCATAGGCAGCAAGGTAGCGTGCTACCTGCCAGTGGTTTGGGTAGAGCGGATAGTCGCTGGGAAACGGGAAATCTTCGTAGGCCGTCACCCGTATCTCAGAATTGATGTGCAGCGACTTGTAGGCTGGGCTGAGGCCGTTGTCGTTCTCGTAGACCCAGAGGCCGCCAATCTTGGTTCCGATCTCGAAAATCGTGGCGTCGATGCCTTTCGCAATCAGGTGCTTTGCCGCGCAGAGGCCTGCGGCACCAGCTCCGATCACGGCCGCGGTCCGGCCGTTTCCTCCACCATTGCTCTGGTTCATCGCGCGTACCGCAGACCGGCTCTGACCAGAACCCGAGAATATCGATAACGCCTTTCGATGGTCTTCATGATGCTGCTGCCGATTTGCGTCGGACTTCGCAGCAACACGCGACCATCGGAACTTTTCGGTTTTGGGCTTTTAAGCGCAGCGTCCATAAGCACCGGCTTTCTCCTCCGATCGTAAATACCGCCACGCGGCTCGGTTCGTCCGACGGCGCTGCCGCGCCTCACGCGCAGGGAAACGGCGCGATATGGCCAATATCTGAGAGGGCAGGCGCACATGGGATGCGGCAGCGTTTGAAGAGCGAATGTGTCCATTCTCTTGTGTTTTGTTATTTGATTTGTTATATCAAATTATTAAAATAGAGTATATCTAATCACGCTCAGTAGGCAACAGGCCGTGCGGTGTGCCGGGAGGCAACGTGACCATTCATCTTGAATCAATCGAGCGCGCGGACACGCTCACCGAACAGGTCTGTCAGAATCTGCGCGAGGCGTTGATCGGCGGAATGTTTCCGCCAGGCGAACGTCTGACCATGCGCTTCGTCGCAACGGCGCTTGGCGTCTCTCTCACGCCGGTCCGCGAGGCGCTGGGTATCCTCGCGGCCGAGGGCGTCCTTGAGATGCTCCCCAATCGCACGCTCATCGTGGCGCCCATCTCCATCGATGTCCTGCGCGAGATCACCGAGATTCGCGTCATGCTCGAAACGTTCGCGTCCAAAACCGCGTCCAAGCTGTTGACCGAGAATGATATCGCCGCGGCGGTTTCGGCGAATGACGAGATGATCCGCGCCACCGAAGCGAAGGACTTCAAGCGGGCCATCCGGCACAACCGCGATTTCCACTTCACGATCTATCGCGGCGCTGGCATGCCCACGCTGTTCAAGATGATCGAGAACTTGTGGCTGCGCACGGGCGCGTACGTCAATTTGACCCACCCTGGTTTCGGCTTAATGCCAAAAGCCGTTGAGAACCATAACCGTGCAGCCGCCGCCATCATCGCGCGTGATGGCCGGGCGCTCGCTCGATTCATCGAAATTGATATCCGGCTTTCCGCTGAAAGGCTTGAGGCAATGCTGAAGGCCAAAGTCGAAGCGGCGTGAGTCCGTTCTGGCTCGCGCCAAAAATCAAAAAATGAGACCCGCACGAAGTTCGATCCGTTCAGCTTGACGAGGAGGCACAAGAATACTGGAGCGATTGGTGCGCCACATAGGCCGGCTTCGCGGTCGGTGGGACATAGCGCTCATCCCTCGTTGTCGACGAAGTATGCACACGATGCGTTTCAGCGATCGGGGCATCCAATGTGATCGCTTTTGGGGGAGGCCTTCGCACTCTCCTGTCACTTAACCTTGGGGAGGGTGTGTGATGGCTAGGTTAGATTGCCGTGCGTTGCTTTGCGGTGCCGTTCTGACAGTGGCGGGGGTGATATCTTCATCGGCGTGGGCCGCCAAAGTAGGCCCGGTGGAAGATCCGGTCCGCGTCGTGAAGATTGCCAAGGGTCAACCTCTGGTCATGGCCCTCTACAACGTAATGTCGGGGCCGGACTCTGGTTCCGGACTCGATCCTTATCGGGGCGCGCAGCTTGCCGTCGACGATCTAGGCGGCAAGTTGCTTGGCCATCCCATCAGACTCATCGCCGAAGACGACGCTTGTAGCGCCGAAGGCGGTCAGACCGCGGCCACCAAGATCGCCGCTAACCAGCAGGTCGTGATCGCGCTGGGCTCCAACTGCTCGAGCGCGTCCGTTCCGGCAGCGCCGATCCTCTGGAAAGCGGGTATTCCCAATATCGCGACCGGAGCCGCGTCGCCTAAGCTCACGGACGTCAATGCCCGCGGCCCGGGTTACGAAGGTTTTTCGCGTGTGACCTACAATGCGGCTTTCGTGGGCGAGGCTTTGGCCGAATGGGCTCGGAACACAAAGAAACTCGACAAGGTAGCTGCAATCCATGATGGCACCACGTATGTCGAAGGTCTGGTGAGGGCCTTCACGGATAAGTTCAAGAGCCTAGGGGGCACGGTGGTCGCGGTGGAGGCCATTAACCCGCAAGACGTGGACATGCGGCCGATGCTGACACGCTTGGTCACGACGAAGCCGCAGATGGTGTTCCTTCCAACCTTCATCGCGGCCACTGCCCATATCGTGAAGCAGGCAAAGGAGATCGACGGCTTCAAGGACATCATGCTGATGGGCTCGGACAATGTCCTCGACAAGAACTTCGTCAATCTTGCCGGCCAATCCTCCATCGGCTTCACGATCGTCTCGCCGCCGCTCGATGCCGACTCAATTGGTGCGTCCTATAAGAAGCTCTTAGAGCAGTACAAGAAGAAGTTCGGCGAAGGCCCAACCACTGCGTGGACGGCTCATGGCTACGATGCCGTCATGCTTGCGGCGGATGCGATCAAGAAGGTCGCGGTAAAGGACAAGGAAGACATCTACATCCCGGTCTCCAAGCTCCAGGCTGCGATCCTAGCGACCAAGGACATGAAGGGTATCTCGGGAACGATTACCTGCCGTCCTAATGGCGACTGTGCCCAGTTCCGCGCGGTCTTCTACCAGTTTGTCAGTGCTGACCCGAACACCTTCGATATCGGCAAGAATCCGAAGAGCGTCAATCCATAGCAGAAGAGAAGCGGGGAGACGAAAGCCTCCCCGCTTTCGAGACCATCGCGAAGTGTTCCACGGCGGTTTCCAAATTGCGTATCGCCGCGCCTCATCTTCACTTGATTGCATAATCACAGCGAGAGTTGCCTCCACGACTGAGCGGGAAAGCGCGATGGCCAAGCAGGATACCCATGATTACGTGGTGGTTGGCGCGGGCTCGGCCGGCTGCGTCATCGCGAGCCGCCTGTCTGAGGACCCCGACGCCTCGGTTCTTCTGCTCGAAGACGGCCCATGGGACCGCTCCATGTTCATTGCCATGCCGGGCGGGCTCCTGATGCTCACGGACGCAGACCGCATCAACTGGCGCTTTCCGACCGAGCCCGAGCCATATCTGAATGGCCGCACGGACGTCTATCACCGCGGCCGGGTCATCGGCGGTACGTCTTCGATTAACGGCATGGTCTATATCCGTGGCAATCGCCAGGACTTTGACGGCTGGGCCGCGACCACGGGCTTCCGTGAATGGTCTTATGCGCATTGCCTGCCGTACTTTAAACGGTGCGAGACCAGCGACCACCGGAACAGTCCTTACCGTGGCATCGCAGGACCGCTATCGGTCGAAACCGCGCTCGCGAACGATCCGCTGCATCAAGCTTTTATCCAAGCGGGCATTGAAGCCGGCTTTGGCGCAACGGACGACGTCAACGGAGCCCAACAGGAAGGCTTCCATCGCGTCGACACCACGATCAAACGCGGTCGGCGCTGGAGCTCGGCGCGCGCTTATCTGCACCCCGCGCTCGGGCGGGCGAACCTTGAAGTGCGCACGGGCGTGCGCGCACTCCGGGTGAATTTCAAGGGCAGCAAGGCCTCTGGCATCGCCTATTCGCAAGGCGGCAAAAATGGCATGGCCCATGCGGCGCGTGGGGTGATCCTGTGCGCGGGTGCCATCGGCTCGCCCCATCTACTTATGCTGTCGGGTGTGGGCGCGGGCGACGTGCTCAGGCGCCACGGCATCGCTGTCGTCTCGGACAGGCCGGGCGTCGGCCATAATCTCCAGGACCATGCTGGCATGTATATGCGCTATGCCTGCACCAAACCCATCACCATCAGCCGCAACCTCTCACGCGTGGGCATGGCCAAGGTCGGGCTGCAATGGTTGCTCACGCGCAAAGGTCCCGGCGCGTCCAACCAATTCGAAACCGGCGCCTTCGTGCGCGCGGGTGACGCTAACTACGGCAATATCCAGTTCCAGTTCGTTCCTTTCGGCGGCGATCTATATGATCCCGATAGTTGGAATGTTCACGGCTTCCAGGCCAAGTTGACCGTCCAACGGCCGGAAAGCCGCGGCACGATCACCTTGGCCTCGGCTGACCCCTGGGCGCGGCCGAAGATCGCCTTCAACTATCTGGCGACGGAGCGCGACCGGCGCGAGACGCGGCAAGCGGTCGGCATGCTGCGTCGGGTCTTCGCCCAAAAAGCGTTCGATTCCTTCCGCGGCAAGGAACTTCGGCCAGGCCCCGACGTGAGAAGCGATTCTGAAATCGACGCCTTCGCTCGGGCCCGCGTCACAACCGATTTCCACGCGGCAGGCGCCTGCGCCATGGGGCCCGCGTCCGATCCCATGAGCGTCGTCGATCGCGACGGGCGCGTACACGGCACCGAGTGTTTGCGCGTGGTCGACACCTCGATCTACCCGCAGGTCGTGACCGGCAATCTGAACGCCTCGGCCATCATGGTCGGCGAGAAGATGGCTGATGCCATCCGCGGCCGACAACCCTTGGCGCCGGAAGATCCGGCGGGGCGGTAGAAAGAAACCGCCTCGCCCTTCACTTCAAACAGTAACTTTCCGCTCACAAACGGTTGGAATGGAATCCGAAATCAGGCCGAGTTCTGGTCCGGCTGCGATCCGGCGTCCAGCCGACGGCGGATCGCACGGGCGGCAAGCTGGCCCGCGCGCACGGCGGAATCGGTCGAGGGATATTCCACCCAGTCGCCGGCGAAATAGATATTGCCATGCGGTCGCGCGATGGCATCCTGCAGAGCGAGGCGCCCCGGCGACCAGTAGGGATAGCCGTGGGGCAGGCGGCGGATCCAAGTTTCCTCGATCAGGTCGCGCGTCTCGGGAAACACCGCATGGATGTCTGACAGGAGTCGGTCGCGGATTTCCTGGTCGGGTGCGTTCAACAGCGCGGCCGCGCGTTGCCCGCCGGCGTACATCATCAGCGCGCCGCCCGGCGTGCGCGGCGAACCGGGCACACGCACCGGATTGACAGTGTTGAACAGCATGGAGAGTGTCCGGCCTGCGATCGCGACGGCATAGATATCGTCATAGGGCATCGGGCCGCTTTCGCGTGTCGTGGCCGCCATGACGATATACGGACCATAGGTGATGGAGCCGAGGGCCTCGGCCTTGTCGCGGGGAAGTTCCCTGATGACCCGCCGCGCGACATAAGCAGGAGCGGCGAAGACGACGTAGCGCGCACGCACTGTGCGGGTCTGGCTAGCTTGCGATATCTCGACCGTTGCCCATTCGCCGCTGGCCCGCGCCTCGCGCACGGTTGCGCCCGTGACGACACGTTCGCCGAGGCGTTCCGTCAGGTAGCGGGCGATCTCGCCCAGACCGCCCCTGACCGTCACCGTGTGCCGCTTTCCCATCGCCCAAATGCCGCCTAGGAACGTCGCGCCGAAATGGCCGGACATCTGATCCGGCTCGGCGGTCAGGCGGTTGGCGGCCGTGCGGAACAGATCGGCGACCGCCGGATGCATCGGTCCCAGCAAAGAGGCGAAGGTCTTCCGGTCCATCTCCGCATCGCCGGCAACGGTCGGATAGTCGCCGTCGAATTCGCGGTCGCCATGGATCGCGTCAGGAGTCGCACGCGCGGCGCGATTCGCGGCGGCCTTGAAGCGCAGGCCGGCGCGGATGATCGACAGCCGTGCCGCCAGCGGCAAACCAATCGTAAAGGGGTAGAGGTCCGGCCGGCCACCGCGCGTCAATTTGCCGCATGACCAGATGGCGGCGAGGTCGCCCTGGATCGGTGCGAGCTCCAAGCCGAACTCCTGGGCGAGCCGCCCCATGGGGGATTGCGCGCCACCCAGGATATGCGCGCCGACGGACATCCAATAAGGCTGCCGCCGCTGACTCCAAACCCGTCCGCCCGTGCGCTGATCGGCCTCGAACAGCACCACGTCGCGGTCGCGCAACGCATAGGCCGCGGCCAGCCCGCCAATGCCGCCGCCAATCACGATCACTTCGCGCGTTTCGTCGGCCATCCCTTTCCCTCCGCGCGTAACAAAGATCGACGATGCCGTGGCGGCCGATGGCGAGCCCCGGGACTTGAAATTGACGCCGGCAATCTGTCGGTCAGTGAAAAGAACCTGGATGGAGCGTCCGGCGTCTCGTTAGGCCGCGGGAAACAGGCGGGCCAGATGCTCGCCGATGGTTTGGCTGCGGAACGGTTTCGAGATGTAATCGGTCATGCCGGCCGCGAGGCATTGCTCGACCACGTCGTTGCCGGCGTTGGCGGTCATCGCGACGATGGGCACTTGCGCCGCCATGCCATTCATCGTGCGGATGTGCCGTGTGGCTTCAAGACCGTCCATCTCGGGCATTTGCACGTCCATCAACACGACATCATAGGGAACACGACTCACGGCTTCGACGGCCTCGAGGCCGTTGGCCACCACGTCGACGCGATGACCCGCGCGTTCCAATACGATTTGAATATATTTTTGGTTGGTGGGGCTGTCCTCGGCCACCAGCACGCGCAGGCGCCGCGCGTCGGCATTGGCCGCGACGGGAAGGGCGATTGGCGGCGGCGGCTCGGCGCGGGACAAGGGCAGGGTGAACCAGAAGCGGCTACCCTCGCCGATCTTGCTCTCGGCGCCGATCTGACCGCCCATGCGATGCACCAGTTCGCGCGAGATGCTGAGGCCGAGGCCCGTACCGCCATAGCGCCGCGAGATCGAAGAATCGACCTGTGAAAAGGGGCGGAATAGCCGCTCGTGATCCTGCTCGGCGATACCAATGCCGGTGTCCGTCACATCGAGCCGGATTTCAATGCGTCCGCCGCTGTCTGGGGTGGCGTGAACGTCGATACCTACCTGGCCGGCTTCGGTAAACTTGACGGCGTTCGAGGCCAGGTTCAGCAGCACCTGGCGGACGCGACCGCTGTCACCGGTGAACCAGCGCGGCATGGCGTCATCCATGCGCGTCTCGATGGGCAGTCCTTTGCGGTCCGCCGCCGGCCGCACCATGTCGACCACGTCCTGCACCACCGCAACGAGATCGAAGCGCTCCTGTTCGATCTCGATACGTCCGGCCTCGAGCTTGGAGAGATCGAGGATGTCGTTGATGAGGCCCACCAGAGAGTCGCCTGCGTTGCGGATCGTGTCGGCATAGTGGCGCTGCTCGGCCGACAATTCGGTGTCCAGCAACAGCCCGCCCATGCCGATGATCGCGTTCATCGGCGTGCGGATCTCATGACTGACCATGGCAAGGAACTCGGACTTGGCGCGGTTCGCGGTTTCCGCGGTCTCGCGCGCGGCTTCCAGTTCTCGTTGGTGCTCTTTCTCGGTGGTTACGTCTCGGCCGATACCGCGATAGCCCAAAAAACGGCCGCTATCGTCCTTGATGGGGTTGGCGGACATAACAGCTTCGCGTTCGTGGCCATCGGCGGCGAGCAAGCGCACTTCCATGCTTTCGATCGGCGCATGCCGCTCAATCGTCGCGCGAGTCAGCGCGGCCTTTTCGGGATCGGAGCCGAAGATACTGCCGACCAGGTCCGCTCCGGTATGGCCGATCATGTTGGCTGTGTTATGCCCGGTGATCTGGGCGAAGCGCTCGGAGACATAGGTGAAGCGGAACTTGTCGTCCTGTTCCCAAAACCAGTCCGAACCCAGTTCGGCGAAATCGCGGAAGCGCCGCTCGTTGCGAAGCGCCAGTTGCGTCGTCCAAGCCAATGCGGCGAACAGGGCGCTGACCAAAAGGCCTCCGATCAGCACGATTAGCGGCTTTTCGCGATCGATGGTCGCGTTGAACTTCGCGGAGCCCATGTAAAGAATCGTCCAGGACCGGCCGGCGATTTCAATCGTCGACGTCTGGGTGCGCGGCGAATCGATGGGCAGAAGCACGCCGGGCACGTGACTTTCGCAGTCGTACATCACCGCGCCCGGATCGGTCGTTTCGCCATCGAAAATGACGAAGCGGATCATCGGCCGCTCCGGACCCAGGATGCCGTCCATCAGATCCTGCATGCGGAACGGCGCGAAGATATAGCCGCGCAAGGCGGCGCGGCGTTCTTCCTCGGTGGAAGTCGGCATTCGTGCGTTGTAGACGGGCATGTACATGACAAAGCCGGGCGGTTTGTCGTCGGGTTTTTCACCGGCCAGAACGACGCGGCCACTCAGAGCAGGCATGCCCGTATCGCGCGCGCGCTCCATCGCCAGGCGCCGTATGTCGGACGATGCCATGTCGAAGCCGACCACTTTCTGGTTCCGGCCGACATAAGGCTCGTTGTAGAGAATGACCGAATAATCGGCGCGGTCGCCCGGTGGACGGATGTCGTAATCGGGCAGGCCCGTGGCGCGTACGGCGGCGATCTGCGCGGCCTTGTCCTTCGCCGTCACATACTGTGCGTAGCCCGTCGCCTGAATGCCGGGAAAATGTTCCTTGATATCGATCCGCGCGACGTAATCACCCCAATCGGCGCGCGATACCTGGTCCTTCAGCGTGAAGAAGGCCGCACCGCCGATCAAGACTTCGGTATAGGCCTGCATGCGCGACTGGATGACCAGGCGCGTGCGCTCGATCTCGGCTTCGAAATGCTGCTGGGCTTCTGCTTCGATCGAGCCGCGCACGTCGTGCCATTGCCACAGCGTGATGAACACGCCGACCGTGACGACCAAAAGAGGGTTGAGCAAGGCCAGTGCCACGCGGCGCGCGCGTTCGCCTTTCGGCGCCGCGGATTCTTTTATTGTCGCCTGTGCCATGGTTCGGCGTGCCCCTTCCGCGCGCGAACACTGAATAAGTCCGGCTTTTACTTGCTCTGCATCACGCCGTAGCGGTTATCGAACGACAAGGCGGCCATGCACTGTTCGACATAGGCTTGATGAGACAGGCCCCTGAGCTTTTGCTTGTCGGCCTTGGCTTCGCACTCCTTGCGGACCTTCGTGCTGCCCGATTGGACATAGACGATCTCTGGTCCGGGTGCCGCGATCGCGCGCGCGGGCGAAAAGGCGGCGAGAACCGGGGCAGGCATCGACGATACGGCGGTACCGAATATCGTTAAGGCAGCCAGGACGATTCTGAAACGCATTTTCGAACCTCTTTGCCTCCCTCAAGCATCGCGCCGCATCGGCCGGACGGCAAGATCTCAGGCCTTGCCGGCATTACCCCGGGCGGCGAAGCGGACAGCCTCCTCGGCCGCACGGACGAGGGCCCGGGCCTTATTGCGGCACTCTTGGTATTCGGCTTCGGGGTCGCTATCGGCCACGACGCCGCCGCCGGCCTGAACATACATGACGCCGTCCTTAACCACGGCCGTGCGCAGCGCGATGCAAGTGTCCATCGAGCCGTTGGCGGCGAAATAGCCGACCGCGCCGGCATAGATGCCCCGGCGCACGGTTTCCAGCTCGTCGATGATCTCCATGGCGCGGATCTTGGGTGCGCCCGACACGGTACCCGCGGGGAAGCCGCCAGCGAGGGCGTCCAGCGCGTCATATTTCGGGTCCAGCTCGCCGACGACGTTGGAGCTGATGTGCATGACGTGGGAATAACGCTCGATCTCGAACTGCTCGGTCACGCGCACCGTGCCGACCTTGGCGACGCGGCCGACGTCGTTGCGGCCGAGGTCGAGCAGCATCAGATGTTCGGCGCGCTCCTTGGGATCGGCCAACAGCTCCTCTTCGAGCGCACGGTCCTCGGCGGGCGTGGCGCCGCGTTTGCGTGTACCGGCCAAGGGGCGGATGTTGACCTCGCCGTCGCGCGCGCGAACCAGAATCTCCGGGCTCGAGCCCACCACGGCGAAATCGCCGAAATTGAGGAAGAACAGGAAAGGCGAGGGGTTTAAGCGCCGCAAGGCGCGATAGAGCGCGAAGGGCGGCAGCGCGAAGGGCACCGCGAAGCGCTGCGACAGCACGACCTGGAAGATGTCGCCCGCGAAGATGTACTCCTTGCCCTTGCGCACCATCTCGTGGAACTGCACGGGCGTGACGTTGGAGCTGGGCTGCGGCACTTCCGCCGAATCCAGCACGGGCTCGCGGCGATGCGGCGAGCTGCGCTCGAAATCGGCGACCACGTCGGCCAGCCGCGCACAGGCCTGGTCGTAGGCGGCGCGCGCGTCCGTGCCCTTAGCCGGCCAGGCGGGCGTCACCACCGTCACCGCATCCTCGATGTTGTCGAAGATGGCGATGATGGTCGGGCGCAGGAACATGCCGTCCGGCGTGCCGAGAAGGTCCGGATTGTTGTCCGGCAATTTCTCCATCAGCCGGACCATGTCGTAGCCCATATAGCCGAACAGGCCGGCCGCCATGGGCGGCAGGTGCGGCGGCGCGTCCAGCTTGCATTCCTCGACCAAGGCGCGCAGCGAGGCCAAGGCGCCGCCGGGAATCGGCTCGAATGCTTCGGCGTCGGAACGGGCGCGGCGGTTGATTTCGGCTTTGTCGCGGCGGCAGCGCCAGATCAGATCGGGCTTCATGCCGATGAAGGAATAACGGCCGCGCACCGCGCCGCCCTCGACCGATTCGAATAGGAAGCTGTTGGGCCGCCCGTCCGCCAGCTTGAGCATGGCCGAGACGGGCGTTTCGAGGTCGGAGATAAGCGAAGTCCAGACGAGCTGCGCCTTGCCCGCCTCATAACCCTTGGCGAATTCCTCGAAGGAGGGTTTCACGGTCACGGCGCCATCGCGCTGTCGAAGGCCGAGCGGTTGACCTCGACCTTGAGGCGGTTGCGCAGCGACGAGACATAGGCATAAAGCATGTCGCTGGCGACCGCGTTGCGCATGGTCACGCGTGCTTGCTCATAGGCCTTGGGGTCCGCGGCGGGATCGCCCGGGCGGATATCGCGCAGCTTGCCGACGACATAGCCGTCGGGGCCGGGTGCCATCACCACGTCGCCTTTCTTGGCTTCGAAGAGAAGCGCGGAAAGCTGTGGCGTCAAACCTTGCGCGGGCTCGGCGGCCTCGCGCGTGAAGGGGGCGGGGAGGGTGACGCGCAGGCCCTTTTCGCCGGCCACGACTCCGGCCAGATCGGCGCCCCCGCGCACCTTCTCCACGATCGCTTGCGCACGTGCCTTGGCGGCTTCGTCGCGCTTCTCGTTCTTCCACGCTTCGACGACTTGGGCGCGGACCTGGTCCAACGGACGCACGGCGGGCGGTGTCGAGCCGTCGACATGGATAACGAAGTAACCATCGGAGCCGTACTCGACCAGACGGCTGTCGCGGCCCACGTCGGTCGCGAAGGCCGTGCGCAGGAACTCCGGCGAGTTGGGCAAGCCCGCGACGGGTTGGCCGGCGGCGTCGCGGCCCGCCGTGTCCACCGAAGCCACCTTGACCGCCTTCAGCCCGTATTTTGCCGCGGCATCGTCAAGCGAGGTGCCGGCCGCCAGGTCGTCCTCGAACTTGTTGACGATCTGGTAGAGCTGATCGACGGCCTGCTCGCGGGCGATAAACTTGGCCAGATCGGCGCGCACCTGCTCGAACGGCACGCGGCGGCCTGGCACGATCTTGCTGACGCGCAGGATGTGCCAGCCGAACGGCGTCTCGACCGGCGCGGTCACACCGGGCTGGGCCAAGCCGAACACGGCGTTGGCCAGTTCCGGCGATTGGCTTTCCAGCATGGGCTTGCTGACAGCGCCGAGAGAGATCGGCGCGATCTTGGCCGTATCCTTGGATACTTGCGCGAAATCCTTGCCCTGCTTTAGCAGCGTCTCGGCACGCTCGGCGCTTTCCTTGTTGTCGAGGATGAACTGTTCGACCTCGCGCGTCTCGGGCACCTCGAACTCGGCTTTGCGTGTCTCGTATTCCTCGCGCAGCTTGTCGTCGCCGATCGTGATGGTCTTGGTCAGTTCGTCCGCGCTCATGGTCACGTAATTGATGGCGCGATATTCAGGCGCCATGAATGAACGTTCATGATCCTTGTAGTAGGCCTCGATCGCCACCGCGTCGGGCTCGGGCGCGGCGAAAGCCGAACGGGGAATCGCGACCACCTCGGCGTTACGCCGCTCCATGCGATAGGCGAATAGCGGCTTGAGCAGCGCGTCCGGCGCGACCGCGCCCGCGGCAATGGCGCTGGCCAGTTGGTCTCGGGCCATGCGCGCGCGCAACAGGGCGACGAATTGCCCTTCGGTGAGCTGGTTGTTGTAGAGAAATTGTTCGTAGCGACGCTGATCGAAGCCGCCGGCCGCGTCGCGGAACGCCGCGTCGTTGCGGATTGTGTCGCGCACCAGGGAATCGCTGATCACGATACCTTCGCGCCGTGCGGCCTCCTCGAACAGAAGGCGGGTCACGATGCCGTCGGCGATACGGTCGTAAAGGCCCATCTGACGGGCCTTCTCGGCGTCGATGGCGCCGCCCATCATGGGCGCTAGACGGCGCAGTTCGCGTTGGGCTTCGGTGCGGAATTCCTGCACGCCCACCTTGTGATCGCCCACCCGTACGACGAACGAATCGCTGTGGCCGCGGAAGATGTCGCCGATCCCCCACACCGCGAAGGACAGGATCAGCATCCCGAACAGGAAGATCGCGAGGAAGCCCTTGGAATGGTTACGCAGCGTGGTGAGCATGATTCATAAGGTGCAGGGGTTGGGCCGAATGGCGCGGCATCTTAGGTGGGGGCAGGCGGACCAGCAACCGCTAATGCCTTGTCCTATGGGCGCTTTAGGGCATTCCGATGGCGCGTTTGGGGCGTTTCCCCCGCACCGCTTTGTGAGGTATGCTGCAGTGCGATTTCGGGCGGGATAGCGCGGCTTTCCCGGCCCTTTGAAGGACAAAGAAGGGAATGGATATGTCCACAGTCGTTCGCCTCAATGAGCACAAGGACCCCGTTTGGCAGGCCCGCGTCGACCTCGCGGCGTGCCACCGCCTGCACGCCCTCAATGGTTTCGATGACGGCATCTGGAACCATCTGACGCTGATGGTTCCGGGTACGAAGGATTGCTTCTTCGTGAAGCCGCACGGGATCTTGATGTCCGAGGTCACGGCCTCGAGCCTGATCGTCGCCAATTTCGACGGCAAGATCGTCGAGGGCCGCGGCGAGATCGAGACGACCGCCTATTGCATCCATGCCCAGTTCCACAAGATGCACCCGAAGGGCACCGCCGTCCTGCACAGCCATCCGTATTACGCCACGTGGCTCTGCATGACCGAGCCGGGCCGCCTCCTGCCGATCCACCAGGATTTCATGGTGTATCTGGACAGCGTGGCCTACGACGACAATTTCGAAGGTCAAGGCTCGACGCTTGAGGAAGGCGCGCGCATGGCGAAGGCTTGCGGCGATAAGACCATCCTGGTCAGCGCCAACCACGGTCTGTCGACGGTCAACGAGACGATCGCCGAAGCCTGGTATGACTTCTACTACTTCGAGCGGGCCTGCAAGGCACAGCACAGCATCATGATGACCACCCAGACGCCGCGCCTGGTCGGCCAGCAGATCGTGCAGTTCACACGCAGCCAGCAGACCGATAGCGGCCGCCGCAAGGCCGCCGCGTTGTTGAACTACGAGGCCATGAAGCGCCGCCTCGACCGCGAGCAGCCCGACTACAAGACTTGATGCCGCGAACGGCCCGGTGCCCTTGCGCGCCGGGCCGCCTTCCGGGCGCCGATGCGTCCGATGAACGTGTTTCCTAACCCCATCGCCGGATTTCGCCTATGGCTTCTTCACGCCGCCCGTTGATCGCGGGCAATTGGAAAATGAATGGCTTGCGCCAAGACGGCGTGGCCCGTGCCAAGGATTTGGCCGCGCGTGCCGGCAAGGCCGCGCCCAAGTGCGAAGTGATTCTGTGCCCGCCGGCTATTCTGGTCCAGACCGTGGCCGAGGCGGTCAAGGACGGCTCGGTCGCCGTGGGTGGGCAGGACTGCCACGCCAAGGCATCGGGCGCCCACACGGGCGACATCAGCGCGGCCATGCTGGCCGACGCCGGCGCTCGTTACGTGATCGTCGGTCATTCCGAACGCCGTGCCGCGCACCATGAGAGCGACGGCGATGTGCGCGCCAAGGCCCAGGCTGCCCATGGGGCAGGGTTGGTCGCCATCGTCTGCGTCGGCGAGAGCGAGGCCCAGCGCGACGCGGGCCAGGCGCTGCCGGTGGTCGAGGCGCAAGTCGCGGGCTCCGTGCCCGATGGCGCCACACCCAAGACGACGGTCGTGGCTTATGAGCCGATCTGGGCCATCGGCACCGGCCGCACGCCGACCATCGAGCAGATCGCCGAGGTGCACGGCGCGATCCGCAAGGCGTTGGCCAAGCGCCATGGCGGCGAGACGGGTTTCCGCATCCTCTATGGCGGTTCGGTCAAGGCATCGAACGCCAAGTCCATCCTGGCGCTCGACGACGTCGATGGCGCGCTGGTCGGTGGCGCCAGCCTGGATGCGGCCGAGTTCTGGGGCATCGTCGAAAGCTGCTGACGGCTTCATGGGCGTCACCATCGCGCGCGAAAGCCCGGATACGGAAACGGCGCGAAACCTGATCGCCGAACTGACCGCCGACCTCGACCACCCCGACTATCCGCCCGAAAGTCGCCATGGCTATTCCACCGACACGTTGATCCGCGCGGGCGTACATTTCTTTGTCATGCGTCTGAATGGCGAAGCCGTGGGCTGCGGCGGCATCCAGTTTTTTTCCGGCTTCGGTGAGTTGAAGCGCATGTATGTGCGCGGCGGCTTTCGCGGACGCGGGCTGGGGCGGGCCCTGCTGCGTCATTTAGAGGATCATGCCCGGGCGCGGGATTGCCCAGTCCTGCGGCTGGAGACGGGCATCCATCAGACCGAGGCTCTCGCACTTTACGAACGAGCGGGATTCCAGCGGATTCCGCCGTTCCCACCCTACAAACCCGATCCTGTGAGCTTATTTTTCGAGAAGCGGCTGGTGCCGTGACGGCGCCGGCCTATTCCCCCTAGCGCGGACGGCGCGAAGGGGTTAAAAGCGCGCGTTCCTTGCAGATCGGGCCCACATGACCACGGTCATTCTCGTCATTCACGTGTTGCTCACGGTCGCGTTGATCGCGGTCATCCTGCTTCAGCGCAGCGAAGGCGGCGCGCTCGGCATCGGCGGCGGGGGTGGCGGCGGGATGAGCGGCTTCATGTCCGGCCGTGCGACCGCAAACGTCCTGACCCGCGCCACGGCTATCCTTGCCGCGCTGTTCTTCCTGACCAGCATCGCATTGGCTGTCCTGGCCACCAATCGCGACAAGCCGCGCTCCATCGTCGACCAGCCGGCCGGCTCGGCGCCCGCGGCTCCGGCTTCGACCGCTCCGGCCGCGCCCGCGGGCTCGTCCGATCAACCCGTTCCGGCGCCCGCGCAACCCGAAGCTCCCGCGGCGCCCAAGCGGTGAGCGCGCGGCGCGCGAATTCCAAATCCGGCGGCAAAGAGGCGGCGAAGTGCCGCCTCTTTTTCTTGGGGCTCGCTACTACATGTTGTAGGGTGTAGCCCGATGACGCGTTACGTCTTCATCACTGGCGGCGTTGTCTCCTCCTTGGGAAAGGGCCTCGCCACCGCCGCTCTCGGCGCGCTTCTCCAAGCGCGCGGGTTCAAGGTCCGTCTCCGCAAATTCGACCCCTACCTGAACATCGATCCGGGGACGATGAGCCCTTACCAGCATGGCGAGGTCTATGTCACCGATGACGGGGCCGAAACCGACCTGGATCTTGGGCATTATGAACGGTTTACGGGTGTTTCCTCCCGTAAAACCGACAGTGTGACGGCGGGCCGAATCTACTCGTGGGTCCTGGCTAAGGAGCGCCGTGGCGACTATCTCGGCGCCACCGTCCAGGTCATTCCCCACGTCACCGACGAGATCAAGGCGGCGATCCAGCGCGACGTGGGCGACGCGGACTTCGTCCTGTGCGAGATCGGCGGCACGGTCGGCGACATCGAGGGCCAGCCCTTCATCGAGGCCATCCGCCAGATCGGTTACGAGTTGGGGCGCGAGCGCTGCTTGTTCGTCCACTTGACCCTGGTGCCCCATATCTCGAGCGCGGGCGAGCTCAAGACCAAGCCGACCCAGCATTCGGTCAAGGAGCTGCTCGGCGTCGGTGTCCAGCCGGACATCCTGCTGTGCCGTTGCGACCGGGACATTCCCGCCAGCTCGCGGCGCAAGATCGCGCTGTTCTGCAACATCCACGAGGACCGGGTGATCCCGGCGCTCGACGCGCGCACGATCTACGAAGTTCCCATGCAGTATCACGCGGCCGGCTTCGACCATCAGGTCTGCCGCCATTTCGGCATCGAGGACCGCAAGCCCGACCTGAGCCGCTGGCAGCAGATCGTCCACCGCGTGATCCAGCCGGACGGCGAGGTCAGCGTGGCGATCGTGGGGAAGTACACGACGCTGCACGATTCCTATAAATCGCTGATCGAAGCGCTCACGCATGGCGGCATCGCCAACAACGTGAAGGTCAACCTGTCCTGGGTCGACGCCGAGGAATTCGAGACCGACCAGACCAAGATCGTGCCCACCCTGGACGGGGTGAACGCGATCCTGGTGCCCGGCGCCTTCGGCGAACGCGGCGCGCGGGGCAAGATCGAGGCCATCCGCTTCGCCCGCGAGCGCAAGGTGCCCTATTTCGGCATCTGCTTCGGCATGCAGATGGCCGTGGTCGAGGCCGCGCGCAACCTCGTCGGCCTGCCCAGCGCGTCGTCCACGGAATTCGGCCCGTGCCAGGACGCGGTGGTCGGCCTGATGACCGAATGGGTGCGCGGCAACGAACTGGAGCGGCGCACGGCCAACGGCGAGCTAGGCGGCACCATGCGCCTGGGCGCCTATGAATGCGACCTGTCGAAGGACAGTTTGGTGCGCGGAATCTACGGAAAAGACCGTATTGCCGAGCGTCACCGGCACCGTTACGAGGTCAACGTCAACTACCGGCCCATGCTCGAAAAGGTGGGCATCCGCTTCTCCGGCATGTCGCCGGACGGGGTCCTGCCGGAGATCATCGAGGTCCCGGACCACCCCTGGTTCGTGGGCGTGCAGTTCCATCCGGAGCTGAAGTCGCGCCCCTTCGAGCCGCATCCGCTGTTCACCTCGTTCATCGAGGCGGCGGTGGAGCAGAGCCGGCTGGTCTAGGCAGGCCCCAGCCGCCGGTTCGGCGGCGGCTCGCAAATCTTCGGAGAATTCCCGTGGCGAAACCCCACCGCGTCAAGATCGGCAAGGTCACCTTCGGCAACGACCGCAAGCTGGCGCTGATCGCCGGTCCCTGCGCCATGGAATCCCGCGCGCATGCGCTGGAGATGTCGCACGCGCTCGTCGAGATGACGCGTTCTCTCGGCATGGGCCTGATCTACAAGACCTCGTTCGACAAGGCGAACCGCACCAGCATTTCGAGCGCGCGCGGCATCGGCATGGCGAAAGCCCTGCCGATCATGGCCGAGGTGCGCGAGCGCTGGGGCTG
>CADEGL010000004.1:26937-28441 GCA_902826885.1 uncultured Alphaproteobacteria bacterium | reverse complement strand
TCGCTGCCGATCCTGGCCAAGACCGGCTATCCCGTGATCTTCGACGCGACCCATTCGGTGCAGCAGCCGGGCGGCCTCGGCGGCACCAGCGGCGGCCAGCGCGAGTTCGTGCCGGTCCTGGCCCGCGCGGCGATTTCCACGGGCGTCGCCGGCGTCTTCATCGAAACGCATAAGAACCCCGATAAAGCGCCGTCCGACGGGCCCAACATGGTGCCCTTGAAGAAGCTCAAGGACCTGCTTAAGACGCTTCTGGCCTTCGACAAGCTGGCCAAGGCCCAGCCCATCCGGCTGGACTGACCTTTTTCCCACCTTCGACCGAACGAGATTCGACATGAGCGGCATCGCCGACCTTCGCGCCCGTGAAATCCTGGACAGCCGGGGCAATCCCACCGTCGAGGTGGATGTCACGCTGGAAACCGGCGCCAAGGGGCGTGCGGCCGTGCCGTCCGGCGCCTCGACCGGCGCGCATGAGGCGGTCGAACTGCGCGACGGCGACAAGAAGCGCTATGGCGGCAAGGGCGTGCGCAAGGCCGTGGATGCCGTCAACGGCGAGATCTTCGACGCTGTCTCGGGCTTGGAGGCGCGCGAGCAGGAAGCGCTCGACGCCGCGATGATCGAGTTGGACGGCACCGAGAACAAGTCGCGCCTGGGCGCCAACGCAATCCTGGGCGTCAGCCTGGCGGTGGCCAAGGCGGCGGCGGCCGAGGCGGACCTGCCGCTCTACCGCTATGTCGGCGGCGCGCATGCGCGCACCTTGCCGGTGCCGATGATGAACATCGTCAACGGCGGCGCGCACGCGGACAATCCGATCGACTTCCAGGAGTTCATGATCCTGCCGGTTGCCGCGCCCACGTTCTCGGAGGCCGTGCGGGTCGGAGCCGAAGTCTTCCACGCGTTGAAGAAGCAGCTTCACGACGCCGGCCACAACACCAACGTCGGCGACGAAGGCGGCTTCGCGCCCAACCTGGCCAGCGCCGAGGCCGCGCTCGACTTCATCATGAAGGCCATCGAGCGCGCGGGCTACAAGCCGGGCGAAGAGGTCGCGCTGGGCCTCGATTCCGCCTCGACCGAATTCTACAAGGGCGGCAAATACGTCATGGAAGGCGAGGGGAAGACGCTCGATTCGGCCGGCCTCGTAAAGTTCTACGAGGGCTTGGTGAAGCGTTTCCCCATCCTGTCCATCGAGGACGGCATGGCCGAGGACGACTGGGACGGCTGGAAGGCGCTGACCCAGGCGCTCGGCGGCAAGGTGCAGCTCGTGGGCGACGATCTGTTCGTCACCAACCCCGCGCGCCTGTCCGACGGCATCAAGCGCGGCGTGGCCAACGCCATCCTGGTCAAGGTCAACCAGATCGGCACCCTGTCCGAGACGCTGGAGGCTGTGGAGCGAGCGCACAACGCCAGCTACCGCGCCGTCATGTCGCACCGCTCGGGCGAGACCGAGGATTCGACCATCGCGGATTTGGCGGTCGCCACCAACTGCGGCCAGATCAAGACCGGCTCG
>CADEGL010000004.1:0-26837 GCA_902826885.1 uncultured Alphaproteobacteria bacterium | reverse complement strand
ATGCGCAAGGCCATGGCGGAGGCCGAGGTCGGCAACGAGCAGGCCAAGGAAGACCCCACCACCAACCGCCTGATCGAGCGCGTGGCCGAGCTGCTGGGCAAGGAAGACGCGGTCTTTCTGCCCTCGGGCTCGATGTGCAACGCCATCGCCTATCGCGTGCATTGCCAGCAGGGCGACGAGGTCATCTGCGACAAGACCGCCCATGTCATCCACTACGAGGTGGGCGGCCCCGCGGCGCTTTCCGGCGTGATGATGCGGCCCATGGACGGCGTCGACGGCATCTTCACGGCGGCCCAGGCCGAGGCGGCCTTGCGCAACCCCAAGAGCAACCATCACCCGCGCTCGCGCCTGATCTCCATCGAGCAGACCAGCATGGGCGGCGGCGGCACGATCTGGCCGCAGAAGACGATTCAGGCGCTGGGCGAGTTGGCCAAGCGGCACAAGCTGGCCTATCACATGGACGGCGCGCGGCTGATGAACGCGGCGATCGGCTCTGGCCTCAAGGCCAAGGAGATCGCGGGGCCCGTGGACAGCACCTGGCTTGACCTGACCAAGGGGCTGGGCTGCCCCGTCGGCGCAGTCTTGGCCGGCACGAAGGATTTCATCGCCAACGCCTGGCGCTGGAAGCACCAGTTCGGCGGCGCCATGCGCCAGTCGGGTATCATCGCGGCGGCCGGCCTCTATGCCCTCGACCACAATATCGACCGGCTGGCCGAGGACCACGCCAACGCCAAGCATTTGGCCACGATGCTGGCCGAGATTCCGGGCGTGACGGTCGACCCCAAGGCGATCCAGACCAACATCGTTTTCTTCGATGTCTCGGGCACCGGCCTGAGCGCGTTCGACGTCCACCAGGGGCTGATGGCGGAAGGCATCCGCATCGGCGCCCGCGAAGGCGGCGTCATGCGCGCGCTGACCCATCTCGACGTCACCAAGCAGCAGGTCGAGGAGGCCATCCGCGCGCTCGCGCGCGTGGTGAAGGAGGGGCAGCCGAAGGCCAAGGCGTCCTAGCGGGAATCTTCCGCGCCGGACTGAACCTTTCGGCCCGACAGGCGTTGCCGAGGAAACCCCTCTTTCTCGGTGACCCATGGCCATCCACGTCACGCAAGAAAACCCCTGGCGCTTCGCCGTCCGCGTGGACGGGGTGGTGCGCGGCCACATCGTCAAGCACGGCAGCCACTGGCATTTGCAACGGGTCGACCGGGATGACGTGCGCGGATACGAGGGCGTCGACGTGACGCTTGTGATCGACGAGCCGCACTATCTCGGCATGGTCATGCGCCAGCACATGTTCGACGCCTGACACGCCGAAAGCCGCCGTCACCGTCTTGTCGCACTTCCGCGAGCGCGCCGGCGCTTAGTCTAGGACCCACTACCCATGGTGGAGTCCGCAATGAAATTCATGAGTCGTATCAACAGTTTGATTCAGGATTCGAAGATTCAGCTCTAGAGTCCAGATTCTATTGATTCTTTTTACTTGACCCGTGGGAATCCGCTGTGATTCCCTCAAGCCACGATGTCGATGCCGATTGAACTCCGCCGCCGTATCCGCCACGCGATCTTCCCCCTGCTGGGCATCGCGATGGCCGGCTATTTCGGCTATCACGCGCTGACCGGCGACCGCAGCATCGTGGCCTTTTTCCGCATTACCGACGAGATCAAGGCGGCCAAGGCCGAACTGGCCGAGGCCAAGGCCGAGCGCCAGAAGCTGGAGCACCGGGTTTCTCTTCTGCGGCCGGAAAGCCTGGACCCGGACATGCTGGACGAGCGTGCCCGCTGGTCGCTGGGCTTCGTGGGCGACCGCGAGATCGTCATCCTCGGCCCGTCGAAACTGGCCCAGGGACGCCAGGCCGCGCCCGCCAACTGAGCGGCATTTAACTGAATTCAAGTTAATCGTGAATTTTCTGTTGCAGAGCAACAATTTGTTGCGCATGCGGCGAGCTATTTTTGCGTCTTTTTAGCTGGCCGGAACCATCCTCCTATCCTAAGTTTTGGCAAGAGAGCCCGGCCGGCGAAAAACTTGCCGGACCGGGCCACGCCTTGCCTTTCGGGAGGATTCGCCTGATGCCAGCCAAACAGGCCGCCGATGCGGCCGCCGCCAAGAAGCCCGTCCGCAAAGATCCCGGCGGCAAGCTGGACCCCGAACTTTCGCTTCGTCTCTACGAACAGATGCTTCTGATCCGCCGGCTCGAGGAGAAGGCGGGCCAGATGTACGGCATGGGCCTGATCGGCGGCTTTTGCCACCTCTATATCGGCCAGGAGGCCGTGGTGATCGGCATGCAGTCGGTCATCACGCCCGACGACGCCGTCGTCACCTCCTATCGCGACCATGGCCACATGATCGCCTGCGGCATGGACCCCAAGGGCATCTTGGCCGAGTTGTGCGGCCGGCGCGGCGGCTATTCCAAGGGCAAGGGCGGCTCGATGCACATGTTCAGCCGCGAGAAGAATTTCTATGGCGGCCACGGCATCGTCGGTGCCCAAGTGCCCTTCGGCACCGGCATCGCCTTCGCCCACCGCTACCGCGAAAACGGCAATGTCTGCCTGACCTACATGGGCGACGGCGCGGTCAACCAGGGCCAAGTCTACGAATCGTTCAACATGGCCGCGCTGTGGAAGCTGCCGGTCGTCTATGTCATCGAGAACAACAAGTACGGCATGGGCACTTCGATCGAGCGCGCCTCGGCCCGCGTCGATTTCTACCATCGTGGCCAGTCGTGGGGCATTCCCGGCGCCCAAGTGGACGGCATGGATGTGATGGCCGTGCGCGAGGCGGGCGAAAAGGCCGTGTCCTACACGCGCGCCGGCAAGGGGCCCTATATCCTCGAAATGATCACCTACCGCTATCGCGGCCACTCGATGTCGGACCCGGCCAAGTACCGCACGCGCGAGGAGGTGCAGAAGGTGCGTTCCGAGCGCGATCCGATCGACCGGCTGGCGCACCTGATCGTCGAGCAGGGGGTCGCCAGCGAGGACCAGCTCAAGGACATGGACCGCAAGGTGAAGGCCACCATTTCCGAGGCCGCGGAATATGCCCAGAACTCGCCGGAGCCCGATCCCTCGGAGCTCTATACCGACGTCTACGTCGACGCCTGACCCGCCGCGCGAATACGAGGACTCCGAGGATGCCTGTCGAAATCTTGATGCCTGCTTTGTCGCCCACGATGACCGAGGGCAAGCTCGCGCGCTGGTTGAAGAAGGAGGGCGAGAAGGTCGCCTCCGGCGACGTGCTGGCCGAGATCGAGACCGACAAGGCCACGATGGAGCTGGAATCGGTCAATGACGGTGTGCTGGGCAAGATCCTGGTGCCCGCCGGCGGCGACGCGGTCGCGGTGAACAAGCCGATCGCGCTGATCCTGGAAGAGGGCGAGGACGCCTCGGCCGCCACTTCGCCCAAGGCGCAGACGAACGGCGCGGCGAAGGAGGCCGCGAAGCCGGCAGAAGCGCCGAAGGTCGAAGCGCCTGCCGCAACGCCCGCGCCCGCGCCGGCCGCGCCCAAGGCTGCGGTGCCCCAAACCGAGCCCGAGTTGGGCGAGACCAAGACCATGACCGTGCGCGAGGCGCTGCGCGACGCCATGGCGGAAGAGATGCGCCGCGACCCCGACGTCTTTCTGATGGGCGAGGAGGTCGCGCAGTATCACGGCGCCTACAAGATCAGCCAGGGGCTTTTGGAGGAGTTCGGCGAGAAGCGCGTCGTCGACACGCCGATCACCGAGATGGGTTTCACGGGCCTGGGCGTCGGCGCGTCGGTGATGGGGCTCAAGCCCATCGTCGAGTTCATGACCTTCAACTTCGCCATGCAGGCCATCGACCAGATCATCAACTCGGCGGCCAAGACGCTTTACATGTCGGGCGGGCAGATCCACTGCCCGATCGTCTTTCGCGGCCCCAACGGCGCGGCCGCGCGCGTTGCCGCCCAGCACTCGCAGGAATATTCGAGCTGGTACGCCCACATTCCGGGCCTCAAGGTCGTCGCACCCTATTCGGCGTCGGACGCCAAGGGTCTGTTGAAGAGCGCGATCCGCGATCCCAACCCGGTGATCTTCCTCGAGAACGAGATCCTTTACGGCCACAGCTTCCCGGTGCCGACCGATCCCGACTATCTGGTGCCGATCGGCAAGGCCAAGGTTGTCCGGCCGGGAAGCCACGTCACCATCACGGCGTTCTCGCGCATGGTGGAATATGCGCTGGCCGCCGCCGAGACGCTGAAGGGCGAGGGCATCGAGGCCGAGGTGATCGACCTGCGCTCCTTGCGCCCCTTCGACATCGAGACGGTGGTGGCGTCGGTCAAGAAGACCAACCGCATCGTCTCCGCCGAGGAGGGCTGGCAGTTCGCGGGCATCGGCTCCGAGATCTCGGCGCTCGTGATGGAACAGGCGTTCGACTATCTTGACGCGCCGGTCGCGCGCGTGACGGGGGTCGACGTGCCCATGCCCTACGCCGCCAATCTGGAAAAGCTCGCTTTGCCGCACGCCGATCACATCGTCGCGGCAGCCAAATCCGTTCTCTATCGCAGCTAGACGGGCCGCATTGCGGACCGCCGGGATGATCCCATGACCATCGACATCACCATGCCCGCGCTTTCGCCGACCATGACCGAGGGCGCGGTCGCCAAATGGCACAAGAAGGAAGGCGACGCGGTCAAATCCGGCGACGTGATCGCCGAGGTCGAGACCGACAAGGCCACGGTCGAGGTCGAGGCCGCGGACGACGGCGTCATGGGCAAGATCGTGGTGCCCGAAGGCACCAAGGGCGTGAAGGTCAACGACGTCATCGCCGTGTTGCTGGAAGAGGGCGAGTCCGCCGATTCGATCAAGGCCGGCACCGCCAAGCCCGTGCCGAAGGCGCCGCCCGCGGCGGCGGCTCCGGCGCCTGCCGCGGCCCCGCAGCCGCAGGCCCCGGCATCCGCTCCGGCGCAACCCGCGCCGAAGCCCGCCGCGCCGCCACAGGCGAACGGCGGCGGCGACCGCGTCTTCGCCAGCCCGCTCGCGCGCCGCATGGCCGAGAAGGCGGGCATCGATCTCGCGTCGCTCAAGGGCTCGGGCCCGCATGGCCGCATCGTGAAATCCGACATCGACGCCGCGCGCGGAACGGCGCCGGCCGCCGCGACGTCCGCGCCGAAGGCCGCGCCAAGCCAGGCCATCGCACCCCAGGCCAAGGCACCGGCCCCCGCGCCGACCGCGGGTCTGCCGTCCTTCACCGAAGTGCCGCACACCACGATGCGCAAGGTGATCGCCCAGCGCCTGGTCCAGTCCAAGCGCGACGCGCCGCATTTCTACCTGACGATGGATTGCCAGATCGACAAGTTGCTTGCGTTGCGCAAGGAGTTGAACGGGCGCAAGGCGGCCGAGGGCGATCATGGCTACAAGCTGTCGGTCAACGATTTCGTCCTGCGCGCGGTCGCGCTGGCCATGAAGAAGGTGCCGGCGGCCAACGCGTCCTGGACCGAGACTTCCGTGCGTATCTTCCACAGCGTGGACGTCTCCGTCGCGGTCGCGATTCCGAACGGGCTGATTACGCCCGTCATCCGTGGTGCCGAGGGCAAGGGGCTGGCCGAGATCTCCAACGAGATGAAAGCGCTGGCCGAGAAGGCGCGCGCGGGCAAGCTGACGCCGGAGGAATACCAGGGCGGCACGGTCAGTGTGTCGAACCTGGGCATGTACGGCGTGCGCGACTTCGCCGCCGTGATCAATCCGCCGCAAGGCTGCATCCTGGCCGTGGGCGCGGGAGAACAGCGGCCGGTGGTGAAGGATGGCGCCGTCGCCATCGCCACCGTCATGACCTGCACCCTTTCCGTCGACCACCGGGTGGTGGACGGCGCGGTGGGGGCCGAGTTCCTGGGGGCTTTCAAGCAACTCATCGAAGATCCGATGACGATGCTCCTCTAGGGAGACCATCATGCCCAATCTTCGCTTGCCCGCGCGCGCCGCGCGGGTGCTGATCGTCGCCTTCGCCGTGTTCGGTGGCGCATGGCCGGGCTTGGCCCAGTCGCCGGACGAAACCGCCATCCGCCGTGCCTTCGACGATGTGCGCCAGATGGCCAAGCCCGGCATGGCGGCGGCGCCCGCGACCATGGCGTCCGACATGGCGGCCTTCTACACGCGCGTCGCGCGCCGTGCTTACGGCTCGGAAGGCATGGGCGCGCCCGGGCCGACGTATGCCGAAGCCTACGGCATGTACATGCTGCGCGGCATCACCTTCTGCCGTTATCTCGGCCCGCAGAAGGACACGACCCAGCGCATGCTGCAGGGCGGCGATGCGATCGGTGCGCTCGACATGCTGCGCGCGGCGGAGGCCGCCAAGCCCTGGGGCCAGGGCGACGAATCTCTGGGCGCGATCCAGGTTTCGGACGACACGGCGACGGCCGAGTACCGTTGGGCCGGAACGCGTCCGCTGGGCCGCGGCACGCCGTTGTCCTTCACCGACAAGATCGAGTTCCGCCGCGCCGAGGGGCGCTGGACGCTGGCGTTCGATTCTTACATCGCCATGCTGGACCGTCACTGGCCCGTGCTCGCGACGAGCGTGGTGCCCAAGGTCGAGCCCAACGATCCGACCCAAGACAAGAACAACGCGGCGCTGGACGCGGCGACGGCACGCGCCTTCGATTATGCGGGCACGCAGGCTTGCGGGGACGCCAGCGCTCACGTGAAGCGCCTGAAGGACGCCAAGCAGACCGATTCGCTGGAAAATTTCCGCGGCCGCTTGAACAAATTGTTGATAACGCCCGTTCAGGATTGGCCGGATGCGAAGGCGTTGGCGTGGTGGAACAAATGATCGCCGCGGGCCGTGCCGCGTTTGGCCTTTCCGGCTTGGCACTCGCGGCGTTTGCCGTTCCCGCGCTCGCGGCCACCGACGACGATATCCTGCGCGGCTTCGATGCCTTCAAGACGGCGATGGCCGCTAAAAATGAGTCCGTCTTGCCGACGGAAGAGCCGGCCGAGGGGCTTTACGCGTATTTCGACGGGGTGGGGCGCAAGGCGCTGGGCCTGGATGAGTTCGATCCTCAGCGCGGCACGCTGTTCGACCATTACAGCATCGCGCTCGTGCGTGGGCTTCACCTCTGCCCATATTTCCGCGAGGGGCCGGCTTACGTGCAATCGTTGCTCAAGAGCGGCCTGACGGCGCGCGGCGTGATCGCGCTGGAAGGCCGCCAGGGCGCCGGCCTGCCATGGATCGAGGCCGCCGAGCGGTTGAAGGTGGCGGGTGTCCTCGGCGAGGCCGCCGCCGTCGACTATCGCTGGGAGTTCACGCGCGAAAGCGGCAGTACGATCGGCTTCGACGACCAGATCGAATTCAAGCGCGACAAGGGCCGCTGGCTGTTGGTGTTCGAATCCTACCTGCAGGCCATCGACCGTAATGGTCTCGTGGTGGCCGCCGTGGTTGGCTCGTCGATGCGCCAGCCGCAAAGCACGCAAGGGCTGGACGACGATTCGGACCGGCATTTCCGCATCCGCAACCTGGCGCTGCGCCGCGCGGCGACCGCCTTGCGCGAGGAATGCCCGCCCTTCGCCGAACGGCTGGCGAAGCTGCGCGCGGCCAACGACAATGCCGGCGTGCTCAAGCTCTTCTACGGTGTGCGCGACCTGATGGCGCTGCCGATGGCCGAATGGCCCAAGACCGAAACCCTCGCATGGTGGGGAACATGACCGACGGCAAATTCGATCTCGTGGTGGTGGGCGGCGGGCCGGGCGGCTATGTCGCGGCGATCCGCGCGGCGCAGTTGAAGATGAGCGTGGCCGTGGTGGAGCGCGAGCATCTGGGCGGCATCTGCCTCAACTGGGGCTGCATCCCGACCAAGGCGCTTCTGCGCACCTCCGAGGTTTACGACCTGATCAAGCATGCCGACCAATACGGACTGACGGTCGGGCAAGCGAGCATCGACTTCGCCAAGATCGTGAAGCGCTCGCGCAACGTTGCGGGCCAGCTCAACCGCGGCGTCGGCTTCCTGTTGAAGAAGAACAAGGTCACGGTCTTCGACGGCGCAGGCAAGCTGGAAGGGCCGCGCACGGTGAAGGTGGAGAAGGACGGCAAGCCGGTCGCCACGCTCCAGGCCAAGAACGTCATCCTCGCGACCGGCGCTCGCGCCCGCGCGCTGCCGGGGCTTGAGCCCGACGGCAAGCTGGTCTGGACCTACAAGGAAGCCATGGTGCCGACCGCGATGCCCAAATCGCTCTTGGTCATCGGCTCGGGCGCCATCGGCATCGAGTTCGCGAGCTTCTACCGCACGCTGGGCGCCGAGGTGACGGTGGTCGAGGTGCTGCCGCGCGTTCTGCCGGTGGAGGACGAGGAGATTTCGGCTCTCGCGCGCAAGGCGTTCGAGAAGCAGGGCATGAAGATCATGACCGGCGCCACGGTGAAGGCGCTCAAGCGCGGCAGCGATTCCGTCACCGCCACCATCGAGGCCGACGGCAAGAGCCAAGAGTTGACCGCCGAGCGCGTCATCCTGGCCGTGGGCATCACGGGCAACGTGGAAAACATCGGCCTCGAAACCACCAAGGCCAAGGCCGAGCGGGGGCATGTCGTCGTGAACCAATGGGCCGAGACGGCGGAGCCGGGCCTTTATGCCATCGGCGATCTGGCCGGGCCGCCGTGGCTCGCGCACAAGGCCAGCCACGAAGGCGTCATCGCGGTCGAGCGCATCGCGGGCATCAAGGGCTTGCATCCGCTCAACGTGCGCCGCATCGCGGGCTGCACCTATTGCCGGCCGCAGGTGGCCAGCATCGGCCTGACCGAGAAGGCGGCCAAGGACGCCGGGCGCAAGGTGCGCGTCGGACGTTTCCCGTTCATCGGCAACGGCAAGGCCATCGCGCTCGGCGAGCCGGAAGGGCTGGTGAAAACCGTGTTCGACGCCGACACCGGCGAGTTGCTGGGCGCCCACATGATCGGCGCCGAGGTGACCGAGCTGATCCAGGGCTATGCCGTCGGCATGAGTCTGGAGACGACCGAGGCCGAGCTGATGGAAACGGTCTTCCCGCATCCGACGCTCTCGGAGATGATGCACGAGTCCGTGCTTGACGCGTACGGACGCGCGATCCATTTCTAGCTTGCGGGGCCATTCGCCCCGACGGAGCGCAATTTGAGCGACGTCGCCGACCCCAACAACCGGACCATCCCGCGCAAGCCCGCGTGGATTCGCGTCAAGGCGCCGACCTCGCCGGTCTACGCCGAGACGCGCAAGCTCATGCGCGACAACAAGCTGCACACGGTGTGCGAGGAAGCGGCCTGCCCGAATATCGGCGAGTGCTGGGCGCAGAAGCACGCGACCATGATGATCATGGGCGACACCTGCACGCGCGCCTGTACCTTCTGCAACATCAAGACCGGCCTGCCCAACCTGCTCGACCCGCATGAGCCGCGGCGCGTGGCCGACGCGGTCGCGAAGCTGGCCTTGAAGCACGTCGTCATCACCTCGGTCGACCGCGACGACCTGGCGGACGGCGGGGCGGGGCATTTCGCCGCCGTCATCCGCAACATCCGCGCTTCGTCGCCGGGCACCACCATCGAGGTGCTGACGCCCGACTTTCTGCGCAAGGACGGCGCGGCCGAGATCGTCGTGGCGGCCAAGCCCGACGTCTACAACCACAATCTGGAGACGGTGCCGCGCCTCTATTCCGAAGTGCGGCCCGGCGCGCGCTACTTCAACTCGCTGCGCCTGCTCGACAGCGTGAAGCGGATCGATCCGTCGCTGTTTACCAAATCCGGCCTGATGGTCGGTTTGGGCGAGACGAAGGACGAGATCTATCAGGTGATGGACGATCTGCGCGCGGCGGGGGTCGATTTCCTGACCATCGGCCAGTATTTGCAGCCGACGCCCAAACACCACGTCATCGAGCGCTTCGTGCCGCCCGACGAGTTCAAGGCCTACGAGACCATGGCCTACGGCAAGGGCTTCATGATGGTCTCGGCCTCGCCCTTGACCCGCTCGTCCTATCACGCGGGCGACGATTTCGTGCGCCTGCGCGAGGCGCGTGCGCGCCAGCTCGCGGTCTGAGGCCATGCATCACGTCGAGCGCAAGCTGCTGCCCTATACGCCCGAGCAGCTTTTCGATCTCGTGGCGGACGTGGAACGCTATCCCGAGTTCCTGCCCTGGTGCGTGGCCGCGCGGATCAAGAAGCGGGAAGGGGACGTGCTGCTGGCCGAGCTCGTGATCGGCTTCAAGATGATTCGCGAACGCTATACCTCGCGCGTCGTGCTGGACCGCGCGCGTCGCATCGACGTGCAGTACACCGAAGGCCCGTTCAAGCATCTGGAGAACCATTGGGCCTTCGCGCCCGCCGACGGCGGCAAGTGCCAGCTCGACTTCCACATCGATTTCGAATTCCAGTCGCGTTTCCTCGACAAGATCATCGGCCCGCTGTTCGGCGAGGCCGTGAAGCGCATGGTCGGCGCCTTCGAAACGCGCGCGGCGAAGCTGTACGGACAGAAACCCGCCCCTTGATCCGCCCGCGGGCGCATCCCATTTCCCGCTCGATTTTTCTCACAAGGCATTTCCCCGCGTGGCCTCCGGCGACGGACAAACCCATCCCCATCCGACGATCTCGCGCGGGCTGACGCTGGCTTTCGCCGTCGCCTGCGGCGTCACGGTCGGAAACCTTTACTACGCCCAGCCGCTCATCGGGCCGATCTCGGAATCGCTGGGGTTCGATCTGGCGGCGGCCGGGCTGATCGTCACGCTGTTCCAACTCGGCTACGTCGCGGGGCTGATCCTGCTGGTGCCGCTGGGCGACCTGGTCGAGAACCGGGCGCTGGTCGTGCGCACGCTGATCGCGTCCATGCTGGCGCTCGCGCTGGCGGCCGTGTCGCCGTCGCCTGGATTGTTCCTGCTGGCCGCCGTGCTGATCGGCTTCACGAGCTGCTCGGTGCAGATGTTGATCCCCATCGCCGCGCATCTGGCGCCCGAAGAGCGGCGGGGCCGCGTGGTCGGCACGGTGATGAGCGGATTGTTGATGGGTATCCTCTTGTCGCGGCCCATCGCCACGCTGATCGGCGGCGCGTTCGGCTGGCGCGCGATGTTCGCGCTTTCCAGCGCGGCCATGGTGGCGGTGGCCTGGGCCATGGCGCGCATGGTGCCGCGCCGCGTGCCGGTGGGCGGGTTCCACTATGGCCAGCTTCTCCTCTCGCTGTGGACGGTCTTGCGCGATACGCCGGTGCTGCGACGGCGCGCGGCCTATCAGGCGTTGATGTTCGGCGCCTTCAGCCTGTTCTGGACGGCGGTGCCGCTGGCGCTGGCCGCGCCGCCGTTCTCCTACGGCACGTGGGAGATCGCGGCCTTCCTGCTGAGCGGCGTGGGCGGCGCGTTCGTGGCGCCGTTCGCCGGACGGCTGGCCGATCACGGCTGGACGAAACCGGCGACGGCCGGCGCCTTCGCCGTCGTGGCCGCGTCCTTCGTGCTGGCTTGGATCGGCGGGTACGGCGCGATCGCCGTGCTCGTGGCCGCGGGCATCCTGCTCGACGCGGGCGTGCAGGCCAACGTGGTATTGGGCCAGCGCGCGATCTACATGCTGCATGCCGGCGTGCGCAGCCGGCTGAACGCGCTCTATCTCGCGATCTTCTTCTGCGGCGGCGCGGTGGGCTCGGCCTTGGCGGGCGTCAGTTACGTGTATGGCGGCTGGCCGCTGGTGTGCGCCATCGGCTTGATCTTCCCGCTCCTTGGCGGCGCGCTGTTTCAGACCGAGAAGCGGCGCTAGGCCAGCGTCTCGACGCCGATGCCCCACATGGTCGGCAGCATCACGCTGGTGACCAGCAGATTGTGCGCGATATGCGCCAGCATGGCGGGCCAGAGCGAGCCCGTGCGCTCGTAGATCCAGGCGAACAGCAAGCCCAGCATCGCGGTCGGCAGGATGATGTCGGGAATGCCGTGGGCAAGAGCGAAGACCAGGGCGCTGGCGCTGCCCGCGATCCAGAAATTCACGTGGCGGCGCAGCCAGGCGAACAACACGCCGCGAAACACCAACTCCTCGGCGACGGGCGACAGGATGCCGACCAATAGGACGAAGGCGGCGGTGATCGTGCCATCGTCGTCCGACAGGTCGGGCATCATGTCGAGCTGTTCCTCGATCGCGGCCCGCCCGGTGATCTTATAGGTGACGTAGAGGACCGCGGCCACGATGGGCAGGCACAGGAGCCACCAGCCGAGCGCGCGCAGATAGGCGCCGGCCGGTGCCGACCGCAGCCCCAAACCTGACCAGGGCAGGCGGCCGAGGAGGACGACGAAGATCGCGACACCCAGGATCGAAGAGATCGGCAGGATCATCAGGTCGGCGACATCGAGTCCGTCGTCCGACAGGCCGGACCCGATCAGGCCGGGCAATAGAACGAAAAGGCCGAGCGCAATGAACGTGCCGATGCCGGCGGCAGCAAGGGCGACATGGAGAAACCCGGGCGCTGGGGCCCGCGGCGTGTCGAGCGCGCTTTCGCTCACCCGAGTTGCCGCAGGACGAGCGTAAGGGCGGCGATGACGGAGGCGTGGCGCACCGCGTCGCGGTCGCCGGGGAACTGATGGCGCTCCACCGCAGTCTCATGGCCGCGCCGCGCGCAGCCGATATAGACGAGGCCGACCGGCTTCGCGTCCGTGCCGCCATCCGGGCCCGCGACGCCTGTCAACGAGACCGCGATGCCGGCCGCCGAGCGGGCCAAGGCGCCGTCGGCCATGGCGCGCGCGACATGGGCCGAGACGGCGCCGTGCTTGACGATCAGCGCGGCCGGCACGCCCAGAAGCTCGGTCTTGGCCTCGTTGGAGTAGGAGACGAAGCCGCGCTCCACCACGCGGCTGCTGCCCGCGATGGCGGTCAAGGCGCCCGCGACCAGGCCGCCCGTGCAGGATTCGGCCGTGGCGAGTTTCAGCCCGACATCCTCGCAGCGGCGGAGGACGTCGCGGGCGGGCGAAAGAATGGCGTCGTCGAACATGGCGTCACCCGACGAAATAACGGACCGCTAACAGACACAACGCAGCATACGCCCCCGCGGCCACGTCATCGAGCATGACGCCCCAGCCGCCGTGCAAGCTGCGGTCCGCCCAGTTGGCCGGCCAGGGCTTCAGGATGTCGAACAGGCGGAACAGGATGAAACCCAAGGCGAAATCGCCGAGCGTCATCGCGGCGGCGGACAAAGCGAGCCATTGGCCCGCCACCTCGTCGATGACGATCCGCTGCGGGTCGTTTTCGCCGGAGCGGTCGCAATAGACTCCCGTGGCCCAGATGCCGACGACCGTGGCGGCGGCCGCGGCGAGCAAGAGTCCGAGCGGGCCCCAGGCATCTTGGATGAGCCAGGCGAAGGGCAGGGCGGCGATCGAGCCCCAAGTGCCGGGGAACTTCGGCAGCAGCCCCACGCCGAACCACGTGGAAAGCCACCAGGCGGGATGGCGGGCGTTGATGCCGGGCACGGTCAAGACGCGGCGGGCAGACGTACGCTGGCGATGGCCTGGGCGGCCATGCCTTCGTCGCGGCCGGTGAAACCGAGCTTCTCGGTGGTGGTCGCCTTCACGCTCACGCGCTCGCGCGCCACGTCCAGGATCTCCGCCACCCGCGCTTCCATGCGCGGCCGGTGCGGCCCGATCTTGGGCCGTTCGCAGATGAGGGTGAGATCCACGTTCTGAATCTCGCCGCCCTTTTCGCGCACCAGCTTGGCCGCATGGGCGAGGAAGATGTCGGATGGGGCGCCGCGCCATTGCGGATCGGAGGGCGGGAAATGTTGGCCGATGTCGCCCGCGCCGATGGCGCCCAGGATGGCGTCGGTGATGGCATGCAGGCCCACGTCTGCGTCCGAATGGCCGACCAGCCCATGCGTGTGCGCGACTTCGATTCCGCACAACCAAACCTTGTCGCCGGGGCCGAAACGGTGGACATCGAAACCCATGCCGATGCGCGTCTCGGCGCCCGCGCCCAGCTTGCGCGCCGCGCGCGCCAGATCGTCTTCCGTGGTCACCTTGAAATTGTCCTCGTTGCCCATGACCAGCGCAACCGAAAGCCCCGCGTGCTCGGCCACGGCCGCGTCGTCGGTCAGGGCCTGGCCCGCCACGGCGCGGTGCGCGGCCAGAATCTCGGCATAACGGAACCCCTGAGGCGTCTGCGCGCGCCACAGCCCGGCGCGGTCCACCGTGGCGGCGACCGCGTTGCCGGCTCCCGCGCGCTTCAGCGTGTCGTTGACGGGAACGGACGCCACCGCGCCCGCCGCCGTGGCCAGCGCATCGATCGTGCGTGTGACCAGCGCTTCGTCGGGGAAGGGGCGCGCGGCGTCATGGATCAGCACATGATCGGGCTTCATCCCGGCCAGGCTTTCGAGGCCGAGGCGCGCGGAATCCTGCCGTTCCGCGCCGCCATGGACCGGGGGCAGAAGGTCGAGCCCCTCAACCGCGGCGTCATAGAGCGCGCGGTCGTCGGGATGGATGATGACGCGCACGGCGTCGATCTTGGGATGGCGCGCGAAAGCCTCGGCGCAATAGCGCAGAAGAGATTTACCCGCCAGCATCCGGTATTGCTTGGGCATCTCGCCGCCGAAACGATGCCCGCGGCCGGCAGCCACGATCAGGGCGACACAACGCGGCATGGCGGATTCCGGTCAGGGATGCGGGGCGCGGACGTCATAGGCGCGGATGGCTTAACATTTGGGACCTAAAGCCGCTAGCGGGAACGGTTTCCGGGTCTGCCCGAGGTTGCGGAGCGGGCCGATTTCTGGTTTATCTGTCGCGGGTTTATGCCCACAAATTCATCATATCTGGAAAGTGCCTAGAAAATGGGCATTAAGATCGGCCCCATCGCCATCGACGATCCGGTGATCCTCGCGCCCATGTCGAGCGTGACGGACATGCCGTTCCGCCGCCTGGTGAAGCGCTGCGGTGCCGGCCTCGTCGTGTCCGAGATGATCGCGAGCCAGGCGATGATCCGCGAGACGCGCGATTCGTTGAAGCGCGCCGCGAACGCCTTGGACGAGAAGCCGGTGTCCATGCAGCTCGCGGGCTGCGACCCGGCCGAGATGGCCGAGGCCGCGCGGCTGAACGAGGACCGCGGCGCTGCCATCATCGACATCAATTTCGGCTGCCCGGTGAAGAAGGTGGTCAACGGCCATGCGGGCTCCGCGCTGATGCGCGACGAAGTCCATGCCGCGAAAATCCTGGAAGCCACCGTCAAATCCGTGCGGCTGCCGGTCACGCTCAAGATGCGTCTGGGCTGGGACGACAAGAACCGCAACGCGGCGAAGCTGGCCAAGATCGCCGTCGAGTGCGGCATCAAGATGGTGACCATCCACGGCCGCACGCGCTGCCAGTTCTACGAAGGTCAGGCCAACTGGGCGGCGGTGCGCGAGGTGAAGGAAGCCGTCCAGATTCCCGTGATCGTCAATGGCGACATCAAGACGCTGGAGGACGCCAAGACGGCGCTGGACCAGTCCGGCGCGGACGGCGTGATGATCGGCCGCGGCGCCGAGGGCAAACCCTGGTTCGTCAACCAGGTGATCCATTATTTGAAGACCGGCGAGCGGCTGCCCGATCCGCCGGTCGCGTTCCAGCGCGACATGTTGTTGGAACACTATGATTTGATGTTGAGCCACTATGGGCTCGATGTCGGCGTGCGCATGGCGCGCAAGCATTTGGGCTGGTACTCCAAGGGCTTCGCGGGCGCGTCCGATTTCCGCGCGCGCACCAACCGCATGTCCGAGCCCGCCGACGTGCGTGCCGCGATCCGGGATCTGTACGGCCCGGCCGAGGAGAGGGCGGCCGCGTGACCGCGAAGGGCACGGCGCCCGCGCGTCTCGCGCCCCGCGCCATCGACCCGGCTTCCATCCTCAACGCATTGCCCGACGCGACTTTGGTCATCGACGGTACTGGCGCCGTGCGCCACGTCAATATGGCGGCCGAGCAGTTGTTCGATGCCAGCGCCGCGCATCTGCGCGGCCGGCCCTTCGCCGAGCTTTTGCCCGCCGACAGCCCGATTCACGCCTTGGTCGCGCAGGTGCGCAACCAAGGCGGCAGCGTCGCCGAGTACGATGTCATGCTGGAGACGCCGCGCATCGGCAGCCACCAGATCACGCTGCACGTGGCCGTCCTGCCGGAGGCCGCGGGTTGCGTCGTCGTCTCGTTGCGGCAGCAGTCGATCGCGCGCCGCATCGATCACCAGCTGACCCATCGCGGCGCGGCGCGCTCGGTCGCCGCATTGGCGGCCATGCTGGGCCACGAGGTGAAGAACCCCTTGTCGGGCATCCGGGGCGCGGCGCAGTTGTTGGAGCAGGGCGCGCGCGCCGAGGACCGTTCGCTGACGCGCCTGATCTGCGACGAGACCGATCGTATCCGCGCGCTGGTCGACCGGATGGAGGCGTTCTCGGACGAGCGGCCCGTCGCGCGCGAGCCGGTGAACATCCACGAGGTGCTCGACCGCGTCTGCCGCGTGGCGCAGCACGGTTTCGGCCGCCATGCGCGGATCGTGGAGCATTACGATCCCTCGCTGCCGCCTGTCTCGGGCAACGCCGATCTTCTGATCCAGGTCTTCATGAACCTGGTCAAGAACGCGGCCGAGGCCGTGCCGGCCGAAGGCGGCGAAATCATCGTTACAACGGCTTACCAGCACGGTATCCGCCTGGCTTTGCCGGGGCGTGACACGCGCGTGCATCTGCCGATCGTGGTCTCCGTGGCCGACAACGGCTCCGGCATCCCCGAGGACGTGCAGCGCCATTTGTTCGAAGCCTTCGTCACCACCAAGCCCAACGGCACGGGCCTGGGCCTGGCGCTGGTGGCCAAGCTGGTCGCCGACCATGGCGGCGTGGTCGAGTTCGACAGCGCGCCGCGCCGGTCGGTCTTCCGCGTCATGTTGCCGCTGCACGAGGACGCGCCGTGAGCGGTGAAACCATCCTGGTCGCCGACGACGATCGCGGCATCCGCACCATCTTGTCGGAGGCGCTGGGGCGCCTGGGCTATGACGTGCGCGCGGCGGCGGACGCGGGCACGCTGTGGAATTGGATCACCAAGGGCGAGGGGCATCTGGTCATCACCGATGTGGTGATGCCCGATGGCGACGGGCTCGACCTCTTGCCGCGCATCCGCCGCGTGCGCCCGGATCTGCGCGTGATCGTGATGAGCGCGCGCAACACGCTGATGACCGCTCTGCGCGCGACCGAGCGCGGCGCGTTCGAATATCTGCCCAAGCCGTTCGATCTGTCGGCGCTGACCGATGCCGTACGGCGTGCGCTGGCGCCGGCGGGCGTGGTGCCCGCGCCGGGCGAGGAGAGCGAGGAGAAGCTGCCGTTGATCGGCCGCTCGCCCGCCATGCAGGATGTCTATCGCGTGATGGCGCGCGTGATGGCGACGGATTTGACCGTGATGATCGCGGGCGAATCCGGCACCGGCAAGGAGCTGGTCGCCCGCGCGCTGCACGATTTCGGCAAGCGCCGGAACGCGCCGTTCGTGGCCATCAACATGGCCGCTATTCCGCGCGAATTGATCGAAAGCGAACTGTTCGGACATGAGAAGGGCGCCTTCACCGGCGCGGGCGCGCGGCAGGCCGGCCGCTTTGAGCTGGCCCAAGGCGGCACGCTGTTCCTGGACGAGATCGGTGACATGCCGCCCGAGGCGCAGACCCGCCTTTTGCGCGTGTTGCAGGAAGGCGAGTACACGACCGTCGGCGGCCGTGCGCCGGTGCGCGCGGACGTGCGGATCGTGGCCGCGACCAACCGCGATCTGCGCCAATTCATCCGGCGCGGCCTGTTCCGCGAGGATTTGTTCTACCGCCTGAACGTGGTGCCCTTGCGTCTGCCGCCATTGCGCGAGCGCAGCGACGACATGGCCGCGCTGGCGCGTCATTTCCTTGCGCGCGCGGCGGAAAGCGGCTTGCCGGCGAAAACCTTGGACGCCTCGGCGATCGACGCGCTGCGCCGCCACGCCTGGCCTGGTAACGTGCGTGAGCTGGAGAACCTGATGGTGCGCCTGGCCGCGCTCCACCCCGCCGACAATATCGGCGCGGAGGTGATCGAGGTCGAGATCGCCGAGTCCGCGGCCTCGGTCGAGCAGCGCCCGGTCGACGACAATCTGGGCGCCGCGGTCAACCGCCACCTCAAGACGTATTTCGACGCCCACGAGGGCGGCCTGCCGCCGCCGGGCCTATATCAGCGCATTCTGCGCGAGATGGAGCGGCCGCTGATTTCGCTCAGCCTTGGCGCCACGCGGGGCAATCAGATTCGCGCCGCCGCGCTCTTGGGCCTCAACCGCAACACGTTGCGGAAGAAGATCCGCGAGCTGGATATCGCCGTGCCGCGGGAGCAGAAATGACCGCGGAAACACGCCCCGCCGCCGAACCCGCCCGCGCGACGTTCCTGCGCCGCGCCGGAGGATGGATCGCGCGCGTGGCGCTGGGCCGCACGGTGGCCTTGATGCTGGCCATCCTGTCGGTGGCTTCGGGCATCGCCACCTACATCGTCTTGACGCAATCGGCGCCGTTCGGGCCGGACCCCGACACCGTCCTCATCCTCGTCAATATCGATTTGGCCCTGCTGCTGATGCTGGGCGCCGTGGTCGCGCGGCGCATCGTCGGCTTGTGGGGCGCAAGGCGGCGCGGTTCGGCGGGCTCGCGCCTTCACGTGCGTCTCGTGGTGCTGTTCAGCCTGGTCGCGGTGACGCCAGCCATCGTGGTCGCCGTCTTCTCGGTCATCTTCTTCAATGTCGGTATCCAGTCCTGGTTCAGCGACCGGGTGCGAACGGCGCTGCGTGCGTCGTTGTCGGTCGCCGAGGCCTATCTGAACGAGCAGCAGCAGGCCATCCGCGCCGATATCCTGGTCATGGGGCAGGACATCGCGCGCGAGCAGTCGCTGGTGTTCCAAGACCCCGTTCTCCTCAACCGTGTGTTGAGCGCCCATGGCGCGCTGCGCGGCGTGCCCGAGGTGATGCTGTTCGAGGGCTCGACGGGCCAAGTGCTGGGCCGCTCCAACCTCAGCTACACGCTGGAGTTCGATCCGGTTCCCACCTGGGCCATCGAGCGCGCCAGGGCGGGCGAGGTGGCCCTCATCGTCAATGACAAGGGCGACCGGGTGCGCGCCCTCATGCGGTTGGGCGATCAGCCCGATACATTTCTGTATGTCGGCCGCTTCGTCGATCCCAGCGTGCTGAACCACGTCAAGCGCACCCAGGACGCCGTGCTGGTCTACGAGCAGCTCGAGGGACGACGATCGAGCATGCAGCTCAACTTCGCGCTGCTGTTTGCGGTGCTGGCGCTGCTTCTGCTGTTCGCGGCCGTATGGATCGGATTGGTCTTCGCCAACCAGCTTGCGCGGCCCATCAGCAACCTGATCGGCGCGACCGAGCGCGTGCGCGCGGGTGACATGGGCGTGCGCGTGCCCGCGGCGGACGGCGACGACGAGATGGGTGTGCTGGGCCGCGCCTTCAACCGCATGACCAGCCAGCTTGAAAGCCAGCAGCGTGAGCTGCTCGACGCCAACCAGCAGCTTGACACCCGGCGCCGCTTCACCGAGGCCGTGCTGGGCGGCGTTTCATCCGGTGTGATCGGCCTGGACAGCGAGTTTCACATCAATCTGCCGAACCGGACCGCCTCCGCGCTCTTGGGCGCGGATCTGGACCGGGAGATCGGCAAGCCCTTGGCCGCGGTCGTGCCGGAAATGGGAGAGTTGCTGGACGAAGCGCTGCGCCGTCCGCGCGGCCTGATTCAGTCTCAGATCCGCGTGGCGCGCGAGAAGCGCAACCTGACCCTTCTGGTGCGCGTGGCCGTCGAACGCGCGGCGGACCAGCAGGTGCTGGGTTATGTCGTCACCTTTGACGACATAACCGAGCTTTTGTCGGCCCAGCGCAAGGCGGCGTGGGCGGATGTGGCGCGCCGCATTGCGCACGAGATCAAGAATCCGCTGACGCCGATCCAGCTTTCGGCCGAACGATTGAAGCGCAAGTATCTCAAGGAGATCACCAGCGATCCCGAGACCTTCGAGACCTGCACGGATACGATCGTGCGCCAAGTGGGCGATATCGGCCGCATGGTGGACGAATTCTCGTCTTTCGCGCGCATGCCGACGCCCGTGATGCGCGAGGAAGACGCGGTGAAGCTGTGCCGTCAGGCCGTCTTCCTGCAACAGAATGGCAATCCATCCATCGCCTACACGATCGAAGGGCCGGAGGCGGCGCCGTTCATCTGCGACGGGCGGCAAGTTGGCCAGGCGCTGACCAACCTGCTGCAGAATGCCGCCGATTCGATCCTGGCGCGGCCCGAACCCGAGGAGGGCGCCTTGCCGGAGGGGCGTATCGTCGTGCGCCTTGTCGCGAACGCGGGCGAGGTCGGGATCGACGTCGAGGATAACGGCATCGGCCTGCCCGTCGAGCAGCGCGACCAGTTGACCGAGCCGTATGTCACCACGCGCGCCAAGGGAACCGGCCTCGGTCTGGCCATCGTGCGCAAAATCATGGAAGATCATGGCGGCGAGTTGGTGCTGGAAGACCGCGAAGGTGGCGGCGCCCGTGTCCGGCTCGTGTTTCCGGCCACCGCGGCGGTCGCGCCCCACGCGGAAGCCGCCGGCCAAATTCGGACGTGACCCTCGATGCCCCATGACATCCTGATCGTCGACGACGAGGCGGATATTCGCTCGCTGATCGCGGGCATCCTCAAGGATGAGGGCTATGGCACGCGCGAGGCGGGCAACAGCGATCAGGCGTTGGAAGCCGTCGCCGGCCGCCGCCCCAGCCTCGTCGTGCTCGACATCTGGCTGCAGGGCAGCAAGCTCGACGGTCTCCAAATCCTCGATCTCGTGAAGCGCGACCATCCCGACGTGCCGGTCGTGATGATCAGCGGCCACGGCAATATCGAGACGGCTGTCACCGCGATCCGCAAAGGCGCTTACGACTTCATCGAAAAGCCGTTCAAGTCGGACCGGCTTTTGCTGCTGGTCCAGCGCGCCATCGAGGCCGCCGCGCTCAAGCGCGAGAACGAGGAGCTGCGCTTCCGCGCCGGCGGCAACCACGAGCTGGTTGGCCAATCCTCGGTCATCAACCAGGTGCGCCAGGCGATCGAGCGGGTCGCGCCGACATCAAGCCGCGTGCTGGTCTCGGGCCCCGCGGGCGTGGGCAAGGAAATTGTGGCGCGCTTCGTCCATTCGCAGTCGCGCCGCGCGTCCGGCCCGTTCGTGGTCCTCAACTGCGCGACGATGCAGCCGGAGCGCATGGAAGGCGAGTTGTTCGGCTTCGAGCCGGGCGCCGCCGGTCCAGGAACGTCGGCCAAGACGGGCACCTTCGAGCGCGCCCATGGCGGCACGCTGCTGCTCGACGAAGTCTCCGACATGCCGTTGGAGACACAGGGCAAGATCGTTCGCGTGCTGCAGGAGCAGAGTTTCGAACGCGTGGGCGGACAAGTGCGCGTCGAGGTCGATGTGCGGGTTCTGGCCACGACCAGCAAGGACCTCAAGGAAGAGATCGCCGAAGGGCGGTTTCGCGAGGATCTGTTCTACCGCCTCAATGTCGTGCCCGTGCGGGTGGGACCGTTGCGCGAGCGGCGCGAGGATATTCCGCTGCTGGCCAAGTTCTTCATGGATCGCGCGGCCGAGGTCGCCGGCGTTCCGCCGCGCGAGATCGGCATGGACGCGATGGCCGCGTTGCAGGCCTATGAATGGCCCGGCAACGTGCGCCAGCTTCGCAACGTCATCGACTGGCTGCTGATCATGGCGCCGGGCGACGCCCGCGACGTGATCCGCGCCGACATGCTGCCGCCCGAAATCGGCGCCATCGCCTCGCCCGTGGTCGGGTGGAACAAGAGCGACGAGATCATGGGGCTTCCCCTGCGCGAGGCGCGCGAGATTTTCGAGCGCGAGTATTTGATGGCCCAAGTCACGCGTTTCGGCGGCAATATCTCGCGTACAGCCAGCTTCGTCGGCATGGAGCGTTCTGCCCTGCATCGAAAATTGAAAAGCCTGGGCGTCGCCGGAGCGGACAAGCCCGATGCCTGAACGGACGCCGGCCGAAGGCGCCGTGCCATGAAGGTTGTCGTCTGCGGCGCGGGGCAGGTGGGCTCGAACATCGCGCGCCACCTGGCCACCGAGGCCAACCACGTCACCATCATCGACCATGCGCCCGATCTGGTGCGCAAGATCAGCGATTCGCTGGAGGTGCGCGGCATCGTGGGGCATGCATCGCATCCCGGCGTGCTGGAGCGCGCGGGCGCGCGCGACGCCGACATGCTGATCGCCGTCACCCACAGCGACGAGGTCAACATGGTGGCCTGCCAGGTCGCCGCGTCGCTATTCAACGTGCCGACCCGGATCGCGCGCGTGCGCAGCCAGAACTATCTGCAGCCGGCCTGGGCGGATCTGTTTAGCCGCGAGAATTTGCCCATCGACGTCATCATCTCGCCCGAGGCCGAGATCGCGCGGGCCATCAGCCGGCGTCTGCAGGTGCCAGGGGCGTTCGACAACATTCCGCTGGCCGAGGGTCGGGTCCAGGTCATCGGCGTGCGATGCACTGAGGAGTGTCCGATCCTCGACACGCCGCTGCGCCAACTGACCGAGCTGTTTCCCGACTTGAACATCGTGATCCTGGCGATCCTGCGAGGGGGAGAGGCCGTCCTGCCGCGCGGTGAGGAACGCTTGAAGGCGGGCGACGACGTCTATTTCGTGGTCGACAGCGCGCAGGTCGCGCGCGGCATGGCCGCCTTCGGCCATGAAGAGCCGGAGGCGCACCGCATCGTCATCGTCGGCGGCGGCAATATCGGCCTCTATTTGGCCCAGGAGATCGAGAACGAGCACCCTGGCGTCAGCGCCAAGGTGATCGAGCAGAACAAGGAGCGCGCGGAGTTCGCGGCGCAAAGCCTGTCGCGCTCGGTCGTCATCCACGGCAACGCGCTCGAGGCCGAAATCCTGGAAGAGGCCAACGCCGAGGCGGCCGAGGCCGTGGTGGCCGTGACCAATGACGACGAGGTCAACATCCTGTCGTCGCTTCTGGCCAAGCGCGCGGGCGCCCGGCGCGCCATGACGCTGGTCAGCAACATGAGTTATGAACCGCTGATCGCCACCTTGGGCGTGGACGTGGTCGTGGTGCCCCAGGCCATCACGGTCTCGACCATCCTGCAGCACGTCCGGCGCGGACGAATCCGGTCGGTCCATTCGCTGCGCGAGAACCTGGGCGAGGTGATCGAGGCCGAGGCGATGGAGACGTCGCGGCTGATCGGCCGCGCGATCAAGGATGCCGACCTGCCCAAGGGAATCGTGATCGGCGCCTTGATCCGGGATGACCGCGTCATCATTCCGCGCCTGGATACGGTGGTGAAAGCCAAGGACCGTGTCATCATCTTCGCGCGGCCCGAAGCCATTCGAGCGGTCGAGAAGATTTTCGCCGTCAGCCTGCAATTTTTCTGAGTTTTCCCATTCAACGGAACCGCATATGGCGCGCATCGCATACGTGAACGGACGCTACCGGCCGCATCGGGAGGCCGTGGTTCATGTCGAGGACCGTGGCTACCAATTCGCCGACGGGGTCTATGAAGTCGTGGCCGTCGCCGGCGGCAGGCTGGTCGACGAGGACTGGCACCTAGAGCGGCTGGACCGCTCGCTGAAGGAACTGCGCATCGCCGAACCCATGCCGCGCGCGGCGCTGCGCCGGGTCATGCGCGAGGTGATCCGCCGCAACCTGGTGTCGGACGGGATGGTCTATATGCAGATGACGCGCGGTGTCGCGCCGCGCGACCACGTCTTCCCCAAAAATGTGGACACCGCCATCGTCGTCACCGCGCGGCGCAAGAAGCCGCCCGCGGCCGAGCTTCTAGAGAACGGCGCCAAGGCCATCAGCATCCCGGACATCCGCTGGGCGCGCTGCGACATCAAGTCGGTCTCCCTGCTGCCCAACGTGCTCGGCAAGCAACAGGCCGTGGAAGCGGGCGCCTACGAGGCGTTTCAGATCGACCGTGAGGGCTTCGTCACCGAAGGCACGGCGACCAACGCCTGGATCGTCACGCCGAAGGACGAATTGGTCACCCGCAGCGCGGGGCCGGAGATCCTGAACGGCATCACGCGGCTGGCCGTGATCGAGATCGCCAAGGGGCAGGGGCTGCGCTTCGTCGAACGGCGCTTCACGTTGGCCGATGCCAAGGCGGCGCGCGAGGCGTTCGTCACCGGCTCGACCGCTTTCGTCATGCCCATCGTGCGGATCGACGATGCCACGGTCGGCGACGGCAAGCCGGGCGCGCTGACCCGCGCGCTGCGCCAGGCCTATATCGACCGCATCGGCGGACAGGGCGCCGCATGAGCCTGCCACGCCCGCGCGCCATCCTGTTCGATTGGGACAGCACGCTGGTCGACGCGTGGCCCGCGATCGGCGCGGCGTTGAACGCCACGCTGGTCGCCATGGGCCATAAGCCTTGGACGGATGCCGAGACACGGCTGCGCGTGCGCGAATCCATGCGCGACAGCTTCCCCAAGCTGTTCGGCGAGCGCTGGACCGAGGCGCGCGATGTTTTCTATGCCAGTTATAACGCCTGCCACCTCGATCACCTGGCCGTCCTGCCGGGCGCCGCGGATGCACTGGCTGCCCTAAACGGTGAAGGCATCTATCTGGGCGTGGTCAGCAACAAAAAGGGCGATCTTTTGCGCCAGGAGGCCGCCCATCTGGGCTGGACGCCCCATTTCGGCCGCCTTGTCGGCGCGGGCGACGCCGCGCGGGATAAGCCCGACCCCGCGCCCATTACCATGGCGCTGGAGCCGTCCGGCATCCCGCCCGGCCGCGCGGTCTGGTTCGTGGGCGATACGGGAATCGATATGGCCTGCGCGCGGAACGCGGGCTGTATCCCCGTCCTGGTCGGCGATTTGGACCCGGAATCGGCGGAATTCCGCGATGCGCGCCCGGAATGTCACGCGCGCGATTTCGCCACCCTTCGCGGGCTTGTTGCGGGCCCCTGACTGGCCACATATATCCTTCGTGGACGTCGCATAGAATTGGCGGTCCGGCCGGCGTCGTTGGCCGGACGTCTCCCACGGGTCCGGGCGCTCAGGCGCCGCGGCCCGCAAAAACAAAGGAGGACACAACGATGTCTTCAGATAAAAACCTCCAGGACGTGTTCCTGAACCATGTGCGTAAGAACAAGATCCCGGTCACGGTGTTCCTCGTGAACGGCGTGAAGCTGCAGGGCAATATCGGCGCGTTCGACAATTTCTGCGTCCTGCTTCGCCGCGATCACCATGCGCAGCTGGTCTATAAACACGCCATCTCCACCGTGATGCCGGGCGGCCCGGTCCAGCTCTTCGAGCCGGACGGCAAGGCCGAGGGCGAAGCCTGATTTGACCGAAGCCGTCTCGACCGCGATTCCGGCCCGCCGCACCGCCGTCCTGCACCCGGTGCGCGACGGCGGGCGGGCCGATTCCGCGCGCGACCCCGAGGCGCGGCTGGCCGAGGCCGTGGGGCTCGCGGCGGCGATCGCGCTGAACGTCGTCCATTCGGAAACGGTCCGCGTGCGCGAGCCGCGCCCCGCGACCCTGTTCGGCACGGGCGGCATCGACCGGCTCAAGGGCCTGATCGCGGACATCGAGATCGAACTGGTCATCGTCAACGGCGCGTTGTCGCCGGTCCAGCAGCGCAACCTGGAGCGGGCGTGGAAGTGCAAGGTCATCGACCGCACGGCGGTGATCCTGGAGATTTTCGGCGCCCGTGCGCGCACGCGCGAAGGCCGCCTGCAGGTCGAACTGGCGCATTTGTCCTATCAACGCAGCCGTCTGGTCCGTTCCTGGACCCACTTGGAGCGGCAGCGCGGCGGCTTCGGTTTCCTGGGCGGTCCCGGCGAGTCCCAGCTCGAAATCGACCGGCGCCTGATCGACGAGCGCATCGCGCGGCTCAAGGACGAGTTGGGCGATGTCGGGCGCACGCGCCAGATTCACCGCAAGGCCCGTCAGCGCGTGCCCTATCCGGTCATAGCGCTGGTCGGCTACACCAACGCCGGCAAGTCGACCCTGTTCAACCGCCTGACGGACGCGGACGTGCAGGCGGCGGACATGCTGTTCGCCACGCTCGACCCTACGATGCGCAAGATCGAACTGCCCTCGGGCCGCAACGCCATCCTGTCGGACACGGTCGGCTTCATCTCCGACCTGCCGACCGAGTTGATCGCAGCCTTCCACGCCACCTTGGAAGAGGTGCAGGAGGCCGATTTGGTCATGCATGTGCGCGACGTGGCGCACCCGGAAACCGAGGCGCAGAAGACGGATGTTCAGGCCGTCTTGGAAAAGCTCGGCATCGCCGAAGGAAGCGGCCGGCCGATGATCGAGGTGTTCAACAAGCTCGATCTTCTGGAGCCGGAACGGCGCGAACTGGTGCTGAACGCCGCCGGGCGCGCCAACGAACCGCAGGTCGCGGTCTCGGCCCTGACGGGCGAAGGGTGCCCCCAGCTTTTGGCGCTGGTCGACGAGGAACTGGCCGAGGGACGGGACGTGATCCAGGTCTCCGTCCGCTTATGGGACGGCAAGACCATTGCCTGGCTTTATCGCAACGGCGAGGTCATGGAGCGGCGGGACGACGAGGAGTATGCCCACATCAAGGTTCGGCTGGCCGAGGCCGACCAGGCCCGCTTCGCGCGGCTGACCGATGCCGGGACTTCCGGCGAAAATCGACCCGTAACTCATTGATTTATCGAAATTAGACTTGGGGTCGTCTTGACAGGCCGGGGCTCGACCCATACATAGCACTCGGCTCTTATGAGTGCTAATAGCCGGCCGGGCCGAGCTATCAACCCGGCGGCATCACAGGGAAATGAGGAGGAGAGAGCATGGGCTTTAGGCCGTTGCATGACCGCGTCGTGGTCAAGCCGCTGGAAGGCGAAGAGAAGACCAAGGGCGGCATCATCATTCCGGACACCGCCAAGGAAAAGCCGATGGAAGGCAAAGTCGTCGC
>CADEGL010000003.1:83830-123428 GCA_902826885.1 uncultured Alphaproteobacteria bacterium | reverse complement strand
CAGCGGCCGCCGCGAACCCCGCCAGACCGGAGCGCCATCCGCCGAGAGCGCGACACGCCCAGTGATGTCGGCCAAAACGCGCAAGGATGGGCGCAAGGGACGCGCATCGCGCAGATCGGCCGTCTCGGCGGCCCAGCGCTGCGGCACCAGATAGCGCACGCCCTCGCCCAACCGGAACCCGGCTTCGGCCTGGGCGCCGTCCAGGCGCCCGGCCAGGAAGGCGGCGATGCAGGCGCCGGCCCTCGCACCCTCAAGGGCCGCGACGCCGCTCGATTCCACCGGACGCAGCAGATTGCCGGCGGCGAACACGCCCGGATGGCTGGTCCGCATGAACTGGTCGATCGCGGGACCGCCGGTGCGCGGGTCGATGATCAGGCCGGCCTCCTCCGACAAAGGCGCATCGGGCACGAAGCTGCCGGAGAAGATCACGCAATCGCAGGGAATGCGGCGCGTGCCTTCTGGCGTGCGCAAGATCACGGCTTCGACCGTGGCGCGGCCTTCGATCGCCTCGACCTCGGCGTTGAGCAGCACGGGCACGCCGAACACGGCGCGGGCAACCGGTCGCGCGATCGGCAGCGACAATACGCGCGGACCGGGCTCGGCCATGGCCACGACTTTCAGCCCGCAATGGCGAGCGGTCAGCAAAACAGAGAACGCCACATGCTCCGAACCGATCACGACCGCGCGCGGGCCGGGCACGGGAATGCCGCGCGTCTCCATCTGCTGCAACGCGCCGGTGGTGAGGACGCCGCGTTCGGGCCGCGCGCCGGGCACGAGCCGCGCCGCGCGCGGGCGTTCGCGCACACCGGTCGCGACCAGCACGGCCTTGGGCCGGATTTCGCGCAAGCCTGTCTCGGGCCCCACCACGCGCAGCACGGGGCCCGGCGCCATCTCCAATACCGTCGTGCGCGGATGGAGCGTCGCGCGGGACAGGTCCGTCTCGCCGATCAGCCGGCGGATGAAGGAAGAGCCTTTCTCCAGCCGGTGCGAATACTCCCAGCCGAAACCCAGATGGCCGCAATAGCGCGGCAGGCCGCCGACCGTATCGTCGCGGTCGAAGACGGCGATATCGCGCACGCCGCGCGCGGTGAGCGCCGCGGCGGCTGCGAGTCCGGCGGGACCCGCCCCCACGATGGCAACCGTGGGATTCACGGCTTCCCCGTCCGCAGCATGCTCTCGACCCGCGCGCCGCAGAAGAAGCCCTGGCAGCGCCCCATCATTACGCGCGTGCGGCGCTTCAACGCCTTGAGGGAATGCGCGGGGATGGGGCCGGACAGCGCGTCGCGGATTTCACCCACGCTGACCCGCTCGCAATGGCAGACCATCTCGCCATAGGACGGATCGGCGGCAACGCGCGCGGCATCGGTCCAAGGACGCGCGACGTTCGGATCGGCCAGGCTCGGCACGCGCGCGGGCTTGATCGTCTGCTTACGCGCCGCCTTCACGATGTCCGGCACGACGGCCCCCGCGACGTATTCAGCGATGCCGAGCGCGCCCGAAAGGCCGGTCGAGCGGATGCCCGCACAGGTGAGCCAACCGTCGGCGAAGCGCGGGATGATGCGGTACTCGGGCCTCTCCGTGGCCGGCCGCATGCCCGCGTACATGGCGGCGACCGGCTCATCGAGCAAGCCAGGCAACATACGCCGCGCGGCGGCCGTCAACTGCGCGATTCCCTCCGGCGTCACGCGCCGGTCGTCGGGATCGGGCACCTCCTCCGCCGTCGGACCCAGCAGCACGTTCCCGAAAATGGACGGCGCGATATAGACGCCGCGCGTGGTCGGCGTGGGCGCGGGGCGGAGGATGACATCGACCAGACGCCGCGCGCGCTTGTCGTAGACGATGTACTGGCCGCGCCGCGGCTTGACCGTCAGGTCGCGGTAGCCGGCCAAGGCCTCGACATGATCCGCGCGGAGACCCGCGCAGTTGATGACGAGCCGCGCGCGCACCTCTTCGCCCGGCGTCGTCAACGACCAAACGCCATCGCGGCGCGCGGCAGCCGTGACGGGCGATGAATCCCTGTAGTCCACGCCGTTCACCACCGCGTCCAGCGCATAGGCATAAGCCGTGGAGAAGCCGTCGATAATGCCTTCCTCCGGCGCCCAAGCCGCGGCCACGGCGCCCGGCGCCAGATGCGGCACGCGCGCATAGATACCGTCGGCGCCCAGAAGCTCGACCGAAGAAAAGCCTTCGGCGCGCGAGGCGCGCACTTCCTCGCTCACCACCCGTGCCTCGGCCTCGTCGAAGGCGACCGTCATCGCACCGACCAGGCGGATGGGCAGGCCGAGCGACGGGGCTTCAGCCAAGTAACGCTGATGGCCGCGCACGACCAGCTGGCGCTCCAGCGAGCCGGCCGGCGTGTCATTGCCCGTGGCGAGGGTGGCCGTGTTGCCCTTGCTGGCCTCGTCGCACAGATCGCTGTTGGCTTCGAGCAAGATGGCGCGCAGATGATAGCGCGAGAATTCGCGCGCGACCGCGCAGCCGACCACACCCGCGCCGATGATGGCGACATCGTAATCCGCCATTAGCCGATCCCCCGGATACCGGCGGCATCGATGCCGAGCCGGCCGAGGCACAGGCGCGTGTAATCGGCCAGATCGCCGCGAATGCCTTCGGCCTGAATTTGGATCAGGCACCAGAGCGCTTCGCGCACAACAACCGCGTCCTTGAGCCCATCGACCGTGGCGCGGTCCACGCCGCCGTGACGTTCGACCGCGCGCGCAAGAACCGCCTCGTCGAGGGCGAAATTCATCCCCAGATTGGCCAAGTCGGTCGCGGGATCGCCCAGGCCCGCATACTCCCAATCGATCAGCCACATGCGGTGGCCATCGTCGATGAAGTTCTCGGGGATCAGGTCGGTGTGGATGAGCCCCTGCAGCGCGCCTTTGGGCGATGCGTCCAGGATGGCTTCGATGCGGGCGCGGGCGGCGGACGGCAACACGCCCGGCTTCAAACGCGCCAGATACGCGCGCGACCAGGCGGCGGGATTGGCGTCGGGCGTATCCGCGGGCAAACGGCCTTCATGGATACGGCGCAGAACGTCCACGATGCGGTCCAGGCGCGCGGACGAAAGCGTGTCACCCTGCCGCAACGTCTCGCCGTCCATGAAGCGTTGCACCAGCACGCCATCGTGGGCATGGACGACCGGCGGCGCCACGCCGAGGTCGGCGGCCAGCGATGCGCACAGCGCCTCGCGGCCGCGCACGATGCCGTGATGCGGCAGATCGGCCGCGACTCGCGCGAAGAAACGCTGTCCGCCCGCCGCGACGCTGTAGTTGATGTTGGTGCGGCCGACCGCCAGGCGCGTGACCGTGGGCGCGGCCGACCAGATCGGCAGGCGGCGCAAACGCTCCTCGGGACTCAAGCCGGAGACGGCATCCATGCGGCGCGCAGCATAACCATGCGCCACATGGGAAGCGACGGTATCCGGTTTAGGACAGGGCGACCGGCTTGTGCTGGGCGTCCTTGTACATGGTGGCCGCGCTGTACTCGACGGCCACGCGATGCGCCTCGATGGCCTCGGGCGTCATCTCGCCATGGCACGGCGGCTCGGGGTCGAAATTATGGTGGATGTCCTTGCCGCGCACGACGGCCGCGCAGTCGCGCGGACCCTTGTTCACCGCCGAGGTCGGCATGTAGCTCGGCAGGAACAGGATGCGCCAACGGTCCACGAAGTTCGGCCCCGACCCGTGGATCAGGTTGTGGTGAAATATGGCGGCCTCGCCGGCCTTGAGGTCGACCGAGATGGCCTTCGAGTCGTCGACCTTGGAGGTGATGTACTGGCCGCGCGTGAGGATACTGTCTTTGTCTTGCGTGTCCGCGTGCGGCAGGAGCGGCCCCTTGTGCGAACCAGGAATGACTTTCATGCCGCCGTTGGCCTCGCTGGAGGGCGTAAAAGCCAGCCAGAACGTCACGGCGGGCTCGATCTTGATGTACATCGTGTCCTGGTGCCAACCCGCGTAGGTCGGGCTGTTCGGCTTCTTGAAGCGGAACGAGCTGGTCCAGCACAGGATGTCCGGTGTGCCGAAGACGCTTTCCACCACGTCGAGGAAGCGCGGATGGCGGATCATCTCGTCGAGCCACGGACAAACCAGGTGCGCCTTCAGATCGATCTTCTTGGTGGCTTCGGGATAGCGCGCCTGGAGTTCCTCCAGCTTGCCGCGGATCTCGGCCATCTCGGCCTCGGTGTAAACCGGGATGGGCGCGAGGTAGCCGTCTCGGTCGTAAGCGGCAAGCTGTTCCTTGGTCAGTCCGTATTTGGGCGCCATTGTGTTTCCCTCAGCTCAACGCGATCGCCTGGCGGTCACTGTCCTTGTAGAGAATCTTCTTGGCCTGTACTTCCACGGCCTCGCGGTGGGCGGCCAGCTCGGCCGGGCCGAACTCCTCCACCGGCGCGCGGTCGGCGTCGAAATAGCGATATTCGTCGGTGCCGCGCACGACGAAGGCCGAGACGCGGCGATCGTCCATGGGCTTCGACTTGGTCGCGAAATACCCCATCAGCATGACCAACCGCCGGTCGTTCGTGTGATTGGGACCGGAGCTGTGGACGATGTTGTGGTCGAAGAAGCCGCATTCGCCCGGGCGCAACTGCAAGGGCGCGATGCTCGATTTATCGAATTCGGCGGTGATGTACTGGCCGCGCGTCAAGATGCTGTCCTTGTCGTGGGTGTCTTCGTGGGGCAGCACGTCCCACTTGTGCGAGCCGGGAACGACGCTGACCGTGCCGCTGTCGGTGTTGGTGGGCGACAGAGCCAGGAACGCGATCGTGCCGGTCGGGCGGATCGTGATGTAGCGCGTGTCCTGGTGCCAGCCGGCATAGGTCGGGCTTTTCGCCTTCTTGTTCCGAACACTCGCGTTCCAGCACAGGAGATTGGGGCCCATGATGTCCTCCAGCGCGTCCAGCATGCGCGGCGTGCGGGTGATCCGATCCATCCACGGCAGCAGCAAGTTGCCCTTGAGGTCGAGCTTGTTGAGGCTTTCCGGCCGTTCCGCCTCGATGCGCTCGAGGTGGCGGCGGTATTCCAACGCGTCCTCCTCGGACATCACCCGCAAGGGCGCGTGGAAACCGTTCGCGCGATAGGCCGCGATCTCTTTGTCCGTCAGTGCCTTGCCCATCGCGCGCCTCAGCTCTTGTAGTCGGGTTCTTCGCGGTCGAGATCACGCTTCAGCGCCTCATAGCTCAAGGCCGCGCTCTCTTCCCATTCGTCGTCGAGCTGGCTGCGCGTGAACTGTGCGATCTGCTGGGGTACCACGCGCGGCTCTTCGCCCGATTCCTTGATCCGATGAAGCTGCTGGCAGGCCAGCTCCATGTAATAGAGGTCGTACCAAGTCTGCGAGACGTTCGCGCCCACGGCCGTGACGCCGTGATTGGCCGACAACAGCAGCGGCTTGTCGCCCAACGCGGCGGCCATGCGCGCGCCTTCCTCGAAAGACGTGCCGAGTCCACCAAAATGGTCGTCGTAGGCGACGCGGTCGTGGAAGCGCAGCGCATCCTGGTGGACCATCAGCAGCCGTCCCGGCTTGGTCATGGTCAGCCACGTCGTATAAGCCGGATGACAATGCAGCACGCACGCCGCATGCGGCCCGAGCTTGTGGAACGAGGCGTGGATACAGAGCGCCGAGCGCTCGATCTTGCCGCGCCCCTCCACGATATTGCCGTCGAAATCCGAGACAATCAGGTTGGACGCGGTGACTTCCGACATCAGCACGCCGTGCGGCTTCACGAAGAAGCGGTCGGTCGTGCCCGGCACCACCAACGTGAAATGGTTCCAGATCCCGTCGTCGAAGCCGAAACGGTGCGCCAGCCGATGCGCCGCCGCCAGGTCGACCCGCGCCCGCCAAACCGGATCGGCCTTCTCGTCGATCCGCACCACGTTGCCCGTCATGACCGCCTCCCTCCCTTCGCGCGCGTCCCCGCGCCGAGGGCCGTATCCTAGCAACGAACCGGCCGAAATACCCCTTGTCAGAGGGGCCGGCGCCCGCGACCATTTCCACGGACACCGCCACCCAAATTCCAGGCCGAACGGCCTAAAATTAAATCCGGCGGTTCGGGCAGTCAAGCGGGGGACCGGTTTGCCTCAACCTATCCAGTGCGACGTTCTGATCGTGGGCGGCGGCATCGCCGGCGCCTCGCTCGCCTATCGTTTGGCCCCCCATCGCAAGGTGATCCTGCTGGAGCGCGAGGCGGCGCCCGGATATCACTCGACCGGCCGCTCCGCCGCCGGCCTGTCGGAAAATCTCGGCACACGGCCGATCCGCGCGCTGACCGCCCTTTCCCGCCCATTCCTCGCGGCACCGCCGAAAGGCTTCGCCGATGCACCGCTGATGAAGCCCCGGCCCTGGCTCTTCATCGCGCGCGCGGACCAGCGCGACGCGTTCGAAAGCCACCTGGCCGAGGCGCGCGAGACTTGCCCCGTCATCACAGAGCTCGACGCCGACGCGGCGGTGAAGCTGTTCCCGCTGCTGCGCCGCGACTATGTCGACCGGGCATTCCTCGAAGCCGAGGCCACGGACTTGGACGTGGACGCGATCCTGCAAGGCTATCTGCGCGGCCTGCGCGCCCAGGGCGGCACGCTGACCGCCGACGCCGAGGTTCTCGGCATCGCGCGCGACGGCGCGCTTTGGCGCGCGGCGACGAAATCCAGCACGTATGCGGCGCCCGTTCTGGTGAACGCGGGCGGCGCCTGGTCCGACGAGACGGCGCGCTTGGCCGGCGTGCAGCCGGTCGGCCTGGTGCCCAAGCGGCGCACGGCGATGATCGTGGCTCCGCCGGATGGCGCGGATGTCTCTCGCTGGCCCGAGATCGACGATGTCGGCGGCGAATTCTATGTGAAGCCCGAGGCAGGCAAGTTCCTGCTTTCCCCGTCCGACGAGACGCCTTCGCTCCCGACAGACGCCCAGCCCGACGAGATGGATATCGCCATCGCGGTCGACCGGATGGAGCGAGCCATGACATTCAAGGTCCGGCGCATCGAGCGAAGCTGGGCGGGCCTGCGCAGTTTCGTCGCCGATCGCACGCCCGTGTTCGGCTTCGACCCCGGCGCCGAAGGTTTCTTCTGGCTGGCCGGCCAAGGCGGGGCCGGCATCCAGACCTCCGCCGGATTGTCGCAAGCCGCTGCCAGCCTCATCCTCGGCACGGAATGGCCCACATCTCTTTCCGCCCGCGACGTTACACCCGCCACCTTTTCGCCCGCCCGCTTCAGGAGCAACCCATGAACGACATCAGGCGCCACGACATCCCCGAATCGAAGGCCGCCCAGGTCTATCGTCACGTCGTCTTCGACGGCGACTATGTCTTCATCGCCGGGCAGTTGGCCTCGGACCGCACCAGCCCGCCGCCGGCCCTCGGCGATATCGAAACGGAAACGCGCACGGCGATGGAGCTTTTGGGCGCGGCGTTGAATTCCGTCGGGCTGGATTTCACCGACGTGATGCAGGCGCGCGTGTTCATGACCGACCTGTCGGAGTTCGCGCGCATGAACAAGGTCTATGGCACCTTCTTCCCCGCCGGCGAAACCCCCGCCCGCACCTGCGTCGGCGTGGCCAACCTGTTGAACGGCTGCAAGATCGAGATCGATTTCGTGGCACGGATACGCAAGTTCGATTCGGCGAAGCATCTGGGCGCGCCGCGTATAGAGCATGCCCGATGAAAATCCTCGTCACCGGCGCCAGCGGCCGGCTGGGGCGGCGGATCGTCGCCCTGCTGGCCAAGACGGACGAGGTCACCGCCTTCGACATGAAGACCGTCGATTCCGCGGCCCATCATCACATCCAGGCCGACATCCTGGATTTCGGCGCGGTGAAGCGCGCCGTGCGCGGCCATGACGCCGTCATCCATCTGGCGGCTGCCCTCGTGGCCCACAAGCTGCCTGACGAGAAGCTGGTGCAGACCAACGTCATGGGCACCTGGCATGTCTTCGCGGCGGCCGCGGAGGCGGGTGTGAAAAAACTCGTCCACACCTCCAGCGAGACGGCGACCGGCGTGGTCTTCGCCGACCCCGCCCGCCCGCCCCGCTATCTTCCGATCGACGAGGATCATCCGCTCCACCCCTCCGAGCCCTACGGCATGAGCAAGGCGATGAGCGAGGAGATCGCCAAGATGTTCGCCTTGCGCGGCGGTATGACCGTGACGGTCATCCGCCCGACCCTGGTCGCAACCGAGACCATCGCGCCCAAGCTCGATGCTCTGGGCACCGACCCGCGCAATATCGACCTATGGGGCTGGGCCGACCCCGAGGACGTGGCCGAGGCCTATCGGCTCGCGCTCGGCCGCGGCGGCGCACCCTACGACGTGTTCTTCATCAGCGCGCCGAACACGCTGTCCGACATCCCGACGCTCGACCTGCTGCGGGCCTTTTACGGCAAGCTGCCGGAGGTGCGAGAGCCGGAGCTGTACGAGCGCGATCCGCACGCAGGCGTGTTCTCGATTGCGCGCGCGCAGGCGCGATTGGGCTTTAAGCCCCACCGCGACTGGCGGAAGCTTCGCGCCTAGGCCGTGTGCGGCTTCTCGAAGATGAAGGGCAGCAGCAATGCCACGGGTACGAGCAGGATCAGGTCGCCCAAGGGTGAAGCCGCCACGCTGAGCGCGGCGCCGATGGCGTAGGCCGACCAAGCGGCGGCCAGGACCGGCATCGTGAGACGGATGTCGGGCGGCGGCCGCTTCGACACGCCGCCCTCCACGATGCGAACGATGACCGAGGTCACCACCACGGTCGAGATCGTGACCGTGCCGAAACGCGTCATGCTGGCGGCCTGCAGGCCCATCGCACCCGCCAGCATGATCAGCGCGACCGTCTTGCCGGGCGCCAAAATCGCGACCAGCGCGATCAACAGCGCCTCGAGCAACAGCGGCACGCGCAGATGCTTGGCTTCGAGCAGATAGGCGAAGGCCACGCCGGCGGAGAAGCTGGCCAACGTGATCACATAGACCAACATGTGCGCCCAGTTGCCGTGCGCGAACGACATGGCCAGCAACACCGTGTTGCCGGTCATGTTGGCCGCGAAGACGCCGCCCAGGTCGACATAGCCGACGGCATCGACGAAGCCCGCGATGCCGCACAAGAGGCCCGCGCGCAGCCAGGGCGTCTGCCAGAACCGCAGGATGGCGCCCACGCCGCCCGGCCCCTCGCGCCTACGCCGCGTGCATCAGCCGCAGGATCGACTGCAGCAGCACGTTGGCGCCCTGCTCCAACAGCTTCCAGTCGGTCCATTCGTCGCGCCGGTGGCTGCGCCCGCCTTCGGACGGCACGAAGATCATGCCGGCATCGGCCACCCGCGCCATCACCTGGGCATCGTGGCCGGCGCCCGACGGCATGCGGTGCGAACCCAATCCCAACGCCTTGGCCGCGCCCTCGATCATGTCCTGCACCCGCGGCGCCATGAGCGCCGAGGTGTTGCCGGAGATGTGCTCGTGCGTGACCGTGAGCCGGTGCTCGGCCGCGACCTTGTCGGCCAGCCGATAGCTCGCCTTGACCAGACGCTTCAGCAGCTTCTGGTCGATGTCGCGCAACTCCTGACGCATATAGATCTCGGGCGGCACGATATTGGCCGCCGCCGTCTTCGACTTCACGATGCCGTAGGTGATGCGCGTCAGGGGCGTCCCGCGCTTGAGCGCCATGCGCCGCGCCTTGTAGGCGAATTCGGCCGCGCCGGTGAAGGCGTCCTTGCGCATGTCCATGGGCGTGGTGCCGGCATGGTCCGGCTCGCCCTTGAAGACGAAGTCCGAATGGTCGATGCCGACGATGCCCTCGACCACGCCGATCGGCATGCCCTTGGCTTCCAGCACCGGCCCCTGCTCGATATGCAGCTCGATATAGGCCGCGATGTCGCCCTTCTTGCGCTTGGCCTTGCCGATCTTCTCCAGGTCGAAACCGGCCTGGCGCATGGCGTCGCCGAGCGAGCCGCCGTTCGGGTCCTTGGCATGGGCGACTTCGTTCATGTCCAGGCGCCCGGCCATGGCCTTGGAGCCCATGCAGTCGAGAAAGCGGCCTTCCTCGTCGATGAAGGCGACAGGCTCGAACCCGCGCGGCGCGCTGAGATTCGCGGCCCGGATCACGCGGGCGCATTCAAGCGCGGACAGAACACCAAAGGCGCCGTCCAGCGGCCCACCGTCCGGCACCGTGTCGATGTGCGAGCCCGACATGACCACCGGCCCATCGGCCGCGCCGACATGGCCGATCGTGTTGCCCGCCGCGTCGTCGCGCGAGGGGATATCGGCCTCTTCCATGCGGCCCTTGAGCCAGCGCCGCGCCTCTTCATAGGCGGGCGCGAAAGCGTGGCGCGTCAAGGCGCCATCGGGCGCGCGGCCGATCTTGGAAAGCGTCTCGATGTCGTTGCGCAAGCGCGCGATGTCGACGCGCAGGGATTCCCAGGCAGCCATGTTCGTCTCCACTTCAAAGCAAGAGGGCCCCACCCTCGATCCGCTCGGGATGGGGCCCCTTGGACCACCGTTCTCCGCGCCGGTTAGCGCGGGCTCGCAAGTCAGATCACTTGATGATCAGCTTGCGCGGAAGGCCGTTCAGCACCTCGCAACCGGTCTTGGTGACGCGGACCGACGCGCTGAAGCCGATGCCGCAATCGCGATACTTGAGCGTCAGCGGCACCATGTGGAACGTCATGTTGGTCTCGAGCTTCCGTGTCTCGCGCGGCTTGAGCGACAGGATCTGCCCCTCGCCCCAGTCCGGCGGGAACGCAACGCCGATGGAGTAGCCCGTGCGGTGGCGGAAGAATTCGCCGAAGCCCGCCTTCTCCACCACGCTGCGCGCGGCCTTGTCCACGGCCTCGCAGGTGACGCCCGGCTTGATCTTGTCGATGGCCGCTTCCAGGCCGCCGATGACCGCATCCGCCATCTTGCGCACGATCGGGCGCGGCTCACCCACGTTACAGCAGCGCATGATCGCCGCCGTATAGCGGTTGATGTTGGCGGAGACCTCGAAATAAACCGGCTCGCCTTCCTGGATCACTTCGTTACGCCAGGTCTGGTGCGGCAGGCAGGTGCGCGCGCCCGACAGGATGAAGGGCGGCAGGCCCGGATACTGGCTGCCGTTGGTGGTCAGCACGCGCTCCACCTCGGCGGCCACGTCGTTGTCCGTGACGCCACCGGCAACCTTGTCGATGCCGGCCTGAACGGCGCGGTCCAGGATGCGCGCGGCCTTGCGCATCGTGTCCAGCTCCTCATCGGACTTGATGAGGCGCGCTTCCTCGACGATGTGCGTCGAATCGACGATCTTCGCCTTGGGGAAGTGGCTCTTCAGGTTCTCGTATTCGAAGACGTTGAAGAACCAGCCGCGCTTCTCGACGCCGATGGTCTTGTTGCCGAGGCCGAGCTTCTGGATCACCGAGGCCGTCACGTCGGCCGGCACCATGTAGTCCTTGATCTCGGTGAAGCCATCGAGCCACGTGTACTCGTACACGTTGAGCGACTCGAAGCTGCGCATGACCATCACCGGCTGGTCCTGCAACGACAGGACGAGGCAGTGATAGCCGTAATAGCCCGGCGTCTCGTAGCCGGTCAGGTAACAGAGGTTTTCCGGGCCACGAACCAAGAGGACGTCGATGCCCTCCTTCTTCATCATCGCGGTGACGAGGTCGTAGCGGCGGCGGTATTCGGCAGGCGTAAAGTTGAGCCGTTCATGCTCAACAAGCTTGAGCTTGAAGCCAGGTTTGGCCATTGGGGGTCCCCTGATGGTTGGTTCTTCTTCCCGTACCTGCCGCCACACGGCCGCGATGCGTGTCGCGCGGGCCCCGCGGTACGAGACGGACGAAGCCTAGCGGCCTCGCATCGGCTTTACAAACCCCAAGCCCACCCGCCGATGAACGGCGGACTTGGCCGTTCTTATGCGGGCATTGTCACCTTCAATTCGGCGGCGATCTTGCCGAGCGTCGTCCAGGTCGCTTCCAACACCGACACGCCCGATTTCAGACGTTTCGCGCGCTCGGCGAAACCGCGCTCGCCCGGAATGCGAATTCCGGCCGACCCAGGCGCGGTCTTGGAATTCTTGATCTCGGCGATGTGCGCGCTCGCCGCACGGCGGAACTCATCCGGCGCGCCAAACGCGGCCGGATCGATGGCGACGAACAGATGGCCGTGGCGGCCGACCTTGCCTTCGTCCTGCCAGCCCACCAGCGCGGGGCCAGCCTCGCTCGTGGTCAAAGGCCCGCACATGAGCGCCACCGACAAGGCCAGCCCGAAGCCCTTGTGTCCCGCCAAGGTGCTGAGCGCACCCGCCATCACCGTGACCGCGTCGGTCGAGGGACGGCCATCGGGCCCAATGCCGGTACCGGATGGAACCTGCTCCTTGTGATAGGCGGCAAGGCGGACGTGGGAGCGCGACATCGTGCTCATCGCCATGTCCACGACGAACGGGTCGGGCCCGTCGAGCGGAAAGGCGAAGGCGATCGGATTGGTGGACAGCATCCGCTCCATGCCGCCCGGCGGATGGACCAGCGGCGGCCCCGACGTCGCGACCATGCCGACGACACCGGCGCGCGCCAGCCGTTCGGCGTAGTACCCGATCATGTAGATGTCGGCCGAGTTGGCCAGCGCCACCGTGGCGCTTCCCGCTTCCTTCGCCTTCTTCGCGGCGATGTCGCAGGCCAGAAAGGCCGCCGCGTGGCCCGGCCCCTTATGTCCATCGATCAGGACGGCGGCGGGCAGATCGCGGAGGATTTCCGGCTTGCCCTTCGGGTCGATCTTACCGTCCCGCAGGTAGTGGACCATGTAGGGCAGATAATCGACGCCCTGGCCCGAGAAGCCGCGCAGATCGGCCTCGACGAAGACTTCGGCCGATGCCGCCGCGTCTTCGCGCGAACAGCCGGCCGCGACCAGGAGATCGGCGGCGAATCGGCGCAGCGTGCCGGCATCGAGAATCCGCGACGGACGTTCCGTTACCGCCATGCGCCCCCCGGCCATTCGGTCAACCGGTCCGCTTCAAAGCCGGCCGGTCGATTCCGTTAACGCAGAAATACTTGAGCTGCATGTATTCGTCGAGGCCATGGCGCGAGCCTTCGCGGCCCAGGCCCGATTGCTTCACCCCGCCGAAGGGAACCGGCGGGCCGGTCATCTTCACGCCGTTGAAGGCGACCATGCCGTAGTCGAGCTGCTCGCCCACGCGCCAGGCCCGCGCCAGATCGGCGCTGTAGACATAGGCCGCGAGGCCGTAGATCGAATCGTTGGCCTGGCGGATGACCGCGTCCTCGTCGTGGAAGCGGAACAACGCCGCCACCGGGCCAAACGTCTCCTCGCGGAAGATCTCCATCTCCGGCGTCGCATCGGCCAGGACGGTCGGCTCGAAGAACAATCCGCCGCGCGCATGGCGTTTGCCGCCGGTCAGAAGCCGCGCGCCCTTGGACAGGGCATCGGCCACCTGGCGCTCCAGTTTCACGATCGCGCGCGCATCGATCAGCGGCCCCAGGTCGACATCGGGCTCGAGCCCAGCGCCCACCTTGAGCGCGGCGGCACGGGCGGTGAAATCGGCCGCGAAGGCGTCGTAAATACCGTCCTGTACGAAGATGCGGTTGGCCGCCAGGCAATCCTGGCCCGTGGTCACGAACTTGGCGCCGATGGCGTCCAACGACGCCGTGGGCAGGTCCACGTCATCGAAGACGATGAACGGCGCATGGCCGCCCAGCTCCATGGACATCTTCTTGACGGTCGCGGCGCCGCCCGCCAGCAGGATGCGCCCCACCTCGGTCGAGCCGGTGAAGGACACCGCGCGCACCTCGGCGCTTTCCATCAGCGCGTTCGAGATCGCGACGGCATCGCCGGTCACGACCTGGAACACGCCTTTCGGCAGGCTCGCGCGCGCGGCCAGTTCGGCCAGCGCCAAGGCCGAGAACGGCGTTTCAGGCGACGGACGCACGATCATGGGACAGCCGGCCGCCATCGCGGCGGCGGCCTTACGCGTGATCATGGCGGATGGGAAGTTCCACGGCGTGATGGCGGCCGCGACGCCGATCGGCTCGCGCGTCGCGATCAGGCGCCGCCCGGCCAGGTGGCTCGGAATGACCTCGCCATAAGCACGCTTGGCTTCCTCGGCGAACCATTCGACGAAGCTGGCCGCGTACTCGATCTCGCCACGCGATTCGGCCAGGGACTTTCCCTGCTCCAGCGTCATGATCAGGGCCAGATCGTCCCGGTTTGCGAGGATCAGATCGTTCCAGCGCCGCAAGGCGCGGGCCCGCTCGGTGGCGGTCAGACCGCGCCAATGGGCGAACGCCGCCGAAGCCGCCGCGATCGCGCGCCGCGTCTCCACGGCACCCATGTTGGGCACCGCGCCGATCCGGCTGCCGTCCGCCGGGTTCTCGACGGCATCGGTTTCGCCGGAATCGGCGTCGCACCAGGCACCGTTCAGGTATGCCTGTTGGCGAAAAAGCGACGCGTCCTTGAGCATCCGGAAGAGGTCGTTGTCGTACGGCATGGCCGTCTCCTCTTTTCCCCGGCTTCCCACGATTCCCGACAGATCAGGCGGCGAGAGCCTGCGGCGTCGGAACGAATGTTTCGTTGAAGGCGCGCGCCACTTCGGGGTGCGTCAGCACGCCCTTGTGCACGTTGAGACCGAGCGCCAGATGCGCGTCGTCGGTCAGGGCTTTCTTGTAGCCCTTGTCGGCCAGCGCCAGGACGAACGGCAACGTCGCGTTGGTCAGTGCATAGGTCGAGGTGCGGGGCACGGCGCCCGGCATGTTCGTGACGCAGTAATGCACCACGCCATCGACCTCGTAGGTCGGCTTGGAATGGGTCGTGGGCTTGCTGGTCTCGAAGCAGCCGCCCTGGTCGATGGCGATGTCGACGACGACCGAGCCCGGCCGCATGGCGGCGATGGTCTTGCGGTCGACCAGCTTGGGCGCGGTCGCGCCCGGCACCAGCACGGCGCCGATCACGAGATCCGCGTCCCGCACCTGACGCTCGATAGCATCTCGCGTCGAATAGATCGTCTGGATGCGGCCGCCGAACAGTGCGTCGATCTCGCGCAACTTGTTGATGGAATTGTCGATCACGGTCGTGCGCGCGCCCAGGCCCATGGCCATGCGGGCCGCGTTGAGGCCCGAGATGCCGCCGCCGACCACCACCACGTGGCCCGGCTCGACGCCCGGCACGCCGCCCAAAAGCATGCCCCGGCCGCCACGCGCCTTTTCCAGGCAATGGGCGCCGACCTGCACGCTCATGCGGCCGGCCACTTCCGACATGGGCGCCAAAAGCGGCAATCCGCCCGTCGGCCCCGTGACGGTCTCGTAGGCAATGGCGATACCGCCGGATTTGAGCAGCCCGTCCTTTTGCGCCGCATCCGCGGCCAGGTGCAGATAGGTGAACAAGACCTGACCGGGGCGCAGCATGGCGCATTCGGCGGCCTGTGGTTCCTTGACCTTCACGATCATGTCCGCGGCGGCGAAGACCTCGGCGGCATCCTTGGCGATGCGCGCGCCAGCAGCCTGGTATTCCGCGTCGTCGCAGTTGATGCCCGCGCCCGCGCCCGCCTGCACGATGACCTTGTGGCCGCGCGAGGCCAACTCGCGCACACCGCCGGGCACCATGCCCACGCGATGCTCTTCCGTCTTAATCTCCTTCGGAACGCCGACCAGCATCGCGAAACTCCCCATCCCTGTTTTTTGTAAACCCCGCGCGGACCGCGCGGTTCAGGGACGATGAGCTATCAAGTTTCGCGCGGCGGGAGCGACCGAAAGCGATGATGAGGGCAGGAAATATTTCGCCGGCTATCGGGGCGGACAGAAACTATTGCCGAGCTTAGGTCTGCTCGGTCGTCCGGCGCTGCTTGGCGCGCGTCAAAAGATGCTGGATGGGGTAACCCTGCGCGCGCTTCACGGGCTTTGTAACGATGTAGGTGAAGTAGCGCGCGATGCCGATATTGGCGTTCAGCAGCTCCTCGATGACCTGCTGATAGTGGTCGATATCGGTCGCCACGACCTTCATCAGGTAATCCATGCCGCCACCGATGGCATGGCATTCGACCACCTCGGGCACGGCCTCGATGGCCGCCTCGAACCGCTCGAAATCTACCGCCGTGTGACCGCCCAGCGTGATCTCGACGAATACGCGCGAAGCCGACAACAGCTTCGACAGGTCGATCTCGGCGTTGTAGCCGCGGATGAAACCGGCTTTCTCGAGCCGGCGCATGCGCTCCAGGCACGGGCTGACGGAAAGACCGACCTCCTCGGCCAGCTTGATCTTGGTCAGACGGCCATCGCGCTGGAGGGCCGCCAGGATCTTGAGGTCGATGGCATCCAGCTTGATGCGCGCGCCGGTGCCGGCGCCCGCCACGGGAAGCACGGCACGCGTTCCGGCCTTGCCGACCCGTCCGGCTTGGGGTGGTTTCGTCGTCATCTCACCGTCACGTCTTACGCTTTGCCTTCGCGGCCTTCTTGGCGGGCTTACGCTTCGCCTTGGCCGCCTTGGCACCGGACTTCTTCGCCGAGGCGCGCTTGGCGCCGCCGGCATTCTTCACGATCAGCTTACCAGGGAACATGGACAGCGGCTCGCAACCATTCGCGGTCACGTGCAAGGTCGCGCTGAAGCCCACCCCCGTCTCGCGATAGATGAAGGCCGCCGGAACCATGTGAAAGACCATGTCCTTCTGAACCAGGCGCTTCTCGCCCTTCTTCAACGACAGGATCTGGCCCTCGCCCCAATCGGGCGGGAAACACATACCGATGGAATAGGCCGCGCGGTGGCGATGGTATTCGCCGAAACCGGCTTTCACCCATTCGCCATGGACGGCGCGATCGACCTCCTCGCACGGCACGCCCGGCTTGAGCGCGGCCATGCCGGCATGCAGCGCCGCCAGCGAAGCATCGGCCATGGCGCGCACGCGCTTTTCCGGCTCGCCGTCGCAAGCCGTGAACATGATGGCCGAGGAATAGCGATGCTTGGTCGCCGACAGCTCGTAGAAGACGGGATCGCCCTTGGCGATCTTGCGCCCTTCCCAGGTGGCGTGGGTGACCGAGATGCGGGGGCCGGAAACGACGAAGTGAGGCAGGCCGGGATACTCGCTGCCGCGTCCGACCAGTTCGTTGTGGATCGCCGCCGCGATGGCGTCTTCCGTGGTGCCCGCGCGGAGCGCATCGAGGCCCGCGCGCGAACCGTGGTCCAGCATCTTGGCGCAGCGCTTCATCAGCGCGATTTCCTCGGGCGATTTGACCACCCGCACCCATTCGACGATGCCGGAGCCGTCGGCGAAATGGGCTTCCGGCAGCTTGCCCCGCAGCCCTTCATATTCCTCGATGGTCGAGAAGAACGAGGTCTTCTCGACACCCACGCGCTTGTCGGCCAGGCCGCGCTTGCGCAGCGTGTCGATCGTGACTTCGTAGGGAATACGGTCGTCGGTGACGGGCACCGAGTCCGACAGCCAGGAATACTCGAACACGTTGGTCTGCTCGAGATAGCGCACGACGAGGGTGGGCGCTTGGTCGCGCGCGACGATCAGACAGTGATAGCCGTAGTAACCGGGCGTCACGTAGCCGGTCAGATAGGCAATGTTCTCCGGCGTGCGCACCAGCAGCACGTCGATCCCCTTCTCGCCCATCGCGTGAAGGACGGCATCGAAGCGGCGGCGGTATTCGCCCAGCGAGAAGGCCAGACGGTCGTGCTGGATCATCTTGACGTCTTTGGACGTGATCATGGCTCCCCTCCCGCAATCTCGCCCGCGGCCCGATGCCGCGTCAGTCAGCCGCCTCGCTGGATTGCCAGCCGATAGCGCCTTGTTTCTTCAGCTCGGCGATGTCGCCGGCCGCAAATCCCCAATCCCGCAGCGCCTCGTCGGTGTGCTGGCCGGGATTCGACGGCGGGCGCTGCACCTTGGGCTTCGTGCGGCTGAACTTCGGTGCCGGGCCCGGCTGCACCACGCCTTCGACCTCGACGAAGCTGCCGCGCGCCTTGTTGTGCGGATGGTTCGGCGCCTCCAGGAACGACAGGACGGGCGCGAAGCACACATCCGTGCCCTCCATGATTGTGCGCCACTCTTCCTGCGTCTTCGTCTTGACCACGTCGGCGATGCGCTTGCGCATGGCGGGCCACTGCGCGCGGTCGAACTGCTTCGGTAGCCCTTCCTTGGGGATACCCAGCTTGTCCAGCATCAGGTCGTAGAACTTGCCTTCGATGGCGCCGAGCGAGACGTGGCGTCCATCCTTCGTCTCGTAGACACCGTAGAAATGCGCGCCGCCATCCAGGATGTTGACCGCGCGTTTGTCCTGCCAGATGCCGGCGGCCATCATGCCGTAGAAGCCGGTGGCCAAGGCCGCCGCGCCTTCGACCATGGAAACGTCGACGACCTGTCCCTTACCGGAACGCTGGGCCTCCCACACCCCGCACATGATGCCGAAGGCCATGTAGAGCGCGCCGCCGCCGAAATCGCCGACCAGATTCAAGGGCGGCACGGGCGCATCGGCCGGACCGATGGCGTTAAGCGCACCGGAGATGGAGATGTAGTTGAGGTCGTGACCCGCGGCGTGCGCCAAGGGACCATCCTGGCCCCAGCCGGTCATGCGCGCGTAGATCAGCTTCGGATTACGCTTCAAGCAATCCTCGGGCCCGACACCCAGACGCTCGGCGACACCAGGGCGGAACGGCTCGATCAGCGCATCGGCCTTCTCGACCAGGCGCATCACCGTCTCGATGCCCTGCTTGTGCTTCAGATCGACCGCGATAGAGCGGCGGCCGCGGTTGAGCAGATCGAACTTCGCGGGCCGCGTGACGCCGAGGCCCGAAGGCTGGGTGCGGTCGACGCGCAACACTTCCGCGCCCATGTCCGAAAGCAACATGGCGCAAAAGGGACCGGGGCCGATGCCCGCCAATTCAACAACTTTCAATCCGGCCAGCGGACCCATGTACGTCTCCGACAATCTCGCGAAAAGGGGCCGGGATTCTGGGCGATCCCGCCAGCCGACGCAATCGCCGCGAGAGGCGGGAATCCGCGCCTAGGGCGCGACCTTTACGAACTTGAGGGTGAAGCGGTCGCTCTCGCCGATGGCGGCATACTTGGCGCGGTCCTGATCCTTCAGGCGATAGGTCGGTGGCAGGGTCCAGACACCCTCAGGATAGTCCTTGGTGTCCTTGGGATTGGCGTTCACCTCGGACTTCTCCACCAGCTTGAAGCCAGCCTTCTCGACCAGGGCGATCGCGAAGTCCTCGCGCAGATAACCGCTCTTGGCTTGCGGGTCCTGCGGCTGGGCGTTGGAGCCGCGATGGCCTTCGATGCCGAGGATGCCACCAGGCTTGAGCGCCTTGTGGAACGCGCGCAGGGCCGCATCGGCCTCGCCGTTCTTCACCCAATTGTGCAGGTTGCGGAAGGTCAAGACCATGTCGGCCGTGCCGGGCGGCGCGATCTCGTATTTGTCGCCCGCGAATTCCGTGACCACGACCTTGCCGTAGTCGCGGGGATCGTTGGTAATCTTGGCGGCAAGGCCCGAAATGTCGTGCTGCAGTTCCTCGGACTTCGTCGTCTTCTCCGGGCCCGCCGCGTAGTAGGTGCCGTTCTCCTTCAGATAGGGCGCAAGGATCTCCAACCAGTAACCGTTCGCGCCCGGCCAGATCTCGACCACGCGCATGTTGTCGCGCAAGCCGAAGAAGGTCAGCGTCTCCAGGGGATGACGATAGGGATCGCGCACGCGGTTGCGCTCGCTGCGTTGCGGCCCGTCGATCAAGGCGCGCAGCTTCGCATAGCCGGGATCGTCGGCCACAGCAGGCGCCGAGCCCATGCCAAGCGTCGCGAAAGCCAAGCCCAAGACCAGCAACCGGGACATGCGCATCATTTGGAATCCCCTTTTCATTCACCGCCGCCCGTAGTGGCCCAATTCAGCGGCCAAGACCATTAAATTCTTTTCAAGAGTCCCATTCCGCGCGCACATCGGCATCGGCTTCCGCCGCGCCATGTTTCGCGCGTGCGGCCGGAATCCTATCGGGCGCCAGGCGCGCCAAAGCCCACACGGCCATGGCACGCACCAGTGGCGAAACGTCACCGAGCAGGTCTTCGACGATTCCGGTGGCGGCCGGATCGCCGCTGTTGCCGAGCGCGATGGTCACGTTGCGCACGAAGCGGTCGCGCCCGATGCGCTTGATCGGCGAACCCGCGAAGAGCGCGCGAAAAGACGCATCGTCGAGCCGCGCCAGATCGGACAGCCGCGGCGCCTCCAAACCCGGCCGCGCAGCGAAGCTTGCCTCGCCGGTGGCGGACGCAAACTTGTTCCACGGGCAGACGGCCAAGCAGTCGTCGCAGCCATAAATGCGGTTGCCCATGGGCGCGCGGAACTCGCGCGGGATATGCCCTTTGTGCTCGATGGTGAGATAGGAGATGCAGCGGCGCGCGTCGAGCCGGTAGGGCGCGGGAAACGCGTTGGTCGGGCAGGCATCGTGGCAGCGGCGGCACTGGCCGCAATGATCGGTCTCAGGCGCATCGGCCGCGATCTCCAGTGTCGTCAGCACCGAGCCGAGGAACAGCCACGAGCCGTGCGCGCGGGAGACGAGGTTGGTGTGCTTGCCCTGCCAGCCGATGCCGGCGCGCATGGCCAGCGGCTTTTCCATCAAGGGTGCGGTGTCGACAAACACCTTCACCGCGCCGCCGTGGCGCGCCACGATCTCGCGCGCCAATGCCTTCAGGCGCTTCTTGATCAGATCGTGATAGTCGCGTCCGCGCGCATAAACCGAAACGTTGCCGCCCGCTTTGTCGGCGAGGCCCTCCAACGGATTGCGCTCGGGCCCGTAGTTGAGGCCGACGACGATGGCCGTGCGCGCCTCGGGCCACATGGCGCGCGGATCGGCGCGCCGGTCGGCGTTCGCCGCCAGCCAGCCCATGTCGCCGTGGAAGCCTTGCGTCAGGTAGTCGGCCAACCCTTGCTTCGCGGCGTCCGAGCTTTCGGCGCGTGCGAAGCCGACCGCATCGAATCCTTGCGCCAGCGCCAGGTCGCGGATCGACCGGCGCGGATCGGCGTCAGCCGCGGCCGCGATAGGGCGGGACGCCCTGGTCGGGGACCCAGAGCCCCTTGGGCGCGGCGCCGCTTTGGTAGAAGACATCGATGGGCATCCCTCCGCGCGGGTACCAATAGCCGCCGATGCGAAGCCAACGCGGCTTCATCGCCCGCTCCAGCGCCTTGGCGATCGCCACCGTGCAATCCTCGTGGAACGCGCCGTGGTTGCGATAGGACGCCAGGTAGAGCTTCAGCGACTTGCTTTCAACCAGCCGCGCGCGCGGCGCGTAGTCCAGCACCAGATGCGCGAAATCCGGCTGGCCAGTCATGGGACACAGCGAGGTGAACTCCGGGCAAACGAAGCGCACCAGATAGGCCGTGCCCGGATGGGGATTGGGCACCGTCTCCAGCCGCGCCTTCTCGGGCGAGGCCGGAATGCGCGCAGCGCGTCCAAGCTGGGTCAGGCGTGTGGTCTTGGGCATGGCGGCAGACTACGCGGCAAGGCCTTGCATGGCTAGACGGGCGCGATGTCGCCTCGCGCCTGCTCCGCCGCGAAGCGCGCCATGAAGGCTTCGTACCCGTCCGCCTCGATGGACGCGCGAATGTCGCGCATCAGATCCTGATAATAGTGGACGTTGTGCCAGCTCATCAGCATCAAGCCCAGGATCTCCTCGGCCCGCACGAGATGGTGGATATAAGCGCGGCTATATGTCCGGCAGGCGGGACACGCGCAATCCTGGTCGATGGGACGAGGGTCTTCGGCGTGACGTGCGTTGCGGATGTTGATCGGCCCGCGCCGGGTGAAGGCCTGGCCGGTGCGTCCCGAGCGGGTCGGGATCACGCAGTCGAACATGTCGATGCCAAGCGCAACCGAAGCCACGATATCCTCCGGCCGGCCGATACCCATGAAGTAACGCGGCCGGTCCGCGGGCAGCAGCGAAGCGGTCTGCCGCACGGTCGTCAGCATGTGGTCACGCCCCTCGCCCACCGCCAGCCCGCCGATGGCGTAGCCGTCGAAGCCGATCTTCACCAGCGCCTCGGCCGATTCCGCGCGCAACTCCGGATAGACGCTGCCCTGCACGATGCCGAACAACCCGTAGCCCGGCCGCTTCACGAAGGCCGCCTTGCAACGCTCGGCCCAGCGCATGGAGCGGCGCATGGATTCGGCGGCCGGCCCCGCCTCGATGGGCCAAGAGGTGCATTCGTCCAGCACCATCGTCACGTCGGCATCCAACCGCCGCTGGATGTCCATCGCGCGCTCGGGCGTCAGTTCTTCCTTCGCGCCGTCGATATGGGATTGGAAGCGCACACCGCGCTCGTCGATATCGCGCAGCTGCGCCAGCGACATGACCTGGAAACCGCCCGAATCGGTCAGGATCGGCCCCGGCCAATCCATGAACTTGTGAAGACCGCCCAGGCGCTCCACCCGCTCGGCGCCCGGCCGCAGCATCAGATGATAGGTGTTGCCCAACACAATCTCGGCACCGGTCGAGCGCACGGCATCCGCCGTCATGGCCTTGACCGTGGCCGCCGTGCCGACCGGCATGAAGGCCGGTGTCTCGGCCGTGCCGTGCGCCGTCGAAAGCCGTCCGCGCCGCGCCGCGCCGCTGGTGGCCAAAAGCTGGAAGCCGAGACCGGTCACGGCCGCGCCTCCGGCTCGATCAGGCAGGCGTCGCCATAAGAGAAGAATCGATACTCGGCCCGGATGGCATGGTCATAGGCCGCGCGCATCCGCGCGAGGCCGCCGAAAGCCGCCACGAGCACGAACAGGGTCGAACGCGGCAGGTGAAAATTGGTCATCAGCACATCCACGGACTTGAAGCGGTAACCCGGCGTGATGAATAAGGAGGTGTCGCCGTCGAACGCACGCAGGATGCCGTCCTCTCCCACGGCGCTCTCCAGCGTGCGCAGCGCCGTCGAACCCACCGCGACGACACGGCCGCCTGACGCGCGCGCCGCGTTGATGGCGCGTGCGGCCTCGTCCGTCAATGTCGCGCGCTCGGCATGCATGCGGTGGGCGCGAATATCGTCAGTCTTGATCGGCAGGAACGTGCCTGGCCCGACATGGAGCGTGACGGAGGCGCGGGCGATGCCAGCCGCCTGCAGCGCGTCGAGAAGCGCGGGCGTGAAATGCAACCCCGCCGTGGGCGCGGCCACCGCCCCTTCCGCGCGGGCGAACAACGTCTGATAGTCCGCCCGGTCCTGAACATCGGCGCCTCGTTCGCGCGGGATATAAGGCGGCAGCGGCACAGCCCCGTGGCGCGCCAAGGCCTCGCGCATGGCGGCATCGTCCAGGCCGAACGATAGCGTCACCTCGCCCTCGTTCCGCGCGATCACCTCGGCGGACAGCGTCCCGCCGAATTCGACACGGTCGCCGGGCCTGAGCCGCTTGGCCGGACGCGCCAGACCGCGCCAAACGCCTGCGCCCTCCTGCCGGTGCAGGGTGATTTCGACCCGGGCCGCGCCGCGCTTGCCCACCAGATGCGCCGGGATGACCTTGGTGTCGTTGACGACCAGGATATCGCCACGGCGAAGCAATCCGGGCAGGTCGCGCACGGAACGGTCGCTCAAATCTCCGGCGATATGGAGAAGCCGCGCGGAATCGCGCGGATTGGCCGGCCGCGCCGCGATCAGATGCGGCGGCAGGTCGAAATCGTAGGTTCCGATGTCCCAGGCTTGGGCGGCCGGAGAGACGGTGTGCGGCGTGCGGGCTTGACCCATGATCGGCGGCAACTTACACGAAGCCCCGTGGCCAGACGATCCGTCCGTAGCCAAGGGAAAGTTATGACTATCCGCCCCGCAGACATCCGCTATTCGGGCCTTTTCGTCGCCGTTGCCGCGGCTTTCGTGACCTGCCTGATCACGGCCAACGTGATCAGCGTCAAGCTGGTCGACGTGGCCGGCTTCGTGCTGCCCGCGGGCATCGTGATCTTCCCGATCAGCTATGTGATCGGCGACGTGTTGACCGAGGTCTATGGCTATTCGGCCGCGCGGCGCGTGATCTGGCTGGGCTTCGGCGCCAATCTCCTATTCGTCGTGTCGGTGTCCATCGCGGACGTCCTGCCCGCCCCCGGCTTCTGGCCGCACCAGGGCGCCTATGACCAGATCCTGGGTCAGGCGCCGCGTATCCTGGCGGCCTCGTTCCTGGCCTTCCTGGTCGGCGAGTTCGTCAATTCCTATGTCCTGGCCAAGATGAAGATCATGACCAAGGGCCGCTGGTTGTGGACGCGCACGATCGGTTCGACCGTCGTCGGCCAGGCCTGCGACAGCGCCATTTTCGTCACCATCGCCTTCGCCGGAAAGTTTCCGGTCTCGGCGATCGTCGGCATCGTCGCGACGCAATGGATAGCGAAGTGCCTCTACGAGACCGCCGCCACGCCGCTGACCTATCTGGTCGTCAATTACCTGAAGCGGAAGGAGGGCGTGGACATGTACGATCACGGCACGCGCTTCAACCCCTTCGCCGTCACCACCTGAGTCCGTGACCACTCACATCAACGCATCGGTCGAGACTCCATCGGGCAAAGGCTCGGGCGACGAGAATTTTCCGGTCGGGTCATTCCTGTTGCCGGCGCGCCTGCGACCGCATGTCGCGCGCTTCTACGCCTATGCCCGCGCCATCGACGACATCGCCGACAACCCGAAGCTCGAACCGCAGGACAAGATCGCGCGCCTGACCGGTTTCGCCGAAGCCATCGAAGGCGGCCACGCCGGCGATGCGCGCTACATCACCGCCCATCGCTGCCGCGCCAGCTTGTTGGAAACCGGCGTCACCACCCGGCACTGCCTCGATCTGGTCGCCGCCTTCAAGCAAGACGCCGTCAAGCTGCGCTATGACGACTGGGACGACCTGATGGGCTATTGCTACCTGTCGGCGTCGCCCGTCGGCCGTTATTTGCTCGACCTGCACGGCGAGGATCGCTCGGGCTATCCCTTCTCCGACGCGTTGTGCAATGCATTGCAGGTGCTGAACCATCTGCAAGATTGCCAGGCCGACTACCGCGCGATGAACCGCGTCTATCTGCCGCAAGATTGGATGCGCGGCGAGGGCGCGACGGTCGAGGATCTGGACCGAAGCCAAGCGAGCCCGGGCCTGCGCCGCGTCATCGATCGCTGCCTGGCCGCCACGGAAAGGCTGAATGCCGAGGCCCGCAAGCTGCCCGGCGCGCTCAACAGCACGCATTTGGCCATGGAATCGGCCGCCATCGTGCGCATCGCCATCAAATTGACCAAGGCGCTGCGCGCGCGCGACCCCGTCGCGGGCCGCGTGCAGCTCACCAAGCCGCAATTCATGGGCTGCTTCGCGATGGGCGCCATCGGCGTGCTGCTCTCGCCGCGGCCAAAGCGGCGCTGATCATGTTCACGCTTCTGGCGCTGCTGGCGTGCGCGGCGTGGATTTATCTCGCCTTCCGTCATGGCCGCTTCTGGCGCGGCGACCAGCGTCTCGATGCGTTGCCCAACGCCCCCGCCGAATGGCCGCCCGTCGCCATCGTCATCCCGGCGCGCAATGAAGCCGACGTCATCGGCCGCGCCGTGGCGTCGCACATGGCGCAAGATTACCCCGGTGTCTTTCACGTTTTCGTCGTGGACGACCGCAGCACCGATCAAACCGCCGCCGCCGCGCGCGATGCGGGCGACGATGCACGTCTTACCATCATGACCGCCCCGCCCTTGCCCGAAGGCTGGGCCGGCAAGGTCGCCGCCATGGCGGCCGGCGTGGCGGAAGCCGAGCGTGCGATGCCGGATGCACATTATGTTCTGTTTACCGACGCCGACATCGAGCACCCGGCGGATAATCTGCGCCGTTTGGTTTCCAAGGCCGAGACCGGCCGGCTCGACCTGACCTCGCTCATGGTCAAGCTCGAGGCCCGAACCTTCTGGGAGCGGCTGCTCATTCCCGCCTTCGTCTTCTTCTTCCAGAAGCTTTATCCCTTCCCGCTGGTGAACGACCCCAGTCACCGCATGGCAGGCGCCGCCGGCGGCTGCATGCTGGTGCGGCGCGCAGCGCTGGAGCGCATCGGCGGGATGAGCGCCATCAAGGGCGAGATCATCGACGATTGCGCGCTCGCGCGCGCGATTAAGCCGGGTGGGCCGATCTGGCTGGGTCTTTCCACCGATACGCGCAGCCTGCGCCCCTATGGCGGGCTCGGCGGCGTTTGGCGCATGGTCGCGCGCTCGGCCTTCAACCAGCTTCGCTACTCCACCGCCCTCTTGGCCGGCTGTGTCCTGGGCATGTTGATTCTCTATGTCGTGCCGCCCCTGGCCGCGCTGGACGGCCTGTTCGACAACCACGCGTTGCTCGCGCTTCTGGGCGCGGCCGCTTGGGCGACCATGGCTCTATGCTACAAGCCCACGCTCGACCTCTACGGACGGCCCGCGTGGGAAGCCTTGCTGTTGCCTGTCGCCGCGGTCCTTTATGTTCTGATGACGGTCGATTCGGCGCGCGCTCACTGGGCTGGCCGGGGTGGGGCGTGGAAGGGGCGGACCTACGCATGAACAGCGGCGCCGTCGGCACGGCGAACAGCCTGGACCAGGCCTCGCGCGATCATGTGCAGAAGGTCGTCACCGGGTCGCGCACGTCCTTCTTCTGGGCCATGCGTCTGCTGCCCGCCACGCGGCGCGACGCCATGTTCGCCATCTATGCCTTCTGCCGCGAAGTCGACGACATCGCCGACGATCCCCTGCCCATCGAGGAAAAGCGCCGCCGCCTAGCCTCGTGGCGGCAGGAGATCGACCACCTCTATGCCGGCAAGCCCGAGTGGCCGACGTCGCGCGCACTGCTCGGTCCGGTGCGAGCGTACGGCCTCGCGCGGGAGGATTTCATCGCGCTCATCGACGGCATGGAGATGGACGCCAACGATTTCTCCGCGCAAACGATGGTGGAGCTGGAACTCTATTGCGACCGGGTCGCGAGCGCCGTCGGCCGCCTGTCGGTGCGCGCGTTCGGCGCGACGGAGCCGGATGCGCGCGATGTGGCGCTCCATCTCGGCCAGGCCTTGCAGCTCACCAACATCCTGCGCGACCTGAAGGAGGACGCCGAGCGCGGCCGCCTCTATCTGCCGGCCGAATTGCTGGATCGGGCCGGTATCCGCGAGCGCGATCCCGCCAAGGTGCTGGCTCATCCGAATCTGGCCGTTGTCTGCGACACCATCGCGGCCAAGGCCGAGGAGCGTTTCGCCAATGCGCGCCGCGCCATCGCCCGGTGCGCGCGCGGCCCCATGCGCCCTGCGGTCGTCATGATGCATGTCTATCACGGCATCCTGGTCGCGCTGCGCCGCCGGGGCTGGCGCGCGCTCGACCAGCGCGCGAGCCTCTCCAAACCGGCGAAGCTCTGGATCGCCTTCCGCTACGGCCTTCTCTGACAACGGCAGACGAAACGTGACCAGAACCGTCCATATCATCGGCGCGGGCCTCGCGGGGCTGGGCGCGGCCGTGCGCCTGACGACCCGCGGCGTGCGCGTGGCCCTGCACGAAAGCGCGGGCCACGCGGGCGGGCGCTGCCGCTCGTTCTATGACGACGCGCTCGACCGGGTGATCGACAACGGCAACCACCTGCTCCTGTCCGGCAACTTCACGGTGATGGAGTTCCTCGACGCGGTCGGCAGCCGCGACAGCCTGGTTGGACCGAAAGAACCCGCCATCCCCTTCATCGATCTGACCGACGGCAAGCGCTGGGCCGTGCGCCCGAACGCGGGCCGCCTGCCCTGGTGGATCTTCGCGCCCTCGCGCCGCGTGCCGGGCACGACGGCGGGCGACTACCTGGCCGCCATGCGCCTCGCGCGCGCGGGCAAAAACGACACGGTCGCCGGCTGTTTGAAAGTTTCGCGCGCGGCCTACCACAATTTCTGGGAACCGTTGACCATCGCCGTGCTGAACGCCGGTATCGAGGAAGCCTCGGCCAACCTGCTGTGGCCGGTGATGACCGAGATCTTCGGCAAGGGCGCCGAGGCATCCCGCCCGTTGATCGCGCGCGAAGGCTTGAGCCAGAGTTTCATCGAACCCGCTTTGCGCCTGCTCGACCGCGCGGGCGCAACGGTGCGTTTCAACCAGCGCCTGCGCGAGATCGAGCGCGACGGCGATCGCGTCACCGCGCTGGACTTGGTGCGCGAGCGTGTCGCGCTGGGCCCGGACGATCGCGTCGTCCTTGCCATCCCGCCGATGCCGACCATGGCGCTGTTGCCGGAGATCAAGGGGCCCGAGGCGACGCGCGCCATCGTGAATGCACATTTCCGCCTGCCGCGGGCCGTGGAGGAAGACGGCGTCCCCTTCCTAGGCCTGGTCGGCGGAACGGCCCATTGGCTGTTCCTGCGCCGCGATATCGCCTCCATCACGGTCAGCGCGGCGGATGCGCTGGCCGAGAAACCCAACGACGAGATCGCCGCGATCCTGTGGAAAGACACGGCCAAGGCCTTGGCGCTTGGCGATGCGCCCCTGCTGCCTTGGCGCATCGTGAAGGAAAAACGCGCCACCTTCGCCCAAACCCCCTCTCAGGTCGCCCTGCGCCCCAGCCCGCGCACCCCGTGGCGGAACCTTTTTCTGGCTGGGGATTGGATCGATACCGGCTTGCCGGCATCCATCGAAGGGACGCTGCGCTCCGGCTTCAGCGCCGCCGACCTCGCATCGACGCCATAGTTTCGCCACGCCGGTCCGCGATACCGGCGCGTCAAACCAGGAGGTTTTCATGCGCCTCGCCGCCCTCGCGTTGTTCGCCGCCGCTCTGCTCTCTCTCGCTCCGGCCGCCCATGCGGACGACAAGGACAAGGACGACAAAGGAAAGACGGTGCTGCAGCTTTCCGCCGCCGCCGAACGCGCGGTGCCGCGCGACCGGCTGCGCGCCACCCTGCGCGCCGAGGTGACGGATGCCGATCCGCTCAAGGTCCAGGCCGAAATCAACAAGCGCATGAACAAGGCGCTGGAGCGCGCCCGCGCGGCGTCCGGCGTGAAGGCCGAGACCGGCGGCTATTCGATCTATTCCTTCGTCGACCAGAACAAGAATACCCAGTGGCGCGGCTCGCAGTTCGTCTCGGTCGTCTCGACCGATTTCGACGCCGTGCTGGCGGTCGCCCGCGATCTGCAATCCGGCGGCTTGTTGATGTCCGGCATGGGCTTCGATCTGACGCCCGAGGCCTATCAAAAGCTGAAGGACGAGCTGGAGGCCGAGGCCGTCGCCAAGGCGGTCACGCGCGGCCGGGCCCTGGCCAAGGCGGCCGATTCCTCCGTGATCCGCTTTCGCGTGATCCGCGTGGGCGAGCCCTCGGGCTATCGTCCGCCGATGCCCATGCCGAAGATGATGGAGGCCCGCATGGCGGCGGCCCCCATGCAGGCGCCCGCCGCCGAGGCCGGCGAGGAGACCGTGCGGGTCAACGTGGAAGCGGAAGTGGTCATAGCCCCCGTAAAGTAAGGGTTTTTACACCGCGAACCACGGTCAGGCCCGGGGACGTTTCTGGACAAGGCGAAAGGCCTCGACTAGTTTCCCGGCCGACCGTGGAAAATTCGAAAGTCGAGCACGACGTCTGGCCAGAGATGGACGCCGCAACCCACGCTAGCACCCCGAACGGCCCGGAGAGCATCGACGCGCTGCGCCGCTGGATCGGCGAGGCTGTCGAGCCCGCCATCGAGGGCGCGCGCCAGGACCTCCTGAAGCGCCAGGCCAAGGACGGCCACTGGGTGTACGAGCTGGAGGCCGACGCGACCATCCCGGCCGAATACATCCTCTATTGCCACTATCTCGACGAGCCGGACCCCGAGCACGAAGCCAAGTGCGCCGCCTATCTGCGCTCGATCCAGGGCACGCATGGCGGCTGGCCCCTGTTCCATGACGGCGACATCGACATCAGCGCCAGCGTGAAAGCCTATTACGCGCTGAAGCTGGCGGGCGACGACATCGACGCGCCGCACATGCGCCGCGCGCGCGAGGCCATCTTGGCCAAGGGCGGCGCCGCGCGCGCCAACGTCTTCACGCGCATCGCGCTGGCGCTGTTCGAGCAGGTGCCGTGGCGCGCCGTGCCGGTGATGCCGGTCGAGATCATGCTGCTGCCGCGCTGGTTTCCCTTCCACATGACGAAGATTTCCTATTGGTCGCGCACCGTGATCGCGCCGCTGCTGGTCGTCATGGCGAAGAAGCCCAAGGCCAAGAATCCGAAGCGCGTCCATATCCGCGAGCTGTTCGTCACACCGCCGGACGAGGAACGCCACTATTTGACCAACCCGACGAAGAGCGCCTGGGGCAGCTTCTTCCTGAACGTCGACAAGATCCTGCAGGTCGCCGAGCCCCATTTTCCCAAGGTGTCCCGCAGGCGCGCCATCGACGCGGCCGTCAAGTTCTCGACGGAACGCCTGAACGGCGAGGACGGGCTGGGCGGCATCTTTCCCGCGGTCGTGAACTCGGTCTTCGCCTTCGAGGTGCTGGGCTATCCCAAGGACCATCCGGACCTGGTCATCGCCAAGAAGGCGGTGAAGAAGCTGCTGACCAACAACGGCAGCCGCGACTATTGCCAGCCTTGCCTGTCGCCCATCTGGGACACGGGTTTGGCCGCGCACGCGATGATGGAAGCGGGCGAGCCCGGCGATGGCGCATCCATGAAGAGCGCCATGGAGTGGCTGGTCGACCGCCAGATCCTGGATGTGAAGGGCGATTGGGCGGTGCAGCGGCCCGGCCTGCGGCCCGGCGGCTGGGCCTTTCAATACTGGAACGACCACTATCCCGACGTGGACGACACGGCCGTCGTCGCCATGGCGCTGGACCGCGCGGGCGATCCCAAATACCGCGAATCCATCGCGCGCGCCGAAGAATGGATCGTGGGGATGCAGAGCAAGAACGGCGGTTGGGGCGCCTTCGACGCCGACAACACGCACCATGTGCTCAACAACATTCCCTTCGCCGATCACGGTGCGTTGCTGGACCCGCCGACGGAAGACGTCAGCGCCCGCTGCATCAGCATGATGGCGCAGCTGGGCCACAGCCGCTCGCATCCGACCATGGCGCGCGGCATCGACTATCTGAAGAAGACCCAGCAAGCCGACGGGTCCTGGTTCGGCCGCTGGGGCACGAACTACGTCTACGGCACCTGGTCGGTCCTGTGCGCGCTGAACGCGGCGGGCGAGGACATGAAGGCGCCCTATATTCGCAAGGCGGTCGAGTGGCTGATCTCGCGCCAGCGCGCGGACGGCGGCTGGGGCGAAGACGGCGCGACCTATTGGGAAGGGCGGCGGGCGGAGTGCAAATCCTCCACGCCCTCGCAGACCTCGTGGGCCGTGCTCGGCCTGATGGCCGCGGGCGAAGTGGAACATCCCGCCGTGCGCCGTGGCATCGAATACATCCTGAACACGCCGCGCGAGAACGGGCGCTGGAAGGAAAGCTATTACAACGCCGTCGGCTTTCCGCGCGTGTTCTACCTGATCTATCACGGCTATTCGGCCTACTTTCCGCTCTGGGCCTTGGCGCGCTACCGCAACCTGATGCGCGGCAACGCCAAGACCGTCGCCTACGGAATGTGAGCGCGGCGCCCGCAAACAAGCTGGGCGTTCTCTGCGGCCTCGTCGCCGAGGCCGACATCCTGCGTCACGCCGCCCCCACGCACGATCAACCTCTTTTTGCCGTCACCGCCGCGCGGCCCGGCAACACCCGCGCCTGCGCGGAGCGTTTGGTCGCGCAAGGCGCCACGGGCATCGTCAGCTTCGGCTTGGCGGGCGCGCTCGATCCGCGTCTGGCGCCAGGCGCATTGTTGCTACCGGCACGCGTGATCGGACCGGACCGGACCGTCTATGCGACCGATGCCGACTGGCGTCGACGGCTGGAGGCCATGGCCGGCGCCGAGTCGTGCAGCACGCTGGCCGGCGGCGACACCGTCGTCGCGACGGCGGCCGACAAGGCGCGGCTTTTTCAAGAGACAGGTGCCGTGGCGGTGGACATGGAAAGCCATGTGGCCGCGTCTGTCGCCGCCGCCGCGAAACTTCCGTTCCTCGTGGTGCGGGCGGTGGCCGACCCCGCAACGCGCGCGATTCCGCGGGCAGCCATGGCCGGCCTCGATGCCGAAGGGCGTACGCTGGTTTTGCCCGTGATCCTGGCCCTAACGAAAAGGCCCGGCGAGTTGCCGGGCCTTTTGCGCCTCGCGGCCGACAGCCGCGCGGGTTTCGAAACCTTACGCCGCGTTGCTCTCGCGAGCCTTGGCGGCCTGGCGCTTGGTGTGTAGGTCGGTCAGGAACTTGGCCACGTTGCGGTCGTGCACCCATTCCGCCGGCCGCGCCTTCGACAGATCGATCTCGGGCGCCATCTCGCCCTCGGTCTTGATGCCGAACACGGTGGTCTTCAGCGCCTTTAGCGGATGCTTCAGCGTATCGGTGACCGAAGACGGCTCATAGCCGCAATGGACCATGCAGTTCGAGCACTTCTCGTAGTTGCCCGTGCCGTACTTGTCCCATTCGGTCTCTTCCATCAGCTCGCGGAAGCTGTTGGCGTAGCCCTCGCCCAGCAAGTAGCAGGGGCGCTGCCAACCGAACACGTTGCGCGTGGGCATGCCCCACGGCGTGCAATGGTACTCGCGGTTGCCGGCCAGGAAGTCGAGGAAGTTGGTCGACTGGCTGAAGCGCCACTTCTTGCCCTTGCCGCGCTTTAGGATTTCGCGGAACAGAACCTTCGTCTTCTTGCGCGAAAGGAAATGCTGCTGGTCCGGCGCGCGCTCATAGGCATAGCCCGGCGACATGGTCACGTGCTCGACGCCCAAATCGTTCATCGCGTAGTCCATGAACTGGGCCACGCGTTCCGGATTGGCATTGTCGAACAGAGTGCAGTTCGCGATGACACGGAAGCCCATCTCGCGCGCCTTGCGCGTGGCCGCGACGGCGCGGTCGAACACACCGTGCTGACAAACGGACTTGTCGTGCTCTTCCTTCAGGCCATCCAGATGGATCGAGAAGGTCAAATACGGGCTCGGCGTGAACAGATGCAGCTTCTTCTCGAGCAGAAGCGCGTTCGTGCACATGATGACGAACTTCTTGCGCGCGACGATGCCCGCGACGATCTGGTCCATCTCCTTGTGCAGGAGCGGCTCGCCGCCCGGGATGGCGACGACGGGCGCGCCGCATTCGTCGACGGCGTCCAGGCAGTCCTTCACCGAAAGACGCTGGTTCAGAATGTCGTCGGGATAGTCGATCTTGCCGCAACCGGCGCAAGCCAGGTTGCAACGAAACAGCGGCTCGAGCATGAGCACGAGCGGATAGCGTTTGGTGCCCTTGACGCGGTGCTTGAGCACGTAAGCGCCGATGCGCGCTTGCTGAATCAGGGGAATGGCCACGTTGTCACCGTTCTTGATGGAAGAGGATGGTCAAGCCGCCGTTGGATTAGGACGCCGCCACTTCGCGAAGCTGCTCGGGCAGCTTGAAGTAGACGCTCTCCTTGATGCCGTCGAGAAGCTCCAACTCCAGATCGCCGAAATCGCGCAGGCGCGCGATCAGTTCCTGCACCAGTTCTTCGGGCGCCGAGGCGCCGGCGGTCACGCCGATGGACTTGGCATCCGTCAGCCATTTCGGATCGAGCGCGCGCGCGTCGTCGATCAGATAGCTGGGCACGCCCATCTCCTCGCCGATCTCGCGCAAGCGGTTCGAGTTCGAACTGTTCTTGGCGCCGACCACCAAGATGACGTTCACTTCCTTGGCCAGCTCGCGCACCGCGGCCTGGCGGTTCTGCGTCGCGTAGCAGATGTCCTTCACGTCCGGGCCGACGATCTTGGGGAAGCGCACCTTGAGCGCCTCGATCACCTCGCGCGTGTCGTCGACCGACAGCGTCGTCTGCGTCACATAGGCCACGCGCTCCGGGTCCTTGACCTCAAGCGTCGCGGCGTCCTCGGGCGAGGAGACCAGATAAACGTTACCCGGAATACGGCCCATGGTGCCCTCGACCTCCGGATGGCCGTGGTGGCCGATCAGGATGATGTCGAAGCCCTTGGCCGAATAGCGTTGGCCTTCCTTGTGGACCTTGGCGACCAGCGGGCAAGTCGCGTCCAAGACCGGCAGGCTGCGCGAGGCCGCGTTGTCCTCGACCTTTTGCGACACGCCGTGGGCGCTAAAGACCGAGATCGCGCCATCGGGAATCTCGTCGAGCTCTTCCACGAACACGGCGCCCTTGGCCTTCAGGTCCTCGACCACGCGCTTGTTGTGAACGATCTCGTGCCGGACATAGACGGGAGGGCCGTAGAGCTTCAGCGCACGCTCGACGATCTCGATCGCGCGCTCCACTCCGGCGCAAAAACCCCTCGGCTGGGCCAACACTACGCGCATCTAATCCTCAATTGGTTGGGTCCCCGCGGCGAACGCGGCAAAAGAAGACCCCTCTTCCGCGGGCCTTCCGATCCGCGGTGAGAATGGATTGTATCGAGTCGAAAATCAACGGCCTGACACCTGGAGTGCGGCCGATTGGCCACAGTCAATACCTGCAAAACCCCTTATGAGGCAAGGGATTTCCGCACCGTGGCGGAAACGCCATGGCCCTAAGGGCAATAGCCGTGGGCCTTGAACCAGGCCACCGCGTCACGCAGGGCCTCGATCGCGGGGCGATGGGTGTATCCCAACTCCCGCTCGGCCTTGGCGGAGGAGAAATACATCCATTTGCGCGCCATGCGGACGCCGTCGCGCGTCACCATGGGCTCGCCCCGGCGCGCCACCCGCGCCCAGCTCTCGGCGATGTAGGCCACGGGCATCACCATGCCGTGGCGCAGGCGGATGCGCGGCGCGCGGCGGCCCACTAGGCCTGCGATCTCGGCCAGGATCTGGCTCAAGCTCATATTCTCGCCGCCCAGGATGTATCGCTCGCCCGGCTTGCCGCGCGCGAAGGCCAAGAGATGCCCCTCCGCCACGTCGTCGACGTGGACGACGTTGAGCCCGGTATCTAGGAACGCGGGGATCTTCCCCGCCGCCGCCTGGGCCACCATGCGTCCCGTGGGTGTCGGCTTCACGTCGCGCGGACCGATGGGCGTCGACGGATTGACGATCACGATCGGCAGGCCCGTCTCCGCCGCGACCTTGCGCGCCTCCTCCTCGGCCAGGAATTTCGAGCGTTTGTAGTGCCCGATCATGTTGTCGAGGGCCGACGGGGTCAGTTCGTCCGCGGGCGTACCGTCGGGCAGAAGGCCAAGCGTGGCGACGCTCGAGGTATAGACCACCCGCTCCACCCCGGCCTTGGCCGCGGCGCGCAGCAAGGCGCCGGTGCCCTCTACGTTGGCCCGGTAGATTTCCTCGGGCCGGGGCACCCACAGACGGTAATCCGCCGCGACATGGAAGACGGCCTTCGCCCCGGCAACGGCGTCGCGCAACGTCTCGGGGTTGCTCAAATCACCGACCGCGAGCTCCACGTCCAGCCCCGCCAGATTGCGCCGGTCGCTGCCCGCGCGCACCAAGACGCGCATGCGGTGCCCTTCGGCCAAGAGACGGCGAAGCACGGCCGAGCCGACAAAGCCTGACGCGCCTGTGATCAATGTGGTCACGGGCGAACATCCGCGCCTGGTGGCGAGGGGGGTGTGCGTATCATCACAGACACGAAGGGCTCCGGCCGGCCATTCTGCTCCTCGAAAGGGCGGACGGCCTTCCGGGGCCGTCCGTTAACATTCTGTAATATATAGGAAAAACACGCTTACGGGTTGCCAGACCGGAATCCCTTCCCCATATGAGGGGCAGGATGTCCCGGGGAGGGGAACCTGACACAGGAGGGTTGTACTGTGAATCGGCTTCTTCGCATCGGTTTGTTCGCGGGCCTGTTGGCCCTTTCTCCCGCTATAGCCTCGGCTCAGCAGCTCGCGGCCGCGCCGGATCAGCAGGCGACGGCTAAACAGGTCGTGGAGAAATTCCAGGACCAGCTTTTGGGCGTCATGAAGAACGCGGACGCGCTGGGTTTCGACGGACGGCGCGCCAAGCTGACGCCCACCGTGGACCAGACGTTCGACCTTAAATACATGGCGCAAACCAGCGTCGGCTCGGCGTGGGAAACCATGACGCCCGCGCAGCGTGATGAGCTGGTGCAGCTCTTCCGCCGCATGACGGTCTCGACCTATGCCGCGCGCTTCAAGGGCTATTCCGGCCAGACCTGGAAGGTCGAAGCGGTCCAGGCCACGCCGCAGGACGCGATCTATGTCCGCACGGTGCTGACCGACCCCGGCAAGGACAAAGTGGCGATCGACTATCTGCTGCGTTCCACCGACGGGACGTGGAAGGTGGCCGACGTCTATCTGAGCCGCATCAGCGAGCTGGCGGTGCGCCGGTCCGAGTACAGCGCGGTCGCGCGCCGAGACGGCGTCGACAAGCTGCTGGCCACGCTGGAGCAGAAGGTGAAAGACGTGGAGTCTGGCCGCGCGTCATAGCGACGCCATCTTCCATGGAATGCCCGACCGGCCGGACGCAAGTCCGGCCGGTCTTGCTTTGGGGCCAAACCCATTGGCACCCTTCCCGCGCAGGGAGGGGCCATGACGGACACCAAGACGGGCATCACGCTGTTCGGCCCCGAGATGTTGGCCGATCCCTACCCGGTCTATGTGCGGCTGCGCACGGATGATCCCGTGCATTGGCACGAACCATTCGGCGTCTGGGTCCTGACCCGCTACGACGATGTCGACACCGCGCTGCGCGACCCGCGCTTCTCCTCCACCGTCACCGACGCCATGGGCCCGTCGGGGGACGCCGGCACCAGGCGCGACATCCAGACACTCTTCACGTTCGTCGCCAACAGTATGGTCTTCACCGACCCGCCACAGCATACGCGGCTGCGCGCCTTGGCCGCCAAGGCCTTCAATGCAAGGGCCGTCGAAGCGCTGCGGCCCAAGATCGTCGCGGTGGCCGAAGAGTTGTTGGACGCCAAGCGAAACGCGGGCGGCATGGACGCCGTCTGGGACTTCGCATTCCCCTTTCCCATCATCGTGATCCTGACCCTTCTCGGCATCCCCACGGAGGACCGGCAGCGCATCAAGCATTGGTGCGACGGTTTCCTGGTGCCATTTGGGCGCGCGCCGGATTCCCTGTCGCAAGCAGAGTGGCACGAAGCGAACGAAAGCGCCGCCGCCCTGCGCGGTTACGTGAGCGGGCTGGTCGAAGACGCGCGCAAAAAACCATCCGATGGATTGATCTCGGGCCTGGTGCATGTGGCCGACGGCGGCGACCGCCTTGGCACGGACGAGCTGTTCGCCACCATCATCCTCTTGATCATCGGCGGGCATGAGAACATGACCGGGCTGCTCGGCAGCGCCGTGCTGGCCTTCGCGCGTCACCCGGATCAATGGAAGCGCCTGGGCGAGGAGCCGGCGCCGATGGAAAACGTGGTCGAGGAGCTTTTGCGTTACCTCAGCCCCAACCAGTTCATCCGCCGCCGCGCACTGGAGGATGTGACGCTGGGCGGCAAGACGATCCGCAAAGGCGATGCGCTGTTTCTGATGCTCGCGGCGGCCAATCGCGACCCGGCCCGTTTCCCAGACCCCGAACGGCTGGACATCACGCGGCCGCATGGGCGCAACGTGGCGCTTGGCCACGGCTTTCATTTCTGCCTTGGCGGCGCGCTCGCGAAGATGGAAACGGAGATCGCGCTCGGCGCCTTACGCAAGCGCCTGCCCGCGCTGAAACTCGGCCCGGAGGCGGTCGAATACAACGACAACCACAACGTGCGGACGCTGAAGGGCCTGAAGCTGGTCTGGTGACCTACTTCTGCTTGGCCAGCGCCGCCTCGCGCATCTTGGTCAAGGTCGTGCGCGTGGTGATGACATCCGGGTCCATGCGCAGCTCGATCAGCGCGGGCTTGCCCGCCGTCAGCGCGCGCTCGAAGGCCGGCCCGAACTCTGCCGTGCGCGAGACGGCCTCGCCATGGGCGCCATAGGCCTTGGCCAGCGCCACGAAGTCCGGATTGGTCAGCGAAGTCGCCACCTCGCGGCCCGGATGGTCGCGCTCCTGGTGCATGCGGATCGTGCCGTACATGCCGTTGTTGAAGACCAGGAAGATCGCGTTCGCGCCGTGCTTCACGGCGGTCGCCAGCTCCTGCCCGTTCATCATGAAGCCGCCGTCGCCGGAGAAGCCGACCACGACCCGGTCCGGGTGAACCAGCTTGGCCGCGATGGCCGCGGGCGCGCCGTGCCCCATGGCGCCGCATTGCGGACCCAACTGCGTGCGCGGCTGCTTCCACTGCAGGAAGCGCATGGGCCAGCCGGAGAAATTGCCGGCATCGAGCGTGATGATGGCATCCTTGGGCAGCTTGTCGCGCAGCCACAGCATGCAGGCGCCGAGATCGAGGTCGCCCGAGTAGGACGCGGGCGCGAGCTGCGCCTCGTAATCCTTGCGCGCCTCTTCCCGCCACGCCTTCCAGGCGCCGGATGCGACAGGCTTCATCGCGGCGGCCGCGGCCGCGAATTCGTTGAGGCCGGATTGGATGGCCAAGGTCGGCTGATAGACGCTGCCCAGCACGTCCGAATCCGGATGGACATGGATCATCACCTGCTTGGGCTTGGGCAGGTCGATCAGCGTGTAGCGCTGGGTCGCGATCTCGTCGAGGCGCGAGCCCACCACCAGCAACAGGTCGCTTTCCTTGACGCGCTTGAGCAGCGGCGGATTGGGCGCCGTGGACAAGTCGCCCACGAAGCATTTGTGCGTGTTGTCGAACACGTCCTGGCGGCGGAAGGAACAGGCGACCGGAATGTCGTTGGCCTCCGCGAACTTCACCAGGCCCGCGCCGCCCTGGAGCGACCAGACGCCGCCGCCCACGATCATCACGGGTTTCTTCGCCGCGGCTAGGAGCGTCTGCATCTTGGCCAGATCGCCCGCGCCCGCGTGCGGCTGGATCACCGCGTAGGGCGCCACATCCTCGACCGCCACCTGGTCCTTCTGCATGTCTTCCGGCAAGGCCAGCACGACCGGGCCGGGACGGCCCGAGGCCGCCGTCTTGAAGGCGCGGCTGACGAATTCCGGGATGCGCTCGGCATGGTCGATCTGCGCCACCCACTTCGACAGCGGGCCGAACATGCGGCGGTAGTCGACCTCCTGAAACGCCTCGCGCTCGAAATGGTCGCGGTCGATCTGGCCCACGAACATGACGACCGGCGTCGAATCCTGCTTCGCCGTGTGGATGCCGATGCTGGCGTGGCAAGCGCCCGGACCGCGCGTGACCATGACGACGCCGGGCTTGCCGGTCAGCTTGCCGTAGGCCTCGGCCATGTGCGACGCGCCCGATTCGTGCCGGCAGGTGATGACCTTGATCTCGTCGCGCACGTCATAGAGCGAATCGAGCACTTCGAGATAGCTCTCGCCGGCGACGCAGAAAACCATGTCCACTTTCTGGCTGCGCAGCGCGTCAACGAGGATGCGGCCGCCGGTGCGCGAGTTCTTCGACATGATCGGGGTTCCTGCTGGAGGGAAGATGCGGCAATAAAGGATGCGCGAAACAACCTGTCAACTCGCGCGGTGTGGCGAATCGCCCGTGCGCATACTCGACCCGCAGGGCGGCAGGCGGATGGTGATCGCGCTAGCGATCCAGGCCGGAAAGCGCACAAGCATGACGACCGGCCATTGGCACTTGGATAGGTCATATCCCGGCTTTATGGTACCGCGTGTCTTACGGGATCGATGATCTGCAATCCGGAGATTATGAATGAGTGCAATAACGCAGGCCGACCAGCCCACCGAACACGAGTTCGCTGATGAGCTGATGGATGAGGCGCTGGACCGGTCGGAA
>CADEGL010000003.1:51327-83730 GCA_902826885.1 uncultured Alphaproteobacteria bacterium | reverse complement strand
CACCGAACACGAGTTCGCTGATGAGCTGATGGATGAGGCGCTGGACCGGTCGGAAGGTGACGCCGCCGCCTCCTATTGCTGTCTTCCGGGACGCATAACGGTCGACTAGAGCCGCGTCACGCCGTCAACCCGAGCAGAGCACGGCGCCCGATGCGGCCAGCGCATCGATCTCGCCGTTCGCATATCCGATTTCGGCCAGAATCTCGCGCGTGTGCTCGCCGAGCCGCGGCGCACCCCGGCGGATTGTGGGCGGCGTGGCCGACAGCTTGATCGGCGGGCCCAGCGTCTTCACGGGACCCAACTTGCTGTGCACGGCTTCCGTCACCATGCCGCGCGCCAAGACTTGCGGATCGGCATGCATCTCCAGCACGTCGAGGATCGGCCCGGCGGGCAGGCCCGCCGCGTCGAACGTCGCCAGCCAGTCGGCCGAGCTGCGGGTCTTGAAATAGGGTGCGAGCGCCTCTTCCAGCGCCAGGCGGTTCACCATGCGCGTCGGATTATCGGCGAAGCGCGGATCGTCCTTGAGGTGCGGCGCGCCCAGAAGCTCCACCAGCCGCAGCCAGTTCTTTTGATTGGCCGCGCCGATGGTGACCCAGCCGTCGGAGGTGGCGAAGGCCTGGTAGGGCGCGGACAGAGGATGGGCCGAGCCCATCGGCCCCGGCGCCACGCCGGTCGCGAGTGCGATGGCCGATTGCCAATAGGTGTGGGTGATGCCGGCCTCGAACAGCGAGGCGTCCACCATCTGCCCTTCGCCCGTGCGCAGGCGATGGATATAGGCCGCCAGCACGCCCATGGCGGAGAGGATGCCGGCCGTGATGTCGGTCATGGGCGCGCCCACCTTCACGGGCGGGCGGCCCGGACCCTCGCCCGTGATGCTCATCAGGCCGCTCATGCCTTGCGCCACCAGATCGAAGCCGCCGCGCTCGGCATAGGGGCCGGTGCGGCCATAGCCACTGATCGCGCAATAGATCAGGCCGGGATTCTCGCGTCGCAATTCCTCGTAGCCGAGACCCCAGCGCTCCATGGCGCCCTTGCGCTGGTTCTCGATCACCACGTCGGCGCGCGTCATCAGGCGTTTCAGCGCCGCGCGGCCGCCCTCGTTCTTCAAGTCGACGGCGATGCCGCGCTTGTTGCGGTTCATCATCAGGAAGGCGGCCGATTCGTCGCCGATCTTGGGCGGGGCGAAGCGGCGCGTGTCGTCGCCGTTGGGCAGGCGTTCCACCTTCACCACGTCCGCGCCCATATCGGCCAGCATCAGCCCGCAGGTCGGCCCGGCCATGATGTGGCTCAGCTCGACGACCTTTATGCCTTGAAGAGCACCCGCCATCGTCAGCGTCCCCTAAAGCGCGGTTTCTCCTTGGCGAGAAACGCGCGCACCCCCTCGCGGAAATCCTCGGTGCCGAAGGCGGCGAAGCCCTCGGCCTGTTCCTGCGGCGACAACGGCATGCCCTCGCCCAACCGGCGCGCGAATTTCTTGTGCCAGCGATTGACCAAGGGTGCGCCGTCGGCGATGCGCCGCGCCGCCGCCTGCCCTTCGGCCGCGACCTGGTCGTCCGCGACCACGCGGTTGACCAGCCCTTTCTGCAACGCCTCGTCCGCGCCAAAGACGCGGCCCTCGAACAAAATCTCCAGCGCCGCCGCGCGCCCGACCAGACCGATCAAGGCCTCCATCTCCGGATAGGCCATGACGACGCCGATGCGGTTGATCGGCACGCCGAAGCGGCTGGACGCACCGCAGATGCGCAGGTCGCACATGGCCGCCAGTTCCAGCCCGCCGCCGACGCAGATGCCATGGATCACGGCCAAAGTCGGATGCGGGCACATGCCAATGGCACCCATGGCGCCGTGCATCAGCCCGCCATAGGCGGTAGCCTGCGCCACGTCGGCGCGCTCGGTGCCGAACTCCGCGATATCCGCGCCAGGACTGAAAGCCTTGCCGCCCGCGCTCGTCAGCACGACGCAGCGCACGTCTTCGTCGCGCCCGAGCGCGCGAAAGGCCGCGTCCACGCCCTGCCACATCGCCTTGTTGAGCGCGTTCAGCTTGTCGGGCCGGTTGAGAGTGACGGTGGCCACGCCGTCCGTCCGTGAGACCTGCACCAGTTCGATCATGAAACGCCTCCCCGCCGCGCGACGTTACCAAGCGGTTACGGACCATGCATCTGCCGCGAATCCCGGCTGGCGCGAGACCACCGAAACCCCCACCTTAGAGGCGTGCATCGCTCGCCCCTTTCCCCGGTCCGCTTGACGGCTCTGGCCACGGCCTCGCCGCCCCATGTCCTGCGGCAAGCGGACGTGGCGCGCTTCGCCCGCGCGCTGTTCGGCGACAAGCGCGGTTCCGAGATCGAGCGCCTGCTGCCCGCCTTCGAGAACGCCGGCATCGAACAGCGCCATTCCTGCGTGCCGCTGGATTGGTACGCGCAACCCCACGGCTGGGCCGACAAGAACCGCCTTTATATCGAGCACGCGGCCAAGCTGGCCGAAGAGGCCGTGGAGAAATGCCTCGGCCATACCGGCATGGGCGTGGACGAGATCGACGCGATCGTGACCGTCTCCAGCTCCGGCGTCGCCACGCCCAGCCTGGACGCGCTGTTGGCCGAGCGCATGGGCTTTCGCCGCGACGTGCAGCGCCTGCCCATCTTCGGCCTGGGCTGCGCGGGCGGCGTGCTGGGACTTTCGCGCGGCGCCGCGATGGCGCGCGCGCTCCCAGGCGCGAACGTGCTGGTCGTGGTGGTCGAGCTGTGCGGCCTGACCTTCCGCAGCGCGGACGACGACAAGAGCAACATCATCGCCACGGCCCTGTTCGGCGACGGCGCGGCCGCGGCGCTCTTGACCCACAGGGACGACGGCATGCGCCTGGCGGCATGGGGCGAACATACCTGGCCCGGCACGCTCGATGTCATGGGTTGGCATATCGAGGACGACGGATTCGGCGTGCTGTTCTCGCGCGATATCCCCAACCTGGTCCGCACCGAACTGCGCGCGGCGGCCGAGCGGTTCTTGGGCCGCGAGGGCCTGACCCTCGACGACCTGGCGGGCACGGTGTGCCACCCCGGCGGCGCCAAGGTGCTGGATGCCTTGGAAACGGCCTTTGGCATGGCCCAGGGCGGCATGGCCGACGCGCGCGCGGTGTTGCGCGAGCACGGCAACATGTCGGCCGTCACCGTCCTGTTCGTGCTGAAACGCATGCTGGCCAAGGAAATGCGCGGGCGGCATTTGATGTCGGCGCTGGGCCCCGGCTTCACCGCGGCGTTCCTTCTGCTCGACGATACATGAGCCCGGTCGAAATCGTGGTCGCGTTGGTCGCCGCGGAGCGCCTGATCGAATTGGCGATCGCGCGGCGCAACACGCGGCGCCTGTTGGCGGTGGGCGCGGTCGAGCACGGTGCGCGCCACTATCCTTTCATCGTGGCCCTTCATGCCGCGTGGCTAGGGACGCTTCTGGTCTGGGTGCCCGATGACGCGCCGATCCGCTGGCTGTTTCTGACGCCCTTCGCCCTGCTGCAATTCGCGCGCGTTTGGGTGATCGCGAGTCTCGGGCCCTATTGGACCACGCGGATCATCGTGCCGCCCGGCGCGCCCACCGTCCGGCGCGGCCCCTATCGCTGGCTGCGCCATCCCAACTACGCGATTGTCGCGGCGGAGATCGCGCTCTTGCCCTTGTCGTTCGGCGCCTGGGACGTGGCGCTGATCTTTTCCTTGGCCAACGGGCTTTTGCTGTCGTATCGCATCCGCAGCGAGGAGGCCGCGCGCGGACAATGACCGAGTTCCTGCCACGCCTGCGGGATGCGCTGGCCGAGCTGGCGGCGGAGCGACGCACGGCGACCTACAAGGATTTGGCCGCGCGCGTGCAAGTGCCGCCGCCCCACACGATCCACAAATTGACGCTGGCGCTAGAGGACCTCTTGCGCGAGGACGCCGCCGCGGGCCGCCCCTTGCTGGCCGCCTTGGCCGTCAGCCGGGGGCCGGCCGGACTGCCCGGACGGGGCTTCTTCCTGTTGGCGGCCGAATTGGGTCTCTACGACGGGCGCGAGGACGGACCCGAGGCGCGCGCCTTCCATGCGGCCGAATTGGCCCGTATCTTCGAGGCGAAACGCGACCGGACCTGACGTCGCCATGGGGGAACCGAAGCCATGATCCGCAAGCCCACGCCTTTGACACGCCGCCGCTTCCTGGCCGGAAGCGCCGGCCTCGCCGCCGCCTCGCTTCTTCCCAGCGCGGCCTTCGCCCAGAAGAAAGGCGGCAAGCTGAACATCTACAGCTTCGACACTTATGTCGGCGACAACACGATCGACGACTTCACCGCCGCGACTGGCATCACCGTCCGCTACGACACCTATGCCAACAACGAAGAGCTGTTCGCCAAGCTGAAGACCCGCAATCCGGGTTACGACATCATCGTCCCCAGCGACTACATGATTCAGAAGATGATCGCGGCAAAAAAGCTGCTGCCCATCGACAAGAGCAAGATTTCCAACCTGGCCAATATCGACCCGTCCTTCCTCGATCCGAAATACGACCCCGGCTCGAAATTCTCGATTCCCTATATGTGGGGCACGGTCGGACTGGGCTACCGGATGCCGGCAATCAAGGGCACGCCCGACAGCTGGTCCTACATCTTCGGACCCGAAGCCGATGCGCTGAAAGGCAGCATCGTGGTGCTGGACGACCAGCGCGCGATGATCGGCGCGGCGCTCAAGTATCTCGGCTTCAGCCTGAACAGCACGAACCCCGCCGAGATCGCCCAGGCACGCGACCTGTTCATCCGCGCCAAGAAGAACATCAAGAGTTTCTCGCCCGATTCGGGACAGGACGTGCTTCTGGCCGGCGACGCGAACATGGTCGTCGAATGGAACGGCGACATCGTACAGGTGATGAAGCAAGACCAGAATCTCAGCTACAGCCTGCCCAAGGAAGGCGGCATGCGTTGGACCGATTGCTTGTGCATCCCCACGGGCGCGCCCAATCCCGACAACGCCCTGGCCTGGATCAATTTCGTCAACGGCCCCAAGGTCAACGCCGGTATCGCCAACACGATCCGTTATGCCACGCCCAACTTGGCCGCGCGCAAGCTGATCAATCCGGACGATCTGAAGAATCCGGCCATCTATCCTTCCGAAGCCGCGCTGGCGAAATGCGAGTCGCTGATCGACCTGGGCAGCAAGGTCACGAAACTCTACGACGACGCCTGGACAAAGATCCGCTCGGCTTGACGCGGACCGGATCGGACGGCGGCGCCCGATGGAGACCTGGCGCAAACGGCGCACTCTGTTCCTGGCGCTGCTCGCGCCGGGAACGCTGTGGCTCGTCGTCTTCTTCACCCTGCCGCTGGTTTTGATCGCGCTATACAGCGTGAGCGAGCAAGGCGACGCGGGCGAAACGATCCTTACCCTCACGTTCGAAAACTATGGCCGCGCCTTCGACTGGGTCACGCTCGGCATCCTTTGGAAATCCTTCTGGATCGCCTCCGCGGTCACCGCGGCCTGCCTGGTCATGGGTTTTCCCCTCGCACTCGGCATCGCCTTCGCGCCGCGCCCGTGGAAGACCCCGCTTCTGGCGCTCGTCGCCCTGCCCTTCTGGACCAACCTTCTGATCCGCACCTATGCGTGGATCGCCGTCCTGCGCACCAAGGGGCACCTGAACAACGCGCTGGAATGGACGCACGCGAAAGGCCAGGCGGCGTTCGCGGCGCTGGGCTGGCCGGACGCGCTCGGCCCGTTCGTTCCGCTGGAGCTTCTCTACAACGACTGGGCCGTGATCATCGCGTTGGTCCACATCCATCTTCCGTTCATGGTGCTGCCGCTTTACGCCGTGCTGGAAAAGCTCGATCGCGCGCACCTGGAGGCCAGCCTGGATCTCGGCGCGGGGCACGGACGAACCTTCCGCTCGGTCATCGTGCCGCTGTCCATGCCGGGCCTCGCGACCGGCACCGTCCTGGTCTTCATCCTGGCGTTGGGCAACTTCGTCGCGGCCGACCTCCTGGGCGGCTCGGACAGCATGATGATCGGCAACCTGATCGCCCAGCAGTTCGGCGCTTCGAGCGACTGGCCCTATGGCTCCGCCCTGTCGCTGCTGCTGCTCTATGCGACCTTCCTGTTCCTGTGGCTGCGCGCGCTCGGGCACCGGCGGCGCGGCGAATGGGCGCCGGCATGATCGTCCGCCGCACACACGCGGCGCGGCCGCTGGAATACGGGCGGCGCCCGTGGATGCTGGCCATCTTCGCCGCCAATTTCCTGTTCCTCTATTTCCCCATCGTCATGCTGGTGGCCTTCAGCTTCAACAACAGCCGCCGCAACGTGCTGTGGGAAGGCTTCACCCTTCGCAACTACGGCCTCGCCTACGACAACGCGGCGCTGCACGAGGCTTTCCTGAACAGCATGATCGTGGCGAGCGGCTCGACCCTGGTCTCGACGATCCTGGGCTCGGCGCTTGGCATGGCGCTGGCGCGCTTTCGCTTCCCCGGCCGCGCGGCCTATGAAAGCTGGCTGCATTTGCCCATCGTAATCCCCGAGGTATGCATGGGCATCGCGCTCTTGGCCTTCTTCGCGCTTTTGGACTTGCCGTTGGGGCTGATGACGATCACGGCCAGCCACATCGCCTTCTCGATCCCCTTCGTGGCCGTGGTCGTGCGGGCCCGGATGCAGGGCTTCGACCCGGCGCTGGAGGAAGCCTCGCGCGATCTCGGCGCCAGTGATTGGCTGACCATGCGGCGCGTCGTCCTGCCTTTCGCTATGCCGGGCATCGTCACCGGCGCCTTGTTCGCCTTCACCCTTTCCATCGACGACTTCGTCATCACCTTCTTCACCTCGGGGCCGGGCTCGACCACCTTGCCGCTAAAGATCTATTCCATGGTCCGCTTCAGCGTGCCGCCGGAGATGAACGCGGCCGCGACCGTACTGATCGCGATCACCGTGGCCCTTGTGCTGGGCGGCATCGCGATCCAGTCGCGTCTCGACCGTGAGGCGCGGCGATGAGCGACGTCATCGCCGTCGAGGGCGTCAGCAAGCGCTTCGGCGCCGACGCCGCCGTGGAACAAGCCAGCTTCGAGGTGACGCAAGGCGAGTTCTTCGCCCTTCTTGGGCCATCGGGCTGCGGCAAGACCACGCTTCTGCGCATGCTGGCCGGCTTCGAGACGCCCGATGCCGGGCGCATCATCATCGGCGGCAAGGACATGACCGGCGTTCCGCCCAACCGGCGACCGGTCAATATGGTTTTCCAATCCTACGCCCTGTTCCCGCACATGACGGTGGCCGAAAACGTGGCCTATGGCCTGCGCGCGGGCGGCATGAACGCCAAGGATGCCACACGACACGCCACGGAAGCGCTGGCGCTGGTGCGGCTGGAGGGGATGGAGAAGCGGCGGCCCGATATGCTGTCGGGCGGCCAAAAACAGCGCGTGGCGTTGGCGCGCGCGCTGGTGAAGCGGCCCAAGGTGCTGCTGCTCGACGAGCCACTGTCGGCCTTGGACGCCAAGCTGCGCGAAACCATGCGGCTGGAATTGGTGCGGTTGCAGGAATCCGTCGGCATCTCTTTCGTCTTCGTGACGCACGACCAGGACGAGGCGTTGTCCATGGCAGGCCGCATCGCGGTGATGGAAAAAGGCCGCATCCGCCAGATCGCCAATCCGCGCGGCCTGTACGAAACACCCAATTGCCGCTTCGTCGCCGACTTCATCGGCAAGGCCAATTTCTTCGGCGGCACGGTCACGCATCAAGGAAGCGGCATAGCGGTCGTGAATTGCCCCGACCTCGGTCTTTTGACCGGGCGGATGGAGCGGTCCGTCTCCGGCGCGGTCACGCTGATGGTGCGGCCGGAACGGATACGGCTTTCCGCCGCGCCCTTGACGGACGACGGCACGAATTTGCAGGGCCGTGTGACGCATATCGCCTATTACGGCGACGAGAGCCGCATCGTCATCGATCTGGGCACGGGGCGCACGGTGACGGCCAGCATCGCCAACGACGGCGAGAGCGGCGCGCGTTGGCGTGTGGACAGCGAGGTCTTCCTGTCGTGGCGTCCAGACGACGCGCTGATCCTGACCGAATAGGGCGGCGTTCTTTTTAGGCCCCGTCCTTCGACAAGCTCAGAGTAAGGCCAAAAAACTCGTGCTGAACTTGTCGAAGCATGAGACACCAAATTGAAACAGCGCTCGGAACAGCGGCGGGTTGAACCGTCGCGGAACTCGGCTAAGGTCGCCGCATGGCCGAGCAAGACGAGATCATCGCGTTCCTATCCGAGCCGTCCAACTTCGACGGTGCGAAGAAGATCGAACGCATCGACACCCATTGTTCCATCATTTTCCTGGCGGGGCCGCGCGCCTACAAGTTGAAGCGCGCGATCCGCCTGCCCTATCTCGATTATTCCACGCCGGAAAAACGCCGGCGCATGTGCGAATCCGAACTGGCGCTCAATCGCCGCACCGCCCCCGAGATTTATGAACGCGTGACCGCGGTGACGCGCGCGACGAATGGCGGCCTGTCCCTCGACGGCAAGGGGCCGGTCCTCGATTGGGTTGTCGTGATGAAACGCTTCGCCGAGGACGGCGTGCTCGATCACATGGCGGAGAACGGCCGCCTCGACGCGGCGGTGATGGAGAAATTGGCCGACGAGATCGCCCGCTTTCACGCCGGTATCGAGGTTCACCGCGAGGCGGGTGGCGCGGGGCCCTTGCGCGAGGTGTTCGACACCAATTTGGAGGCCTTCCGCGCCTATGGGCCGGAGATCCTAGACATGAGCAAGGTCGCGCAACTCGACGCGGAACTCCGCGCGGCGCTGGAGCGCAACGCAACCTTGCTCGAACGCCGCCGCGCGGCTGGCAAGGTGCGCCAGTGCCACGGCGACCTGCATCTGCGCAACATCGTGATGCTGGACGGGTGTCCGACGCCCTTCGACGGCATCGAGTTCGACGACGCCATCGCGCGCATCGACGTGTTGTACGATCTGGCCTTCCTCCTGATGGACCTGGAGAAGCGCAGCTTGCGCGTTCCGGCTAACACCGTCTTCAACCGCTATTTGGCGGACACGGGCGAGTGGGACGGGTTGGCGCTCATGCCGGTGTTCCTGGCCAACCGCGCCGCCATCCGCTCTCACGTCGCTGGCGCGGCCCACGCACAATCAACAGGTGCGAAAGCCGAAACAAAGGCCGAGGAGGCACGGCAGTATCTGACGCTGGCACTGGCGCTTCTGGCGCCGCCGCCGCCGCGCCTCATCGCGGTCGGCGGCCTGTCGGGAACGGGCAAGTCCACCCTGGCGCGCACGCTGGCGCCTTCGTTCGGCGCGGCGCCGGGCGCGGTCGTTCTGCGCAGCGACCTGATCCGCAAGGAGATAGCCGGCGTCGATCCCGCCACGCGCTTGCCCGCCGAATCCTACACGCGCGAAGCCAGCGAAGCTGTCTATGCGCGCTTGTGCGAGCGGACGGCGGATGCCTTGGCCGCCGGACACGCCGTTGTAGCCGACGCGGTGTTTGCCGATCCCGCCGAGCGCGCATCCATCGAAGCCGTCGCGCGCAAGGCCGGTGTGGCGTTCCGCGGGCTGTGGCTCGAAGGATCGCAAGCCGTGCTGGAGGCGCGCATCGCCGCGCGGCGGGGCGATGCATCGGATGCGACCGTCGATGTGCTGCGCCGCCAGACCGGCTTCGATCTCGGTGCGATGAACTGGAGCCGGGTGAACGCCGACGGCGATGCCGGGGAAACCGAAACGCGCGCGCGGCGGGTGCTCTAGCGCCGGGGCGGCAGGCGCGAACGGTCGCCGGCGGCCACGGCTTCCAACTCGGCGCGCGCCTGGCCCATCGCCGGACCCCATTCGCCTGGGCGTACCTGGCGGAAGAAACGCATGGACGGGTACCAAGGGCTGTCCTCCCGGTCCGCCAGCCACAGCCAATGCGCGACGAAGGAGATCAGCACCCACACGGGCCGGTTCATGGCGCCGGCCAGATGCGCGACGGCGCTGTCGGTCATCAGCACCAGGTCCAGCCCGTCGATGGCCGCTGCCGTGTCGGCGAAGTCGCCCAACAGCGGCGACAGGTCGATGATCGGTGCGTCGCGCGGCGCCAGCTTCAGCTCCACCTCGGGCGGGCCTTTCTGAAGGCTGTAGAGCTGGACGTTGGGCAAGGTGAAATGGCGCAGGAACGTGGCCAGGCGCAGTGCGCGGTCGCGGTTGCCCTTGAAGGTGATGCTGCCGGACCAGACGATGCCGACCTTGAGCTTCCGGCCCGCCCGCGCGAACGCTTCGTCGAACTTGGCCGCGCGGCCGGGCGGCGTGCGCAGATAAGGCACCGCGGCCGGAATCGAAGCGAGATCCGGCGTGAAGATCTCCGGCAGGCTTAGAAGCGGAATGATGAGATCGCATTGCGGTGGCGGCGTGCCGGGGGTACGCGGCACCAATTCATCGGCGCCCAGCCCTTCGGCCAGAGGCATCAGCGTGGGCTGGCACTCGAAGATCACCGTGCCGCCGCGCGCCTTCACCAGCGGCAGGTAGCGCATGCATTGGATCGAATCGCCGAAGCCCTGCTCGCCGTAAATGAACAGGCGTTTTCCGGCGAAATCCTCGCCGCGCCATTGCACGCCCGGCTTCTTGCGGCCCTTCTGCTCGGCCAGACCCCAGCGCGCCTCGTAGGCCGGCCAGCCGTGCTTGAAGTCACCGAGATAGAGCAAGGCGCGCGCCCGGTCCCAGGCCGCGTCGGCGAAATCGGGCGTGATGGACAAGGCCTTGTCGTAGGCCGCGATGCCCTCGGCGAAGCGCCCGGCCTGGACCAGCGAGACGCCCAGATTGTGGTTGATCTTGGCGTCGTTGGGGCTGAGCGCCAACGCGCGCCGGTGCGCCTCGATCGAACCGTCCAGTTCGTGCGCGTCCTTGAGCGCGTTGCCGAGATTGCTGAACACGCCGGGGTTCTTGTCGTCCAATTGCAGCGCGCGCTCGTAGAGGGCGATAGCCTCGGGATAGCGGTGCTGGACACGCATCATGACACCCAACGCGTTGAGCGCCTGAGCCAGGCTCACGTCACGCGACGCAGGCGCCGCGCCCTTTTCGAGACCCGCGATCAGGCGGCGGAAGACGATCTCGGCCTCGGCGTGGCGGCCCGCGTTGTAATGCGCGAGGCCGGCCTGGAAGACCGCCTTGGGATCGATCACCTCGGGTTTCCCATCCGGCGGCGCGGCCGCGGCCTTCTGGCGCGCGGCGGGGGCGGACCCCAGTGCCGCGCCCCGGGATGCGGCAGCCCGGCGGAATTTCCGGTTTTGTGCCATGGTCTTACGAGCAATCTGCGCAGCGGAAACCGCGGCGATCTTGGCATAGAAGCTGCACTGAAGGGAGGCGAAAGCGGGGTTTCGGCGCGATTGCCCTTGCCGAACAACCGCCGAGACACGATATTCCCCCCACGCGCGGCCGGAGCGATCCGACCGCGCTGTATTTTTAGGCTTAGGCCCATGGAACTCCGCAACATCGCCATCATCGCCCACGTCGACCACGGCAAGACGACGCTCGTCGACGTATTGCTCCGCAAGAGCGGCACCTTCCGCGCGAATCAGCAAGTCGCGGAACGCGTCATGGATTCGAACGACCAAGAGCGCGAGCGCGGCATCACCATCCTAGCCAAATGCACTTCGGTGCAGTGGAAAGACACGCGCATCAACATCGTCGACACGCCGGGCCACGCCGACTTTGGCGGCGAGGTCGAGCGCATCATGTCGATGGTGGACGGCGTGCTGGTCCTAGTGGACGCGGCCGAGGGTCCGATGCCCCAGACCAAGTTCGTGCTGGGCAAGGCGCTGCGTCTGGGCCTGCGTCCGATCGTCGTCGTCAATAAGGTCGACCGGCCCGACCAACGCGCCCACGAGGTGCAGAGTGAGATGTTCGACCTGTTCGCCCTGTTGGACGCGAACGACGAGCAGCTCGATTTCCCCACCGTCTTCGCCTCGGCCAAGCAGGGCTGGGCGGCGTTGGAGCCGGATGGCCCTCGCGACAGCTTGGACCCCTTGTTCGAGATGATCCGCCAGCACGTGCCCGCGCCCAAAGTGAGCGCCGATGGCCCCTTCGCCATGTTGGCCACCACCTTGGAGCGCGACCCCTATCTGGGGCGCATCCTGACCGGCCGCATCGCCTCGGGTACCATCAAGCCCAACGCCAACTACAAGGCCTTGTCGCGCGACGGCCAGACCATCGAGCAGGTGCGCGTGACCAAGATCCTGGCCTTCCGGGGCCTGGAGCGGACACCGTTGGAGGAAGCGGGCGCAGGCGACATCGTGGCGCTGGCCGGCTTCACCAAGGCCAACGTGGCGGACACGCTCTGCGCGCTCGAGGTGAACGAGCCCTTGGCCGGTCAGCCTGTCGATCCGCCAACCTTGGCCATGACTTTCTCGGTCAACGATTCGCCCCTGGCGGGCACCGAGGGCGACAAGGTGACGTCGCGCCTGATCCGTGACCGTTTGATGCGCGAGGCCGAGGGCAATGTGGCCATCCGCGTCACACCGACCGAAGGCAACGATGCCTTCGAGGTCGCCGGACGCGGCGAATTGCAGCTCGCGGTCCTGATCGAGACCATGCGCCGCGAAGGCTTTGAGGTGGCGGTCAGCCGCCCACGCGTGCTGATGAAAAGCGACCCGGTTACCGGCCAGCGCCAGGAGCCGATCGAAGAAGTCGTCGTCGACGTGGACGAGCAGCATTCGGGCGTCGTGGTCCAGAAGCTGTCCGAGCGTCGCGCCGACCTCATCGAGATGCGCCCCTCGGGCGGAGGTAAGCAGCGCCTAGTCTTCCATGCACCGTCGCGCGCGCTGATCGGCTTCCATGGCGAGTTCATGACCGACACGCGCGGCACGGGCGTCCTGAACCGCCTGTTCCACAGCTATGCCCCGTACAAGGGCACGATCGGCGCGCGACACACGGGCGCGCTCATCAGCCGCGAGAACGGCGTGGCCGTCGCCTATGCGCTGTGGAATCTGGAGGAGCGCGGCCCCCTCTTCATTTCGCCGGGCGACAAGGTCTATCCGGGCATGGTCATCGGCGAGCACGCCCGCGGCCAGGACCTAGACGTCAACCCGCTCAAGGCCAAACAGCTCACCAACATCCGCGCGGCCGGCAAGGACGACGCGGTGGTCCTGACGCCGCCGATCACGATGACGCTGGAGCGCGCCATCTCCTATGTCGGCGATGACGAGTTGATCGAGATCACGCCGGAGAAGATTCGCCTGCGGAAGCGCTATCTCGACATCAACGACCGCAAGCGCTACGCGAAGCAAATCGCCGAAGGTTGACAACGCGCGGCCTAACGCCGCGCGGCCAATGCCTCTTCCAGATGCAAGCGGTAATGAGCCAAGGGCGGCGTCGCGGCGCCCGGCACCTTGGCGCCGTCGTCCCAACGGCGCAGCCGCACGGCCTGGGGCGCCTGGGCCTGGGCGATGAAGCGGCGCGCTTCGTCGGCCGAGAACGGTCCGCCTTGCAGCGCCAGGCTGCGCACCGAGGCCGCCGACAGCCCATCGAAATAAGCCGGTTCGACCGCGCAAAGGTAACGCTTGGCGCCCACATGCAGGCGTACCGGCCGCGTCACCTCGCCGCCGAACCACGCGGCCAGGAAGCCCGAGCCGTCGATCTCGTGGCGGGCATCGACGCCTTGTAACGCGGCGCCTTCATCATCGGCCGTAAGATGGCCGATATCGTGAAGAAGCGCGGCGGTAACCAGTTGCGGCGGAGCCCCCTCCCGTTCGGCCAGCGCGGCGCATTGCAGGGCATGGTCGAGTTGCGAGACTGGCTCGGAGCCATATCGTATGGCGCCCATGCGGCTCATCAAGCCGAACAGCGTATCAATCGCGTCCATCGCCCTCTCCAGCGGTCCAAGACTGCGCCCGCGGCTGGACATCGTCCAGGGTGTTTCCGGTTTATCGCTGCCATGTTACCCATGCGTGACGGGCGCCACCCCGCAAAGGAGCATCAGCCATGAAGCGTGACGAAATCCTCAAGCTTCCGTCCATGCCGGCGATCAGCCCCAGCTATCCGCACGGCCCGTTCCGCTTCATCGACCGCCAGTACTTCATCGTGATGTACGAGAGCGATCCGGCCGCCATCCGCGCCGCGGTGCCCGAGCCTTTGGAGCCCACGCCCGACAATATCGTCTTCTATGAATTCATCCGCATGCCGGACAGTTCCGGCTTCGGCGATTACACCGAGACGGGCACCGTCATTCCCTGCACCTATAAGGGCGAGCCGTGCAATTTCACGGTCCAGATGTACCTCGACGACGAGCCGCCCATCGCGGCCGGCCGCGAGATCTGGGGCTTTCCCAAGAAGCACGCCCATCCCACGCTCGAACTGGCGAAGGATACGCTGACGGGCACCCTGGTCTATGCCGGCCAGACCGTGGCCGTGGGCACCATGGCCTACAAGCACGAAGTGTTCGCCCGCGACCCGAAGAAGACCGTGGCGTCCCTGTCGAAGACACAAGTGAACCTGAAGCTGATCCCCGATGTGGACGGCAAGCCCGCCATCGCCCAACTGGTCGCCTACAACATGACCCACATCACGGTGAAGGGTTCCTGGACCGGGCCGGCCCGGCTGCACCTGATCCCCCATGTCAACGCACCGGTCGCGGACCTCCCGGTCCGCCGGGTCGTGGGTGGGCGGCATTTCATCGCGGACGCCACCCTGCCCTACGGGCGCGTCCTGCACGATTACCTGCGCTGACCGACGGCCATATGGCCGGGCCGGGAGCCCGGCTGGCATACTGGTTGCGTGACGCCGGCGGAGAACCGGCGCCGGGGGGAGAATGGCCGGAGAAGTCCTACTGGAGAGCGGGCCGGTCCGGCTGCGGCGCTGCCGTCACGGCCCCATGCTGTATTTCAGCACCGACCGGATCGTCGGCCGCTCGTTGGACGTCTATGGCGAATATATGGAGGACGAGGTCGGTGTCTTCCGGGCGGCCATCCAGCCCGGCCAGGTGGCCGTGGATGTCGGCGCCCATGTCGGCAGCCACACGATCGCACTCGCGCGCATGGTGGGGATGACCGGGTCCGTCATTGCCATCGAGCCCCAGCGCGCCCTGTTCCAGATGCTGTGCGGCAACGCGGCCCTGAACCGCCTGCCCAACATCCACGCCTACCTGGCCGCGGCGGGCTCGACGGACGGCGAAACGCTGGTGCCGCGCATCGACTATGGCCGCGACGGCGATTTCGGCTCGCTGATCCTGGGAAAATGGACCTCGGGCGAGCCAGTCCCGCTCGTGACCGTCGACTCGCTGGACCTGCCGGCCTGCCACTTGATCAAGGTCGATGTGCTGGCGACCGAGGGCGAGGTGCTGGCAGGGGCCGCGGAGACGATCCGCCGCAGCCGGCCGACCCTCTATGTCGGCAACGCCATGGCGGAGCATTCGGCGAGACTGATCGGCCAGATCCTGGCACTCGACTATCGCGCCTATTGGCACGCGCCGCCCCTCTTCTCGCGACGGAATTTCCTGGACGCCAGGGCCGATATCTTCGCGTCGATGCGGGCGGTGAACATGCTGTGCCTGCCGCGCGAGCGCCCGCAATCGGTTCCGCATCTGCGCGAGATTCTGGCCCCCGGCGATCCGCGGCCCTGAGCGGCCGCGTCTTGTGCCGCCCCGCCCCCTTTGCTATCCGGTGGGATGAGAGGCGCCCCCGCGGCGCCGAGGGGAGAACGCCATGCCGTCCAAGATCAATCCGCTAAAGCTCAACCCGCTGCAGCTCAAGACCCTGACCCTGCTGCAGCAGATCGCCCGCACCTCGGGTCTGTCGACGCCGGTTGCGGAAACGAACGAGGTTGCCATCAACCATTTGCCCCACGCGCATGGCGATCATTTCCACGTCGGCGACGCGGTCGTCATGGCCCAAGACGCCTCGGGCTTGCACAACCAATCGGTCTGGCTGGCGCTCGACCGCAAAGGGTTGGTGCGCAACTCGCCCGAGCATGGCGTGCTGCTGACCAAGGCCGGCATCGACTACGAAACCGGCCTGACCGACAAGATCCTGCACCGCTCGAACCACTAAGCGCGGACAAGCCGCCTTTAGGCCGGCGCGTTCGACATGCGCGCCTCGGCGGCGCGCTCGATCTGTTCCTTGAGCGTCGGGTTCGCACGCAGGAAGCGGTGGAAGTCGCCGCGATACAGCGCCAGAAGCTGACAGAAGCCGGACGCCACCACGTCGGCGCTGCGCGGCGCGTTGCGCAGCAGCGCCAGCTCGCCGAAGAAATCCGCGTCCTTGAGCCGGATCGGGCCCGACGGAACCCGCACTTCGACCTCGCCGCTCGCGATGAAGTACATGGCGTCGCCCTTGTCGCCCTTGCGGATGACATGCTCGCCCGGAATCGCCAGGCGGGGCCGTAGCAAGCGGCCGATCTTCTCGACGCTGTCGGCCGGCAGGTCGGCGAACATGGGCAGGCTGCGCATCATGGCTTGCAGCTTGAGGCCCAAATCCAAGACCGGCCGCTGTTCCAGCCCCTCGCGGCGGTGCGACAGCTCGTGTTGCAGATCGCGATAGACCTCGCGGCTGATCAACGCGTCCTGGAACATGCGCTCGTAGTCCGCCGCTTCCAGCCGCAGCACGGTACGCGCGAGATACTGTTCGCGCAGAGCGGTCGCAAAGGTGGGGTACTGCAGCGTGATCGCCGACAGCGCGTCGCGCACGCTTTCCGCGCGCTCTTCCAGAATGGCCGCCAAGCGGTCGCTCGTGCCTTGACCCAGCAACGCACGCATATCGGCCCGGTTGAACGCCATCAGTTCGCGCACCGCGAGTTGGGCCATCAGAAGCATCTCGACGCGATCGGCCAGCTGTTGGCTCAACGACTGGCTCCAGCCGAAGCGGCGGTGCAGCCAATGGGCGATTCGGAACGGCCGCGGAAAGGCGATCAGATCGTTGGCGGCCTTCTTGTACCCCTCGACGCCGGCGCTCTTGATTCGGTCGCTCATACGATCGGCCGCGCTGACCAGGATGGCCACCAGCCGGCGCGACGCCGCGCGCTCCATCGCGCGCTCGATATAAAGGCTCTTCTCGCGCGAGGCCAAGGTCAGCAAGCCCACCTGCATCCGCTGCGCCTTGGATAACTGGACGTCCTGCTCGTCCTCCGGCTTGGCCAGGTCGAATTGCTGGGCCGTTTTTTCGTCCATCCCGCTGCTTTTGGCGAACTCCGCGATCTGTTCGCGCAGGCTGGAGTGGGACATGGCCACGACGCGCTCGCGCAGCGCGGCCTCCACGGGGTCCAGCTTGTCCAGGCCCAGAAGGCGCAGAAGCGGCCGCAAGGTCGGCGCGCTGACGAACAGGGTGAACAGGACGAAGCCGATGGCCAGAATGGCCACGAAGCGCCGCGTCTCTTCCGGCAAGGCCTGGTTTTCCGCGACGGCCAAGGCCAGTGCCATGGTGACCGCGCCACGCAAGCCGCCCCACAGGATGACCGCCTTATAGCGGCCGTCCACCGGCTCCACGAGGCCCAGCATCGCCAGCCCGGGCAAGAGCCCGTAAAGCACGATGGCGCGCGCGGTGATCGCGCCTGCGATCAAAACGCCGATCAGCCCCAGATCGCTCCATTGCAGATTCGACAATTCATGGCCCGCGGCGATCGCGGCCAGAAGGAAGATGAGCGACGCCGCCCAAAACTCCAGATGGTGCCAGACTTCCCTCAGCGTCTTCCAATTGCCGGGCGACAGGCGCACGGGGCCGTAGGCGGCGACCGTCAGCGAGGCGACCGCGACGGCAACCACGCCCGAAACGTGGAAATAGCGCTCGCCCAAGATGAAGGAAAGGTACGCCAGCGCGATGGTGATGGTGATCTCGGCGCCCAGTTCGCCGTCGAGCCGCTTGATGAGCCAAAAGGCGACGCGGGCGAAGAGGTAGCCGAGGATGGCGCCGCCGATGAAATCTTCCAGGAACTTGAAGGTGGCCATGCCGCCACCGACCTCCTGCTGCCCGCTCAGGATGCCGACCACGATGGCGAAGATGGCGATGGCGGCCGCGTCGTTCAGCAGGCTTTCGCCCTGAACCAGGATGGTCAGCCGCCGGGGCGCGCCCAATTCGCGGAACACGGCGATGACGGCGGCGGGATCGGTGGTCGCGATCACGGCGCCCAACAGCACACAGGTCGCCAGATCGACGCCCGACACCTGGTGCAAGGCAAAGCCGACCAGACCCGCGCAGACGAGCACGGCGACGACGGCCAAGAGCAAGACCGCCCAGACCTCGTCCAGCATGCGCCGGACGTCGACGGTCAGGCCGGCGGTGAACAAGAGCGCCGGCAGGAAAACGTAAAGCAAGACCTCCGCGTCCAGATGGAAGCGGTCGTAGGTGCGTAGCGCGTCATCCACCTGGTCCGTGCCCGAGCCCGAACCGACGATGATGGTCACAATGCCGACCGCCATCCCCAGCGCGGCCAGAAGCACGGCGTGCGGCACGCGCAGCCGGTCGGCCACCGGCACCAGCATGCTGGCGGTCGCCAACAAGACCATGATGGCGATGATGGTGATGGCGATCTGTTCCATGACCCCTACCTGCCTTCGCTTCCCCGGACCAGACGAACGCCCGCCGCCGCGAGATCGCGTGCGAACGCGTCGTCCATGAAATATCGATACTCCCCCTCGCGCGGCACCGTGACCGGATCGACCGCGCGCAGCGCATCGTCGACCAGCCCCGGATGGCACGCGATCATCATGCCTGGGACCGGCCGCTCAAGGTAGCGGGGAAACAGGAGCGGATAAGATTCCCCGGGCGAAAAGTCCCGTACGCCGCGGAAGACGCTGTTCCCGGCCACGCCCGCCGCCTGCCCGTGCCGCCGCAGCCCCATGCCCATCAGGCTGATCGCCGCCGCGCGCGCGACGGCCACGCCGCGCCGAAGGATCGCGGACAAAGGTTCGGTGGCATAGCGAAGAGACGCGCCTGTCTGTCTCGCGCGCGCGATCACCAGATCGCGCACCACGGGCAGTTGATGGACATGCTGATGCCCGTCGAGAAAGGCGGGCGGTGCCCCCATGACGGCCGAAAAGCGGGCGATCTGGCGGTCGATCTCGGCCGCAATCTCGCCGCGATCGAGGCGCCCTGTATAAGCCGCTGCCGTCAGCCGCCCCAGGCTCGGCAACAGTCCCGCAGGCGCGGTGCGCGGCATGGCGCCCAGCGGCGGCTGATCCGTGAGAGTGATATGGAGCCCACAATCGGCCAGACTCGCCAAGGGACGCAGGGCCGCCCCCTCCTCCGGCCACCAGGACCCGGCGGTCATACAACCGGTCGCCGTCAGAATCCGCCGAGCGATCAGGTCGCGGATCGCGCGGCTGACACCGGGGGCGATGCCGTAATCGTCGGCGCAAAGAATGATAGGAATACCGCCCGCCGGCGCGGACGGCGCCTGCGCGCTCACCTGGGCCCGATCCTTCCGAATTCCAGGCGCCTAGCTTATATAAGACATGGCAGGCTCGTCACGCGCCGGCGGCGCTCTTGAGCAGGATTACGAGCGGCCCATGACACCGGACCGAGAGATCACGTCGCGCGCATGACGCCAGCGTCCGCCACCTCGCCATCGCGCTTGACCATCGTGGTGCCTTTCTTCAACGAGGGCGCCAACGTCCAGTCGTTCTTCGCACGCCTGGTGCCCGTGCTGAACGGGCTGGGGCTGGCCTGGGATGTCGTTTGCGTGAACGACGGCAGTTCGGACGACACGCTTGATCGCCTGTTGGCCGCGCGCGCGCGCCACCCCGCGATCAAGGTGGTGGATCTGTCACGCAATTTCGGCAAGGAGCGCGCGCTCAGCGCCGGCCTGTCCCATGCCACGGGCGATGCCGTGGTGATTATCGACGCCGACCTGCAACACCCGCCCGAGCGCATCGCGGGCATGATCGAGAAATGGCGTGAAGGTTATGAGGTCGTCTATGCCGTGCGCGAGGAGCGCACGGACCAGACACTGATGACCCGTATCTTGCGCCGGGTTTTTTACGCCTTGTTCGATCGGCTGTCCGAAGTCCCGGTCCCCCATGGGACCGGCGATTTCCGCCTGTTGGACCACCGGGTGGTTACGGTGATTAACCGCATGCCCGAACGCACCCGGTTCATGAAGGGCATCTACAGTTGGGTCGGCTTCCGCCAAGGCGGCATTTCCTATCGCGAGGAGGAGCGGCGCGAAGGCGAGACAAAATGGGGCCTGCGCGGTCTTCTGCGCCTAGGGGTCGATGGGCTGACAGCTTTCTCCAACTTCCCCTTGCGCGTTTGGACGATCGTGGGCGCCACGATTTCCGGCTTCGCCTTCCTCTACATCCTGTTCCGCCTGATCCGCACGGCGCTGCACGGCGTGGACGTGCCCGGTTACGAATCGATCATCATGATCGTGCTGTTCCTGGGCGGCATCCAGCTCCTCACCCTCGGTATCCTGGGCGATTACATCGGCCGCATCTTCAGCGAGGTGAAGGGGCGTCCGCTCTTCATCGTGCGCGCGACCTATGGCGTCGATGACGGGCCCGACGAGGGCTGGCATGGCGCGGAAAAGGTCGGCGCCGAGCGCCGCTGACACAGCGAGAGAGCATGCCGGCACGCAGCGTTCGTGGGACCCGCGGTGGCGCTGAACTCCCGCACTTGTCTTGGGATCGGCTGGCCGCGTGTTTTCTCGTTTTGCTGGCGGTCGTGGCGGTCCTCACGTTCCGTGACTACGGAATCACCTGGGACGAGGAAATCCAGCGCATCTATGGCGACAAGCTTCTGGCCTATTATGGCTCGCTGTTTCACGATCGTTCGGTCTTTTCGCTCGACAACCTGTTCTACTACGGCGGTCTGTTCGAGATCGTCGCGGCACTGACGGCAAAGATTTCGCCTTTCGGGCTATACGAAACGCGCCATCTTCTCTGCGCGTTCGTGGGTATCCTGGGTGCCGTGGGAAGCTGGCGTCTGGGACGCCTGTTGGCAGGCCCGCGCGCGGGCGCCATCGCCCTCGCATTGACGGCCCTGACGCCGGCCTATTATGGCCATAGCTTCTTCAATCCGAAGGACATCCCTTTTGCCTGCGCATTGATCTGGGCGCTGTTCTTTGCGTGCCGGCTGGGTTTCGAATTCCCCACGCCCCGCTTGCGCAACGTGCTGGGATTCGGCTTGGCCTTGGGCTGTGCGCTGGGCATTCGCGTGGGCGGCGGCCTCGTCCTGGTTTACCTGGCCATCGCGATTTCGATTCATGGCGCCTTGCGCCTTCGGGCGGAGACTTTCGCGACCGTCGCGCGCGACGCGGCGCGCTTCGCCGCGAGGCTTCTTCCCGCCCTGCCCGTCGCCTATCTGATGATGGCGATCTTCTGGCCTTGGTCGGTCCAGTCGCCCTTCAATCCGCTCGATGCGCTTTTGTCGTTCGCGAAGATGCAGTGGCCGGGCAAGGTCTTGATGGACGGCACATGGATGTCGCCCTCGCAGCTGCCGTTCTACTACCTGCCCTTGATGCTGGCGATCCGGTTGCCGGAGGCGGTGCTGTTCGGCCTCTTGGGCGCCGCCGGCTTTGCCGCGGCTTGGCTCGCGCGCAGTAGCGCGCGAACGGACACCCGCCGCGCTTTACCGCATATCGTGCTGATGGTGGCGCTCTTATTCCCCATCGCGTACTGCGCGGTTTTTCGGCCCAACGTCTTCCATGGCTACCGCCACTTCCTCTTTCTCGTCCCCGTGGCTGCCGTGGCCGCCGCATTGGCCTGGGATCGCACTTGGGATCTCGTGGCCGGGTTAGCGCCTGCATGGGGCCGTTGTCTCGTCGGAATCATGGGTGCCGCGGCTCTGTTCCAGGTGCTGATCATGGCGTCGCTGTTTCCCTATGAATACATCTACTACAACGCGTTCGTAGGCGGCGTGCACGGCGCATCGGGCCGATTCGAAACCGACTATTGGGGCAGCTCGTTGCGCGAGGCCACGACCGACCTCGAGCAGTTCATCGAAAAGGAAGACGGCAAGGCATTGCACCGGCGCTACAGCGTGGCGGTCGTCTGCGCTAACCCGCTGTCCGCGTCCTATTATTTCCCGTCGTTCTTGCGCGGCTCGAAACAGATCGACGGCGCAGACTTCATCGTCGAACGCGCCAACGCCGATTGCTCGTCGCCGATCACGGGCCGCATCATCGCGCAAGTCAAACGCTCGGGCGTGGTGCTCAGCACGGTTTTCGATCGCCGGAAAGTCTGGCGCTCGGCCGCCGAGGACCGCTGACGCGCCCTTAGGGGCTGGTCGCGATTACGCGGATGCCGCCTAGGTTTCCGCCGCCGAACAGCCGGTCCATCGTGGTGTAGAATTCGTCCAGCGCATCGAACACCAGCCGCCCATGGACGGCGACGTTGCGCGCCTCCTCCGCTCGGAAGCTGTTCATGCGGCCCGCGACGAAGGGCTTCCAGGTCTCCGTCATGTCCGTGATCTCGATCTCGGCAAAGCCCGCGTCGCGGAACTGGGCGCGCCATTCCCCGAGCGAAGGCAGGGCCTGGCAATAGACCTGCTGACGAATGTCGCGCCACTCCGCGGGCGTCAACTCGCCGCGTTTGAAGAAGTCCTCGATAAAGACCTTGCTGCCCGGCTTCAGGGCGCGCCGGATCTGGCGCAAGAGCGCCGCGCGATCGGCGATGTGCAGAAAGACCAGCCAACTCACCATGCCGCCGCAGTGCCATGAAGCCACGTCGTGGGCCAAGAAGTCCCCTTCCAGATGCCGCACCTGCCCGCCCAGGCCGCAACGGGCGGTCAGGCTGGCGGCGGTGGCATTCAGCTCCGGCTGCAGTTCGACCGCCGTGACTTGGCAACCGGTGGTCGCCGCCAAATGGCGCGCGGGCCCGCCGATGCCCGCACCCACGTCCAAGACATGGCTCGACGCGGAGACGCCGAGCCGCCGCGCGGCCTCGTCGACCGTATCGGTGCCCAAATAATGGTACTGGTCGAATGCGGTCAGATCGCCGCATTGGAGCGGCGCATTCTCGGCGATTCCCCGCGCGCGCAGTTCATTGAAGATCCGCCCCACCTGAAAGTAGAGCTTCATCGACGCGATGTCGCGCGGCAGGTCGTGCACCCGTTCCCCCGATCGGCTGCGCGGGCTGGGGTCGATCAGCTCGCCTTTTTCACCTTGGCCTTGCCGTGCGGTGTGTCCAGCGCCCAGCCCGTGGGCTTACCCCAGGACAGGTTCTCCCCCTCGGGCACCACGCGGTTGTTGTCCGTGAGCCATGCCACGAGAAGCGCGCCGTTGGGCGAATGGGAGAAGTGCTTCGTGCCAGGCTTCAACGAGACGAAGTGGCCCGCCTTGTACTCGACCCCGTCATGGTCGATGACGCTGCCTTCGGCGACATAGAACTCCTCGTAGCCGTGATGCTCGTGCGGCGTCGAAGTGCCGCCAGGCAGGAAGCGAATGAGGAAACAGCCTTTACCGGTCGCGCGATCGAAGGTGAGCGGCGCCCAGAACAGCTTGGACACGTCCGAGCCGTAGCGGTTGAAGGGCGTGAACTCGATCTCGTCGATGTTCCAGACGCGCCGGTCCGGATAGACGCTGCCGTCCTTGGTGGTCTGCGTCTTCACCTTGTCGTCCATCGCCCGTCCCTCCCTCTATTGGCGCGGCATCGCGGCCCGCGCACCACATGATAGAGCGCGCCCGGGGGCGCTGCCCAGGGCGGGAGGAAGAGTTTGAAACGGAAAAGACGGTCAGTTCGAGCGGCGATCCGCGGCCCAATCGATCTGCTGGGCCAGTTGGGTCGACACGCTGTCGTTGAGCGAAGCCGCTTCGTCCGAACGGCGCTGCCCCTGATAGTAGGGTGGATAGTTGGGCTGCAACGGAGCGTTCCGATCCATCTTAACGGGCGTCGTCTTAACCTCGAGCGCCCGCTCCTGGGCCGGGGGAAGGCCACCGCTGGGCGAGTAGACGAAGCCGGCGATCGGATAGGGGCGGCCGAAATTGTCGGCCTTCTCGTACCAGACGCGCACCGCGCTCCAGTCGTTGTTGTCGGAGATGTCCTGGACCGTCACATCGGTATCGATGCGGCCGCGCAGGCCCCCACGCGGCGCCCAGTTGGAATGATTGATACGGATCGTGCGTTCGTCGACCAGCTCGGAGACGATCGCGATATGACCGTGGACCATCTGCTTGGTCCGCTTGAACACCATGACGGCGCCCGGCTGCGGCGTATTGCCGCGCTCGTAGCGGTCGCCGGCGCGGTCCCACCACATCCAACCGTCGCCGGACAGTTCGACGTCGGACACCGAGCGCACGTACTGGACGCAATTGATGCCGGGGCTACGGGCCGTCTTTGTTTTGGAGGCCGATTTCTGCGCCGAGGCTTTGTGGGCCTTCGCGGGTGCGGTGGGCTTTTGGGCGACCTTGTAGGTCGGAACCGGCTTCTTGCCGCCCGGATTGGGGCCAGCGGTTGCAGCGACGGCAAAGACCGAGGCGACAGTGACGCAGAGCGTAAGGAATACGTTTCTAGAAGCCGTCATCCTCCCCCCGAGGAGGCGGTGGAACCAATGGGTTTTTTTGTAACCTGATCTATGCGCGCTTCACAACCCTAAATTGTTGGGATTGCATGACCATTCTGTGACAGCGCGAACGGGAAAACCCAGCCATAGCAAGGGGATGGCAGCGAATTCGCCGCCATCCCCCGCCATGCAATTTTATGCGGTCGGAAGCTGCGAGACGAATTTGCTCACAAGATAGGCATCGAGACCTTCGATCCCGCCCTCGTGGCCGTAGCCGCTCTCCTTTACGCCACCGAACGGCGTCTCGGGCAGAGAGACGCCGAAATGATTGACGCCCACCATGCCCGATTCGAGCGCATCGGCCACCGCCGTCGCCCGTTCGGTCGAGTTGGTGAAGGCGTAGGCCGCCAGACCGAAGGGCAACTTGTTGGCCTGGTGCACGACCTCGCCGAACTCCTTGAAGCGCACGCAGGGCGCCACGGGGCCGAACGGCTCGTCGTTCATCACGCGCGCGTCATCCGGCACGTCAGCCAGGATGGTGGGTGCATAGAAGTAACCCTGGTTGCCCAGGCGCTGGCCGCCCGCGGCAACTTTGGCACCGCGCTGGACCGCGTCGCCCACGAGCTTCTCCATGGCTTCGACGCGGCGCGCGTTGGCCATGGGGCCCATCTGCGTATCCTTGTCGAGGCCGTTGCCGACTTTCATCCCCTTGGCGATGGAGGCGAATTTCTCGACGAAGCGGTCATACACCTTGTCGTGAACGAAGAAGCGGGTGGGCGAGATGCAAACCTGGCCCGCGTTGCGGAACTTGCCGACCGCGGCGACCGCCGCGACCTTCTCCGCATCGACGTCGTCGAACACGATGACCGGGCCGTGGCCGCCCAGTTCCATCGTCGCGCGCTTCATGTGGTCCGCGGCGATGCGCGCCAGGTGCTTGCCCACCGGAATCGAGCCGGTGAACGAGAACTTGCGCACGATCGGCGAGGCGATGATGTGCTCGGAGACCTCGGCCGGCACGCCGAAGACCAGGTTCAGGACACCCGGCGGCAGGCCGGCTTCCTGGAACGCGCGCACGACGGCGACGCAGGTGCCCGGCGTCTCTTCCGACGCCTTGATGATGAGCGCGCAGCCCGCGGCCAACGCGCCGCCGATCTTGCGCACCGGCGTCAGGGCCGGGAAGTTCCACGGCGTGAAGGCCGCGGAAACGCCGATCGGCTCCTTCACCACCATCTGGCGCTGATTCGGCATGCGGCCCGGAATGATGCGGCCATAGGCGCGGCGACCTTCCTCGGCATACCACTCCAGGATGTCGGCGCTGACGTTCACCTCGATGCGCGCCTCGGCCAGGACCTTGCCCTGCTCGGTGGTCAGCGTGGTCGCGATCGATTCCGCGTTGGCGCGCACGATGTCGGCGGCCTTCTTGATAATGCGTGCGCGGTCGTAGGCCGGCGTCTTGCGCCAAATCTCGTAACCCTTGGCGGCCGATTCGAGCGCGCGGTCCAAATCCTTCACGGTCGCGTGCGGCAAGCGGCCGAGCGAGGCTTCCGTCGCGGGATTGATGACGTCCTCGCCGCCGCGCCCGCTGCCGTTGGTCCATTCGCCGTTAATGAAGAGCGCAAGCTTCTCGTACATCTGTCGAATCCCTTTCGATGGCTTGATGTTCGAAGACGGGCGGCGATGCCGCCGCAGGACGATGTCCTTACACCAAAGACGCAGGGGAAAACACCTGCCCGTATCGCGGTTTTGAACGCGAAATATTGACGCCAGAACAACGGCGTGAGACGGTTGACGCCACCGATGGGGTGGACACCGAACAAAGCTCACGAGGGGTTGACGGCGCGGCGGACCGCCATTGTCGCGGCCGCAATCGTCGCGGCCACGTTGACCGCGGGCTGCACCCGCTCGACGGCCGTATCCTCGACCACGCCCGAAGCCAAGAAATCCGGCGCGGTCACTCCGACGGGCTTCGGCCAGTTCAACGACATCCCGATCCCCGAAGGCTCGACGATGGACATGGACCGCTCGCTGATCCTGGGCGCGCAAGAACGCTGGATCGGCCGCCTGTCGCTGTCGACCAGTCAATCCGCGCCGGCGGTGTTCGACACGTTCCAATCCCAAATGCCTCGCTTCGGTTGGAGCGAGGTGTCCGCCGTGCGCAGCGAGACAAGCGTTCTGACCTTCTCGCAGGGCGAGCGCGTCGCTACCATCCAGATCGCGCGCACCACCTTCGGCGGATCGAACGTGGATATCACCATGACGCCGCGCGGCAGCAAGACCACGCCCTAGCTGCAATCGCCGTCCAGAGGTTTCCCGTGGAAAAAATAAAACCCGTCGATCAGCGCAGCCTGCGCAACGCTCTTGGTTGTTTCGCAACCGGCGTCACCGTCATCACCGGCTGTGGGCCGGACGGCGTGTTGCTTGGCTTCACGGCCAACTCCTTCAACTCCGTCTCGCTCGAACCGCCGCTGGTCCTGTTCAGCCTGGATAAGCGCGCGAACAGCCTGGGCGCCTTCTTCGAAAGTCAAAATTTCGCGGTTAACGTCCTGTCGGACGAGCAGCGCGCGCTGTCGGGCAACTTCGCGCGGCCCCATCCGGACAAATGGAACAACATCGCCTACACGACGTGGGAGACAGGCTGCCCGATCCTGATCGGCGCCCTGGCCAGCTTCGAGTGCCATACGCGCGAACGCTACGATGGCGGCGACCATGTCATCTTCGTCGGCGAGGTGATTCATATGGCCACGGACCCGTCGAAAAAGCCCCTGCTCTATTTCCGCGGCGCCTACGGCAAGCTGTCGCCCGAAGTACACTAGCCGCGCGCCGTCCGACCGCCGGAACACCCATAGAAATTTGGCCATAGCAAATTGGCATGACTGGTTGCGCGAGATGGCAACGAGACGAACGCGCGCGGCAACCTAAGCTCGCGTAAAGAACACAAGGGGAGGACGACAATGGCCCACTTCACGAACGCCGAGTTCAAGAGCCGTCAGAAGAAGACGATCGAGGAGCTGGAGCGGCGTGGCTTGAAAGGCCTCCTGATGTTTCGTCAGGAGAGCATGTACTACCTGACCGGCCATGAGACGTTCGGCTATTGCTTCTTCCAGGCCATGTATCTCGGCACCGATGGCCGCATCTTCCTGGTGACGCGCCCACCCGATGCCATCGTTGCACGCGAAATCTCGATCCTCGCGCGGAAAGACATCCACGCCTGGATCAACCTGCCGGGTGCGAACCCGTCGCTCGACTTGAAGCGCCTCCTGGACTCGCGCGGCGTGAAAGGCAAGCGCATCGGCATCGAATACGACGCCTACGGGCTGACCGGCGCGATCCACCGCAAGCTGAGCGCGGCGCTCAAGGGCTTCTGCGCCTTGGAAGATGCGTCGGACCTCGTCACGCGCTTGCGCTGCGTCAAAAGCCGCGCCGAGATCGGATATATCCGGACGGCCGCCTCCTTGGCCGACAAGGCGCTGCGGCATGCCAACCGGCTGACCGTGGCGGGTGCGAACGAAGGCACCATTCTGGCCGCCGTGCAGGGCGAGATGTTCAAGGGCGGCGCCGACTGGCCGGCCAATGACCAGGTGATCGGCGCCGGACGCCGCGCGCTGCTCGGCCGGTACATCTCGGGGCGGCAAACGCTCAAGAAAAACGACCAGATGACCATCGAATGGGCGGGCTCATACTTGCGCTATCACGCCGCGATGATGCGCACGATCGTGGTCGGCAAGCTGAAGCCGCGCCAAGCCAAGATGCACGACATCGCGGTCGAGGCGCATTTGGCCAGTGCCGCGGCGCTCAAGCCCGGCAACACGTGCGGCGATGTCTTTGCCGCCTATGACCGCGTCTGCGGCAAGCATGGCGTATCCCGGCACGTGCGCCAGACATCGACGGGCTACAGCATGGGCGCGGTGTTCCAGCCGACCTGGATGGATTGGCCGATGCTGTACCGGAACAATCCGGCGGTGATCGAGCCGGGCAACGTGTTCTTCATCCATACCGTTCTGGTGGATGAAAAGACCGGCCTGGCGACAGCGCCCGGCCAGTCCTATCACGTCACGGCCAAGGGACCCGAGCCCTTGTCCAAAAGCTCGCTCGACCTCGTGGTCAACGGCTAGGCGCCGCGCTTGCCGCCGAGATGGGTGTAGACGCGGGTGAAGTCCTCCGCGCCCATCTTGTCGTCCAGCTCCCGCCACACGGCCGAGACAGGCTCGCCCACCTTGGCCGCGGTGCCGGCACCTTCGACCGCGTTGCGGTAGAGGCCGACATCCTTCGCCATCAAATGCACGGTGAAGCCGGCGTTGAACGTGCCGGTCAGGATGCGGTTCACGAACTTGTCGCTGCTGGCCGTGTTCTGGCCCGTGGAGACATTCAGCACCGACAGGATCGTGCCCATGTCGAGGCCTTGCGATTCGCCGAAGATGACGGCCTCGCTGGTCGCCGCCATGGCGGTCGCGGACAGGAAGTTGTTGAGCAGCTTCATGGCCTGGCCCTGCCCCGGCGTCTCGCCGACATGGAACAGGTTCTTGGCCATGGCCTTGAGCGGCGCCTCGACGCGCGCGAAGTCCGCTTTCGAGCCCGCCGCCATCACGGCCAGCGTGCCCTTGGACGCACCCGCGACGCCGCCCGAGACGGGCGCATCGAGATAAGCGATCCCGGCGCCAGAGAAGATCGCGGCGGTCTTGCCCGCGGCCTCGAGGCCGATGGTGGACAGATCCACCACCAGATTCGTTTTTCGCGGCTTGGCCGCGGCGATCGCACGCGCCACAGCCTCCACCACCTTTCCGTCGGGCAGGCTGAGAAATAGCGTCTCGGCATCGGCCACGACTTCGCCGACCGAGCCGGCGGCACGGGCGCCGGCGGGCGCGCGCTCCGCCGTGCCGGCCTTGTCGTGGACAATCAGCTTCAGGCCCGCCTGGGCCAGCCGCCCGGCCATGGGCTTGCCCATCGCGCCCAGGCCAACGAAGCCGATTGTTTCCATCAGAGCTTGGCTCCGGCGGCCTTCTCCTCCGCGATCACCTTGCGCGCGATGCGGAACGCCTCGACGCCCGCCGGGATGCCGCAATAGACGGCCACCTGCATCAGCACCTCGCGGATCTCGTCCAGCGAGACCTTGTTGTTGAGCGCGCCGCGCATGTGCAGCTCGAACTCATGCGGCCGGTTGAGCGCCGCCAGCATGGCCAGGTTCAGCATGCTGCGCTGCTTGTGCGAAATGATCCCCTCGCGGCCCCAGATACCGCCCCAGCAATATTCCGTGACCATCTGCTGGAACTCGCGGTTGAAGTCGTCGACGTTCTTGGTCGCCTTCTCGACATAGTCCTTGCCCAGGACCTCGGTGCGGATCTTGAGGCCGCGCTCGAACTTCTCGGATGCCATGGTCTTTCCTCTCCCGTAACGGCCTTATGCGGAAACTTTGGAGCCGGTAAGGTAGCCGCCCTGCACCGGGGCCGCAAAGCAGCGAGAGCGCTATGGCTGATATGCCGCAATACGAAGTGTTCGCCATCCGTTACGGTACGGTTCCGCGCCGCCGCAGCGACAATTTCGTCGGCGGCGACCCGCATGAAGGCCCCATGCCACTCGATTATTTCCTGTGGCTGGTGCGCGGCGCGGGCCGCAGCTTCGTGATCGACACGGGTTTCGGCGCCGAGGAAGCGGCACGGCGCGGACGGCAGCGGTTCCGCGAGCCTGAGGAAGGCCTGGTCTCGCTCGGCGTCGATCCGGCGACGGTCGAGGACGTCGTCATCACGCATCTGCATTACGACCATGCGGGCGGGATGGACCGGTTCCCCAAGGCACGCTTCCACGTCCAGGACGGCGAAGTGGCCTATGCCACCGGCCGCCACATGTGCCACGCCTCGATCCGCCACGCCTATTCGGTCGAGGACGTGGTGCAGATGGTGCGCGCGGTCTATGCCGGCCGGGTCGAGTTCCATGACGGCGACCGCGAGCTGGCGCCCGGCCTGTCGCTGCACAAGATCGGCGGCCACACGATGGGCATGCAGTCGGTGCGCGTGCATACCAAGCGCGGCTGGGTTGTCTTGGCGTCCGACGCGAGCCACATGTACGACAACATGGAACTCGGCCGCCCCTTCCCCATCGTTCACAACATGACCGAAACGCTGGAAGGCTATCGCACCCTGCGCCGCCTGGCCGCGTCGCCCAACCACATCATTCCCGGCCACGATCCCTTGGTGATGGCGCGCTATCCCGCGGCCTCGCCCAAGCTGGAAGGCATCGTCGCGCGTCTGGACGTCGATCCCACCGGCGCATGACCCAAAAAATTCCGCTCGGCGTCCTCGACCAGTCACCCATCCGGCGCGGCGCCACGACCGGCGACGCGATCCGCGAATCGCTGGAGTTGGCGCGCGCCTGCGACCGCTGGGGCTATCACCGCTATTGGGTCGCCGAGCACCATGCCAGCAACGGCCTCGCTGGCTCCGCGCCCGAGATTCTGATCACGCGCATCGCGGCGGAAACCAAGGACATGCGCGTCGGCTCCGGCGGGGTGATGCTGAACCATTACAGCCCGCTCAAGGTGGCCGAGACGTTCCGGATGCTAGAGACGCTCTATCCCGGCCGCATCGATCTGGGGCTGGGGCGCGCGCCGGGTTCGGACCAGCGCACGGCCGCAGCGCTGCAGCTTTCGCCCGAGGCAGCAGGCGCCGACAATTTCGCGCCCAAGCTCGGCATGTTGCTGGGCTATCTCGACGGGTCTCTACCCGACAATCATCCCTATGCGCGTATCCGCGTGGTGCCGGAGCCCGCCCAACAGCCGGAGCTGTGGCTGCTCGGCTCCAGCGACTACAGCGCGGCCTACGCCGCCCATATCGGCTGCGCTTTCTCCTTCGCCCAGTTCATCACCGGCTCGGGCGGAGAGGCCGTGCTGCGCGCCTACAAGGATGGCTTCAAACCCTCGCACCGCCTGGCGAAGCCTTTGGCCAGCGTCTCCACCTTCGTCCTGTGCGCGGACACCGAGGACGAGGCAAAAATCTTGGCCGCAAGCCGCAAGCTGTGGCTGCTGAACTTCTTCACGGGGCGCGAGCAGCCCTATCCCAGTGTCGAAGAGGCTCTGGCCTATTCCTACACCGAGCAGGAAGAGGAATTGCTCCGCCGCAGCGGCCGCCGCTCCATCGTCGGCAATCCGGACCAGGTGAAGGCAGGCCTGCTGGAACTGGCCGAGACCTACGCCGCCGACGAGCTATCCATCGTCACCATCTGTGCCGACTTCGCCGCGCGGATGCGCTCGTACGAACTGATCGCTAAGGCTTTTGGCCTGCGCGCCAATTGATCGCTTAGCGGCCCGTCTCTACAGTCCGCCGGTCATAACCGGGACGTAGCGATGCCTTTCGAACGCCTGTTTTCGCCCTTGACCCTCAAGGGCGTGACGATCCGCAACCGGATCGCCTCCACCGGCCACAACACGCGCCTGGCCTGGGCCAATGTGGCCAACGAGGCGCTGGCGGCCTATCACGCCGAGCGCGCCAAGGGGGGCGCGGGCCTGATCCTGACCGAGGGCGCGGTCGTCCACGAGACCGGCCGGCACCTTTCCATCGCGAACGACTCGGACATCAAGGGTTTCCGCCTCGTCACCGATGCCGTGCATTCCCACGGCGCCAAGGTGTTCGGCCAGTTGTTCCATCCCGGCCGCGAGATGAGCATCGCCTTCGACGGCAGCAAGCCCATCACCTATGCCCCGTCGGCGATTCCCAACGAGCGCTTCCACGCCATGCCACGTGCCATGTCCAAGCGCATGGTGCGCGAGTTCGTCGAGCGCTATGGCGCATCGGCGCGGCGCTACCGCGAAGCCGGCATGGACGGCGTCGAGGTCCTGGCGAGCCAAGGCTACGGCATCGGCCAGTTCCTCAACGAACAGTCGAACCAGCGCCACGACCGCTACGGCGGCAGCTTCGAGAACCGGTTGCGCTTCGTGGTCGAGATCGCCCAGGCCGTGCGCGCCGCGGTGGGCGAGGATTTTCCCATCGGCATCCGTATCTCGGGCGACGAGATGAACCCCATGGGCATGAAGCTGCCCGACGTGGTGGCCA
>CADEGL010000003.1:6659-51227 GCA_902826885.1 uncultured Alphaproteobacteria bacterium | reverse complement strand
ATCTCGGGCGACGAGATGAACCCCATGGGCATGAAGCTGCCCGACGTGGTGGCCATCTGCGCGGCGCTCGATGCCAAGAACTGCTTCGACTACTACAACATCATCGCGGGCTCCTCGACGACGCTGGGCGCGGCCATTCACATCGTGCCGCCGATGGCGATCAAGAACGGCTATGTCGCCCCCTTCGCCGCCGCCGTGCGCGCGAAGATCACCAAGCCGGTGCTGGTCGCGGGCCGCATCAACCAGCCGCAGATCGCGGAGGACGTGCTGGCCTCGGGCCAGGCCGACATCGTCGGCATGACGCGCGCGATGATCGCCGACCCCAAGATGCCAACCAAGGCGCGCGAGGGGCGCGCCGAGGACATTCGCGCCTGCATCGCCTGCAACCAGGCCTGCATCGGCCATATGCACCTGGGCTATCCCATCTCCTGCATCCAGCATCCCGAGACCGGGCGCGAGCTGCGCTATCCCGACAAACCCAAGGCCGAGACGCCGCGCAAGATCATGGTCGTGGGCGGCGGGCCGGGCGGGCTGAAGGCCGCCGCCGTCGCGGCCGAACGCGGCCATGACGTGACGCTGTACGAGCGCGGCAAGCAGGTGGGCGGGCAAGTCCTCTTGGCCCAGCTTCTTCCGGGTCGGACGGAGTTCGGCGGCCTGATCACCAACCTGACCCACGAAGCCAAGCGTCTGGACGCCAAGATCGTGACCAACACCGACGTAACCGCCGATTTCATCAAGGCCCAGAAGCCGGACGCCGTGATCCTGGCGACCGGTGCCACCCCGCGCATGCCCGAGATCCTGGGCGCCGAGGACGCGCATGTGGTGAATACCTGGCAGGTGCTGCGCGGCGAGGCCAATGTCGGCGGCTCGGTCTTGGTGGCCGACTGGCGCTGCGATTGGATCGGCCTCGGCATCGCCGAGAAGCTGGCGCGCGACGGGCGGCGGGTGCGGCTCGCCGTCAACGGCTACATGGCCGGGCAGAACATCCAGGCCTATGTACGCGACCATTGGCTGGGCATCCTGCACGGACTCGGGGTCCAGATCATCCCCATGGCGCGGCTGGCGGGCGTGGATGCCAACACAGTCTATCTGGAGCATGTCTCGACCGACGCGCCCTTCGAGGTGCCCGAGGTCGAAACCCTGGTGACCTCTCTCGGTCACGATTCGGACCACGCGCTCGAAGACGCCCTGTCCGGCTCGGGCATCGAGCTGCACCTCGTGGGCGACTGCGCCTCGCCCCGCACGGCGGAAGAGGCCGTGCTGGAAGGCCTACAGGCGGGGCTCAAGGTTTGAGCGTTTGCCCCTTGGCCATGCCGCCGGTATTTTGACGCCGTGGTTATCTGGATCACCGGCCTTTCCGGCGCCGGCAAGACAACATTGAGCGATGCGATCGCGGTGCTGGTGAAGCCCCGCTTGCCCGAGTTCGTCCAGGTGGACGGCGACGTGGTGCGCGCCATGGTCGGCCAGGAGCAGGATTACAGCGAGGCCGCGCGGGTCCAGCAGATCAAGCGCCTGCAGGCGCTGGCCGACTATCTGTCGCGCCAGAACATGGTGGTCGCGGTTGCCGCGCTCTACGCCCATCCAGACCTCCTGGCCTGGAACCGGGCCAACTTCTCCGATTATTTCGAGGTCTATATCGATGCGCCACTCGACACCGTGCGTGCGCGCGACGTGAAGGGCCTATACGCCAAGGCCGCGCGCGGCGAGATGAAGCATGTGGTGGGGCTCGACGTTCCCTGGCACGCGCCGAAGAACGCCGACCTGGTGATCGACGCGCGCGGAAGCGAGACGCCGGAAACCTCCGCTCTGCGCGTCGCGCGTGCGGTGCCACGCCTGGCCGCGGCGCTGCCCCGATGAGCGACCTCGCCCTCAAGCGCGATCAGTATCTGGAGCTGGAGAAGCTGGCGCTCGGCGCGTTCCTGCCGTTGAACGGCTTTATGACCGAAGACCAGTTCAAACGCGTGGTCGCGGAGATGCGCCTGCCGGACGGCGCGGTCTTCCCTTTGCCCGTCGTGCTGGACGTCTCGCGCGAAGATGCCGACCGTTTTCGCGGCAGGCCGAAGGTCGCACTGTCCTATGACGGCGCCGAAGTGGGCGAGATCGAACCGCGCAGCCTCTTCACCGCCGACAAGGCCGACACCGCCCGCCGCGTCTTCGGCACGGACGATCCGAAGCATCCCGGCGTGCGCAACCTGTTGCAAGGTGGCGACTGGTTCGTCGGCGGGCCGGTCAAGCTGCACCGCCGTATGACGCTCGACATCTCGGCCGACGAACTGACGCCCGATGAGACGCGCCGCATCTTCGCCGAGCGTGGCTGGCGCACGATCGTCGGATTCCAGACGCGCAATGTGCCGCATCGCGCTCATGAGTATCTCCAACGCACGGCGCTGGAGCAGGCCGACGGGCTGTTCATCCAGCCGTTGGTCGGGCGCAAAAAAGCGGGCGACTACTCGCCCCAGGCCGTCATGACCGGCTACCGGGCATTGGTCTCCGGCTTCTATCCCAAGGACCGCGTGCTGCTGGGCATCCTGTCCACGGCCATGCGCTATGCCGGGCCGCGCGAAGCCGTGTTCCATGCCATCATCCGGCGCAACTATGGTTGCACCCATTTCATCGTCGGGCGCGACCACGCGGGCGTAGGCTCCTTTTACGGCAAGTACGAGGCCCACGCGATGACGCGCCGCTTCGACGGCGAGCTTGGCATCACGATTCTGCGATTGCACGGGCCCTATCATTGCCGGAAATGCGATGGCATCGTGACCGAGCATACCTGCCCGCACGCGGGGACCGAGACCGCCACCGAGATCGCTGGCACCGACATGCGCGCCATGCTGTTGGGCGGCAGAGCGCCCGACCCGCACTTGATGCGGCCCGAGGTGATCAAGGCCCTCAAGGGCGTGCCACTGTTCGTCACGGAGGACGACCCATGAGCCGGGTGAGGATCGTCGCCACCATCGGCCCCGCGACTAACAACGCGGATGCGTTGCGCGCGCTGGCCCAGGCCGGCATGAACGTGGCGCGCCTGAACGGCTCGCACGGCGATTTGGACTGGCATCGCGCGACCATCGAGCTTCTGCGCAAGACCCTACCCGATGTGCCCATCTTGTTGGACATTCCAGGCCGCAAGATCCGCACCATCGGCCTCAAGCACGAGCCCAGTTTTGCCGCGGGCGATACGATCACGCTGACGACCGAGCCCGATCATGACGGCCGCAAGAAAGTGCCGGTCAATTACGACCGGCTGCACGAGGATCTGAAGGCCGGCCACACGATCCTGGCCGACGACGGCACGCTGCGTTTCACGGTGACCGAAGTACGCGGCCGTGACATTGTGTGCCGCGCCGAGACACCGGGTACGCTGCGCAGCCGCAAGGGCATCAACGTGCCCTATGTGAAGCTGAACACGGCGCTGGTCACCGAACGCGACCACAAGATGGTCGGCTTCGCGCGCGAGACAGGCGTGGATTTCATCGGCATCAGCTTCGTGGAATCGGCCGCCCATGTGGAGGCCATTCGCGAACTTGCCGGCAAGGACGGGCCGCGCATCGTCTCCAAAGTCGAAAACCAGGGCGGCCTGGACCATATGGAAGAGATCCTGGCCGCGACCGACGCCGCCATGATCGATCGTGGTGACTTGTCGGTCGAAACCAATCTGCAATCCCTGACACTGTTCCAGAAACGCATCATCGACGCGGCGCGCGTGGCGGGAAAACCCGTCATCGTGGCGACCGAGATGCTGCATACGATGATCGAGAACGACTTCCCCACAAAGGCCGAGGTCTCGGACATCACCAACGCGGTTCTGGACGGCACCACGGCCTTGATGCTGTCGGGTGAGACTGCGGTGGGGAAACACCCGGTCTCGGCCGTCACCCTCATGCGTCAAGTGGCCAACGAGGCCGAGCGCTATTTGCAGAGCCGCCTGGACGACGCGGGCCAGAAGAGCAGCGTGCCCCGGGCCATGGAAGATGCCATCGCGCTGATCTGCCGCACGCTGCCGATTACCAAGATCGTGGCCGTGACGCGCAGCGGCTTCGCAGCCCGGTCGGTTGCCGCACGCCAGGTGCGCCAGCCCATCATCGCGGTCAGCAACGACGCTCAGGCCGCGCGCAGCTTCAACATCTTCCCCGGCGTCACGGGCGAGTATGTCGATATCGAGTTTCCGCGCACCAGCACCGACCACATCGTGACATGCTTGGAAACGTTATGGCGTCGCGGACTGCTCTCGATCGACGATCTGGTCCTCATCACCGCGGTCGGTTATCCGAAAAGCGGCAACCGGATGAACCTGATCCAGACCCACGCCGTGGCGGACCTGATCGAGACGCTCGGTTGGAAAAAGTGATCCGGTCTGCCCTCGTTGCCGTCACGGCGATTTTTTTCATCATCAACGACGCCCAGGCCGTGGAGGTCGGGCTTTCCGGACCTCTACCCGCGGACCAGGTCCGGCCGTTCTCCAACGACCTGAACATCCTGCAAAAGCCGGTCGACGCCTTCACGCGCGCGACGCGCTACCAGGGCATGCTGACGATCGGAAAAATCAGCTTCCCGGTCAGCGGCGAAGCCGTCGAGCGCGGCAGCATCAAGCCGATGGGCAAAGACTTGTTGTGGGAAAGCACGAGCCGGAGCACGTTCCGCTTCGGCGACGAAGGCAAAACGGGCACCACGACCAACCGGATCGTCATGGCGCCCAACGGCGAGATCAAACAAGCCGGCTCGGACGCCAAGAACAAGTCGATGGATTTCAGCCGCCTGCTGCTGGTCGCCATGCGGCCGCAAAATCCCGTGCGGCTGGGCCAAGAGGTTTGGCGGTTGGACAGCCTGTTGATGCAGCTGCAACCCCTGTTCCCCACCGCTACGGTCAAGCGGAACAACTCGACCTTCAAGGCCGCCGGCAAGACGACCATCCAGGGCCGCGAGCAACTGGTGGTCGACGGCGGCGGTGGCGTCGAGTTGTCGGTCGACGACGGCATGCCGTGGAAACTGCGTCTGCCGTCTCAATGCCTGATCGATTTGCCCACGGGCCTCTGGAGCGCCTGTGTGGGCGCCGCGCGCGTCGAAGGGCTGATGAACGATCAACCGGTCGCACTCGACCTGCAATTCCGCACGACGACCAGTTTCGGCCGCTAGCGCGGACTCGCCACGAACAGGCAGTCGCCCCGCCGCAGGCCGAACGCGACTTCGCTGGACGGATCGACCTGAAACCTGTCCACCGCCAAGCCCGCGTGTTCCAGCCGGGACGGGAAATCGCGGCCGTAAAAACGCCGGTGATCGGCTTGGCCGAAATGTACGCGCCGCTGAGCCGGGCTTTCGATCCGCGCGTTTTCATAGGTTCGTTCCCAGCCCTGAATAACCGGCACGGATAGGATGGCGACGCCACCCGTTTTGATCACCCGCCGAATCTCGCGCATGGCCCGCAGATCGTCTTCGACATGCTCCAGCACGTGGTTGGCGATCACCGCATCGAAGGAACGGTCGGGAAATGGCATCTCTTCCATGCCGCATTGGCAATCGACGCCGTTCCCGGTGATGTCGGCCGTGACGCAGGTGGCCATTTCATTCAACGCCGGCTGCGCCGCCCCTTCCGGTGCGAAATGGAGCACGCGCTTGCCGGCCAGCCATCGACGCCCATGACGTAGAAGCAAGAGGTGAAACAGCCGGTGCCGCTCCAGGCTGAAGCAGGACGGGCAAAGCGCCTCGGGCCGCGGCGCCGCACCAAAGCTCCAGAATCGCCCCCTGTAATCGCAGATGGGACAGTTTCGGCGTAGCGCTGGCCGGCGAAGCTGTAACGGGTCAGCCAGTACGGAATCCGCCTTCACCCGTGCGCGCGTGACGCGTTCGCCGAGCACCCGCCGCGCACGGGGCGGAACCAATGCGCGCAGCGCGCCTCGGACGGGGACGCGTGCCATTCGATTTCTTGCCCAAACAGCCGATGCCATCCGTCTCAGCTACGGCGAGACGGCAAGAGATCAACCCGAAGGCCGAAATTCCGATGTGATAAGGACGTGACCGTCAGTACAGCGTGAAGCCCTGCGCGTCATCGCAGGCGATGACGCTGCCCGTCAGCGCGCGCGATGCGGCCGATGCCAACATCAGCAACGGCCCGTCCAGGTCCTTGGGGTCCATCAGACGGCGGCGCAGGAAGGTGGCGACGAATTTCTTGCCCTCGTCGGATGCAAAGAATTCGCCGTTCATCTCAGTCGAGACATAGCCGGGACAGATCGCATTCACGTTGATGCCATGCCGCGCCCATTCCAGCGCCATGGCCTTGGTCATGTGGATCGCGGCCGCCTTGGACATGCCGTAAGCGCCTAGATGACGCGACGGGATCAATCCGCCCATCGAGGCGATGTTGACGATCTGGCCGCCCTTCTTGCGCGCGATCATGCGGCGGCCGACCTCCTGGGCCACCAGCCACGCGCCCTTGGCGTTGGTGTCCATGATCATGTCGTAATCGGCTTCGGTCGTGTCGACGATCCATTTGGGCGAGGCCACGCCCGCGTTGTTGACCAGCACGTCGAGCGGCCCCAACGCCGTCTCCGCCTTGTCGATGGCGGCGACCACGGATTTGGCGTCGGTCACGTCGAGCGCCACAGGCTCGACTTGCGCGCCACCCTTGCGCAGCTCGGCCGACAACGCATCCAACCGCTCCACCCGCCGCGCGCCGAGCGCGAGCTTGGCGCCGGCCTGTGCCAGCGTGTTGGCGAAGTGGAGGCCAAGACCGGCCGAGGCGCCAGTCAAAAGGACGTTGCGGCCTTCGAGGACGCGTGCGTGCGGCATGGCGTAACCTTTCCGTGTGTTCGCGCGATCCTAGCAGAGGGCCCCGCGCCCGCCACAGGTTGACGGGGCGGAGGGCCGCCGCGAAAGTAGGCCGCGCGGCCTATGGGGGAGATCAGAATGGCGACGAAGGCGAAGACCAAGCGGACCTATGTGTGGCCCAAGGGCCATTGGAACTGGCCCATCAAGGTCACCCACAAGCACGGCCTGCGCCACGGCCAGTTCTGCTTCGTGGGCGGTCAGGTCGACCTGGACCCCAAGGGCAAGACACTCCACCCCAACGATCTCCACGCCCAGATCGATGCGGTCATGGGCCATATCCAGACCGTACTGGGCCAGCTGGGCGCCGATCTGGACGACGTCTGCAAGATCGTCATGTTCTATGTGAACAATGGCGAGGTGAATGAGCGCGACGCGCTGATGCGGGTGCGCGGTCATTTCAAGAGTGCTGTGCCACCGGCGATGATGCCCGTGCCGCTGCCGACGCTGGCCTATCCCGGCATGCGTGTCGAGATCGAGGTCATCGCCATGCGCGGCGAGAACGGCGAGCGCCTGCCGCGCACGCCGTCGAACCCCAAGGGACATTGGGACTGGCCGTTCAGCCACGGCGTGCGCTGCGGCGAGATGATCTGGGTCGCGGGGCAAATGCCGCTGGACGCGGCGGGCAAGGTGCTAACGCCGGGCAAACCGGCCGAACAGGCCGAGGCCAATATCGAGAACGTCCGCAAGGTGCTGGCCGGGTTCGGTGCGACCTTGGACGACGTCTGCCGCCTCAACACCTTCTATGTCGGCCATGGCACGGCCGAGGACTGGGCGCGCGCCGCGCGCGTGCGCGGTAATGCCTTCAAGTGGCCGGGACCGGGCGGTACTGGCGTGCCGGTGCCGCGCCTGTTCCCCGACGGGCTGACCCTGCGGCAGGAAGCCTGCGCCATGCTAGGCATCGACGGCACCCATCTGCCGCGCCAGTCGGTGCGCCCGCCGGAGCACTGGGATTGGCCGATCCCAGTCAATTTCCAGCAGGGCGTGAAGTGCGGCAACATCATCTTCGTCGGCGGCCAGATCGCGGCCACCGGCGTGGGCGAACCCGTCCATGGCGGCGATATGGCCAAGCAGACACGGGTCTGCATGCAGCTGATCCGCGACGTCCTGGCCAGCTATGGCGCCAAGCTGGACGACATCGTGAAGGTGAACACCTTCTACAAAGGTGGTGCCAGCTACGACCAACTGCACAAGAATCTGTCGATCCGCTCGGCCAGCTTCAAGGACCCGGGCCCGACCACCACGGGCATCCCCTTGGAGGCCTTGGGCATGGAAGATATCGAGATCGAGGTCGAGGCCTACGCGATCGTCGATTAGCGGGTTTAAGGATTGGCGAGTGCCGCGGCGGCGAGTTCGGCCACGGCGAAGTCGACTGACGGCACGTCGCCGTCGCCGAGAATCCACGCCGCCGAAAGCCCGGCATAGGCCAGAATCCACTGCAATAATCGCTTGCGCTCCAGGCCCGCGGCCTCCGCCACCACGCCCGCCTGCCGCGCCAAGCGCCCGGGTGACGTGGCGGTCTCCAGGTCGGGATTGCAGAAGATATTCGCGAAGTCGAAGCTCCGTTCACCTACGAGGCGCTTCGGATCGATCGCCAGCCAGCCGCGCGAGCCCGCGTCCAAGACATTGCTGTGGTGAAGGTCGCCGTGGAGCGGCACGATCTCCCGTGGCGAATCGAGAAGCATGCGCGCCGTCACGGCGGCGCGGCGCAGGATGCCGCCATGCTTCTCGGCTGCGGGTTCGAGCGCCTCGAACCACTGCGGCAAAGGCAACAGTGGTGGCGGCGGCGGACGATGCGCGACGGCATGCAGCTTTGCCGCGACCGCGCAAATGATCCGACTGGCCTCGTCGTCGCGGCCGTTGCGTGCCATTTCGAGCAGCGAGGCGGCCCCGGTGGCGCGCTCCAGCAGCAAGGCGTCTCCATCGTGGGCCAAGACGCGCGCGGCGCCGTCGCCGTCCCACCACTTCATTAAGTCGGCGCCCCGCTTTTCTTCCGCCTCCATTGCGACCTTGATCATCGCGGGCATGCCCGCGCGGCGCACCGGCAACAGCCGGCTGCTGTGTGTCGCGATCGGCGTGCCGTCCGGAACCAGATTCCAGCGGGCGAGATAGTCGTCGAACAAAGAGCCGCCTCCTCTAATTCACCACGCGGCCACCGCCCGGTATCGGATGGAGCGCGGGTCCAATGCTGGGAAGCGCCAGCGCCAGGCCCCATTCCGCCTTGTCCGCGGCCTGCTGCAAGAGCTTGCAGAAGCCATGCAGCATGTCGATCGACAGGTTCACCGTGACGGCCTTCTTCGCCACGGTCTTGAAGATCAGCACCACCCGCTCCTGTCCCGGCGTCTGGATGTGGCAGAGCTCGACCAGCTCGCCCTTGACCTCGATCGGCAGCGGCGCATCGGGGTCGGCCGTCTCGGTCTTCTCCCCGATCTCCACGGGCGTCTCGTCCGTCTCGTCCTTCTGTTCGGCGGGCGGCGGCGTGGCGAACTTCGCGGCCGGCGCCTGGTAGGGGCGGGAAAAATCACTGCGCGAGACCGCGTGCTCGTGGCGGAAGGCCATGACCGCGCTGCGTGCCACGGGGTCGGTCTGGGAAGCCACGGCCGGGTCGGCGCCCAAGGTCTTCAGCAGGGCCGGCCACAGCCGGGCGACGAACCGGCGCGTCAAATAGAGGCTGGTCTCGCCCTCCGCCGAAGTGCGCAGGCGCAGAAGCAGCCTGTCCTCGATGGCCTCGTGGCGGATATTGATCTGCTGGAGCGCGTCAACCATGTGAAACCATCATGGCAACCCGCGCGAAACGGAACAACCGCGTCGGCCGTCGGCATTTGATCCGGTCGGCCGATGTGGCAATCTAGCGTCCGCAATGGCGCCTCTCCGCCGGGCCGGAAAATGGGCTGAGGGTGGGAAAAGGTAGCCTGGAATATCGAGGCACGCGTGACCCAGTCGCCGGTCCGTGCGATCAGGCGGATAGACCGAGGTTTCGCCGCTGCGAGGGCGCTGCCCCCGCGGGACGGAGCGCGTGCCCTGACGTGAACCGTTCCACAGCGCATGATCGCTCGAACAGAAGCCGGGCTTTTCGTGCCTTCGTTCCACGCGCCTTCAAGGAAGCCGCCACCCGCGATGCCCTGTTCCGTCTCCGTGCCAGTCCATCGTCCATGAAACACCGCCCGCCCGTCATCCGGCCAGCGCGTGCGTCGGACGTCGCCCATCTGCTGGATATCGAAAAGCGCAGCTTCACGAGCGACCGGCTGTCACCGAAAAGCCTGCGCCGCTTCCTAACCCAGACCAAGGCACGTTGCGTCGTGGCCGTGGAGAGCAAGCGCGTCCTGGCCTATGCCCTGGTGCTGTTTCCGCCCGGTGCCGCCCATGCGCGCCTCTACTCCTTCGCCGTCGACCCGTCCGGCCAGGGGCGGGGTATCGGCAAGCGCCTGCTGGCGGCCGCAGAAGCGGAAGCGCGCGAAGGCGGCCGCGCACTGATGCGCCTCGAGGTGCGCGACGACAACGAAACGGCGATCCGGCTTTACCAGAACGCCGGCTATACCTCGCTCGGCCGCATCAAAGGCTATTACGAGGACGGTGCCCATGCCATGCGCATGGAAAAGACCGTGGCGCAACCCAGCCGCCCCAAGCGGCGCGTGCCCTATTACGAGCAAACGCTGGAGTTTACCTGCGGCCCGGCCGCGTTGCTGATGGCCATGGCGGCCATCAAGTCCGACCGCGACGTCTCTCGGCGGGAGGAGCTCACGCTCTGGCGCGAGTCGACCCTGATCTTCATGACCTCGGGCCATGGCGGGTGCGATCCGTTCGGCCTGGCGCTTGCCGCGCACAAGCGCGGCTTCGGCGCGCGCGTCTACGTCAATATTCCCGACGACCTGTTTCTGGATTCGGTGCGCAGCCCGCAGAAGCGCGAGGTGATGCGGCTGGTTCAGCGCGACTTCCGCGACGCTCTGGCCGAACGGAAGGTCGAAATCCACACCCGCCCGATCAAGCTCAAGGAGCTGACCGACCTGGTCGCGCGTGGTTCCGTGCCCATCGTGTTGGTCAGCGGCTATCGCTTCTTCCGCCAGAAAGCGCCCCATTGGGTCGTGATGACGGGATGCGACGCCAGCTACGTCTACATCCACGACCCCTACGTCCGCCGCCGCGCGGGCATGACCGCCGCCAACAGCATGGACATCGCCGTGCCGCGCCGCGACTTCGAGCGGATGACGCGCTATGGCAAGGCCAAGCTGCAGGCCGCGCTGATCCTGTCCGCGCCCGCGAGCCGCAAAAGGAAGCGATAGAGACCTCCCATGTACGCCATCGTCGTCGAACGAAAAGCGCTGTTCCCCTTCGAGATATCCGGCTGCCAGGTCTTCGAGACCCGCGAGTTCATCGCCCGCCCCGACCTGGTGAAGCAGCGCCGGATGAAGATCATCAACCTGTCGCGCGACTACTCCTATCTCGGCTACGGCTATTACTGCTCGCTGTTGGCCGAGGCGCGGAAGCAGAAGGTGATTCCCTCGGTCAAGACGATCCTCGAGCTGCGCGATCCTTCGATCTACCGCTATGCGTTGCCGGAGATGGACGATCTTCTGCGCCAAGCGGTGAAGAAGTCGCCCGACCTGCCGGCCACGCCGTTCACGCTTTATGTCTTCCTCGGCCGCTCGACCGACGAACGCTTCAAGGAGCTCGCGCGCCGCGCTTTCAACGATTTCAGCTGCCCGATCCTCAAACTGACCATTTCTCCGGAAGACAATTGGCGCGTGGCCGCCGTCCGCCCCGCCGCCATGGACGATCTGACGCCCGAGCAAATGCGCGACTTCCACGCCGCGCTGGCCGCCTATACCCGCGCGTCTTGGCGTAGCCCGCGCACCAAGACGCCCAGCAAGTACAGCCTGGCCATCTTGCATAATCCGAGCGAAAAACTGCCCCCTTCGGGCCAGAAGACCTTGCAGAAATTCATTAAGGTCGGCGAATCGATGGGCATCGACGCCGAGCTGATCGAGCGCAAGGATTATGCTTCCTTGGCCGAGTTCGACGCGCTGTTCATCCGCGAAACGACGACGATCGACAATCACACCTACCGCTTCGCCCGCAAGGCGGAGAAGGAGGGCATGCCGGTATTGGACGACCCGACCTCGATCCTGCGCTGCACCAACAAGGTCTATCTGGCCGAGCTTCTGAAGGCCAACCGCATCCCGACGCCCAAGACCGTCATTTTGGACAAGGGCCGCGTCCAAGCCGTCGAACAAGAGATTTCCTACCCCATCGTTCTCAAGATCCCCGACGGCTCGTTCTCGCGCGGCGTGGTCAAGGTGAACAAACGCAGCGAGCTGATCGACGAGGCCGCGCGGCTGTTCAAGGAATCGGACCTGATCCTGGCTCAGCAATACATCTATACCCAGTTCGACTGGCGTATCGGCGTGCTCCGTGGCGAGGCCCTGTTCGCCTGCCATTATTTGATGGCGGACGGCCATTGGCAGATCGTGAAGCACGATTCGAGCGGCGCCTATTACGAAGGCAACGCCGAAACCTTCGCTATCGAGAAGGCGCCGGCCGAGATCGTGCAGCTCGCGGTCAAGGCCGCGGGCTTGATCGGCGATGGATTCTACGGCGTCGATCTGAAGCAGACGCCGGACGGCATCTACGTCATGGAAGTGAACGATAATCCCAACGTCGAGATCGGCGACGAAGATGCCGTGCTTGGCGACGAGTTGTACCGCCGTATCCTGGGCGAGTTCGTGCGCCGGCTCGAGGAACGTCCCGTGCCCGCCACCGCCACACCCAGCGCGAGCGATACCGTGGTGCCGCTACCGACCGCGAGCAACGCGGCCTCGAACGGCAACGGCACCAACGGCCACCAGACCGTCCCCAGCAACGTCACGCGCCTGCGCGATACGGCGACCTGACGCGCCGTCCGGCCGGAAACATGATGCGCGCGGACAGCGCGTTGCCCACGGAATGTGATGTCTGCATCGTGGGCGGCGGGCTGGCCGGCTTGGCCACGGCGTGGCGGCTGGCGCAAGCAAGACGGCGCGTCGTCCTGCTCGAACGCCGCCTGCCCGCGGGCGCGGCCTCCTCGGCCAATGCCGGAACGCTGGCGATCCAGAACAAGCGTCCACCGCTCCTGCCTTTCTTTCGCGACGCGCTGGCCGAATGGGCGCGCGTGGCAAGGGAGCTAGACGCCGAGATCGGCTACGGCGCACCGGGCGGCTTCCACATCGCGCGCTCCGACGAAGACGCCGCGCGGTTGCGGAAGAATTTCGAAAGTCACGGCGTGTTTGGCCTGGCCGGCGAATGGCGCGACGCCGCCGCGCTGCGCAAGGAAGCGCCCTGGCTTGGCGACGGTATCGTGGCCGCCACGTACTCGCCGATGGATGCCCACGCCGATCCTTTGCGCGCGGGTTCGGCCATGGCGGCGGCGGCGCAGGCATCGGGCGCCGCGATCCTGACCGGCACCGAACTGAACAGCGCATCGCGCGAGGGTACTGTCTGGCGGCTGGAAACCGGCGCGGGAGCCCTGCGCGCCGAAACGGTCGTGATGGCCGCGGGACCATGGACCGGCCGCGTCGCCGCCCTGTTCGGCGCGAAGCTACCCGTTCACCCCAGCCTGATCATGCTGAGCGTGACCGAGCCCGCGCCGCGTTTCATGGACCGCATCGTCACTCATGTCGCGGGCAACCTGACCGTCAAGCAGGTGAGGAACGGAAGCTCCCTGATTGGCGGCGGCTGGCCGGGCGCGGGCGATTTCGATACCGAGCGCCTCGGCATCGATCCGCTCATGCTGCATCACAATCTGCGGTTGGCCGTGGCCGTGGTGCCCGGCTTGGCGCGGCTGCGCCTCGCGCGAAGCTGGGCGAATTTCGAAGCGCAGACGCCAGACGGTTTGCCCGTCTTCGGCGCGCTGCCCGGTCATGACAAGTTGTTCGTGGTCTTACCGACCGCGGGCGGCTGGACCGCGGCGCCGCTGATGGGGCGGCTGATGGCCTCCTTGATCGTGGCGGGCAAAGCGGCCGAGACGCTCGCGCCGGCGACGCCCGCGCGCTTCAATCCACGATGAACAGCTTGGCGCCCTTCTCTGTGCGCGAACGATGCGGGTTGGCGCCGTCCGCGACCTGATAGCTGACACCCGGCGCCATCACGAAAGAGCGTCCGTCTGACAGTTCGGTCACCAGTTCGCCTTCAAGCACGAGCAGCACATGGCCGCGTTCGCACCAATGGTCCGCCAGGTAGCCGGGCGAATACTCGACCATCCGGACACGGATGTTGCCCAGCTCCAGCGTGCGCCACAGCGCCTGCCCGGTTTCGCCAGGATGTACGGTCGGCTTCACCGTGCTCCAGTCCATGGTGCAGAACGGTACGTTCTCGATGCGCATGATGTCCTCCGGCGTTGCCGTCATCATAGCGGCCGTACGGTAGCGGCGGGAAATAGCCCTTGCCTCGGGCGCCGATCGGCGTAAATTCAGTCATGTTCATGTTGTGAACATGACGCGGACCGGGGGAGTTTCGGATGACAGATGCGGAACTGGGGCGGCTTCTGCTGTCGCTCGTCAGCCTCCTGACCTTCGCGCTTCTATTCGGCCGCCTGTTCGAGCGCCTGGCCATGCCGCCGGTGATCGGCGAGATCCTGGGCGGCCTGGTCCTGGGGCCAAGCGTGCTGGGCCTTGTGCTGCCTGATGTGCGCGCTTGGCTGTTCGGCGCTTTTCCCGCCCAGGGCGCTCTCCTCGCCGCCTTCTACTGGATGGGGCTGATCCTCCTCATGTTCGTGGCCGGCTTCCGCGTCCAGCGCGAGCTGACGCGCGACGACCGGCATATCGTGGCCGTCCTGCTGATCTCGAGCCTGGCACTGCCCATGCTGGGGGGATGGTATTTCACGGAACTGATCCCGGCCGAGCGCATGATCGGATCCGGCGCCGATACGACCGCGTTTCATCTTCTTCTCGCCATCGCGGCGGCGGTGACCTCGATTCCCGTCATCTCGCGCATCTTCATCGACCTGAAGCTGATGGCGACGCGCTTCGCCAAGGTGGTTCTGATGGCGGCCACGCTGCAGGATCTGATCCTGTGGACGGCGCTGGCCATCGCGACCGGCATCGGCTCGGGCAAGGCGGCCGATACCGGCACGTTGATGAGCGTGGTGGCCACCACCCTTGTCTTCATCGGCCTGTCCGTCATCGTTGGCCCCCCCCTTCTCGCGCGCATCGGCCGCCGGTTGCCCGTTCCGCGCGAGACACCGGCCTTGGTCGGTTACGCGCTTCTTGTCTGCTTCGCGCTGGCGACCGCCGCGAGCCTGCTTCACATCAACGTGATCTTCGGCGCGCTGGTCGCCGGCATCGTCATCGGCTCCCTACCCCACGACAGTTTTGCCGAGGTGAAACAGCGCATATCGGACGTGGCGCTGTGGTTCTTCGTGCCCATCTATTTCGCCATCGTCGGGTTGAAGCTGGATCTTGTGCATCAGTTCGATCTGGAATTGACCGTGGTGTTCATCGTGACTTCATCACTGCTCAAGTTCGGCTCGGTGGCGCTCGGCCTCAAGCTGGCGGGACGCCCGTTGGCCCTCTGCATCGATTACGGCGTGGCCATGAACACGCGCGGCGGGCCGGGCATCGTGCTGGCTTCGGTCGCGTTGGGCTTTGGGCTGATCACCGAGGCCTTCTTCGTCACCCTCGTGCTGGCCTCGATCGTCACCTCGCTGTTCACCGGCGCGTGGCTGCGCTGGGCCCAGCGCCGCAGCCACGCCTTCGCGTGAGGCTGGCCTTGGGCACCACCGCCGCCGCGTGCTAAACAGCCTGCCCCCGCGCCACACCGCGGGACTGGAATGCGGTACCGGAGGTCGTCATGAAAAAGCGGGAATACGACTATATCGTCGTTGGTGCCGGCTCATCCGGCTGTGCCATGGCCGGACGCCTGAGCGAGGACGGCAGCCGTTCAGTGCTGCTCGTCGAAGCGGGCCCCTGGAACCGTTCCATCATCATCGACATGCCGATCTGCATGGTGGTGATCAAGGAGCACGAGCGTTTCAACTGGCAGATCCCGACCGACCCGGAACCGCATTTGAATGGCCGCACCGAGGTCTACCACCGCGGCAAGGTGATGGGCGGCTCGTCCTCGATCAACGGCATGATCTTCATGCGCGGCAACCCGCGCGACTTCGACGGATGGGCGGCACAGACCGGATTCCAGGAATGGTCCTACAGTCACTGTTTGCCCTACTTCAAACGGCTCGAGACCAGCGACAAGGGGCCCAGCGCTTACCGCGGCTCGGAGGGGCCGGTCTATGTCAATTCCGCGCCCGCCAAGCATGTCTTGCATGATGCGTTTCTGCGTTCGGGCGAACTGGCGGGCTATCACATCAACAAGGACGTGAATGGCGCGGAGCAGGAGGGCTTTCACCGTATCGATTGGACGATCCACCGCGGCGTGCGCTGGAGCACGGCGCGGGCCTATATCGACCCCGCGCGCGGCCGGCCCAACTTGCATGTCGAAACCGGCCATCTGGTGCGCCGGATCATCCTCGAAGGCAATCGTGCGGTCGGCATTGAGGTCGAGCGGAACGGCCAGGTCCACACCATTCGTGCGTCTCGCGAAGTGATCCTGTCGGCAGGTGTATTGGGCTCACCGCAACTTCTGATGCTCTCGGGTATCGGTAACGCCAACGAGCTTAAGACCTACGGTATCGACTCCAAGGTTCACCTTAAGGGCGTCGGCCAGGATCTGCAGGAACATGTCGGGCTCTATTGCCGCTATGCCTGCACCCAACCGATCACGCTAGCGCGCTGGACCCATCCGCTTGCGCGCGCCTGGCTCGGCGCCCAGTGGGTCCTGACCAAGACCGGCGTCGGCGCATCCATGCATTTCGAGACCGGCGCTTTCCTAAGCGCGGGTGAAACCGATTACGCCAATATCCAGTTCCAGTTCGGCCCCTTCGGCGGAACCTACAAGGAGGCCTGCGAAACTCGCGCGCATGGCTTCCAATCCAAAGTCACGATTCAGCGCCCCGAAAGCCGCGGCCGTGTCTTCCTGTCCTCGAACGATCCGAGGGCCAAGCCGCGTGTCGTCTTCAACTACCTGGCGACCGAGCGCGACCGGCGAGAACTGCGTGATGGCGTGCGCGCGCTGCGCGAAGTGTTCAACCAGAAGCCGTTCGATCCATATCGTGGCGCCCAGATCGACGCTGGCGCAGGGGCGGAGACCGACGCGGAATTGGACGCTTACGCCCGCGCGGAGGCCACGACGGACTTTCACGGTTGCTCTACCTGCCGCATGGGGCCCGATCCGGACCGGGGCGATGTCGTGGGCCAAGACGGTAAAGTCTACGGCGTCGAGGGCTTGCGCGTGGCCGATGCGTCCATTTGCCCCAAGATGGTGACCGGCAACATGAACGGCACGGCAATCATGATCGGCGACAAGATGTCCGATGCCGTGCTCGGCCGATCGCTGCCCGCCGAGAATCCGGCGCGAAAGGTAACGAGGGCCGCCTAGGCCGCCGCCTCCCGCAAACCGCCGACATACCGGCGGACGACTGGATCATCGCTCGGGAACGGTGCGTCCGGCGCGCCCTCCCACACGACCCGGCCCGCGGACAGAACTGCGACATGGTCGGCCACGCGGCGGGCCGTATCCAGATTCTGGGTAATGATGAGCGCGCCCGCCTTAAGCGCGCGCAGCGAATCCGCGATCAAAAGATCGATCATCCGCGCGACGATGGGGTCCAGCCCCGCGGTCGGATCGTCGAGCAGAAGAATTTCGGGATCGGTAGCGATGGCACGCGCCAGCGCCACACGTTTCTGCATACCGCCCGACAGTGCGATCGGCAGAAGGTCGGCCGCATCCGCGCTCAACCCGACCGCGGCCAGCTTCTCGACCGCGATCCGCTTAGCGTCGTTCCGGCCAACCGTGCCGCGGCTCAGAAGACCGAACGCAACGTTGCGCCAGGTCGGCAGAGAATCGAACAGCGCGTTGCTCTGGAACACCACGCCAACTTTCCGCATCAGCGCATCGCGCGCATTCGCGCCCAATCCAACCGTCTCCGCTCCGTCGACTTCGATGGACCCCTCATCGGGCGCGATCAGGCCGCAGACGCATTTCAGCAGCACGGTCTTGCCCGCGGCCGACGGGCCGAGCAGAACGAGGCTGCGCCCTGCCGGCACGTCGAGGTCGACGCCGGCGAGCACGGTGCGTCCACCGAAGCTCTTCTTCAGGCCGCGAATCTTGATCTTGGGAGTGCCGTCCATCGAAACCCGCTCGAAAATCGGATCGGCCTGGAAAATGGTAGCGGCGGAGGGACTCGAACCCCCGACCAAAGGATTATGATTCCTCTGCTCTACCAGCTGAGCTACGCCGCCAGAATCCCACAACTTGTGCGGAAAGCGCCCCGCATATAGGGCCCCGGTTCCGCCCTGTCAACGCCGGGCGGCTGCCTAATCCCGGTAGCTTTCCAGGCTCTTCGCAACGTCCAGCATGGGGCGCTGGCTGACCTTGATGAAACCGCTGCCTGGCCGATCGAGATCCTGGATCAGCAAGATCACAGCGGCCACCATGATCCCCATCAGATAACGGGGCAACCGCGAACGTTCGCGGGCCAGTCCGCTGCCATACCCCGTAAAGCCACTGGAGATAGCGGCAATCCCATACAAGGCCAGCAGAACGACCAACGGCACGCGGTTGACGGCGGCCGCGATGCGCTTCTCCTGGGCATCGATCATCTCGTTCAGAGATTGGATGTAAAGCCCGACCGGGACCATGCCGGTATCCCGGGCGGCGAGCGCGCGGGCCTGTTGCCACAAGCGCTCCTGCGCGTCGTTAGAACGGTTAATCGCATCATCCCATTCGGCCGGGGGCAGGGCACTCTTCAGGAGGTCCAGCCTGATCTTCACATACGTGCGAAGAAGGTCGAGCGCCTCCGTGCTGGTCGGCGCGGGCAAGAGGCGCGCCCTCAGAGCCGTGGTGCCAATGGTATTGGCTTCCTCGAGAACGGCGTCTCGGCGCGCCTCGAACCGCGCTAACGACATGGCGAAGGTGAAACCGATCATCAACGCAAGAAGGCCGAGCGCCGCGCTCTCCATCACGGAAACATTGCCGTGCCCCTTCTTCTGCGCCCGCAGGCCGGTCCAGTAACCCAGCTCGCCCACGCCGAGAATAAACAAGAGACTGCTCAGGAAGATGACAGATAGCGGCAGATTGAAGAGCGTCATGCGCGGACCCCTGCCGAGGAAATGTTAGGCCGTATGCCCGATCCAGCGAATCATCAGGAGATAGGACACCGAGAGCACGACTGGGCCGATGAATAGCCCAACCAACCCCATGCCCAGCAAGCCGCCGATGACGCCGATGAAGACGATCCAGATCGGCACCGGAAGGCCACGCCCTATGAGAAGCGGCTTTATGAAATTGTCGATGACGTTGACGAATATGATCCAGCCCAGCAGGAACACCGCCCAGCCCGTCTCGCCCTGATAGTAGATCCAACCCGCGGCGGGTAAGCCCACGATCAAGGCGCCGACTTGGGCCGTACAGCCAATGAAGACCAAAAGGGTCAGCAGAACCGGAAACGGCGCGGGCGCGATCTCGAAGCCGATCCAGGCGACAGCCGCCTGAATGATCGCGGTGCCGATGATGCCTTGCGCCACGCCGCGCACGGTGCGCACCACCAGCGGCTGGATGTCGTCGGGCGCACCCAAGGTTCTAAGCAGCTTGTCGAAGAACGCGTCGAGTTGCCGCGCCGTGATCAGGAACGTGGCCGCAAGCACGATGGCGACCAGCGCTTCCAGCACAATCAGGGTGGAGGAGACCGTGCCGGACAGAAGCCAGAGAAGCGCGGCGCGCAACTTTGGCCGCACCGATTCGATCGTACCGGGTACATCAGCGGCGGCTTCCTGCCAAACCTGAGCTACCCGCCGGCCAACCAGCGGAATATCGGCCAGCCAAGCGGGCGGGATAGGCAGCACAAGCTGGTCGATCTTAGGCGAACTTTGAAGAAGATGAGACGCTTGTTCGCCCAGCGTGATCATCAGCATCACCAGGGGGACCAGCAGCACGCCCGCCATGAAAAGTGCGATCAAAATCGCCGGGATGACACGCCGATCGCCCATCCACGCGGAGAGACGCCGCTGCAGCGGATAAAGCGAGATCGCGATAATCGCGCCCCACACCATCGCACTCAGAAATGGCTTAACCAGCCATAGGCTGACGCCCGCCAAGGCTAGGATGATCAGCAGCGCGAAGATGCGCCGCACAAGAAGTGACATGGCCGCCGAATCATCGGTCATCGCGCCCCCCTTGCCCGACCGGCCGCCAAACAGGCCGTGGAGAAAATGCTAATCGATAGACGCCGCGGGCGCCATCAGGCGGCCTGTACCGCCGCCTCGCGTAGAATCCAGCCCCCGCCCAGCACCCGCGCGCCATCATAGAAGACGCACGCCTGGCCCGGCGCGATGCCCTGCTGCGGCGTGTCCAGCGCAATCTCGACGCCACCGCCGGCCAAGCGATAAAGCGTCGCGTCCGCCGCCGGCGCCGTGGCCCGCAGTTTCACTCGCATGCGCGCACCCTCGGGCGGTCCAGATCGCACGCCAAGCCAATTCACCTCGCCCAGGCGCACGCGATCACGGCCCAGTGCCGCGCGCGGCCCCACGACCACCCGCCGGCGCGTGGGCTCAAGCCGCACCACGAACAAGGGCTCGGGCGAGGCCAGCCCGATCCCGCGCCGCTGGCCGATCGTGTAGTGGATGATGCCCTCATGACGGCCTAGTACGTGACCCGAAAGATCGACGATCTCGCCGGGTTCGGCGGCGCCCGGCCGCAACTTCGTCACCAGCCGCGCATAGTCGCCGTCCGGCACGAAGCAGATGTCCTGGCTGTCGGGCTTGGACGCCACCGGCAAAGCGAAACGATGCGCCAGCGCGCGTGTCTCATTCTTGGATAGGTCACCCAGGGGAAACCTCAGGAATGCGAGCTGCTCGCGCGTAGTGCGAAACAAGAAATAACTCTGGTCGCGCGTCTCGTCGGCCGCGCGGTGCAGCTCGGCGCCCTCCGGCCCATCCGCGCGACGGACATAATGACCGGTGGCCAGCGCGTCGGCATTCAGATCACGCGCCGCTGCCAGGAGGTCGCGGAATTTGACCGTCTGATTGCACAACACGCAGGGAATCGGCGTTTCGCCGGCGATATAGCCGTCGGCGAAGGGCGCGATCACCTCGTCGTGAAAGCGCCGCTCGTAATCCAGCACGTAGTGGGGAATGCCCAGCGCGTCGGCCACCCGCCGCGCATCGTGAATGTCCTGGCCCGCGCAGCAGGCGCGCGACTTCGCGACCGCCTGCCCATGGTCGTAGAGCTGCAAGGTGATGCCGACCACCTCATAACCCTGCTCCACGAGCAGCGCGGCCGTGGTGGCGCTGTCCACGCCGCCCGACATGGCCACCACGACCCGCGTGGCGGCCGGCGCTTTGTCGATGCCCAAGCCGTTCATGGCGGGGACTATAGACGCAAGCCGCGCCAGGACAAGCGAGCGGGGCGTTGGCGGCATCGGGAAAGCGCGTAAGATGCGCCGCGCCTGGGCCAGCCTGGGTTCCGGAGGGGGCAGACAATGGGATTTTCACGCCACTTGGCGGCATTTGGCCTGGCGGCAGCGCTTGCCGCCTGCACCAACATGAGCGTGCCGCCAGGTACGCCCATCTTCCAGACGGGCTACAAGGATGGCTGCCGCTCCGCCTGGGCGGATGTGGGCGTGCGCGGCTATAATGACCGGGTCGAGGACGAGAAGATGAAGGCCAACCCCGAGTACCAGGCGGGCTGGGGCCGGGGTTACGGCGAGTGCTTCTCGGTCGACCAGCGCACGACCCGCAACCGCGATATGGGTTCTGGATGAGCAAGCGCGCAGGGTTCGCATTCGCATGCCTTCTGGCACTGGCCGCGTGCGATACCGGCCGCGGCGCGCCGTCCTGGGCGCCCCCGGGCTCGCCGTCGTTCAAGACCGGCTATATCGACGGCTGCTGGACCGGCTGGGGCGTCGCGGGCAAGCCCAGCTTCGAGAACGCCTACTACAAGGACGATGGTCGGTATTTGTCCGATCCGGACTACAAGCGCGGTTGGGACGAAGGGCAGGCCGATTGCTACCAGCAGCAGATGAGCTCACCCCAGATGGGTTAGGCCGCCCGGCGCGGCGCCTTGGCATCTTCGCCTTGGCCGCGCTCCTCTCCGCCTGCGAGGCCGTCGGCTCGATTCCCCCGCCCGGCTCGGAGGCCTTCCAACGCGGCTATATCGACGGTTGCTGGTCCGGCTGGGGCTTGGCGGCCAAGCCGGGATTCGAGGCATTGTTCTACCGCAACGAATCGCGCTTCACTTCGGACGAGGAGTATCATCGCGGTTGGGTCCAGGGCGAAATCGAATGCTTCAATGAACAGATGAACTTTCCGACCATGGGGGCGGCGAAATGACGCGGCTGGCTTAGAGGGCCTGCCAATTGCTACAACCGTCCTATGAACCTTCCCAACATGGGGCACCCTAACGTGACCGACTCCATCAAGATCCGCTTCCAGAAGGCCGTCACCGCATGCGGCCTCCTGGTTCTCGTGGCTGCGACCGCATCGTGCAAGACCACCGGCGCGGGCGACGTTCCGCCCGGCACGCCCGACTTTCAGGCCGGCTATTCCGACGGTTGCGACTCCGGCTACGGCGACGCCGGCCGGCGCGGCATGGAAGACGTGTTCGTGAAGGACAAGGTCAAGTTCAACAACAACCAGCAGTATCACGAGGGTTGGCTACAGGGTTATGCCGCCTGTTATCAGTCCGAAGAAAACCAGCCGATGATGGGCCAGCGCTGAGCCGTCGCAATTCGGTAACATTCGGCACCGACACTCCCGCCCCTTCAAAAGGGGGCGGGAACCGATGCGGGCTCAAGGGATCGGAATTGAAATGCTGGCACGCGCGGCTTGCATCGCGGCGATCGTGTTGATCGCGGGATGCTCCCACCAGCCGCCGGGCTCGCCGCTATTCGAGGAAGGCTACACAGCGGGCTGCAGCGACGGAACGTTCGACGCGGGCGGGCCGTCCGATCAGGTCGAATACATGCGGGACGATACGCTGTACCGCACGAAGCCCGACTACAAGAACGGCTGGCAGCAGGGTTACGCCAAGTGCTACCGCGACGCGACCGAGTATCCGGAGATGGACAACCGGGGTTAAGACGCCTCGGTTCGCTCCTATGGCTCTCGATCAGCCTTGCGATGGCAGGATGCCACCAGCCACCGGCCGGCACACCCAACTTTCAAGACGGCTACCATGCCGGTTGCGACGACGCGGCCGTCGACGCGCCCGGCGCGCAGACCGGGCAGACGACATGGATGCGCGACGAAGGCCGCATCGCGGGGCAGCCCGACTACAAGGACGGCTGGCAGCAGGGATACGTCGCCTGCTATCGCAAATGGCTCGACCATCCTTCGATGTCCAACACCGGCACTTAGCGGCGGCGCAGCGCCACGGCGCTTGGCTGGCGATCGCGCTGATCCTGGCAAGCTGCTCCCGCGTTCCGCCGGGTTCATCCGAATACCAGAACGGCTACACGGCCGGCTGCTATGACGGCCGCTTCGACGCGCAGGCGCCCACGACCCAAACGACCTGGGTCCGCGACGAATCCCTCTTCGAGACGAGCGCCGACTACAAAAGCGGTTGGCAGGAGGCGTACGTGCAATGCTACGCCGATGAGCGCGATCACCCGATCATGGGAACGATCGGGCGGTAAATTAGCCCAGCAGCGCGTTGCGCGTGTTTTTGGGCAGAGCGACGGTCAAGCCGTCCAACTCTTCGGTCATCACGATCTGGCAGCCCAGGCGCGAACGGTCGGTGACGCCGAAGGCCAAGTCCAGCATGTCGGACTCGTCCTCGCCCATCTTGGGCAACTTCGCCACCCAAGCCGGTTCGACATAGACGTGGCAAGTGGAACACGCCATGGCGCCATCGCACGCGCCTTCGATGTCGAGACCCGCGTCTCGGCCGATCTGCATCAGCGACTTGCCCACGGGCGCGTCCAGTTCGCGCCGGGTTCCATCGGGTTCGATGACGATGATCTTGGGCATGGGCTACACCGGGCGCGCGGAGCGCCCTTCGATATCAAACGCGGGCGGCATCAAACGTGGAACGACTCGCCGCAGCCGCAACGGCCTTTTTCCATCGGATTCTTGAACACGAACCCGGAATGGAATTTGTCCTCGGCATAGTCCATCTCCGTTCCCAGCACGAACAGGATCGCCTTGGGGTCGATGAAGATGGTGACGCCTTTGTCCTCGACGGTCTCGTCGTGGGGCGCCTTCTGGTCGACATATTCGAGTTTATAGGAGAGGCCCGAGCAGCCCTTGCTCTCGACCGAGAGGCGCAGGCCCGAGGCCGGCTGGCTGTGCTGCGCCATGAGATAGCGCACGCGTTCCGCCGCCGCATCCGTCAACGAGATCGCTTTGGGTCGTTCGGCCAATAGAGGGCTCCTTCGGTCTTCAATATAAGCGTTTGAAGTCTCAGATCAATCCAAGCTCGAGCTTGGCCGCCTCGCTCATCCGGCCTTGGTCCCAAGGCGGGTCCCAGACCAGGTTCACCTTGGCGTCCATGACCCCCGGGGTCATCTTAACCCGCTCCTCGACCTCACCCGGCAGCGTGCCCGCCACGGGGCAGCCCGGCGCGGTCAAGGTCATGTCGATCCATACCTTGCCCTTGGCATCCACGCCCACACTGTAGATCAGCCCCAGGTCGTAGATATTCACCGGGATCTCGGGGTCGTAACAGGTGCGGATGACTTCCTTCACGCCCTCGGCCAAATGTTCCTGCCCCTCGGCCACGCCCTGGCGCGCCTCGGCCCATTCCGCATCATCTACCGCGGCGGGTGTCGTATCGGACTTGGGCGTTCCGGTCGGCTGTTCGTTGGCGTCCATGGCTTCCTATTCGGTCGAAACGGCTTCTGCGCGGGATTCGAGCGCAGCCACCAGCGTGTGCCACGGCAAGGTCGCGCATTTGACCCGCACGGGATAGTCGCGCACGCCCTCGAACACGGCCAGCTTGTCCAGCGCGTCGTCGGGAAACTCGTCCTTGCCGGTAACCAGGCGATGGAAATGCTCGAACATCGCACGCGCCTCGGCCACAGTCTTGCCCTTGACGGCCTCGGTCATCAACGAGGCCGACGCCATCGAGATCGCGCAGCCGCGCCCCTCGAACGACACGTCGGCCACCTTGCCGCCCTCGACGGTCAGATAGACCGTGACCGTGTCGCCGCACAGCGGGTTGTGGCCATCGGCGTGCTGGTGCACGTCCGCGGGCTTGCCGAAATTCCGCGGCCGCTTGCTGTGGTCGACGATCACTTCCTGATAGAGGTCGCGCAGATCAGACATCAGCCGAAGAACCTCTGCACCTTCTGGACCGCGGCGCACAGGGCATCCACGTCTTCCATCGTGTTGTAGACGCCGAAGGACGCGCGCACGGTCGCGACCAAGCCCAGCTTGTCCATTAGCGGCTGGGCGCAATGATGGCCGACGCGCACCGCCACGCCTTCGCGGTCGAGGATGGTGCCGACGTCGTGGGGATGCACCTCGCCAATATTGAAGGACAGGATGCTGGCCTTCTCCTTGGCCGTGCCGACGATGCGCACGCTGTTGATCTCGGACAGGCGCTTGTGGGCGTAGTCCAGGACCTTTGCCTCATGGCGCTCGATGGCGTCGAGACCCAGATCCATGACGTAGTCCATGGCGGCCGCGAGGCCAATGGTGCCCGCGATGTTGGGCGTGCCGGCCTCGAACCGATGGGGCACCTCGGCATACTCGGTCTTCTCGAAACTGACCCGGCGGATCATGCCGCCACCGCCCTGATAGGGCGGCATCGCGTCCAAAAGCTCCCCCTTGCCGTAAAGGAAGCCGGTGCCCGATGGGCCATACAGCTTGTGACCGGTGACGACGTAGAAGTCGCAGTCCAGGTCCTGCACGTCCACCGTCAGGCGCGGCGCGGACTGGCAGCCGTCGACCAGCACCAACGCACCCTGGGCATGCGCCATGCGGGTGATTTCCTTGACCGGCGGCACCGTGCCCGTGACGTTGGAGCAATGGGTGACCGCGACCAGCTTGGTGCGCGGATTCAAAATCTTGGCATAGGCGCCAAGATCCAAGGCCCCGGTCTCGTCCACCGGAATCGCCCGGATGACGATGCCCGTGCGGTCACGAAGCAACTGCCAGGGGACGATGTTGGAGTGGTGCTCCAATTCGGTCAGCACCACTTCATCACCGGCCTTGAGATTGGTCGGCCCCCAGCTTTGCGCTACCAGGTTGATGGCCTCGGTGCCGCCGCGCACGAAAACGATTTCGCGCGTCTCGCGGGCGTTCAACAGGCGGCGCGCGGTCTCGCGCGCCGCCTCGAAGGCGTCGGTCGTCTTCTGCGACAGGTAGTACACGCCGCGGTGAATGTTGGCATATTCGTTCTCGTAGGTGCGCGACAGCACGTCGATCACCGTGCGCGGCTTCTGGGCGCTGGCGGCGCTGTCCAAGAAGACCAGCGGCTTGTCATAGATCGTGCGCGACAGGATCGGGAAATCGGCGCGGATGCGCGCAACGTCGAACGGACGTTTGATCTTGGACGCCGCCGCCACCGCGTTCATGCCGCCCTCCGCGCGCCCTGGGCATCGTAGAGCCAGCCGCCGACGGAAGCCGTGAAGCGGTCGCGGATGGCCTCGTCCGCGATAGCGTCGATAAGCTCGGAGACAAAGGCCTCGATCAGCATGCCGCGCGCCTGCTCCAGGCCAATGCCCCGTGCGCGCAGATAGAACAGCGCCTGCTCGTCGATCTCGCCGGCCGTGGCACCATGGCCGCACTTCACGTCGTCGGCATGGATTTCCAGCTCCGGCTTCGAGCCGATCTCGGCGCGGTCGGAGAGAAGCAGGTTCTCGTTGAGCTGGTGCGCGTTGGTCTTCTGTGCATCGGGACGCACCACGATGCGGCCCTGGAACGCCGCGTAAGCATGATCGTCCAGCACGCCGCGATAACGCTCCTCGCTGTCGCAATGCGCGGCCGCATGGTCGATGATGGTCGTGTTGTCGATGTGCTGGCGCGCCCGAGCCAAATAGGCGCCCTCCAGCTTCACCCGCCCGCCCTCGCCCTTCAGTACGGCGTCGATTTCATTGCGGGCCAGCTTGCCGCCGATCGAAAGCACGAAACTGTCGTAGACGCCCTTGGCCGCGACATGGGCGGCGGTGGCGGCGGTGTGGAACGCCTCGCCGCCTTCGGTCTGCAGCTTCAGGTGCTTGAGCATGGCACCGGCGGCGATGGAAATATCGGTCACCGCGTTGGTCCAATAGCGCCCTGTGCCGACGTACGTCTCCAAGACCGTGGCCGAGGCGCCCTCGCCCATCGTGATCCGGTTGCGCGCGTGCGCGGCGCCGGACGCGCCGAGAAACATCAGATGGACGGGTGCCGCCAGCGCAACGCCGGCAGGCACCTCAAGAATCGCGCCGTCGGCGGCGTAGGCCGCGTTCAACACGCGCATGGCGCCGGCGTCGGCGGCCTCGGCCAGGAAATCCTTCGGCAGCGATTTCGCCGCCGACCAGCCCGTCAGGACGACGCCCTTCGGCAGCGTGCCGATGCGCGAGAGATCGGCGCGGAAGTGACCGTCGACGAAGACGAGCTGATGATGGGCGTGGCTGGTGGACAAGGCATGGCCGGCCACGGTCGCGGCCGTGACGGCAACCTTGGCATCCGACGGCGCGAGCGCGGCTTCGTCCAGCGGCTTTAGGCTGGTGAAATGCCAGGCTTCCAGCTTGGGCGTCGGCACGCCCAACTTGGCGTAACGGGCCAGCGCATCGGCGCGCGCGCGCGCATCGCCCGGCAGGCCGGCCTTGGCGGCCTCGAAGCGATCCAAATGCAGCGCGTGGGTGGTGGCGCTCATGCCGCGTCGGCCCCCAGCACGGCGTAGCCCTTCTCTTCCAGCTCCAGCGCCAGTTCCTTACCGCCCGAACGGACGATGCGCCCGCCCGACAGAATATGCACCTTGTCTGGCACGACATAGCCGAGCAGGCGCTGATAGTGGGTGATGACCAGCATGGAACGATCCAGGCCGCGCAGGGCGTTGATGCCGCTGGAGACGATCTTCAGCGCGTCGATGTCGAGGCCCGAATCGGTCTCGTCCATGATCGCGAGACGCGGTTCCAGGACCGCCATCTGCAGCACCTCGACGCGCTTCTTCTCGCCGCCGGAGAAACCGACATTGATCGGCCGCTTCAAAAGATCGTCGCCCATCTCCAGCATCTTCAACTTGGCGCGCACGAATTTCAGGAACTCCATGGCGTCCAGTTCCTTGATGCCGCGGTGCTTGCGCACCTCGTTGACGGCGGCCTTGAGGAAGCTCAGGCCCGAGACACCCGGAATCTCGACCGGATACTGGAAGCCCAGGAATACGCCTTCGCGCGCGCGTTCCTCCGGCGACATCGCGGCCAGGTCCTTGCCCTGGAACAGGATCTCTCCTTTGGTCACCGCGTAGCCATCGCGGCCGGCCAGCACGTAGGCCAGCGTGGACTTGCCCGAGCCGTTCGGGCCCATCACGGCATGCACCTCGCCCGCAGCCAGCGACAGGTCGATCCCGTGGAGGATCTCCTTGCCGTCCACCTCGACATGGAGGTTCTTGATCTCAAGCATGGGCACTTCCTTCCGAATTCGTTCTCGGGCCGTCAGCCCACGCTGCCTTCCAGGCTGATGCCGAGCAGCTTTTGCGCCTCGACGGCGAATTCCATGGGCAGTTCCTTCAACACCTCGCGGCAGAAGCCGTTGACGATCATGGAGACCGAGTCTTCGGCCGAAAGCCCGCGCTGGCGGCAATAGAAAAGCTGGTCGTCGCTGATCTTCGAAGTAGTGGCCTCGTGCTCCACCTTGGCCGAGCGATTCTTCACCTCGACATAGGGCACCGTATGGGCACCGCACTTATCGCCGATCAGGAGCGAGTCGCACTGGGTGTGGTTGCGCGCGCCCTCGGCCTTGGGTGAAACGCGCACGAGCCCGCGATAGGTCTGCTGCCCGTGCCCGGCGGAGATGCCCTTCGACACGATGGTCGAGCGGGTGTTCTTGCCCATATGGATCATCTTGGTGCCGGTGTCGGCCTGCTGACGATTGTTGGTGACCGCGACGGAATAGAACTCGCCGACCGAGTTGTCGCCCTGCAGGATACAGCTCGGGTACTTCCAGGTGATGGCGGAACCCGTCTCCACCTGCGTCCAAGAAATCTTGGAGTTGGCGCCGCGGCAGGCGCCGCGCTTGGTGACGAAATTGTAGATGCCGCCCTTGCCGTTCTCGTCGCCGGGGTACCAGTTCTGCACCGTCGAATACTTGATCGTGGCGTCATCCAGCGCGACCAGCTCGACCACCGCGGCGTGCAATTGATTCTCGTCGCGCATCGGCGCCGTGCAGCCTTCCAAGTAGCTGACGTAGCTGCCCTTGTCGGCCACGATCAGGGTGCGCTCGAACTGGCCCGTCTCGGCCGCGTTGATGCGGAAATAGGTCGAAAGCTCCATGGGGCAGCGCACCCCTGGCGGAATGTAGACGAACGAGCCGTCGCTGAAGACCGCCGAATTGAGCGTGGCGTAGAAATTGTCCGAATAGGGCACGACGCTGCCGAGATACCGGCGCACCAGCTCGGGATGACTTTTCACGGCTTCGGAGAACGAGCAGAACACGATGCCCATCTCGCCCAGCTTGGCCTTGTAGGTGGTGGCGACCGAGACGCTGTCGAACACCGCGTCCACCGCGATACCCTGCAAACGCTCCTGCTCCTTCAGCGGGATGCCCAGCTTCTCGTAGGTCTTGAGCAGTTCGGGGTCGACCTCGTCCAGGCTCTTGGGCGCGGCCTTCGTCTTGGGCGCGGAATAGTAATAGGCATCCTGGAAATCGATCTTGGGATAGCTGACTCGCGCCCAGGTCGGATCGCCTTCGGGCAGCATCCGGTCGCGCCAATAGCGGAACGCCTTGAGGCGCCATTCCAGCAGCCACTCGGGCTCGCCCTTCTTCGCCGAGATAAAGCGGACCGTATCTTCGTTAAGGCCCTTCGGTGCGCGCTCGTTCTCGATTTCGGTCACGAAGCCGTGCTTGTACGGCTGGATGACCGACTGGAGGGTTTCGACCGTGGAAGACGCCATGTTTCCGAGTCCTTGCTGACCTTAAGCCGCTACGGCGGACGCGCGCGCGCCCACCTTGCGACGGAGCGCGAACCACGCTCCGATGAATGCTTCGACCTCGACATCCGTCGTGGGCCAACCCAAGCTGATGCGGATCGTCGTGCGCGCTTCGGCCTCGGGCACGCCCATGGCGGCCAATACGTGCGACGGCTCGACCTTGCCCGACGAACAGGCGGCCCCCGCTGAAACCGCGAAGCCCGCCAAGTCCAGGCCCATCACCTGGGTGTCGCTGGCCACGCCCGGCATGGACACGCTGCTCGTGTTGGGCAAGCGCGGCGCGTCCGCACCAAACACAATGGCACCCTTAGCGACCAAGCGTGTTTCCAACAGATCGCGCAGACGCGCGAGGCGCGGCGCGTCATGCAGATCGTCCTTGGCCAGCGATGCCGCGGCGCCAAAGCCGGCGATGGCGGGCACGTTCTCGGTGCCCGCGCGCCGACGCCGCTCCTGGCCGCCGCCGCGCAGAACCGATTCGATCTCGGCACCCGGACCCAGCACGAGCGCGCCCGCGCCCATGGGGCCGCCCAGCTTGTGCGCCGACAGGGTCAACAAATCCGCACCGAGGGATGCCATGTCGAACGCGATCCGCCCCGGTGCCTGCGAAGCGTCGCAGTGGATCAGCGCGCCGCGGCGCTTGGCGATGGCGGCGGCTTCGGCCACCGGATGGATCACGCCGGTTTCATTGTTGGCCAGCATGACGGAAACGAGGGCCGGCACGCCGCCCTGCGTAAGCATGATATCGAGGGCTTCAAGATCGAGGCGGCCGTTGCGGAGGACCGGCACCGTCTCGACCACATCTGCGCCCTTCAGCACGGAAGGGTGCTCCGTGGCGCCCGCCAGGATGCGCGCCCGGCCCGCGCCGCGTAGGGCCAGGTTGTTGGCCTCCGTGCCGCCCGCGGTGAAGACCACGCGCTCCGGCCGCGCGCCCACCAGGGCGGCGACCGCATCGCGGCCATCCTCGACCATGCGCCGCGCTACCCGGCCGGCGCCGTGCACCGACGAAGGATTGCCGCACGCGCCGAGGGCCGCGCGGACCGCCTCGGCCACGGCCGGCTTCACCGGCGCGGTCGCGTTATGGTCGAAATAGGCCATGGTCTTCATTCCGCCGCGTTCGCCGCCGCGCCGTTGACGTTGGCCGCGAGCGCGTCGCGGTGAATCTGGCCGCTGCGCCCAAGCACGCGGCGCTGACAGACGTCATCGAGCGAGACCGAGGCCAGGAACAGGCGGATCTGCTGGCCCAGCTCTTCCCACAGATCATGGGTCAAGCAACGGCTGCCGTCGGTCGTACAACCCTTTGGCGACCCCGGCTTGCAGCGCGTGACCTGCACCGGCTCGTCGACCGCGATGATGATGTCGGAAATGCGCGTGTCGCGCGGCGGGAACGCCAGCACATAGCCGCCGCCCGGACCGCGCACGCTGCGCACGATGCCCGCCCGGCGCAGCTTGGCGAAAAGCTGTTCCAGGTACGACAGCGAAATATCCTGACGTTCGGCGATTTCCGCCAGCGTGGTCGGCTTGGCATCGCCGCGGCTGGCCAGTTCCACCATGGCCATCACGGCATAGCGCCCTTTGGTGCTGAGTTTCATCGGCCTGTCTCCGTCTCTCTGCGTTCGGCCGTCCCGTCGTCCTGTTGGTCGCCACGGCCTCGTCCGAAGGCCGCCGTCTCGATTGTCATGCCTGCCGTCCGGCGCGCTCGCCCACCGCGAGAGGGCGCACCACCGCGGAGCCGCTTTCCTCGCTCCGCCCATCACTGTTCTCAACCTGCGCCAGCCGGCCCTTCAGCGCGTCCACTTCGGCGCGCAATGCCTCGATGGCGGCGACCAACGGATCAGGCACGTCCGCACCCGGCGTGCCGTAGGCCACGAAATCCGTCTCGGCGCGCCGGTGTTGCGATTCCAAAATGCGGGCCGGAATGCCGGTGACCGTCACGTTCGGCGGCACATCCTTGACCACCACGGCGTTGGCGCCGACACGCGCACACCGCCCGACCGTGATGGGCCCCAGGATCTGGGCGCCGGACCCGATGATCACGTTGTCGGCCAGGGTCGGATGGCGCTTGTGATCGACCTGTGCGCCGGAATTGATCGAGGGCGCCGTGCCGCCCAAGGTCACGTCGTGATAGAGAGTGACGTCGTCGCCGATCTCGGCGGTCTCGCCGATCACGGTTCCCATACCATGGTCGATGAAAAGACGCTGGCCGACCTTGGCGCCGGGGTGAATCTCGATCCCGGTCAACCAACGGCCCAAGTGGGATATAAAACGCGCGCCCAAGCGCCAATGTCGGGTCCACAAAGCGTGGGCCAACCGGTGAATCAGCACGGCGTGATAGCCGGGATAGCAAAGGACGACCTCGAGGCGCGAGCGGACCGCGGGATCGCGCGCCTTGATCGAGTCGATATCCGCCAAAATCCCCTTGAACATCATGGCCTTGCGAATGATATTAACGCCGCGCCCTGGACCCTCGGCCCAAACATGCTCGACTGGCGCTCGGGATATAATTTTCCCGACTAGTCTGGTCAAGTAATACGCTGCCGATTTTCGCAGAAATCCCTAGTTTTTGAGGGGATTGCCTCAGCGGCCAGGTCGGATATCGAGCGGGCGCCCCCTCTGGCGGCGATCGCCCATCAATCGAAAGGCTCGCAACGGAATGCCCGAAGTGATCATCCCCGGCCCCGAAGGACGTATCGAAGGCCGCTACCACATCGGAAAGAGCGCCACGGCCCCCATCGCCCTTCTGCTCCACCCCCACCCGGAGCACGGCGGAACCATGAACAATAAGGTGGTCTACGCCCTCTATCAGGCCTTCGCGCGACGCGGCTTCGCCGTCCTGCGCTTCAATTTCCGCGGCGTCGGCCGATCCCAAGGCAGCTTCGCCCGCGGCGAAGGGGAACTGTCGGATGCCGCATCGGCGCTGGACTGGCTGCAAACCTACAACCCCAACGCGTCGGCCTGCTGGATCGCGGGCTTTTCCTTCGGTGCCTGGATCGGCATGCAGCTCTTGATGCGGCGGCCGGAGATCAACGGCTTCATTTCAGTGGCGCCGCCCGCGAATCTGTACGATTTCGGCTTCCTAGCGCCCTGCCCGACGTCCGGCCTCATCATCAACGGCGACCAGGATCAGGTCGTGCCCCAGGAGTCGATCAAGAAGCTGGTCGACCGCCTGTCCAATCAGCGCGGCATCACCATCGACCACCGCTTGCTGAAGAAAGCCGACCATTTCTTCACCGGCCGGATCGACGATTTGGTCGAACAGGTGGACAACTACCTGGATAAGGCCATCGGAAAGCCGCTGGCCATCGCGTCCTCGTAACGCCTACGCGCGGCGCAACACGCCGCCCGCCGTCGGACGGTCGACCCCTGTCGTTCCCGGAAAGCTGAGCGGCAAGCCGCGCAGGCTGCGCACGGCCAGGTAAGCGAAGGCCTGCGCCTCCAACCCATCGCCGTTCCAGCGCGCAGCTTCCGCCGGCTCCACCGCGCCGGGCAGAACACGCGCCAGTACCGTCATCAGCGTCTTGTTATGCCGTCCGCCGCCCGTGACCAGCCAACGCCGCGGCGGCGCGGGGAAATGCGAAACGGCGCGCGCAACCGCATGCGCCGTGAATGCCGTCAGCGTCGCGGCTCCGTCGGAAGCGGACAATTTTTCCACCGGTACCGTGGAGAAGGCATCACGGTCGAGCGACTTGGGCGGACGCCGGCCGAAATAGTCATGGTCGAGCAGCCGCGCCAGCGCGTCCGCGTCGACGCGCCCCGCCGCGGCCAGGGCACCGTCCGCGTCATAGAGACGGCCGTCGTGGCGATGGACCCAATCGTCGACCAGCGCATTGCCGGGTCCCGTGTCGAAGGCGATCAAGTTAGGCTCGGAAGGTGGACCATCGATCCAGGTGACGTTGGCGACGCCGCCAACATTGAGAACGGCCAGCGGGCGCTCCAGCGCACCGGCCAGCGCGGCGTGATAGACCGGCGCCAAGGGCGCGCCCTCGCCGCCCGCCGCCATATCGGCCGAGCGGAAATCATGGATCACGTCGATCCCTGTCAGGCGCGCCAACAATGCGCCATCGCCGATTTGCCAGGTGCGGCGCGCCTCGGGCGCATGAAGAATGGTGTGGCCATGGAATCCGATGAGGTCGGCCTTGTCCCGGCCCGCCTCGCGCAGGAGCGCCTTCACCGCCGCCACATGGATTCCGGTCAAGTCACGCTCGACGCCGGTCACATCGCCCTTGCCGCCCAGGACGGCGCGCAGCCGCGCACGGAAAGCCGGCTCATAGGGCTCGGTGCGGAAGGGACCGAATTCCAGCACGCGGACGCCATCCGTGCGGACCAGGGCGGCGTCGACACCATCGAGCGAGGTGCCGCTCATCAAGCCCAAAGCCCACAATGCATCCGCCATATTGGCTTTCCTACTGATGCGTGACCGCGCCCAGTGCCTATGTTAAGTCAGGCCTGCGCGCGCGAAAATCCGCACCGCTTCCACAGCCACCCTAGCACGCCAGCCGCCATGACCGAGTTTCGTTCGAGCTTTATGCGCGAGGTTGAAGCCCGCGGCTTCATCCATCAAAGCACCGACGCAGCCGGCCTGGATTCAGCCATGGCCGACGGCCGGATCGTCGCCTATATCGGCTTCGACTGCACGGCCACCAGCCTGCATGTGGGTTCGCTGATCCAGATCATGCTGTTGCGCCGCCTACAGCGCGCGGGCCACAAACCGATCGTCCTTTTGGGCGGCGGCACGACCAAGATAGGCGATCCGACCGGCAAGGACGAAGCGCGCAAGCTCCTGACCGACGAGGATATCGCGCGCAACATGGCCGGCATCCGGCGCGTGTTCGATAAGTTCTTGGTCTTTGGCGACGGCCCGACCGATGCGGTCATGGTCAACAATGCCGATTGGCTGGACCGTCTCGGCTATATCGCGTTCCTGCGAGATTTTGGCCGCCACTTCTCGGTCAACCGCATGCTAACGCAAGACAGCGTGCGTCTGCGTCTCGAGCGCGAGCAGCCGCTGACCTTCCTTGAATTCAACTACATGGTCCTGCAAGCCTACGACTTCGTCGAGCTGGCCCGGCGGCACGCTTGCGTGCTCCAGATGGGCGGCTCCGATCAGTGGGGCAACATCATCAGCGGCATCGACCTGGGACGGCGCGTGGACGATCGCCAGCTCTACGGCCTAACCTCGCCACTCATCACCACCGCGTCAGGCGCCAAAATGGGTAAGACCGCTCAAGGCGCGATTTGGTTGAACGACGATCTTCTCCCGGCCTACGACTATTGGCAGTTCTGGCGCAACACCGAGGATGGCGACGTCGGCCGCTTCCTGCGCCTGTTCACCGACCTGCCGATGGCCGAGATCGAGAAGCTCGAGGCGCTCAAAGGCGCGGACGTGAACGAGGCCAAGAAGCGCCTGGCCCACGAAGCCACCACCTTGGTGCATGGCGAGGTCGCCGCCCAGGCAGCCGCCGAGACCGCGCGCCGCACCTTCGAGGAAGGTGGCACGGGCGACGCGTTGCCGGCCATCGAGGTCACACGCGGAGAGCTGGACGCCGGAATCCCGGTGTTCGATCTGCTGGCTCGCGCTGGCCTCGCGGCCAGCAAAGGTGAGGCACGGCGGCTGATCCGCAGTGGCGGCGCGCGCTTGAACGACGCGCCCATCACGGACGAGGCGCGCGCGGTGACGAGCGGCGATCTGGCCAACGGCACGATCAAGCTGTCGGCCGGAAAGAAGCGCCACGCCCTGGTGCGGCCCGTCTAGGCGCCTAGCGTCTGTTGGGCGGCAGGTCGGAAGGCTCCGCCACCGGCGCATCGCTGACGCCGCTGGGCCCGTCGAAGATCGCGAAGATGTAGCGCAGGAAGCCCGGCGTCAGGACCGACAGCGGATTGACGCCCACGCTCGGATTATTCAGTGAGCCGCGTACGCTGTAGGTGGCGGCGAAAAGCCCGCCGCCAGGCCCGCCGAACAACTCGCCCAAGATTGGAATGTTGGCAAGAAGACTATTGATCGTATAGGCCGGCACGATCAGGCCCTTGAGTTCCAGCGTCTCCAGAAGAAGGTCGATCTTGCCCTCGATCGTCAGGCCCAGGTCCGCGCTGCGCGCGCGCCCATCGTGCAGTGTGATCAATTCATCTTGCACGCTGTAATCGGCCCGGAACTTGTCGAACATCAGGCCCTTGCCGGTCATGCTATTCACGATACCGGTGAGCGACGCGGCTGAAAGGATGCGAGCCAAGACGGGTGCATTGGTGACACGGAAATTCTCGATCAGGATTTCGCCTTTCAGCGGCGCGTCGGGGGTTGCTTCCGATCCCGTGATCTGGAGCGTGCCGTCCATCGCGCTGTCGATGGTGCCCAACATGCGCAATGTCTCGCCGGCATCGTCCGAATAGACGGTCAAATCACGATACGTCTTCTTTTGCCCGTAACTGATGCCGAAATGCTTCAAATTCGGCCCGACCTTGGCTTCGACCTCGATGGTGCGCCAGCCTTCGGGCTCGCGCAGGAGGGTCGCCGAGACCGTGTCGAACCAGCGGTTTTCCCCCAGCCAGATCCGGTCGGTGGTTATTTTGATGTCGAGCGGCGTTGGCTTGGGACGCTCGGTCTTGGGCTTTCGTTCCGTAGGCGGCGGCGTATCATCGTCGGAGCTGAACATGCCCGAGACATCGATGGCGGCGCCCTTCGCGCGGACGACGTAGCCGCCGTCCTTAACCTCGGCGAAGCCTTGAAGATCGTTGCGTCCCGCGACCAAGCGCTCGAAATCCACGCGCTGGAACTTGCCGCCCTCCATCCGCAAACGCCCGCGCGTGGAAAGCCCGCTGCCGGAGCCATCGAAGGTCACATCGCTCAGCCGGCGGTCCACGCCCATCAGGCCCACAACCGTCACCTTGGCCGGCTGACCGGGCATCTTGCGCCAGCCGATGTCGTCGAGGTCGACTTTCATTGCCGTGAGGTCGAGATTCGCTTTGATGCGAGACGTTGGCCGCTGGAAAGTCACGGTCGCATCGATGCCCAACGGCCCGCTGATGTCCGATCCCAGATCCAGCCCAAACTCCTTCCGCGCCTTGTCGTCGAGCGCGCCCGAGAACTCGACGCTGCCCGTATCGCCCGACGTGACCGTGAAGTTTTCGCGCCAATGAAACTTGATGGGCACGCCGCCCAACTGACCCGTGCCCGCCGCATCCATGTCCGTCTCGCTGACGCGGAGCGTCAGGTCGGCATTGCTGAGCGTCTTGTCCATGATGATCTTTTGCCAATGGACATCCCTCAATGTCGCATCGGCCGAGATTTTGAGCTTGTCGACCGGCAGCGCATCGATCAGCGGCAGGTTGATGGACAGCTTAACGGACGAGTCGCCACGCACATCCGACGGGTTGATGTTCATCTTCCTCGCGTAATTGAGCGGCGGATGATCGATCAGATTCAGGGCATCGGGGACAGGTCCGGCCACCTTGATACGGATGTCGGCGTACTGAACTTTCTTGTCGAAGCCCGACAGTTTGATCACGCCTTCGGGGACGGTTAGCGCCAACCCATCGACCGAACCACCCGTCGTGACGATATCCATGCCGCCGAGGTTGAACGTCGCGGTCGCCGCGATGCCGCGCACGATCGGCATCTCCGGCATGTAGCGGACGCTCAGCCCGTCGGCCTTGATCGTACCGTTGACCGAGCCGATGGCGGTTTCCTTGCCGTCGGCCGGGCTGAGTTGCCCGGACGCCGCCAGTTGGACCTCGTGTCCGACGCCTTCGGTCATGTTGGCCAGCATCCATTTGCGGCCGCCCTCGGCCACGTGTGGTGGCCAATAGTGCTTCAGCCTACCGAAGGCTACGTCGCGTATGCTCGCCTTGAGGTCAAAGGCGCCCACGCCCAAGGGATCGTTCACGATGGCGGACGCCGACACAGTCGGTCCGTCCAATTGGACGCTCACGTCGGCGATGTTGAGGCGGGTGAGGCCGTCGGACGCACTGCCGCGCGCGCCCAAGCTCTTAACCGCGATGCCGCCTCCTTCCATGCCGGCCATGGCGATCTTGCCTTGGCCGCCGTTAATCTCGAATGCGGCGTCATGGACGGTCCATTCGCGATCGAGGCTGAAATTGACATGGCCGCGCAGCGGCACGGCGACTTCGCGTAGAGCGGCCAACTCCGGCACGGCCGCGCCCAGCGCGACGAAGTCGACATCGTTGAACCTGAGGGTCACAGGCAGCATGCCGGTGGCCTCGTCCTGCGTACCCTCCAAGGTGAACCGTGCCGTCTTGCCCTCGGCCACCAGCGCCAAGATGAGATTGAAATCGAGCCCCGACGAACGTGTTCGGGTAACGGCGGCCTCGGTGATCTCGGCATGCCACGACTTATTGCTGCCGGCATCCTCCACGGTGACGGTCGCTTCGCTGATCTGGATTCGACGCAGATAGCCGAAGCGCTTGTCGGGATCGGGCGGCCCCAGGACGCCGGATATCAGATTGGGCAGCTGGCCGCCGGCCGCGCCCTGGCCTTCACCGACGCCAAAGATCAGGTTGCCGTCGGCGTCGCGCTGGACCACGACCTTGGCGCCCTGCAGGTCCAACGCGGTGGGTTCGATGCGGCCCGATGCTAGGGCGCGCAGGCTGAAGCGCACGGCAAGCTCGGGCGCCGAGGCCAGGATAGCGCCGTCCGAACCGCGCACACGCACATCGCGCACCTCAACTTCGACCGCGCGCCGCCAGCCCTGCCAGGCCAGCACCGTGTTGTGGAACTCGATGCGGACCGATTCGCTGGACAACGCCTGCGTGACGTACGGCGTCAGAAAATCGAGAGGGATGGGTCCGGAGGTGAGCCGCCAGGCGGCAAAGCCCGCGGTCAGCAGAATGACGCCGACAATCGCGGCAACGACTTCAATGACAATACGCGTGGTGCGGCGGATCACGCCTCAAGCCCGGTTCGTGATGCGCAGCCGCCATCCTCCCGCACGCCCGGGATCAGCGGCGGGGCGGCCCCTTGATCCCCCAGGGGCCTTCGACCAATGTGCAGGAAACCGTCTCGAGCGAGCATGTTCGATCGACTTATAGCCGACCCCGCACGAATTCCGAAAGCCGGAGATGCGGAACGCGCCGCGGTAGGGCTGGAACGATGGCGCGAAGCGGCCGTGGGCGCCCCCGAGATGCGCCGCTTCACCGAGGACGTCGCCAACGACGCGACCGGCCGCGCGTGGCTGGACGGCGTCTTCGGCAATAGCCCATATCTCAGCCAAAGCCTGCTGCATGAAATCGCCTTCGTGCATGGACTTTTGAACGATGGACCTGACCGCACGGTCGAGAATCTTCTGACCGGCCTGCAAGCCGATCCCGCGGCCGGCTCCGATGCCGACGCCATGCAAGCGTTGCGGATTGCGAAGCGGCGGCTAGCACTCCTGGTTGCCCTGGCCGATATCGGCGGAGTGTGGAATCTCGAAAAAGTCACAGGCGCCCTGTCGACCTTCGCCGAGACGGCCTTGCAGTTTACCTGCCGCCGCCTTTTGAGTGCCGTTCCGGAAGGAGATCCGGTCCGGCACTCAAGGCTCATCGTTCTCGGCATGGGCAAATTGGGGGCACGAGAGCTCAACTACTCAAGCGACATCGATCTCATCGTCCTTTACGACGGCGATGCGGTTCCGCCCGATGCGCGGCCGGGCCTGCAACGCCAGTTTGTCCGTCTGACGCATAATCTTGTCCGTTACATGGCGGAGCGCACGGCCGACGGCTACGTCTTTCGCACCGACCTGCGCTTGCGGCCCGATCCCGGCTCCACCCCGCCCGCGCTCACGATCGCGGCGGCGGAGATGTATTACGAAAGCCTGGGCCAGAACTGGGAACGCGCGGCCTTCATCAAGGCCCGCGCCGTCGCGGGCGACCTGGGCGCGGGCGCCAAGTTTCTGTCCCAACTGACGCCGTTCATCTGGCGCCGTCATCTGGATTTCGCGGCCATCCAGGACATCCATTCCATCAAGCGGCAGATCAATGCCCATCATGGCGGCGGCGACATCGCCGTGGCGGGCCATGACGTGAAGCTGGGGCGCGGCGGCATCCGCGAGATCGAGCTGTTCGCCCAAACCCAGCAACTGATCTGGGGTGGACGCGAGCCGCGCCTGCGCACGGCCGGCACCTGCGACACGCTGCGCGCCCTGGCCGAACTGGGGCGGGTCGAAGCCACGGAAGCCGAGCGGCTGATCGACGCCTATCGTTTCTTGCGCGAGACCGAACATCGCCTCCAAATGGTGGCCGACGAGCAAACCCAGACCTTGCCGGAGGATGCCAAAGGGCTGGAGCGCTTCGCGCGCTTCATGGGTTACGACGGCGCCGAGTCGTTTTCCGCGGCTCTGCTGGGGAAATTGCGCGCGGTCGAAGAGATCTATGCCGAACTGTTCGAGGAAGCGCCGGCGCTCAGCGGGCCAGGCAATCTTGTCTTCACCGGCACCGATCACGATCCCGAAACCCTCAAGACGATCGCGGCTTACGGATTCGAGGACGCGGCGACCGTCTCATCCCTGATCCGTGGGTGGCACCATGGGCGCTACCGTGCCATGCGGAGCACGCGCGCGCGGGAGCTTCTGACGGAGTTGACTCCGGCGCTTCTGGACGCGCTGGCCAAGACGTCGAACCCGACCGCGGCCTTCGTGAAGTTCGACGAATTCCTGAGCCGTCTGCCCGCGGGTGTGCAGCTCTTTTCGCTGTTCTATTCCAATCCCGACCTGTTGGGATTGGTTGCCGAGATCATGGGCGAGGCGCCACGCCTTGCCGACCATCTAAGCCGCCGCCCTTCGAGCCTGGAGGCGGTCCTGCAGAAGGATTTTTTCAACGCCCCGCCGCCGGCGTCCGTCCTAAGCAGCGATCTGACGCGCGTGCTGATCCAGGCGCGCGATTATCAGGACCAGCTCGACCTGATCCGCCGCTGGACCAACGACCGCAAATTCCAGGTCGGCGTCCAAATGCTGCGCAACCGGATCGATGCGGCGCGTGCCGGCGAGGCGTTGGCCGATATCGCCGACACGGCGCTGTCGGCGCTTCTGCCCGCCGTCGAGAGCGATTTCGCCCGCCGCCACGGACGCATTACGGGCAACGGGATGGCTGTCGTCGCGCTCGGCAAGACGGGCGGGCGTGAGATGACCATGAAGTCGGATCTGGACCTGCTGTTCATCTACGACGCGTCCGACGATTCCATGTCGGACGGACCGCGGCCGATCGCGCCGAGCCACTACTACACCCGGCTGAGCCTGGCCTTCCTCAATGCCGTCACCGCGCTCACCGCGGAGGGCTCGCTATACGAAGTCGACATGCGCCTGCGTCCCTCGGGGCAATCGGGGCCCATCGCCTCCAGCCTGGCCAGTTTCGAGAAATACCACCGCGAAGCATCTTGGACGTGGGAGCATATGGCCTTGACGCGCGCGCGCGTGATCTGCGGATCGGGCGATCTTCCGGCCCGGATCGAGCGTGCGATCCGCGACGTACTCGTCCGTCCGCGGGATTCGGCGAAGCTGGCCGCCGACATCGCCGATATGCGCGCGCGCATCGAGCGCGAGCGGCGTGGTCAAGGCGAATGGGACATCAAGTATCTGCGCGGCGGTCTGGTCGACATCGAGTTCATCGTCCAATACCTGCTTCTGCGCCACGCGGCCGAACATCCGAACATCCTAGCCGCGAACACGGGCCGCGCCCTCGACAACCTCAAGGCGGCGGGAGTCCTGCGCGGCGAGGCCGCCGAGGCCTTATCCGACGCGCTGACCCTGTGGCGCCAGGTGCATAGCCTGCTGCGCTTGACCGTCGAAGGGCGGTTGGATGAGCGTAAAGCGCCGCCAGGCCTGAAGAACCTGCTCGCAACCGCGGCCGGCGCGCGCGACTTTGACGACCTGAAGGCGCATATGCGGCGGGCGGCGGAACGGGCCTGGACCTGCTTTCGCGAGATCATCGAAGAACCCGCGGCGCGCGCGGCCGCGGGTGGCAGCAAGGGAGAGAAATGACCATGGCACTGAAAGTGGGCGACAAGGCACCGGCCTTCACGATGGACAGCGATGGCGGCGGCAAGGTCAAGCTATCCGACTTCAAGGGCAAGACGCTCGTCCTGTATTTCTATCCCAAGGACGACACGCCGGGTTGCACCAAGGAAGCCTGCGGCTTCCGCGACTCTTACACCTCGCTCAAGAAGCTGGGCGCCGCCGTCTTGGGCGTATCAAAGGACAGCGCCGCCAGCCACGACAAGTTCAAGGCCAAGTACAAGCTGCCCTTCGCGCTGGGCTCCGACGCCGAGATCGAGACCGCCAAGGCCTATGGCGTGTGGGTGAAGAAGAAGAACTACGGCCGCGAGTACATGGGAATGGAACGCACGACCTTCCTGATCGACGGGAAGGGCGTCATCCGGGAGATCTGGCGCGGGGTGAAGGTCAATGGCCATGTCGAGGCCGTGACGGAAGCGATCAAAGCACTTTGAACCAACGCGGTGGAACGCCGGGCGCGCAGAATCGCGCCCGGCGAAAACCTAGCGTCCCGCTTTCTTGTCGGCCCGCTTCATGGCCGGAACGTCGAAACACGGCATGGCGGAAATCTTGCCGTAGCCGGCTTTGTTGAACCACGTGCTGAGCGCCAGCACCGCTTCCGCGTTGGGCGCGTCGATCGCTTCGATCAGCTCGTACTCGCCCTGGGTGTAGTAGATGGCCTCGACCTTGATGCCGAGCCGCTTGGTGGTCTCCTTCGAGCGCCGCAGCCGCTCCTGATACTTCTTCGCGCCGTAGGGCGAGATCGTCGCCAGCAACATGTAACGCATTGCCATCCTCCCCCTAGCGGCCGGCCTTGACGTCGGCCCGCTTCATCGCGGGCACGTCGTGGCCGGGCATGGCCTCGAGCTTGCCGTAGCCCGCCTTGGCGAACCACGTGGTCAACGCCAGCACCGCTTCGGCGCTAGGCGCGTCCACGACCTCGACGAAGTCGTAGGGACCCTGCGTGTAGTAAATCCACTCCACCTTGATGCCGAGTTTGGCCGCCATGGCCTTCGCTTCCGGACCACGCTTCTTATAATTCTGCGCGCCGTAAGAGGTGATGGTCCCTAAAAGAGCAAATCGCATATCCGTGTCTCCCCGCGCTTACTTTTTGCCGGCCAGCGCGTCGGCGCGCTTCATCACGTCCGGATCGTGGGCAGGCATGGCGATCATCTTCCCGTAGCCTTGCTTCGCATACCACGTGGTATGGGCCAGCATGGCTTCGGCGCTGGGTGCTTCCACGACTTCGACCAAATTATATTGGCCTTGGGTGTAGACCATCTTGATCTTGTTAACGTCGAAGCCCAGCGATTTGATCTTCTTCAGCGCGGCTGGGCCACGTTCCTTGAATTTCTTGGCGCCGTATTCGGTCACCTTGACGAGCAAAACGAATTTCATCCGCATCCTCCTTGCGAGGCCATCATCGTTCCGGGATTTCCAGAGAAAGTCAAAATCGTGACTAGCTATTCCTTACGCGGCGTACCATCGAGATTGAAGCGCTCGACCTTGGCCTTCCCGCGCAGCTTCGCCAACTGGTCGGCGATAATCTGCCGGGACAACTGGTTGTAAAGCTGCTCACGCACACTGTCGAACGGCGGCGGCTGGGCCGTGCGGCGATCTTCGACCTGGATGACGTGCCAGCCGAACTCGGTTTCCACCGGCGTCTTGGTGATCTCACCGGGCTTGAGCGCGTCGGCCGCGGCCCAGAAGGCCGGAACCACGTCGCCCTTGGTGAAGTAACCCAGATCGCCGCCTTCGTCCTTGGAGCCATCAGCCGACTTCTCCTTCGCGATCGCCGCGAAGTCGCCGCCTGCCTCGAGCTGTTTGATGATGGCTTCGGCTTCTTCCTTGGTCTTCACCACGATGTGACGCGCGCGAATCTCTTCCTGCTTGGGCATCGCCGCGACGATCTCGTCATAACGTTTGCGCAATTCCTGATCGGTTAGAATTTTGGTCACTTCACGGTCGAAATAGGCCTCGCGCAGGATCTGGTCTTCTGCGTTCGCGATGCGGCGCTTCACCTGCGGATCGTTCTGCAACTTCATGCGGCGGGCCTCGGCGGTGGCCAGGCGGCCGTCGATCATTTCATCCAGCAACAACGGATAGATCTGCTCGAGCGGCAAGTTGCGATACTGCGGCGGCAACAGCTTCTGCGTTTCCAACACCTCCGAGCGCCGGATCGTTTCGCCGTTGACCTTGGCCACGACCGGATCATCGGACTTGGGCGCGGGCGATTGGGCCGACGCGGCGACAGGCGCCGACAGGATAAGTGCGATCACCGCCAGGCGGAGCATCGACGCGGTCATGGAAGGTCCTTTCTCGGGGGAAGATGCCCGAATATGGGCGGCGAAAGGGGTACGGCAGCTTCCGAGGCCAGACAAGAGAAACTTATCCCAACGTTTCCAGGCCGCCCGGCGCACACTCTCTATTGTCAGAAACCCCCGACGGACATACGCTTTTTGAACCATGACGGACGACGGGCCCGATCGAGAGGCCCGCGACGCCATGGAAACAGGGATCGGGGTCTGCAACCCCCGAAAGACAAGGGAGACGGTAAATGGCGACCGGAACGGTCAAATGGTACAATCCTGCCAAGCGTTATGGCTTCATCACCCCGGACGAAGG
>CADEGL010000003.1:4546-6559 GCA_902826885.1 uncultured Alphaproteobacteria bacterium | reverse complement strand
ATGCCGAACGCCGAGCGCGAGCATCTGATCGATTCGCTGCTGGGCATCAAGCGCAATCTTCTTCAAATGACGTCCGCGATCGAATCGCCGGTCGATTCGCTCAGCGAACGCAAAGTGGCTGCGGGGGACTGAGGGACATGACGGCACAAACACAGCAACAAGCGCCGATACAACACGCGCCCATGGCGGGCACCCGGCGCTTCACGTTTTCCCGGCGCTTCATCCGCGTGATCCTGCTCGCGGTCGCGCCCGTGGTGGCGGCCTTGGTCGGCCTCTACTTCTATGCGACGGGCGGCCGCTACGTCTCGACCGAGAATGCCTATATCAAATCCGACAAGGTGGCGATCAGCACGGACATCACCGGCCGCGTGATCGAGGTGAAAGTCGTTGACAACCAAACGGTGAAAGCCGGCGACCTCCTGTTCCGCCTGGACCCCGAACCGTTCAAGCTCTCGCTCGACGAAGCCGAGGCACGCGTGCGCGCCACGCGCACCGAAATCGAAGCCATGCGCGCGCAGTATCGCCAGAAGCAACAGGAACTGGCCAAGGCCGACATCGACATCAAGTTCGCGCAGACCGAGTTCGACCGCCAGCAACAGCTCATCAAGCAAGGCTATGCGTCACGCTCGAAGTTCGATGCCGCCCAGCATCTTTTGAACCAGTCGCAGCAGCAAGCCAAAGCGGCGCGCGAGCAGATGGCCGAAGTGGCCGCCAACCTGGGCGGCAGCCCGGGCGTTTCCACCGAACAGAACCCGCGCTATCTGCAGGCCGTCTCCAAGCGCGACGACGCGGCGCTCGACCTGCGGCGCGTCGACGTCTACGCCCCCATCGAGGGCATCGTCACGCGCATGACGCTGCAGCCCGGCGAGCACGTCGAGCGCGGCACCCCGGTCTTCAGCGTGGTCAAGACCACGTCCATGTGGGTCGAAGCCAACCTGAAGGAAACCGAACTGACCTACGTGCGCGTCGGCCAGCCCGCCAAGGTCACGGTCGATGCCTATCCCGGCTATTCCTGGGAAGCCAAGGTCGAGAGCATCAGCCCGGCGACGGGTGCCGAGTTCTCGCTGCTACCGCCGCAGAACGCCACCGGCAACTGGGTCAAGGTGGTCCAGCGGGTGCCGGTGCGCCTGGCCATCGAACCCCGGACCGACGCGCCGCCGCTTCGCGCGGGTATCAGCGTCGTGGCCGAGATCGACACCGGCCATGAGCGCGAGATGCCGTCGTTCGTCCGCTCGGCGCTGGCGCTGTTCAAGAGCGAGTAGACGACGATTCTCACGTGACCAAAGCCGCGCCGGCGGCGGGCCCCGAAACCCGCCGACTTTTGGTCAATTGCGCGGTGATGCTGCCGACTATCATGCACTCGGTCGACATCACCATCGCGACCGTGGCCTTGCCCAGCGTCCAGGGCGCCCTGTCGGCGACGCAAGATCAAGTCGCCTGGGTTCTGACGGCCTATGTCATCGCGGTCGCCATCGTCACGCCGGCCACTGGATGGCTGGCCGGGCGCCTGGGGCGGCGCCGTCTTTTCCTCATCGCCGTCACCGGCTTCACATTGACCTCGATGCTGTGCGGCGCGGCGCAGAGCCTGCCCGAACTGGTGTTGTTTCGCCTGTTCCAGGGAGGCTTCGGCGCCGGGCTGATCCCTCTTTCCCAGGCCGTGGTGTTGGATACCTATCCGCCGCGCGAACACGGCCGGGCCATGGCGATCTGGGGCATCGGTGTCATGGCGGGGCCCATCATCGGGCCCACGCTTGGCGGCTACCTGACCGAGTTCTATAGCTGGCGCGCGGTCTTCTATATCAATCTTCCGATCGGCATCTTGGCGTTGTTCGGCATCCTGGCCTTCGTGCAGGACACGGCGCGCGACCACAGCCGCGCGCTCGACCTGTTCGGCTTTGGCGCGCTCGCCATATCCATCGCGTGCCTGCAAATGGTCCTCGACCGCGGCGAGCGGCTTGATTGGTTCGACGATCCCGAGATCGTCATCGCCTGCGCGCTGGCCGTCATCGGCTT
>CADEGL010000003.1:0-4446 GCA_902826885.1 uncultured Alphaproteobacteria bacterium | reverse complement strand
TTCACGCTCGAGGTCGAACCGCACGAGATCGTCATCAGCGGATTGCTGCTGGGTATCGGCCTGGGCCTTATCTTCGTGCCCGTCAGCACGACCGCGTTCTCAAGCCTACCGCGCGCATTGCGCACGGAAGGCGCCGGAATTTACGCCGTCGTGCGCAGCCTGGGCGCCAGCTTGGGCATTTCCGTGTTCGTGACCCTGTTCGTGCGCAACGCCCAGGCCAACCGCTCGGCCCTGGTCGAGAACGTGACGCCCTACAACAACCTGTTCCGCGCGCCGTATCTGCCGCCGCAATGGAGCCTGGAACATTCCGAAAGCCTGTCGTCACTCAGCCGCGTGGTCGACCGGCAGGCGGAGATGATCGCCTACGTCTGGGATTTCCAGGTGTTGATGTTCCTGACGCTGGCGGTGATCCCGCTGGTCTTCCTGATCACGCCGCCAAGGAAAGCCGCCAGGCCGGACCCGCCGGCCGCGCACGAATAGATATCAGTCGTCGCGGTGGGTGCGCTCGATACGCTCGTGGCGCTCTTGTGCCTCGATGCTGAGGGTCGCGATCGGGCGCGCCTCCAGGCGGCGCAGACTGATCGGCTCGTTGGTTTCGACGCAATAGCCGTAGGTGCCGTCCTCGATCCGCCGCAGCGCCTCGTCGATCTTCGAGATCAGCTTGCGCTCGCGGTCGCGCGTGCGCAGCTCGATCGAAGTGTCGGTTTCCAACGATGCCCGGTCGGTCAGGTCCGCTTCGTGCATGCCGCCCGTTTGAAGATGGCTGAGGGTTTCATGCGATCCATCCAGGAGCGACTGCCGCCATTGCAGAAGCTTCTGGCGGAAATACTCCCGCTGGCGCGAGTTCATGAACTCTTCTTTGTCCGAGGGCTTGTAGCTGGATGACGGTTTCGAGCGGGGCATGTTCGCAGCGATTCGCACTCAGTGGTCGACACAAAGGGGTCCAACGGCGCGACATACTATGCAGGACGGGGGTGGGCCGCAATCGAGACGCCATGAGCCAAAACCCTCTGTTTTTCCTGTCCGGACGAGGTCACTGCCAGTAGGCTTGCGCCCCATGCCGCGGCGAGGGGCGCCTGGGAAATGGTCCGGAAAGGCATCGTTTTGGCCGGTGGCGCGGGCTCCCGCCTGCGCCCAGCGACCCTTGCGGTCAGTAAGCAGCTCCTGCCCGTCTACGACCGGCCTATGGTCTACTACCCGCTGGCCCTGCTGATGGAAGCAGGCATCCGGGACATCCTTCTTATCGCGGCGCCAGACCAGCTTCCTTTGTACCGCCGGTTGCTCGGTAAGGGCGACGGTTTTGGCGTCAAACTCTCCTATCGCGCGCAGGCCAAACCGCTCGGCCTGCCAGACGCCTTCCGCGTGGGGGCCCCCTTTATTGGGCGCGAGCCGGTGTGCCTGGCGCTCGGCGACAATGTGATGTTCGGACCATCCTTGACCAGGACGCTGGCGCGCGCCGCGCAGATGGAAGACGGCGCGCGGATCTTCATCCGCCGCGTGCCGGACGCGCGCGCTTTCGGCACGGTCACCTTCGACGCGGGCGGGCGGGCGCGCCGGCTGGTCGAAAAGCCCGCAGCCAGGAAACCGGGTGATGCCGTGCCCGGCATTTATTTTTTCGGCCCCGACGTTGTCGCACAGGCGCGGCAGCTCCGGCCATCCGCCCGTGGCGAGCTGGAGATCATGGATCTTCTGCGCGCGTATCTGGAACGCGGCACCCTGACGATTGATCGCCTGCCCGCGGACGTCGCGTGGTTCGACATGGGTGCGCCCGATTCCCTTCTCGACGCGGCTCGTATGGTTCGCGACCGCGAACGCAAGCGCGGCGACAAAGTGGCGTGTCCCGAAGCCATCGCCTGGCGGCGGGGCTGGCTCAGCGCCGGCGCACTGCAGCGCCGCGCGGACGCGCTCGCGGGCACCGCGTATGGCCGCTATCTCGCCCGCTGCGCCGGAATGCGCCGCTGATCTTTCCTCCCCCTCGTTCCCACCAGGAGACATCCCCAATGCGTCTGAAGGATAAAGTCGCCGTCATCACCGGCGGCGCGCGCGGTATCGGCGAAGCCTATGTGCGGCGTTACGTGCAAGAAGGCGCCAAGGTCGTCTTCGGCGATCTCTTGGACAAGGAAGGCGCCGCGCTAGCCAAGACGCTGGGCGGCAACGCGCGTTATGTGCGTTGCGACGTGACCAAGGCGGCCGACGTCGATGCCTTGATGGACGATGCCGTCACCGCCTTTGGCGGTCTCGACGTGTGCATCGCCAATGCGGGCGTGGTCGATTCCGGCAGCATCATGGACGTTTCGGAAAAAACCTTCGATCACGTGATGGCCGTCAACGTCAAAGGCCCGCATCTAACCTGCCGCGCGGCGGCCAAGCGCATGATCGCGGCCAAGAAAGGCGGCGTGATCATCAATATCAGTTCCACCGTCGCGGTCCTGGGCGAGGTGGGCGAAGGCTGCTATCCGCTCAGCAAGGGGGCCGTGACCGCCCTGACCCGCACCCTGGCCGTCGAACTGGCGGATCACAATATCCGTGTCGTCGCCATTGGCCCCGGAGGAACCCGCACCGGCATGATGGCCGATGCCTTGCCCGGGACGCCGCGCGGCAAGCGGATCGCCATGCGCACGCCTTTGCGGCGCATGGCCGAGCCGGAAGAAATGGCAGGCGTGGCGGTATTCCTGGCCTCATCGGACGCCAGCTACATCACCGGCCAGACCATCTATGTCGACGGTGGCCGCCTGGTCCTGAACATGATCATGCCGGACAAGGGCTAGCGCGGGACAACCCCCTCGGCGATTAGCCGCTCGACCGCTTCCTCGTCCTCGGGGTTGTTGACGTTGAGGAACGGATCGAAAGGCACGACCGGATAGGCGGCCGTGGCGACCGTGTGGCGCGCGGCCCAGGCATCGACCTTGCGCGCGCCCTCGAACAGATCGCGATGCAGCGAATCGGCCAACGCGACCGGCCAAAGGCCGAAGACCGGATGGGCCCGACCGCCGGATTCGGCATAGGCGACATCGGCGTTCCGCGCCGCGCGCGCGGCCGCAAGACGTTCCACAAGATCGGGCGGGAAGAACGGCACATCGGTCGGAAACGATGCGACCCATGCCACCTCCGGATAATGCGCCCGCGCCCAGAGCAGCCCGGCCAAAATGCCCGCGAGAGGACCCGCGAAACCGCCGACCGGATCGGCCGCGACCGGCAAGCCGAAAGCCGAAAAGCGCGCCGGATCGCCGTTGGCGTTGAGGACCAAAGGGCCGACCTGCGGCCGGGCGCGCGCGATTGCCCGCGCCAGGATCGGGCGGCCGTCGAGAGGGCGCAGGCATTTGTCGCCACCGCCCATCCGGCTCGACCGCCCACCGGCCAGAAGCACCCCAGCGATCGCTGATAGTCCCTTCGTCATCACCTGCACTATGGCGCCCAGTATCCGGCCAGGCCATAGAGGGCTGGACAGGACGGAGGCGCCCTCGCATCCTTCGCATTGAATCGGCCCCTCCGGGACATATGTTTTCGTATGAAGGGGTTGCAGGAAGGCGATGCCCGACGATCTGACCATCACGCCGCGAGGACAGCCGACGACGGAGACCGGGCCACTGGTCGACCCGTTCGCGCGGGCCATCAGCTATCTGCGCGTCTCGGTCACCGACCGGTGCGACTTCCGCTGCGTCTATTGCATGTCCGAGGACATGACGTTCCTGCCCAAGGCCGAGATCCTGACGCTGGAGGAGCTTGAGCGCCTGTGCGGCGCCTTCGTCGACTTGGGCGTGCGCAAGCTGCGCCTGACCGGCGGCGAGCCGCTGGCGCGGCGCAACATCATGTCACTGGTCCGCGGACTCGGCCGTCATCTGCCGGCGGGGCGGCTCGACGAGCTGACGCTCACCACCAACGGCAGCCAGCTCGCGCGCTACGCGCAAGAGTTGCGCGAGGCCGGCATGCGCCGCATCAACGTCTCGCTCGACACGCTCGATCCGGAAAAGTTTACCGCCATCACCCGCTGGGGCAAACTCGACAAGGTGATGGACGGCATCGCCGCGGCCGAGGCCGCCGGCCTAGCCATCAAGATCAATGTCGTCGCGCTTAAGGACGTCAATGTCGACGAGTTGGACCGCATGGTGGCTTGGTGCGGCCAGCGCGGCTTCGACATGACGATCATCGAAGTGATGCCGATGGGCGATGTCGGCGAGCAGCGGACGGATCAATACTACCCGCTCTCCATGGTCCGCGCGCATTTGGCGCGGAGTTGGACGCTTGATGAATCCGATCATCGCACCGGCGGCCCCGCGCGCTATGTGACCGTGCGCGAAACCGGGGCGCGGTTGGGGTTCATTACGCCCATGACCCACAATTTCTGCGAGTCGTGCAATCGCGTGCGCCTCACCTGCACCGGCACGCTTTATATGTGCCTGGGCCAGGAGGACGCGGCCGACCTGCGCGCGCCGCTGCGGCAAAGCC
>CADEGL010000002.1:108680-145172 GCA_902826885.1 uncultured Alphaproteobacteria bacterium | reverse complement strand
TGCGCCGACGCGATGGTGTGCATCTCCAACTGCGACAAGATCACGCCGGGCATGTTGATGGCGGCCATGCGCCTGAACGTGCCGACCGTCTTCATCTCGGGCGGCCCGATGGAAGCCGGCAAGGTCGTCCATGGCGGCAAGACCAAGAAGGTCGATCTGATCACGGCCATGGTCGCCGCCGCCGATTCGAAGGTCAGCGACGAAGAGGCCAAGGTCATCGAACGTTCGGCCTGCCCGACCTGCGGCTCGTGCTCCGGCATGTTCACCGCCAACTCGATGAACTGCCTGACCGAGGCGCTGGGCCTGGCCTTGCCGGGCAACGGCACGGTCGTGGCGACCCACGCCGACCGCAAGCGGCTGTTCCTCGAAGCCGGCTGGCTGGCCGTCGATCTGGCCAAGCGCTGGTACGAACAGGAAGACGCGACCGCCTTGCCGCGCACGATCGCCAGCAAAGCGGCGTTCGAAAACGCCATGTCGCTCGACATCGCCATGGGCGGTTCGACCAACACCGTGCTGCATCTTCTGGCCGCCGCCGAAGAAGGCGGCGTCGATTTCAAGATGGCCGATATCGACCGGCTGTCGCGCCGCGTGCCGAACCTGTGCAAGGTCTCGCCGTCGGTGCCCGACGTGCATGTCGAGGACGTCCACCGCGCGGGCGGCATCGTGGGCATCCTGGGCGAATTGAAGCGCGCCGGCTTGCTCGATACCTCCGTCCCGACCGTGCATGAGGCGACACTCGGTGCCGCGCTCGCGCGCTGGGACGTGAAGGAAAAGCCGACCGAGGCCGTGAACCATTTCTTCCGCGCCGCGCCCGGCGGCGTGCGCACGACCGAAGCCTTCAGCCAGGACAAGCGCTACGACGAACTCGACACCGACCGCGAGAAGGGCGTGATCCGCGATGCCGAGCATGCCTTCAGCAAGGACGGCGGCTTGGCCGTGCTCTACGGCAACATCGCGCTCGACGGCGCCATCGTGAAGACGGCGGGCGTCGACCCCAGCGCGCTGACCTTCAACGGCCCGGCGCGCATCTTTCACAGCCAGGACGCGGCCGTGACGGCCATCCTGGGCGGGAAGATCAAGGAGGGCGACGTGGTGCTGATCCGCTACGAGGGCCCCAAGGGCGGCCCCGGCATGCAGGAGATGCTGTATCCGACCAGCTATCTGAAGTCGAAGGGGCTCGGCAAAGCCTGCGCCCTCATCACCGATGGGCGCTTCTCGGGCGGTACGTCCGGCCTTTCCATCGGCCATATCTCGCCGGAAGCGGCCGAAGGCGGCGCCATCGGCCTCGTCGAGGAAGGCGACCGGATCGAGATCGATATCCCGAACCGTTCGCTGCGCGTTGCCTTGTCCGACGCGGAGCTGGCCGAACGGCGCAAGACGATGGACGCCAAGGGCGACGAGGCGTGGCATCCGGGCCCGCGCCCGCGCAAGGTGACGGCGGCGCTCGAAGCCTATGCCGCGCTGACCACCAGCGCCGCGCGCGGTGCCGTGCGCGACGTCAGCCAGGTGCGCCGCAAGCGCTAGGCCTTATGTTGCGGGGCCGCTCCGCGGGACGGTCCCCGCGCATAAACGTTACGTAATCCCCCGGGTCTTGCCCGTGACGGGCAGGCTTGGGCATTCTGTGATCCGGTAACGTATCGCGCACCCGTATCGGAGGTTCGCCATGTCGGAAATCCGCCCCTTCACCGGCCCCCATGTCTGGACCGGCGCCGAAATCGGCGCCACCAAAAGCTGGATTCGCGATTTGAACGGGGAGCAGTTGGCCGATCTGAACCGCGCCATCGTGGCCACGCGCGGCACGCCATGGGACAAGGTGACGAAGAAGAGCTTTCCGTTGCCGTCCTTCGCGCCCTTGGCCGAAGAGGTGCGCCGCGAGCTGGAGGAAGGCACCGGCATCTTCCGCGTACAGGGCATGCCCGTGCGCAACTACGAGATCGAAGATATCCGCCGCATGTATTTCGGCGTCGGCTGCCACATCGGCACGCCGGTCACGCAGAACCGCTTCGGCGAGATGATGCGCGTGATTCAGGACGAGGGTGCGGGCGTCGGCGAACGCTATGGCCAGATGCAGGACAAGGACGGCGCGTTCCTCTCATCCTACGCGCGCACGAAATCGGCCGGGGGCCTGCGCTTCCACACCGACCGGGTCGACGTGGTCACGCTTCTCTGCGTCAACCAGGCGAAGCGGGGCGGCCACAGCAAATTGGCCAGCACCTGCGCGATCCACAACGCCATGCTGGCCAAGCGGCCGGATTTGGTGGAGCTGCTCTATCGCGATTACTGGCGCAGCCGGTTGGGCGAGGAAGAGGGCGGCGACAAGATCGCCTACAACCTGCCGGTCTTCGCCGTGCGCGACGGGAAATTCACCAGCCACTATTCGCGCACCTATGTCGAAGCCGCGCAGAAGCTGCCCAACGTGCCGAAGATGACGGCGGCGCAGGACGAGGCGCTCGACCTTCTGGCCGAGACCGCGCACGCGCTGTGCTACGAGATGACGCTGAAGCCCGGCGATTTCCAGCTTCTCAACAACCACGTCATCTACCACGCGCGCGATCCGTTCGAGGACGATCCGGCGACGGGCCATGTGCGCATGCTGCTGCGCCTGTGGCTGTCGATGCCCAACAGCCGGGCCTTGCCGGAGAATCACCGCATCCTGTGGCGCGAGATCGAGGCCGGCGCCGTGCGTGGTGGCATCCAACCGCGCGAGGAACGCGCGGCCTGACGCGGGCGGCTAGCCGCTCGGCCACTTTCCTTCGGCGATCAGGCGCGCCATTTCCCGCCGCGCCGTGGCCAGAAGGTGGCGCGCGGCCTGGCTCAAGGGTTCGCCCACCGCGGTTACGAGCTTCAGGCGCCGGACCAGGTTCGGCCTCGCGATGCGCGCGGCAGCCAGACGCCCCTGCAGCACATCGGCATGGGCGGCGGCCAGCTGAAAGGCCGTGAACAGGGTTCCGCGCGCGATCAGGCTGCGGATCGCCGATGCGCTGTCCACCTCCACCGGCACGTCCAGCGCAATTCCGATTTTCCGCGCGGCGCTGTCCAAGAGCTTGCGCATCGGGTGTTCCGCCCGCGTGAGCACGAGCGGCAAGCCCGCCAAGGCGGCGAATTCGATCTCGCGCTTGCGCGTGGGCAACGCGCCTTTCTTTCCGATCAGATAGACGCTCTCGCGGTTCAATTCCTCGGCGCGGAACTGTTTCGACGATGGCGGGTCGTAGAGAAGCGCCGCCTGAAGCGCGCCGCTAGCCAGTTGTTCCTGCAGGCGGCCGCCCAGCGCCTCCATGATGTGAACGCGGACAGCGGGAAAGCGCGCGCGGAACGCATGGACGAGGGGCGGGGCCAGGCTGGCCGCGACCGTGTGGGTCATGCCGATGGCGACCAGCCCGCCCGGCGCCGTGCGCCGCGCGGCCAGGCCGCGCCGCGTCTCCTCCAACTCGCCGATGATGCGTTCGGCGCGAACAGCCAGATAGGCGCCGGCTTCCGTCGGCTGCACCCCGCGCCCATGGCGCAGGAACAGGGGCGTTCCCAGTTCCGTCTCAAGCGTGGAGATTTGGCGGCTCACCGCGGATTGCGCGACCTGAAGCAGGATCGCCGCGCGCGAGATGCTGCCGCTTTGCGCCACGGCGCGGAAATAGCGCAGTTGGGTCACGTCCATACGCCCGCCTTTCTCGAAATGAGATGGTAACTATGCCGAAATGCGATCTTATCACCGGGCCGCTTCGAGCGCAGTCTTAGGGCACGGGCAAGGACGGGAGCAGGGCATGGCCGGGATCGGGATTCATCCGCTGTCGGGCGCCATAGGCGCCGAGGTTACCGGCGTGGATCTGGGCAAGACCCTGGACAACGCCCAGTGGACCGCGGTGCACCAGGCCTTCCTCGACCATCAGGTCATCTTCTTTCGCGACCAGACGCTGACGCCGGATCATTTGAAGGCATTCGGCCGGCGGTTCGGCGAGCTGGACATCCATCCCCAGTACAAGCCGATCGATGGGCACCCCGAGGTGCTGGAATTCCTCAAGGACATCGATGCCACCAAGAACGTGGGCGGGATCTGGCACTCGGACGTCACGTTCTATGAGCGTCCGGCGCTGGGCTCGGTGCTTTATGCCCTCGAGATTCCGCCCTTTGGCGGCGACACGATGTTCGCCAACCAGTACCTGGCCTACGAAAGCCTGTCCGACGGGATGAAGCGCCTGTTGAGCGGGCTGAAGGCCGTGCACAGCGACGGGTTTCAGAGCAGCCCCGAGGCGCAGGCCGCCTATAACGAGAAATCCTCGACCAAGCTTTACAACCCGACGACGGAGCCGACGGAGAACCTGCATCCGGTCGTGCGCACCCACCCGGAAACGGGGCGAAAAGCGCTGTACATTAATCCGGTCTTCACCGTGCGCTTCGAGGGCATGAGCGTGGAAGAGAGCAAGCCGCTCCTCGGCTATCTCTGCCGTCACGCGGTCAAGCCCGAGTTCACCTGCCGGTTCCGCTGGAGCGAGAAGGCGGTGGCTCTGTGGGACAACCGCTGCACCCAGCATTTCGCCATCAACGACTACAACGGCTTTCGCCGGCGCATGCACAGGGTGACGGTCAAGGGCGAGAGGCCGGTCTAAAGCGGGCCGCGCCTTCCTATCCGCCGACGCGGCAGTTCGCGATGCCGCCCTCGATCAGGCGCGCCGCCATGTCGGGTGCGGTCACCCAGTTCGAAATCCGGTAGGTCAGGGCCGCGTTGCCGCCGCTGTTGACGGCGTCGACCAGCCACATGCTGTTGGCGCCCGAGGTGCCGTAGACGTAGGCGCCGTTGTCCGTGAGCTGCACGCTGTTCGTGGCACTGGGCAAGGCTCCGTTTCCGGGCCAGGCGTTGAGCTGGCGCGCCACGCAATAGGCCGCGTTGCCGGCGCCGCCGGGCAGGCTGGACGTCCCGGCCGGCGGACGCTCGCGCAGCTCGTCCACGGGCGTCATGCATCCGCTGAGCGCCAACACCGCGAGAACGAATCCGGTCGGTCTTTTCATAGGGGCCCCCAAGCAATCCGCTCCATCTTATGGAATATCGCGGGCGGGTGAACCGTCCAAGTGCCCGGCGGGCGGAACAATCGCACCCTGAATCCGTTCCCAATTTTCGGAGGCGAACATGCGTTGGATGGGCGGGCGCGGCGGAGGCGGGGTCGAAGACCGGCGCGGCATGGGCGGCGGCACGCTGGCGGGCGGGGGTATCGGCGCCATCGCCATTGCCTTGATCGGCTACTTCGTCTTCGGCATCGATCCGTTCACGACCGAGCAGATCGTGAGCCAGATCGGCGGCACGGGCGTCCAAGAGGAGGGAAAGCGCGGCACGCCCGAGGACCAGGCCGGACGTTTCGTCGACGTGGTCGGCGCCAACATCAACGACGTCTGGTCCGCGAAGATCGACGGTTACGAGCCGCCGCGCGTGGTGCTCTATGAACAGGGGACAAGGACGGGATGCGGCTTCGGCCAATCGGCCATGGGGCCGTTCTATTGCCCGAACGACGAGACGATCTACCTGGATCTCGGCTTCTGGCGGGACATGGAAACGCGGCTTGGCGCCTCGGGGGCCGATTTCGCGCGCGCCTACGTGATCGCCCACGAATTCGGCCATCACGTGCAAAGCCTGACCGGCACCACCACCAAGGTGGCGCAGGCACAGGCGCGCGCCCGCAACGCGGCCGAGGCCAACCGCTATTCCGTGGCGATGGAGCTGCAAGCCGATTGTTACGCGGGCGTGTGGGCGCGCGGCGCGGCCGCGGCTTCGAACGGCGAGGTGGCGTTGGAGGCGGGCGATCTGGAAGAGGGTCTCAAGACAGCCAACGCCATCGGCGACGACACCTTGCAGCGCAAATCGGCCGGTCAGGTCGCACCGGAGCGCTTCACGCACGGCACCTCGGCGCAACGGGTCGAATGGTTGAAGCGCGGATACGAATCGGGCGACCCGGCCCGGTGCGATACATTCGCGGGGTTTTGACCCGGCGGGTATTTCAGGACGGCGCGGAAGCCGTCCTTGGCAAGGCAAGAACGAACTCCGCGACGGCGGTTTCCTCGAACGGGTCGAGCCCCGCCGCTTCCGCGAGGAGGCGCGAGTCGCCGGTTCCGTTCGCGCAACCGGCCAAACCCATGTCGGTCGCGACCAGATACATCAGGTGATAAACGACGCCGGCGTTCATCAGGGTCGCGCGATAAGCCATGCCCTCGTACTTCCATGCGAGGCGCGGCAGGCGCGACGTGATGACGATGGTCACGTCTGGCCTCTGGTTGCCTGTCCCGAGCCCCATGGCGTTGGCCGAGCGTTCAACGATCTGCGCCGCGAAGGCGCGCGAATCGGCGATACGGATGCAGCGATGGCCGTGGCTGTCGTAATGGTAGATCGCCGGTTCCAGGCCGTCGCAACGGCTCACGGCGAGATAGAACTCCAGCTCGTTGATGCTGCCGCCCGCGGGATAGGGGCGCGAGAGCAGATCCTGGGTTTTGCTCGGGACATGCGCCGTGGTTCGGCATGTCCGCCATAGGAACTCGCCGAGCGCGGACAGCGAAATGGGTTCGTCGGCAAAGCTGCGGATCGACTTGCGCCGGTCTTGAATGGCGTCCAAGGCGCCGCTGCCTTGGCGTATGCGCGCGGCGTCGACGGGCGGCAGATCGACCGCTTCTCCGGCCACCGGCGGCTTGGCCGCTGGGGCCGACGGAAATTGCTTTTCAAAGCGGTAGCTGGCGCCGATCCTCGTGAAATTCCGGTTCTGCCGGCTGGCCGAGTGCATCAAAAGGTCGTGGAACTCCCAGCAGCGGCGCGCTTCGCTTTCCGTTGGCGCGGCGACATCGAGGAAGCCCAATCGCCAAAGCGCCTCCGCGAAAGCGTCCTGTCCCGCCGGGCGCGGGCGGGCGAGGGTGCCCGCAAGCGCGTGAAGACCGCCATCTCCAAGCGTCATCCGCGCCGGCGCCAGCCCGGATTCCAAGACCGTCCCGTCTTCGGTCCGATGAAGATAGGCGAAGCGGCAAAGATGCAGCGGCGCGGCCGGCGGGTCGTCCAGCTTGGGTTGATAGCGGTCGGCCAGCGCATCCACGCGGGCAAGCTCGTTGTCCCCGTCGGCGATGCGCCATGCCAGCAGGCGGCCGCGGGCGAAGCGCTCGAAATAGTACCGCGCGGCCTTGGCCGCCTGCGCCGGATCTCCCGACGCCGCGCCAATCGCCTCGAATTGCCGCAGGGTGCAGCCCTTGCCCGCGAGGGCCATGACGGCGTCGGCATAGGCCGGCGCTTTCGGCGTAAAGCTCAAGGGGCGCCAGGATTTGACGTCGAGCGTGATGCGGTCGCCGCTCCGTTCGACCGAGAGGATATCGTCGTTGAAGCGATAAACGAGCGCGATTCCGGCGCCCGGCGTTCTATCGGTCACGCAATCCATCCTGCTTCGAAACGAGGGCCGGGCTGGCCTTCGGCAAACGGAGAATCCGGTTCTTTTTGGCGGCGCGATCTTAACCCCATCCTGAAACTTCGTTAAGATGACCGACCCCAGCGAGAGCCGAAATGACTCGGGCCGCGCGGGCGCGCGATGGTCCTCGTCGTGCCTGTCGTCAAATGGAATGTCTCCTTCGGCCCGAACATGCCCGAGCTCTACGAGGCGGCAATGAGTGGCATCGACGCGTATTCGCAGGGCTATCTGCGGCAATGGGACGCCTCGGCGACCATTCGGACGCGCCCGCGGTACCGGCTGTCCGCCACCCAATCGCTGGGCGACCTGTTCCCCGCCGCCCTTCAGCCGCTCGCGGCGCATCCGGCCGTCACCGCCTTGGGCAAGGGGGCCGTCGAAGAGCTGTTGGTGCGAACGGCGTATAAGTTCCAAAGCGAAGTCGCGTCCATCGAGGTCGAGGTCGTGACCGCCCTCTGCAACGCGCTGTCTGTCCGCAAGCTTCACTTCGCGCTGCCGGAATCGGCCCGGCACGTCGCGCTGACCATCGCGACCGACGAGGTCTATCACGCCTATGTGGCGCGGGAGTTCATCGCGGACGTCCAGCGGCTCAGCGGCATAGAGCCGCCGTCCCTGGACGGCCTCGAAAGCCAGGTCGCCAAGGCCGTGTCCTTCGTCAAGCGGACCGCCCCTCCGGAGTTCCTGGGCGAAGCCGAGACGATGGCCTTATGCTTCGCCGAGAATTTCGTCACGGACGAATTGTTCAACATGTGGAAGGGCGTCGAGGACGACAACCCCTTCCGCACGATCTTGCGCGAACATCTGGTCGATGAAGGCCGGCACCAGAAGTTTTTCCAGAATCTGATGCGGCATATGTGGGACAGGCTCGACGTCGCGGCGAAGGACGCGCTTGGCCGGCTTCTTCCCGGCTTTCTCGATGTCTTTCTCATGGATAATGCGACCATGCGCGAAGGGGCGGTCGAGACCTTGGGCGCCCTCGGCTTCGATCGCGCGAGAAGCCTCGAGATCATGGCGGAAGCCTATGCGGGCGAAGGCGATGCGAGCGCCAGCAAGCATGCGCGGAAGCATGTCGCGCAATGCACGAATCTGATCCGCAGCTCGGGGATGCTCGATCATGCGCCGGCCCGAGAAGCGTTGATCGAGAGCGGATGGGCGGCGCCGTGACGTTTCGCGACAAACAGGCTTGAGCGGTTGCCGTGACCTCTTCTCCCAAGACAATCCACCGCGCCGATTACACGCCGCCCGCCTTCCTCGTCGATTCCGTCGATCTGGACGTGCGGATCGGCGCGGCGTGGACCGCGGTGGGATCGCGCCTCGCGATCCGCCGGAATCCGGAATCGTCCGCCCGTCCGGCGGACCTGGTCTTGGATGGAAAGAAGCTCGAACTCGTTTCCGTGGCGCTCGACGGCCGGCCCGCCGCGCACGATGTCCAGCCGGAGACGCTGACCGTCCGGAACGTGCCGGACCGTTTCGTCCTGACCGTCGAGACGAAGATCCGTCCCCAGGACAATACGGAACTGACGGGGCTTTACCGGTCCAAGGACCTCTATTGCACGCAATGCGAGGCCGAGGGTTTCCGCCGCATCACCTATTTCCTCGACCGGCCGGATGTGATGGCGCGTTACACGACCAACATCGTCGCCGATTCGGCCGCGGCACCGGTCCTCCTGTCGAACGGAAACCTGATCGCGAGCGGCAAACTGGAAGACGGAAGGCATTTCGCCACGTGGGAAGACCCTTTTCCCAAGCCGTCTTATCTCTTCGCCCTGGTGGCGGGACCGCTCGCGTTCCTCGAGGACCGCTTCACCACCCGGTCGGGCCGCGCGGTGACGCTGCGCATCTATGTTCGTCCGGGCGATGTGGAGCGCTGCGGACACGCCATGGAATCGCTCAAGAAAGCCATGAAGTGGGACGAGGAGGTTTACGGCCTCGAATACGATCTCGACACGTTCATGATCGTCGCGACCGACGATTTCAACATGGGCGCGATGGAGAACAAGGGGCTGAACATCTTCAACTCCAAGTACATCCTCGCCGACCCCGCGACGGCGACCGACGGCGACTACCACGGCATCGAATCGGTGGTCGCCCACGAATATTTCCACAACTGGACCGGCAACCGGGTGACCTGCCGCGACTGGTTCCAGCTCTCCCTCAAGGAAGGGCTGACGGTTTTCCGCGATCAGCAGTTCTCGGAGGATATGGGTTCGGCGGCGGATTGCCGCATCGGCGAGGTCCAGCGCCTGCGCGCCACCCAGTTTCCCGAGGACGCGGGGCCGATGGCCCATCCCGTCCGTCCGGACTCCTATATCGAGATCAACAATTTCTACACGACCACCGTCTATCAGAAGGGCGCCGAGGTCGTGCGGATGCTGCACACGCTTCTCGGCCGCGCGCGCTTCCGCAAAGGGTTCGACCTCTATATCCAACGCCATGACGGGCAGGCCGTCACCTGTGACGATTTCGTCCGGGCCATGGAGGACGCGTCGGGCGTGGATCTCGCGCAGTTCCGCCTGTGGTACGCGCAAGCGGGCACGCCGGAGCTGGAGATCGATGGACGTTACGATGCCGCGGCCAGGCGTTACACGATGGCGGTCGAACAGCGTCTGCGGCCGACGGCGGGCCAGCCCGAGAAACAGCCGATGCACATCCCCCTCGCCGTCGGCTTGCTCGACGGCGCGGGCCGGGACATGCCGTTGAAGATGGCCGGGGACGCGGCGCCGGCCGGCGCGACCCGCGTCCTCGATGTCCGCGGCGCCCGCGATGTCTTCGTCTTCGAGGACGTGCCGGAGCGGCCCGTGGTATCGCTGCTGCGGAATTTCTCCGCGCCTGTAAAGCTGACCCGGCCGCGCGATGACGGCGACCTCACGTTCCTGATGGCGCATGACGGCGATCCTTTCGCGCGTTGGGAGGCCGGTCATCAACTCGCGGCCAAGCTGATTCTCGATTTGGTCGAGGCCCGCAGGGCAGGACACTCGCTGACGGTGCCCGATCGCTTCGTCGATGCCGTGCGTCTCACGCTGGGCGATCAAAGACTCGACCGCGCCTTGATCGCCGACACCGTCTCCCTGCCGGACCTCACCTATCTCGGCGAACTCATGGCCGAGATCGATATCGAGGGGCTGTGGGCGGTGCGGGAAAGCATCCGGAACGGCCTTTCGGTCCAACTCGCCGACCGTTGGCGCGCCGTCTACGAGGCCAACCGGGGCGAGGCCGTCTATCGCTTCACGCCCGAGGAGGTCGGCCGCCGCCGGCTGCGCAACGTGGCGCTCCACTACCTGTCCGCCGGCCGGGATGCCGAGGCCAAGCGCCGCGCGGTTCGATACTTCGAAACGGCGCAGAACATGACGGAATCGATCGCGGGCCTGTCCATCCTGGCCGAGCTCGGCGGCGTCGAGGGCGAGAAGGCCTTGTCCGCCTTCTACGAACGCTGGAAGGGCGAGGCGCTGGTGCTCGACAAATGGTTCGCGATCCAAGCACGGGCGCCTTTGCCGGAAACCCTCGGGCGCGTGCGCGCGCTTCTCGACCATCCCGCTTATGACCGCAAGAATCCCAACCGCGTGTATGCGCTCGTGGGCGCCTTCGCCATGGGCAACCCGGTCCGGTTCCACGACGCCGGCGGCGGCGGTTACCGCTTCCTCGCCGACCAGATCGTGGCGACGGACAAGCTGAATCCGCAGCTTGCCGCACGCCTGGCCGGCCCGCTGGGATCGTGGCGCCGTTACGACGCGAAACGACAATCGCTGATGCGCGGCCAGATCGAGCGCATCGTCGGCGAACCCGGCCTGTCGCGGGACGTCTTTGAAATATGCTCCAAGAGCCTTGTCTGATTTCGGCGAGTCGGATCACAAACGGCGATCGATGATGGATTACGAACGGCCGATCGGGCTCAGCCCGCATTTTTCCATTCACGTCGTGGGCGACAACCAGGTGTTGCTACTCTCCGAGCAGCGCAGCTTCCGCCTGACCGGCAAGCTCTATGTCGCGATGATTCCCTACCTCGACGGGACGCGGACCGGTACCGGCGTGATCGAGGCGTTCAAGGGCCGGGCTCCGGAAGAGCGGCTGCGCGGGGCGTTGGAGAATTTGACGGAGAAAGGCTACGCCGCCTACGTCGACGGCAAGGCGCCTTCCGGCCGGCAGGCGCTTTGGAGCGAACTGGGAATGGTGCCGGCCGACGCCGAACGCAACCTGGCCCGCCTATCGCTCGCGGTGAAGGCCATTCCGGGGGATGCCGTCGCGGCCGGGGCCGCCCGCATGCTGCGCCGCGCGGCCGCGGACGCCGGCATCGCGGTCGTGCCGGAAAAGTCCGCGGATCTGACGGTCGTCTGCGTCCAGGATTATTTGAACCGGAGGCTGGAGAAGCTGAACCGGTCCATGCGCAAGGCCGGGCGCTCTTGGCTGCTGTTCAAGGCCGCCGGCAGCATGCCGCTGCTGGGCCCCGCGTTCCGGCCTGACGCCGCGCCGTGCTGGGCCTGTCTTTCCAACCGCATGCTGGAGAACAGGCCGGGCGACCGCCTGGTCGGCGATGGCGTGGAAGCCGCGCGGCCCGCGCGCGCCCACAGCCGCGCCACGTTGGGGCTGGCGGCGAACCTTGCGGCCGTGGAGCTCGTTCGCGCGATCGCCCAGGGCGGTTTCTCGCCGCTCGGCGACAGGATCGTCAGTTTCGACGTGAAGACCCGCGCGCATGGCGAGCATTTGATCCGGACGGACCCGGCCTGCGCGGTTTGCGGGGAACGCCATGATGCCGAAGCGGCGCTTGCCAAGGCCATGACGCCGCTGACGCTTCGCGCGCAGCCGATCGAGCCGCAGGTCGATGGCGGGTGGCGGGTCGCTTCGGCGGCCGATGTCGTGAACCGGCTGGAACGTTATGTCGGCCCGGTCACGGGAATCATCGCCGGCCTCAAGGACGATTCACTCAAGGACGGTTTGCCGGTTTTCAGCGCCATGCAAACCAACCCGGTCCAGACCAATCCCCGGGCGAACCGCCTCGTCGGGCGGCCGAGCGCCGCCGCGGGCAAGGGGATGGGTAAGGAGCAAGCCAAGGCCAGCTGTCTGGCCGAAGCCATGGAGCGATATCTGTGCGGATTTACCGGGCGCGAGCCGCGCAAGCGCGCGGCGTGGCCGGAACTGGGCCAGGCGGCGCCCCACCCCAACACGTATCTGAACTACAGTGAGCGGCAATACGACACCCGCGAGTCGTGGAACAAGGACCATAGCGGGTTCAATTGGGTCGGCGAGCGGTTTGACGAACGGCGCGAAATCGAATGGACGCCGGCGTGGTCGCTGACCCATGGCGCGCGCCGGTGGTTGCCGACGCGCTACTGCTATTTCGGTTATGTAGACACGGCGGCCGCCGCGGACTCCGAAGAGAACAAGTTCTGCTCGGCCGATTCGAATGGCTGTGCGTCCGGCAGCACCGTCGAGGAGGCCATTCTCCAGGGGTTTTTGGAGCTGGTGGAGCGCGATGCGTGCGCGTTGTGGTGGTACAACCGCGTCCGTCGCCCCGCTTTCGATCTCGAGACGAGCGCCGATCCCTTTTCCCGCCGCGTGCAAGCCTACTGCGCGAGCCGGGGGCGCGATCTATGCGTCCTCGACCTCACCAACGACTTCGGAATTCCCGTGGCGATCGCGCTTTCGCACAAAAAAACCGATGGCAAGTCGATCATTCTCGGCCTGGGCGCCCATCTGGACGCCGATATGGCCATCAATCGCGCGCTGGCCGAGATGAACCAGATGATGGCTGTCGAGCTTTCCATGGCGGAAGCGGGGGAGCGGAGCAACCCGGGCAAGACGACGGGGGACGACGCCGTCATGGACGACTGGCTCAAGAACAAAAGCCTGGCGACAGAGCCCTATTGCGTTCCCGACGGCACCATTGCTACGAACGCCTATCGGAAGCCGCGCATCGGCGACCTCAAGGAAGCGGTCGAGATCTGCATGCGCGCCGTTTCCGACCGGGGGTATGAAATGATCGTGTTCGACCACTCGCGTCCGGAAATCGACTTCGCCGCGGCGCGGGTCGTCGTTCCCGGCATGCGGCATTTCTGGGCGCGGCTGCGCGAAGGGCGTTTGACGCGAGCGCCCGTCGAGATGGGCTGGCTCGGGGCGCCGCTTGCCGAGGCGGATTTGAATCCGATCCCTTTCTTTCTATGACGATGGAAATGCCGCGCGATCGCGCGCACGGCGCGCTTTGGGGGATGCCCGGGTGAAATTCATCCGCCTCTTGCTGGCCGAAGCCGGCATCAACGAATGGCGCCTGATCGGCAGCGTCGTGGTCTCGGGCGCCGCGATGGCCCTCATGATGACCATCGTGAATTCGGTCGCCGATCTGAAGCCCGACATGGCCGTGAACTGGCAATTGTTCGCGCTGTTTCTCCTCTGCGCGGTCACGGTCATCGTCCTGCAGGTCTATTCCCTGAATCTCACGGCCGTCTTGAGCGAACGCATGCTGGCTCGGACGCGGCTTCGCGTTGCCAGCCTGGTGCGGCGCGGCGAGCTCGACGGGTTGGAGCGCATCGGCCTGGTGCGCATCTACGACACGATCGCGCGCGAGACGACGATCGTGTCGGAATCCGCCAGTTTCATCATCCTTTCCTTGTCTTCGGTGGTCGCGCTCGTCCTTGCCGCCCTGTACATCGCGTTCATCTCGACGCTGGCGCTTGTGGTGATCTGCGTCCTGCTGGCGGCCTGGGTCTATTTCTATTTTTACAGCCAGCGCGAAAGCCGCGCTTCGCTGGTGAGGGCGAAGGACGCCGAGACGCGTTTCTTCAATCTCTTGGGCCATATGCTTTACGGCTTCAAGGAGGTGAAGCTCCACCAAGCCAGGGGTGACGACCTCGAGAAGACCCACCTGGCCGCCGCGTCGGAGGATGCCCAGCACAGGAAGATCCTCGCGTTCCGGCGCCTGCATGGCGGCTTCACGGTCTCCTACGCGGTGTTCTACACCTTGCTGGGTTCCGCCGTTTTCATCTTGCCCCAGCATTTGGGTGATGTGCGCGCGGCCATGAAGATCGTCTACGTCGTCATCTTCATGTTCACGTTGGTGGAAGGCGTGACGCGGTCGCTGCCGGTGCTGACCAAGACGAACCTGGCTCTCGATAACATCGACGAGCTTGAAGCCAGCCTCGTGCGCGCTTCTTACGACCGCGCCGACCAGAATCAGGAGATGCCGGTTTCGCTGGACAGTATCGTCCTGGACGGCGTGGTTTACACCCATCGGGGGACCGACGGAGCCGCGACGTTCACGCTCGGGCCATGCGATCTCACGATCTCGCCGGGCAGCACGATTTTTCTCGTGGGCGGAAATGGCAGCGGGAAATCAACGTTGACGCGCGTGCTGACGGGGCTCTATCCCGCCGAGGCCGGCGCGATCCTCTGGAACGGGGCGCTCGTCGATCCGGCGAACGTCACGCGCTACCGGAACCTATTCTCGGCGGTCTATGCCGATTTCCACCTGTTCGACCGGCTCTATGGGCTGGAAGGCGTCGATGCCGAGCATGTCCGCGGGCTCCTCGCCGACGTGGGGCTCGACCGCAAGGTCCAGTATCAGGATGGGCGTTTCAGTACCGTCGCCCTGTCGACCGGCCAGCGCAAGCGGCTGGCCTTCGTCGTGGCATTGGTCGAAGACCGGCCGATCTATGTGCTGGACGAATTGAGCGCCGATCAGGACCCGGAGTTCCGGCGGCGCTATTACGAGGAATTCCTTCCAGCCCTCAAGGCGCGCGGCAAGACCGTGATTGTCGTCAGCCACGATGAGCGGTATTTCCATCTGGCGGATCGCGTCCTGGTCATGGAGGATGGCCGCTTCAAGCCCGAGGCTCGAGCGACATGAGCGTCCAAAACAGCGAAAAGCGGCCGGGCGGCAGACGCTACGGCAGCAGGCTCCTGGCGATCGCCATCGGTACGGCCCTGGCCTTCGGCCTGGCCATACTTCTGTTGTGGCAGGTGATTTTGGTCCGGATTCCCCCGGGCCATGTCGGTGTTCTCTACAGCCTTTTGTTCCATGGCACGGACACGCGGTTCATCTATCCCGAAGGCTTGGCGCTCAAGCTGCCGTGGGACAGGATTTACATCTTCGAAACGCGCGTGCAGGCGATGCCGTTCCGGGTCGAGGGCCTGTCCGCCGAGGGGATGACCATCTCCGTCGACGCGACGACCTTGTACCGGCTCGACGCGGCGAAAGCGCCCCAGATGCTGAAGGAGGTCGGGCCGGACTACGCCGAGCGAATCGTCAAGGCGACGTCCATCGCCGAACTGCGCCTGATATTGGCGCAGTACAATTCTCACGAGCTCTATACCGTCGATGCCGCCCAGATATCGGCCGAGTTGATGCGGCGCCTGCGCTCGACCCCTCAAGGCAACCTCATCTACTACCAGGACGTTCTGGTTCGCGGGGTCACGCTTTCCGAGGCCATGATGCACGCGATTCAGCAGAAATTGGCCGAGGAACAGCGGGCCGAATCCTACGAGTACAAGCTCGCGGCCGAGCGTCTGGAAGCCGAGCGCCTGCGGGTCCAAGCCATCGGATTGCGGAACTTCTATTCGATCGTCCAAGGCTCCCTGACCGACAAGCTTCTGACATGGCGCGGGATCGAGGCGACCGTGCAGATCGCGAAGTCGCCCAACAGCAAGATCGTGATCGTCGGCGGCAACAAGGAGCAGATGCCGCTTATTCTCGGCAGCGATATCGCGCGCGCGCCGAAGACCCCGGACGCGCCCGTGACGCCCGTGACGAAGGACGAGATGCCGCTGCCGAGCTGGGAGAAGGAACCCTTGTTGTTCGGCAATCCGCTGGACGGGATACAGCCTCGCCCTTCGACCGCGCCGTCCGGCCTGATCGGCGAGGGCAAGACGCTCAAGGATCTCGTGAATCCCACGCCGTCACCCCCTGGCTCCAAAAACCAATGACACCGGACGGGGCGCCGCCAAAGAGGAGGGTTTCGTGATTCCGCACCTTCTGCCGTTCGTCTACCTGATCGTTTGTTTCCTCACGGCATATTTCGGCCGGAACTTGCGCATCGGCTATTGGGGCACGTTCTTTCTCTCCCTGATCGTGACCCCCCTCGTCGTTATCATCGCGTTGATCCTTTTCGGCGGCGCCAGCCGGGTGCTCGAGCATCGAACGAAGAGCGGCTGAGCGCTAGCCGGCGCAGGCGAATATCGTGACGCAACCCTCTGAACGAAGGAGAGCGCGATGAATGAGCCTCATGCAGTGAACGGGGATTTCACCGACGAATTGGCCGATGAAGCGCTCGACCGCGCGGGCGGCGGCGATGGCGTTTGCATTAGCTGCGATCGAAGCGCGCACGAGTACCCGCCGCACCCCGTGAAGGCCGCCAACCCTCGCTTCTAAAGCGGGGCCTTGTTGGGCGTCCGCCTGTTCGTTCAGTTCCGGCTGGAGGCCGTGCAGCCGCAGGCGCACGCGCCGTCGCTGCCGCCCGCGCGGTCCAGCGCTTCGTCGCCCAACGCATCGTCGAATTCACCGGCGTCTTGGGCGGGCGTTTCGTTGTGGTTCACGGCGGGCTCCCGACGATCGTGAAGTCCTGAACGTACTGGAAAATACGTCCGGTCGTTGTGATGGGCATCACTTCGCGGGCTTGATCCGGTGCAGGGGGCGGCCGCCGATCGAAAGCGCCAGCGCGATCACGATCTCGTCCTCGCGCGGGCCGTCGGGCACGAATAGGTCGATCGCATCCATCTGATCGAATTTCCAGATGTCGTCGCAATTGGTGATGGGCATGGTGATGGACGATCCGCATCCGCCAAGCTTCTTGGTGGAGGGAATGATGGCCGGCCCGCGGCCGAGCTTGGCGCGCACGGGCGCGCCGAACTTCGGGTGGATGAGCGCCGCGGCGTGCTCCAGCTCGCCTTTCGCCCCGACGATGGCGCCCTTGCCGTACCCCGTGACCTCGGAAATCCGCGCGCCCAGCAGGTCCGCCGCTTTATTGACCAGATAGGCGCCGACTTCCGCGCCGGCGTCGACCAAGGGGGACAGATCGTCCCAATACTGGCCGGCCGCGTCGTTGCGCATGATGATGCCGACGGCCAGCTTCAGCTTCGTGCCGCTGACGGGCCGGCCCATCTCCTGGGCCGTTTCCTCCAGGGTCACGATCGTCTTTCTGATCGAGATCGCCATGATTTCTCCAGCCGCTTTTTTCCGCCGGACGCGGACTCTCGAAGGGTCCGGGTTGTGCCGCTTGGTGGCGGAGGGGGTGGGATTCGAACCCACGATACGGTTGCCCGTATACACGCTTTCCAGGCGTGCGCCTTCGACCGCTCGGCCACCCCTCCAGCTCCTTTCGGAACGGCGCGGACCATAGCAAGGCGGGACGGGTGCGCCAAGGCGCTAGGTCCCTGAAAAATCGGCCGTTTTCCGCGAAAAATCGCGATTCGCGGGCGGACGGGGATGGAAACAATCCAGCCGCCGGTGCGTTGGAGGAGGAACCATGGCAGCGCGCCGGGCACGGCGCGATGGCGTGGGTACGCTATTTCGCGCGGGGATGCGCGCGACCGTCCAATGCAGGGAGGACCGAGCCCATGGCCGCTTCGAGCGCGACACTCCACGAAGATCCCGAGAAACTGAAACAGGAAACGATCGATAACCACCGCGCTGTCGTTTCTCTCATGGAGGAGCTCGAGGCCACGGACTGGTACGAACAGCGTGTCGACGCGGCAACCGATGGCGAGCTCAAGGGAATCCTCAAGCACAACAGCGACGAGGAAAAGGAGCACGCCTCCATGCTGCTGGAATGGCTGCGCCGGCGCGACGCCAAGTGGGATCGGAACCTGCGCACCTATCTATTCAGCGACAAGCCGATTCTTTCCATCGAGCAGGACGACAAGGATGGCGGCGGCGCGGGCGACCGCGATTCGTCCCTCGGCATCGGCAGCCTGCGCGGGGCGGGCGGCATCGCGGTGGTGGGAGGCTGATCATGGGAACGCTGTTTCGTCATCTCGCGCCGATCTCCGAGACCGCCTGGGCCGAGATCGATGAGGAAGCCAAGCGCACGCTGAAAGCCAGCCTGGCTGGCCGCAAGCTGGTCGACTTCGTCGGTCCCTTGGGGGCATGCACCGCCGCGGTCACAACCGGCCGCGCCAAACCGGTTTCCGCGCCGTTATCGGAGGGCGTCGATGCGCGCTTGCGGCAAAGCCAGCCGCTGGTCGAGCTGCGCGTGCCGTTCGAATTGTCGCGCGCGGAGTTGGATGCCATCGACCATGGCGCCAAGGACGCCGACCTGGACCCGGTCATCCACGCCGCGCAACACATCGCGGCGGCGGAAGACCGGGCGATCTTCCACGGCTATGCCGCGGCGGCGATCACGGGGATTTGCCAAGCCGCCCCCAGCACGGTGAGCCTGCCCGCGAATTTCGAGGACTATCCGCTCGCGGTCGCCGAGGCCATCGCGCGGCTGCATGCGGCCGGCGTGGATGGGCCCTATGCCATCGCGTTGAGTCGGCGGGCCTATGTCGGCCTGACCGAGGCGCGGAAGGACGGCTATCCGATCCTGCCCCATGTCCGGCGTCTTCTCGACGGGCCTATCGTATGGGCTCCGGCGCTCGACGGCGCCGTCGTCTTGTCCACGCGCGGCGGCGATTTCGAGTTGACGGTCGGCGAGGATCTTTCGATCGGTTTTCTAGACCACACCGACGATATGGTTCGCTTGTATCTGGAGGAAAGTTTCACCTTCCGGGTCCTGTCGCCCCAGGCGGCGGTTGCCTTGTCGTCGGGTTCCGGCACGGGCGCGCAGAAGAAGAAGCGCTGAGCGTCGCAAGGCCCCGGGAAATTTTCCCAAGATCCGTGGCCGGTGCGTCAAGAAAGCGCCGCATTTGGGCGGGATAGTACGGGAACCGAAGGGGGCCCTTTTCCGTTTCCGTCACCGGCGCGTTCCAAGCCCTCTGTTTGGTTGTTGGCAGGAGTCAGCCATGAAGATTCGCACGGCCATCGTCGCGGCACTGATCGCGGGCGCGGGTTTATCGGTGCTGCCAGCCATGGCTCAGACGGCTCCGGCCACGCGCGCCTCCCTGTCGGCCGAGGAATATGCCCGCCGTCAGGCGCAGGGCGAGTTGTTCGAGATCGCGATAAGCCAACTCGTCCTCGACAAGTCGGAAGATCAGGGCGTGCGCGCGTTCGCCGAGCAGATGGTGACGGCCCATAGCGCGTCGCTCGAAAAGCTGCGCACGGCTTCCGGCACGATGGCGGCCCTCTTGCCCACGGCGCTCGATTCGACTCAGCAGACGGCGCTGTTTCGCCTGGAAAACATCTCGGGCATGAAGTTCAACATGGAATACATGCAGATGCAGGCCGACGGGCATAAGGCGGCGCTGGACCTCAACCGCCGCTATGCTTCCGGCGGGACCGATCCCGCCCTGCGCCAGTACGCGTCCGATTCCGTGCCCATGATTCAGGATCATCTGAACATGGCCCAGAAGGTGCGCGTCGCGCCGCCGATCACGCCGGGTCCCAAGCTGTAAGGAACCGACTCCTCTCCTCGGCGGTTCAATCGTCGAGACCGTGCGGCGCCGGCATTGCCGATTGCGCCGCATGAATGAAAGGAGAACGACCATGCGCAGATCCGCGAACAGCCGCTCGGTTGCCAAGCTTCAGACCAATCTCAACGGCGTCGTATCCGGTGCCGGCGCCGTGATCAACGACACGTTCCATTCGGTGGTCGATGCGACCAAGGCCGAAGGCGAGCGGGCCGTGACGGCGGCCCGCGAGACGGTGCGCGAACGCCCGCTGATCTCCGTGGCCGCGGCTTTCGGCGCGGGCGCGGTGGCGGCCTTCCTGATGGGGCTGCGCTCGGGCTCGCGTGATCGCGAGACGGCCGAGCGCGAATAGAGGTTCCGTTTGCCAAGGACCGTCCGTGAACAAACCCGCGGGCGGTCTTCGCATTCTCGGGCCATGATCGGCGTCGGCATATCGGGGTGGCGATACGCGCCGTGGCGCGGCGTCTTCTATCCACCCGGCCTGGTTCAAGCCGACGAGTTGGAATTCGCCAGCCGGCAATTCTCTTCCATCGAAATCAACGGCACCTTCTATTCGCTTCAGCGGCCGGAAAGCTTCGCGCGCTGGCATGACGCGACGCCGGACGGCTTCGTCTTCGCGGTGAAGGCGCCGCGCTATATCACCCACATCCTGCGCTTGCGCGATGCGGAAGAACCGCTGGCGAACTTCCTGGCCTCGGGCGTTTTGCGTCTCGGCGCCAAATTGGGCCCGATCCTGTGGCAGCTGCCGCCGAGTTTCCGTTTCGATCCCGATCGCGTGGACGCGTTCCTTTCTCTTCTGCCGCACGACACGCGGGCCGCCGCGCGGTTGGCGCGAAGGCATGGCGCGCGCATGCGCGGGCGCGTGTGGCTCGAGACCGATGCGAAGCGGCCTTTGCGTCACGCGATGGAGATTCGGCACGAAAGCTTCGCCGTGCCGGCGTTCGTCGCCATGCTGCGCAAGCGGCGCGTGGCGCTGGTCTGCGCCGATACGGTGGAATGGCCGCGCCTGATGGATGTGACGGCGGATTTCATGTACTGCCGTCTGCACGGCTCGACCGAGCTATACCGCAGCGGCTACGGGCCGAAGGCGCTGCTTCTATGGGCCCGGCGCGTGAAAGCCTGGGCTGGCGGGCGTGAGCCCGCGGATGCCGCGCGCGCCAGCAAGAAGCGCGGCCCTAAACGCGCGCGGCGCGATGTCTTCGTCTATTTCGACAACACCGACAAATGGCGGGCGCCACGCGATGCGCGAAGCTTCGCCAAGCTGGTCGGGGCGGGGCCTAAAGCTTCCCGCCCGGCACGTCGCGCAGGACGAACGACTCGACCTTCTCGAAAAGCCCGGGGTTCCGCTCCTTGACCTTCAGCCACTCCGCGTCCTCGCGGAACTTGGTCCAAGCCGCCGGAATGGCTTCGGCGCTGGGCCAGGGCATGGTGTACCAGATGTGGCGCGGCGCGCCCTCCTGCACCCAGAAGTCCGTGATCTTGAAGCCCAGGCGCTTGAAGATCGGCAGGATGTCCTCCTTCATCACCTTCAGCATCTGGGCCTCCTTGCCCTCGCCGGCGATGTAGTGGCGAAGCTCGTGCACCATGGCGGTCTCCTATTTTCCGTGTGTCAGGATTTCGCGCGCGCGTCGCGATAGCGGAAGGTGCAGACCTTGTCGCCCTTCATGATGGTCTGGACGCGCTCGAGCTTGATGGCGGGATCGTAGCCCTGGCAGAAGACGCCGTCGCGGTTGCACGACATCAGGTGGCCGATATGGCCAAGCCCCATCTCGCGGTACATCTCGGCATAGCGGCAGCGCACCACGTCGAAATTGAATGTGTCGTCGGTGGCCTCCAGCACGTCCATTTCCAACGCGCCGTCGGCCTTCCAATGGTCGTAAAGGGCGATGAAGTCGCGCATGCTGGTCTTGCCGCCGGGCGCCTTGGCCGCGAACTCCTTGCCCTCGGCGATCGCCGCCTTGCGGACGGCGGCGTCCAGAATGGCTTGTGCCTTCTCTTCGCCGAGCGCACTTACCATCTCGTCGTAGATCGGTTTGATGACCTGCGCCTGCAGGCGGCGCTTCACGATTGTCGGGATTTCACCCATGGCTATATCCGTTGGCTAGGGTCCAAGCCTTATCCAATCGCGCCGCGGCGTGCGGCGCAAGGGCGGCTCACTGCGGCGCGATACCGAGCCGCGCCATGGCGCGTAAGCGCGCCTCGCCGCGCGCGCGGTCGGGCACGTGGATGAGGCCCGCGATCCGGCGCACCAGCATGTCTTCCTGGGGATCGAGCACGCCGTCGGCATAGGCGACCTCCCACAGCATCTCGATCACGCGGGTCCGTTCCGTTTCGTCCAGGCGCTTCACGGTCAAGCTGGTGAACGGAAAGAGCTGGGTCGAGCGCGCGACCTCGGCTTCGGCGTCGCGCAACAACAAGCCGGCGGCGTCGGACGGCAAGTCGAAGCGCTCCATCAAAAGCCGCTCGATCATTTGGCGCTCGGGACCCTCGAAGCGGTCGTCCATGCGCGCGGCCTCGACCAGGAGGGCGGCCACGGCCACTTGCAGCGAATCGGAGGAGGTAGAGGAGGGGGCATCCTCGCCGGTCAGCAACTTCAGGATTCGGTCGATCATTTATCGGGCTTGTTCCGAACAGAAAACGGGCGGGCATCCTAGCGGCTGGGCGGGCCGGGGAACATCCATCCGGTGGGCGCGTTTTCCCTGGGCCTTTGCGACCGCGGCCCGTCCAATCGATCGGAATGGTGATGACGTCAGACGCCGCCCGCCCCGCGCCGGGGGAAGAAGACAGCCGCGAAACGCGCATGCTGGGGGCGGACGCCCGCGCGATCGAAGGCGCGGAGCGGATGCGCCTGCCGGAAACCATTTTCGGCTATGTCTGGAAGGTCAGCCGCGAGGGGCAGATCTGGCTCTGTGTCGGTTCGGCCGCCAGCTTTCTCCTCGCCCTTGTTCCGCTGGAGATGCAGCGCCGCGTCGTCAACGAGGCGTTGGAGCAGCGCCACTTGCGGACGCTCGCCTATCTCTGCGCGATCTACATCGTCACCGCGCTGGTGGCTGGCTGGATCAAGCGCTGGATCAACGTCTATCGCGGCATCGTCAGCGAACGCGCGACCTTGGCTTTGCGCAAAAAAGTCCACGCGGTGGTCAAGCCGGCCGAAACCAACGGCGACGAATCGAAGGACAAGGAAGGCACCACGGTTTCCGTCGCGGTGGCCGAAGTCGAGCCCGTGGGCGGCTTCGTCGGCATGGCCATCTCCGAGCCGCTTCTGCAAGGCGGCATCCTGGTCTTCACCTTCGCCTACTTGGTCTTCCTGCAACCGTGGATGGGCCTGCTCAGCATCGTGCTGTTCTCGCCCCAGCTTTTCTTCGTGCCGCGCATGCAGGCGGCCATCAACCGGCGCGCGGCCATCCGCATCAAGACCGTACGCAAGGTGGGCGCGCAACTGATCGAGGAGATGGAGATCGACGCCGATGACGACAAGCGGCACTTCGACCGCAAGATCACCACGGTCTTGGAACTCAACATCCAGATCTACCGTCTGAAATACACGATGAATTTCTACATGAACGCGCTGCACCATCTGGGCGTGGTGGGCGTGCTTCTGGTCGGCGGCTGGTTCGTGATCGACGGGCGCACCGAGGCCGGCACCATCGTCGCGTTCATCTCGGGGCTCAGCCAGCTCAAGGAGCCATGGACCGACCTGATCAACTATTACCGCGAGGCCACGACGGCCCAGGTCAAATACGGTCTGGTCAAGAAGGCGCTGGAAGGGCCACCGGATGGCGCGGTGCCGGCCCCCGCCGCGTGAGACTCAGTTCGCCCGGTAGCGGTGGACCTTTTCCTCGTCGAGCGCGATGCCCAGGCCCGGATCGGACGGGATCCGCACCATCGTCGCGTCCGCGGGAATCGGGTTCATGACGATGTCTTCCACCAGCGTGTCGGAGGGCGAGCCGTGGGTACCGCCATCCAGGTTCGTGCAGGTGGCGATGAAAGCGCGCACCGCGCCGATGCCCACGCCGGAGGGCGCCGAACTGCCGGGCACGATGCCGAGGCCGCCCGCTTCCGCCACCGCCGCGATCTTGCGCGCCATGGTCAGGCCGCCCTTCACCGTCGGCTTGATGTGCACGGCGTCGGCCGCGCCCGCGCGAATCACCCGCATCATCTCCTGGGGCGTTTCGACCGATTCGTCGACCACGATGGTGGTGGTCGTGTTGCTGCGGATGAACGCCAGCCCCTCCAGGTCCCAATATTTCGCGGGCTGCTCGATCATCTGCACGCCCAACGGCTCCATCTGCTTGATCAGGCGCAGGGCGGTCTTCGTTTCGTAAAAGCCGTTGAAATCGACCTTGATGGGGATGTCGGTGCCGATAGCCTCGCGCACCATGCGCAGCCGCTCGACATCGCGCTCCGGCTTTTCGGCGTCGCCCGATTTCAGCTCGAGCTGGCGGTAGCCGCGCGCCACGGCCTTCTTGGCGATGTCGGCCATCTTCTGGGGCGTGTCGATCGACATGCCGTAACCCACGCCTTCGACGACGTAGCTGTCGCGCACCTTGCCGCCCAGAAGATTGTAGGACGGGATGTTCAGATGCTTGCCCAACAGGTCGTAGAGCGCGATGTCGATGGCGGCTTTCACGCGCCAATACGCCACGACGGCCCGGTCCATCTTTTTCCAGATCAGCGCGATGTTGAACGGGTCCTCGCCGATGATCGACGGCCCCAGATAGTCGCGGATGATCGCGACGACGCCTTCCTGGGTCTCGCAGCCCGGCCGCTCGAAGCTGGGATAGGCCTCGACCTCGCCCAGGCCGAAGACCCCGTTATCGGCATGCACCTTCACGACCACATGGTCGAAGATGCTGAAGGTGCCGTGGCTTTCCACCAGCGGCTCCTTGACCGGCATATGCAGGGGGATGGTCTCGATCTTGGTGATCTTCACGCTCGGTTCCCCTTATTTCTTTTTTTGGTAAGCGGCGCCCAGGCCGAACAGATGCACGCCCGCGTCGATCATCAGGATCTCGCCCGTGATGGCGCGGCCGCCCTCGATGAACCAGGCCACCGATTCGGCCACGTCCTCGGCGCTGCAAATCCGTTGTAGGGGCGAGTTGGCTTCCACGCCCGCCTTCACCTGCTTGTATTGCTTCGCGTCCATCTTGCTCGTGACCCAGCGCGTCTCGACGAAGCTCGGGCACACGGCGTTGACGCGGATCTCGGGCGCCAGTGCCCTGGCCAGCGCCATGGTCATGGTGTTGAGGGCACCCTTGGAAGCCGCATAGGCGGTCGAGCTGCCGCCACCCACGATGCCGACGATGGAGGAGACATTGACGACGGAGCCGCTGCCCGTGGCCTTCAGGGCCGGCGCCGCGGCGCGCGTCATCTGATAGGCGCCGACCACGTTGGTCGCATAGATAGCGTGAAAATCCTCGGCGTTCAGACCTTCCAGGTCCGCGCCCGCCACCACCTTGGTCATGCCGGCGTTGTTCACGAGCCCGTCGATACGGCCCCAGCGCGCCAAGGTTTGTTTTGCCATGCGCCGGCAATCGCCGTCGGCGGCGACGTCGCCCTGGAGCGCAACCGCGTCCGCGCCCAGTTTGCGGCAGGCGGCCGCGGTGGCCTCGGCCTCGTCGCGGCTCTTGCGGTAGTTGATGGCGATGTTCCAGCCGTGGCTGGCCAGCAACTTCGCGGTCGCGGCGCCGATGCCCGTGCCGCCGCCGGTGATCAGCGCGACAGGCGCATCCTTGCGCGGCTTCGCGCCCTTGCTCGTGGCCTTCAGACGCGCCGCCATCGTCCTGCCCCGTGACGTTGGATTGACGAAAGGAACCTCACAAGAGCGCGTGCCGCGAGTCAACAGCACGGGCTTGGATTGCGGTGGGCGGGGCTTTACGCTCGATACGGGAAATGAGGGAGACACATATGACCGGAATCGTCGCGGCCCGCCTGAAAGAGCTGGGTATCACCCTGCCGCCGCCGGCCAAGGTGCTGGGCAACTACATGCCCGCGGTCTTGGAAGGCCATATCGCCATCGCGAGCCAGGCGCCCGTGGTCGACGGCAAGGTGAAGTACGCCGGGCGGGTGGGCGCGGAAATCAGCCTGGCCCAAAGCGAAGACTGCGCCCGCCTCACCGCCATCAACGTCCTCGGCGCTCTTCACGTGGCGCTGGACGGCAATCTCGACCGCGTGCGCCGTTGCGTGCGTCTGGGCGGCTTTATCGCGGTGACGCCGGAGTTCAAGGACCACGGCCGCGTGATGGACAGCGCGTCGGATCTGATGGTTCAGGTGTTCGGCGACAAAGGCCGGCATGCGCGCTTCAGCGTCGGCGTCATGTCGCTGCCCGCCGGCCTGACCATGATTATCGAAGGCATGTTTTACATCGACTGAATTCGTTCCAACCGAGGAGAGCCCGGATGTACGCCCGCGTGATGAGCACGAACTTGAAAAGGGCCACGATCGACGAGGCCGGCAAGGAATGGCGCACCCATATCGAGCCGTTCAAGAAGAGCGGGATGAAGAAGGCATACATGTTCGTGGACCGCGAGACGGGCAAGTATCTCTCGATCACGATCTGGGAAGACGAAGCGACGCAGAAGAAGAATGCCGGCAGCCCCGAGCAGAAGGCGGGCCGCGAAGCCATGACCGTGAAGTATTTCGAGGGTCCCCCGCAGCCCATGGGCTACGAGGTGCTCGAGGTCATCGAGTAGCGCTCTTCTTTTTCTCTTCGTTCAGCTCGGCCAGCAACTCGTCCGTGTGCTGGCCGAGGGTGGGGGCCGGCCGGCGGATCGAAACCGGCGTCTCCGAGAATTTGATCGGTGTGCGCAGAAGCTTGGTGGGCCCGGCCACCGGATGCTCGACCGGTTGGACCTGGTCGCGCGCCAGGAAGTGCGGATCGTTCAGCACCTCGTCGTAGTGCAGGACGGGCGCGGCCGGAATGACGGCCTTCTCCAGCAAGGCCAGCCAGTGGCTGGTCTTCTCCTTGGCCAGGTACTGGGTGACGATCTCGCTCAAGGCCGCGTTGTTCTGGATGCGCAGCGCGTTGGTCTCGAAGCGCGGGTCCTTGGGCAGGTCCGGCGCCTTGATCACCTCGTCGCAGAATTTCAGCCAGAGCACCTGGGTCGCGGCGCCGAGCGCCAGCCAGCCGTCGGCGGTGCGATAGTTTTGATAAGGCGCGGCGTTGCGGTGGGTCGCGCCGATGCGCTTCGGCCGCTGGCCGGTCGCGAAGAATCCCGAGACCTCGTAGGGGCTGAACGACAGGGCGGATTCGAAGAGCGAGACGTCGACCAACTGTCCCTTGCCCGTGTGCTCGCGCGCATAGAGGGCATTCAGCGTACCGAGCGCGCCATACATGCCGCCGGCCAGGTCGGAGATGGGGATGGGCAGGCGCAACGGATCGCCGTCGACCTCGCCGCAGATCGACATCAGCCCCGACATGGCTTGGGCCATCAGGTCGAAGCCGCCGCGGTGGCTGTAGGGGCCGGTCTGGCCGAAGCCCGAGATGGCGGTATAGATCAGCCGCGGATTGCGCTTTTTCAGCGCCTCGTAGCCAAAGCCCAGCTTCTCCATCGTGCCGGGCTTGTAGTTCTCGATCACCACATCGGCCGAATCGATCAGGCGCTGGCAATCGGCGCGGCCTTGCTCCGTTTTCAGGTCCAAGACCACGCTGCGCTTGTTGCGGTTGGCCTGCATGTTGAAGGCGCTGACGCCGTTCACGTAGGGCGCGCTTTTGCGCGATTCGTCGCCCAAACCCGGGCGCTCCACCTTGACCACATCGGCGCCCATGTCGGACAGCAGCATGGTGCAGAAGGGCCCCGACAGATGGGACGTGAAGTCGATGATGCGGACACCGTCGAGCGCGTTTGCCATTGCGGGCCTCTTCGTCTTGTGGCCATTTGGGCGAAAGGACAGGCCAGTATAGCGTGCCGCGCGAGCGAGGGAATTCCATGGAAAAAGACGAAGTTCTTCTGACCCGGCACGACGACGGCGTGGCCGTGGTCACCCTTAACCGGCCCCAGCGGCGCAACGCGGTCAACTTCGCCCAATGGCGCAGGCTGGGCGATCTGTTCGCGGAACTGGGCGCCGACCGCGCGGTGCGGGCCATCATTCTGACCGGCGCGGGCGGGCATTTCTGCGCGGGCGCCGACATCTCGGAATTCAAGACCGTACGCGCCGACGCGGCCACGGGCGCGGCCTATGACGAGGCCGTGAAGCACGGCACGCAGTCGCTGATCGACATGCCCAAGCCGACCATCGCGGCCATCGCCGGTTATTGCATCGGCGGCGGCGTGGCCTTGGCCCTGGCCTGCGATTTCCGGGTCGCGGCGGGCGGCGCGCGCTTCGCCATTCCCGCCGCGCGGCTCGGCATCGTCTACAGCCAGCTCGAATGCGAAAGCCTGATCGCGGCCGTGGGCGTCACCAACGCCAAGAAGATCCTCTTCGGCGCCCAGCAGATCGATGCGGCGGCGGCGCGGCTCATGGGTCTGATCGACGAGGTGACCAGCGACGATCCGGTCGAGGCCGCGCGCGCGTTCGCGAAACCCATGGCGCAGAACGCGCCGCTCAGCATTTCGGGCATGAAGACGGTGGTGAACGCGCTGGCGGCGGGCAAGGTTGCCGAGCGAAACGGCGCCATCGAGGCCGCTGTCCAGACCGCGCTCGACAGCGAGGATTACCGCGAGGGCGTGCGCGCCTTCGGCGAGAAGCGTCCGCCCCGTTTCACGGGGCGGTGACGCCTCACTCCTTGGCGATCCGCTCCATCACCACGGGGAACGCGCTCAAGGGATGCGGCTGGGTGACCGGGTGGGTGGGCGTCACATAGTCGCGATTGAGCTGGCTCAGCTTCGTCACGCCGAGCAAGCCCATGGAGACGATGATCTCCTCCTCCAGGATCTCCAGCATGCGGGTCAGGCCCGCGCTCCCGGCGGCGGCCAGGGCCCAGGACTGCATGCGCCCCATGGACACGGCCTTGGCCCCCATGGCGATGGCCTTCAGCACGTCGCTGCCGCGCACGAAGCCGCCGTCGACGATGATGTCGGCCTTGCCCTTCACCGCGTCGACCACGTCGGGCAGAGACTGGATCGTGCCGCGCGCATGGTCGAGCGAACGGCCGCCATGGTTCGAGACATAGATCACGTCCACGCCATGCTCCATGGCCAGGCGCGCGTCCTGCGCGTTGGTGACACCCTTTAGGATCAGCGGCAGGCCCGAGCGCGACTTCACGCGCTCCAGCATCTCCCAGGTGATCATGGTGCCGAGCAGACCTTCCTTGCTGGCCGTCTTGCCCGCGGCGCGCTCGTCGCGCATCTGCTGCAGATAGCTGGCATAGGTGCGGCTGCGCTTGGATTTCGTCGCCAGGCCGCTCATCAGGTCGCGCTCGCGCCGGCTGTAATAGGCGCCTTCGCTGACGAAGGTGATGGCCTTGTAGCCCGCTTCCTTCACGCCATCGACCAAATCGTCGAGGAACGGCTGCTCGGCGCGCGGATGCAGTGCATAGACGATGCGCGACTTGTCCTTGATGCCTTCGGCGACCGCCTTGTAGCCCGGATCGGCGAAGCCGCTGACCACATGCATGATCTCGAATTCTTCCGCGACCTTGGCCGCGGTCAACGCTCCGCCGGGATCGAGCAGCGCGATCGAACCCACCGGCGCGAACACCACCGGGATACGCAGCTTCACGCCCAGAAGCGATGTGGTCGTGTCCACTTCGCTGACATCGCGCATGACGCGGTTGATGAACGCCACGCTGTCGAGCGAATGGCGGTTGCGCCGAACGGTCGTCTCGCTTTCGGTGCCGAAGGTCACGAACTCCCAAACGGCGCTGGGCAGCTTTTGACGGGCGGCCCAAACCAAATCCTGCAACGTCGGGAATTCCGACATGGGTTGACCTGCGATGTTCGGGTTATCGAGATGCGATAGGCATTCGACCGTCGCGAAGCGCAAAAAACACTAGAAGCCGCGAAGTTGCGTTTCAAGCGCACGTTGCGCATGGACTCCGCCGCGCCGCCGTGGTTCCTTAAAAACAAGCCGCAAGGAGGCGATTGGAGCGCAATTGACGCGTATCCGTCGCGCCGAAGAAGCCGGTGGTGGAAGGGGGAGGCATGGCGAAGAAAGCCGTAGAAACCGGGATTCCGCGTCATGCGCGGCCGTTCGAGTGGGCGATCGTTGCCGACGGTATTTTCTATGCCGCCGCGGCGCCCGTGAAAGCCGACGGCACGGCGGAGACCGGCGACATCCGCAAGCAGACGACGCTGGTGCTGGCCAATCTCGCCCAGTCGCTCAGGGCCGCAGGCGGCTCCATGGCCGACGTGACGCAGGTGATGCTCTACGTCACCAAGCGCGAATACATCGACCCGATCACCGAGATCTGGGCCAAGGCGTTCCCCAAGCCCTATCCCAACCGCGCGACGGTCATCGTCAAAGAGATCGGCGTGAAGGACGTGGGTCTGGTCATCATGGCGACCGCCCATGTCGGCAAGGGCAGAAAGAAAGCGGCGAAGAAAAAGGCCGCGCGCCCCACGGCGCGGGCCAGGGCACGGCGGCGGTAACACGCGGCGGATGGGATCGAGGCGAGCGTGAGCGTTCAGGCCGTCCCGTCTCCGAAATCGACTCGCGCCGCCAGCGGCGGTGACCGCCAGGCACGCCGCGACCGCGTCGGCGCCATCGTCGTCGGCGCGCTGTCCGTCTTCACCTTCCTTGTGATCTGGCAAGGGCTGGTTTCGACTGGCCTCGTGCACAAGGCCTTCCTCGGTTCGCCCGAGACGGTCGCGAACGCCGCGTGGAAGCTGATCTCGGACGGCGCGCTTTACAAGCACACCACGGCCAGCGCCAGCCGTGTGCTCATGGGTTTCGCGCTGTCCTCCACGGCGGCCATCGTCCTGGGCTTGGCCATGGGCGTTTGGCGGCCGCTCAAGGCCGTGTTCGATCCGATCGTGTCGCTGATCCGGCCGTTGCCTTCGCTGTCTTGGATTCCCTTGTCCATGATGTGGCTGGGCATCGGCGAGGAGCAGAAATACGCCATCGTCTTCATGGGCACGCTTGCGCCCACGCTCGTGTTCGTGGTGGACGCCACGCGGCGTGTCGATCCGTTGCTGATCCGCGCCGCGCGCAATCTGGGCGCGAACCAGGTGCGCGTGTTGTGGGAAGTCATCCTGCCGGGCGCCTTGCCCAGCATTCTTTCGGCCCTCAAGGTCACCATGGCGCTGGCCTGGGCCTGCATCATCTCGGCCGAGATGGTCGGCGCCACGCGCGGCCTGGGCTTCCTGATTTGGAATGCCAAGGACTGGGCCAACATCGCCCAAGTGATCGTCGGCATGCTGGCCATCAGCCTGACGGTCCTGGTCCTGGATATCGTCTACCGCCTCGTCGAACGGCGCCTGACGCCCTGGCGCCGCAACGAGCGGCGCCGCTGATCACGGAACGAGAGATCCGCGCGAAGCGGACAGACATCGATACGAGAGGTTTTGAAAAACGGAGAGGGGATCATGTTCAAACTGCGTAGCCTGATCGCGGGCGTGGTGGCCATCGGAGCGGCATTCGCCGTGTCCGGCGCGGCCAACGCCCAAGCGCCGAAGAAAGTGACCGTCGTCTCGTCGACCGCGGGCGTGCATGCGCCTTATTGGGTCGGCATCGAGAAGGGCTTCTTCAAGGAAGCCGGCTACGACGTCGAATGGAAACTGGTGGCCAGCTCGTCCGACCGCGTCACCATCGTCTCGTCGGGCGATGCCGTCATGGCCGGAACGGGTTCGCAGGCCGTCGTCGCGGCCATGGCCCAGGGCAACAAGAATTTCTACTGGGTGGGCGTGCCCGACGGCGCGGCCGACATCTCGGGCATCGTCGCGAAGAAGGACATCAAGACCGTCAAGGACTTGAAGGGCAAGAAACTGGCCATCCAGTTCGGCGGCTCCGAGGAGATCACCGACTACATCATCCTGAAGAACGCCGGCCTCGACATGTACAAGGATGTCGAACTGGTGAACCTGAAGCAGTCGGAGATGGTCCAAGCCATGAAGCAGGGCCTGATCGACGCGGCTGGCGCCTGGTACCCTGAGTACGCGCAGCTTCAGGAACTGCCGGGCTTCCACAAGATCGCGTCGGTCGCCGATACGGGCTTTTGGGAAAAGTACAAGCAGATCCCGGCACCCAACGCCCTGATCCTCAGCAAGAAGTTCGTCGACGAGGACCCGGCCGGCGCCAAGCGCTTCCTGGCCGCCTACTGGAAGTCGCAGCAGTGGATCATCGACAACCAGAAGGAAGCCGCCGCGATCGCCGAGAAGGTCAGCAAGCAGAGCCAGGCGGATTGGCTGGCTTGGGAGAAGCAGTCGGTGCGCTATACGCGCAAGGACCAGCTTCAGCAAATGTCCGACAAGGGCTCGTATCCCGTCATGGATATCATGATCGAGTTCATGTACGCGACCATCAAGAAGATCGACAACAAACCCAAGTACCGCGAATGGGTCCGGATGGATCTGATCGAGGGTTGATGCGAGCGGCCGGGAAACCGTCACCGTGACCACACAACCGGCCAAAGCGGCGGGGGGCGCGCGGAGCGCCCCCCGTCCGCCGTGGCGGCATCGCTATACGGCGATCAGCGCCGTGTCGGCGATCTGCTTCATCGGCCTGTGGGAATTGGCGGCGGCCACCGGCGCGATCGATCCGCAGTTCTTCCCGCCGCCGAGTTACGTCTGGCACGAGCTCGAACGGCTTGTCGCCGACGGCAGCATCTTCGATTTCATCTTGGTCAGCACGCGCCGCGTTCTGATCGGCTTCGTCTTCTCGGCCGGGGTCGGCATTCCGCTCGGCATCCTGTTGGGCACCACCAAGCTGATCCGTTGGATCGTCGAGCCGATCATCTCGATCATCCGGCCGCTTCCCTCGCTGGCCTGGATTCCGCTTTCCATGCTGTGGCTCGGTCTCAGCGAGGAGCAGAAATATTCCATCGTCTTCATGGGCACGATCGCGCCCTTGGTCGTGTTCGTGACCGACGCCACCATGCGCGTCGATTCCATCTACACGCGCGCCGCCCAGAATCTGGGTGCCGGCCGCTTGCGCATCATGTGGGAGGTGATCCTGCCGGGCGCGTTGCCCAGCATCATCTCGGCGCTCAAGGTCACCTTGGCCCTGGCCTGGACCTGCATCATCTCGGCCGAGATGGTGGGCTCGACCAAGGGGCTCGGTTTCCTGATTTGGAACGGCAAGGACCTATCCAACATCAGCCAGGTCATCATCGGCATGCTGGCCATCAGCCTGACCGTCTTGGCGCTCGACACCATCATCCGCGGCGTGGAGCACCGCATGCTCCCGTGGCACCGCGGCCAGGATAAGCGATAGGAGTTCCCGTGGCGTCAGACCGGCCCATCATCCGCGCCGAAAACGTCAGCATGGAGTATGCCCGCGGCGGCGAAGTGGTGCGCGCCTTGGGCGGCCTCTCGCTCGACGTGCGCGAAGGCGAGATCCTGTGCATCGTCGGCAGCTCCGGCTGCGGCAAGTCCACGCTGCTCAACATCATCGCGGGTTTCCTGAAGCCGACCGAGGGCAGGGTCCTCTTGCGCGACGAGCCGATCACCGGCATCGACACGCGCTGCGGCATGATCTTCCAGGAATACGCGCTGTTCCCCTGGAAGACGGTGCAGAGCAACGTCGAGTTCGGCCTGAAGATGAAGGGCGTCGACAAGGGAACGCGGCGCGAGACGGCGGCCAAGTTCATCAAGCTCGTGGGCTTGGAAGGCTTCGAGAAAGCCTATCCGGCCGAGCTGTCCGGCGGCATGCGCCAGCGCGCCGCGCTCGCGCGTTCGCTCGCCAACGATCCCGAGATTCTCTTGATGGACGAGCCGTTCGCGGCGGTCGACGCCATGACGCGCCAGCTTTTGCAGGATCAGCTGGTCGACATCGTGGCCAAGACCAAGAAGACCGTGATCTTCGTCACCCACAGCATCGACGAGGCCTTGATCCTGTCGGATCGCATTACGGTCTTCTCCTCCCGCCCCGGGCGGGTGAAGGCGATTCTGAAGAACGACCTGCCCAAGCCACGCAGCGCCGCGGCCCAGCTCTCGCCCCGTTATCTGGAGTTGAAGAGCCAGATCTGGGACAGCGTGCAGGAAGAGGTGCTGCAACAAATCGCGCTCATGGAGCGCATCCAACGCTGAGGTTTCCATGTCTTCGCTCAAGGACAAGCGTATCGTCATCATCGGCGGCAGCGCGGGCATCGGCCTGCAGACCGCGAAGGAAGCGTCCAGGCGGGGCGCCAAGGTGGTCATCGCGGGCCGCACGCTGGAGCGGCTGAAGACCGCGGCCGACGAGATCGGCGGCAAGGTCGAGACCTATCAGGTCGACGCCACGACGGAAGCGGGCATCAAGGCCTTCTTCTCGCGCGTCGGTCCGTTCGACCATTTGACCGTGCTGGTGCCCTCGGCGCCGGACAAGTCGCTATCGTCCAAGCTCGGCCTGTTCCTCGACATGGAACCGGCGACCTTCGACACCGTCTTCCGCAACCGCTTCTGGAGCCAGTGCTGGGCCGCGCGCTACGGCGCGCCGCATATGAGCAAGGAAGGCTCGATCGTCTTCATGTCGTCGAGCCAGCCGCGCAAGACGATCCCGCGCTATTCGGCCAGTTGTGCCGCGGCGGGCGCCATCGAATCGCTCGCGCGCATCCTGGCCATCGAGTTGGCGCCCATCCGCGTCAACGTGATCGCGCCCGGTTTCATCCAGACGCCGGGTACCGACCACATCCCGCCGGAGCGCCGCGCGATGTGGGACAAGATCGCACAGGCGCAACCCGTGAAGCGTCTGGGCGAGGTGCAGGAGATCGCCGAGGGCATGCTGTTCCTGATGGAGAACGGCTTCGCCACCGGCACCACCCTCGATATCGACGGCGGCTACCGCTTTACCTGATCAGAAGCGGTCGATCCGGAACGGCGACAGGTCCAGAGCGGTCGGGCGTTCCGCCGCGAGCTCGGCCACGAGCCGCCCCGTCGCGGCCGCCAAGGCCAAGCCGTATTGCCCGTGGCCGAAGGCATACAGCACGTTGCGGTGAACGGGGCTGCGCCCGATCACGGGCAGCGAATCCGGCATCATCGGCCGGTCGCCCGACCATTTGGTGTGCGGCTCCGCGCGCATATGCGGGAACAGGCGACGCACATTCTCGATTTGGCGCGCGGGCCGGCGGAAATCGGGCGGCGCGCCGAGGCCCGCGAACTCGACATTGCCGCCGACGCGCAGGCCCTTCTCCATGGGCGTCAGCGACAGGCGCATGTCGGTCACGAACAGGACATGGTTCGGCATCGTCACGCCGGGGTCGAGGAAGGTGACGTGATAGCCGCGCGCGGCTTCGAGCGGCACCGTGTGGCCGAGCCGCGCGGCGAAGGGCCCCGACCAGGCGCCGGCCGCCACGACCAGAAGGTCGAGCGGGTGCTCGCCCTGATTGGTGCGCAAGGCGCGCGGGCCGTGGGGGCCCATTTCGATCTCGCTCACCGTCTCGCGCCGGATCACGCCGCCCTGGCGCTGGAAATATTCGGCGAGGCCGGCCGGGATGCGGTGCGAATCGGTCGCGTGCCGGTAGTCGTGCTCCAGCACGGCGCAACGGTAGCCCGCGGGCAAGCCGGGCTCGATCGCGCGCAGCGCGTCTTCGTCCAGCCGTTCGACCTGGGCGCCACGCTCGATCAGCATCCGCCATAGGGGCCACGCGGCCTCGCGCGCCTCGGCGCTGCGGTAGATGGAGAGGGCGCCGTTCTCGCGCACCCGGTCGGTCATGCCGGCGTCCTTCAGCAGCACGCTCCAATCGGCATGGCTCTGCTGCATCAGGCGGGTGAGGGTGGTCAGGATATGGTCGAAGCGCTTAGGCGTGCTGGATTGCAGGAAGGTGACGAGCCAGGGCGCCAGCGCCGGCAGATGGCGCCAGCGGAACGCCAGGGGTCCGAGCGGGTCGAGGAGATAGCCGGGCACCTTGCGCAGGATGCCGGGCGTCGACATGGGCATCGCGTGGTTGCGCGGCATGGCGCCCGAATTGCCGAAGGAGCAGGCTTCGCCCGGCGGCAGGCGGTCGATGACCGTGACCGCGTGCCCGTCGCGGCGCAGCGCCACGGCCGCGGCCAGACCGACCACGCCGGCGCCGATCACCGTCACCTTGCGGATTGTACCGCCGTTCATGGCCGCCCCGGATGGACGCATCACGGGGCGAGTCCCCGTACGCGCCTATCCAACGCGGATGGGTGTCCAGGATCAAGAGGCTTCGCGCAAAGACGCTAGGCCGGGGCTTGCAGCTTGGCGACCTTGTCGCGCAGGGTGGCCAGGAACTCGTCCATGTTGCCGCCGTTGCGCTGCAGGATGCTGGTGAAATCGTCGCGCTGGGTCACGACCAGACTGACATTGGCGAACACCACGTCGATCACTTTGTACTGATCGCTTTCGGTCCGGCGGACGCGCCAGAGCACCTCCTCCGAAGGCGCGTTCGACGACGCGTTGAAGCGGCTGGATACCCAGGTGCCTTTCTTGCCGTCCGGACGGGTGGCGCCGAACACCAACTCCTGGCCGTTATAGACGCTGCGCAGACGCTGGGAATAAGACTGGACGATCAAATCCTCGAACAGCTTCTGGTATTCCTGGCGCTGGG
>CADEGL010000002.1:102732-108580 GCA_902826885.1 uncultured Alphaproteobacteria bacterium | reverse complement strand
CTAACTGACGATGCGCCAGTTGCCGTTGGCGTCGCGGCAGGCCGTGCCGTAGCCCTGCTCGGTCTTGCCGCCAACGGTGATGGTCTGCTGGAACTCGCGGCAATTCTGGCCCTGCGCGTTGGTGTAGGTGCGCGTGGGCGTGACCGTGCCGCTGTTGCCGTTGTCCGGGTTCTTCCATGTGCTGGCCTGGCCCGTGGGCGCGGATTCCAGCGAGTTCTGCGTTGTTTGCTGCGCGGTGCGCTTATCCTGATCGTCCAGCATGTTGCCCGCGGCGCCGCCCAAGAGACCGCCCACGATCACGCCGGCCGCGATAGCGGGCGCGCCGCCGCCGGCCGCCGCCGCGATCAAGCCGCCGCCCGCGGCGCCGCCGGCCGCGCCGACCGCCGTCTTGGTGCCGATTCCGCCGTTGTCCTGTTGCGCACAGGCGCCAAGCATGGCGACGACGACAAGGGAAGTGCCGAGTTTGGCGAACGACATACAGTCTCCCTGACAGCCCATGAAAAGCAGCGCGCAGCGCCGCCGGGTGCTATGCCCGATGGTGAAGTTTAGGGAGGGCTTTGGGACGAAATTAAGGCGCTGCCGCGTCGCTGGTGTGACCGGCCGGTGATCGCGTCAGCCGAGATGCTGGCGCCAAAACGCAAGGCTGCGTTCCCACGCCAGTTTGGCGGCGGCCGGATCGAAATGCGGACGCTCCTCGTTCATGAAGCCGTGCTGGGCGTCGTAACGGTGAATCTCGTGCGGCACCTTGACGCCGGAAAGCCCCGCCTCGAATGCGTTCACCGCCTCGGGCGTGCACCATTCGTCCGTGAGCGCGAAGTGGCCCTGGAACGGCACCTGCAGCTTGCGGGGATCGCCAAGCTCGGGCGAGGGCAGGCCGTAGAAGCCGACCGAGGCGGCGAACTCCGGGGTACGGATGGCGCCGAGCGCCGCGACGATGCCGCCCAGGCAATAGCCGGTCAGCCCAACCTTGGCGCCGTTGCGCTTCAAGACCAGCGCCGCGCCGCGCACCACCTGGTCCGTCGAGTTGCGGAAATCGAGCGCATTCATCACGCGCTCCGCCGCCTTGGAGTCGTGATAGGGAACGACGGTGCCTTCATAGAGATCGGGCGCCAGCGCGCGATAGCCGGCGGCGGCCAGTTTGTCGCAGATGCCCTTGATCTGGCCGGAGACGCCCCACCATTCTTGGATGACGACGATGCCGGGTGCCTTCGGGTTGCTGCCTTCGGCCAGATAGCCGGCGGCCGTGGCGCCATCCGGCCGTTTGAACGTGATGGTCTTGCCCATTCCCGCCTCCGCCCTATCCTTATCGTCGGTTCCCGCCAGCTTATCCCCTCCGCCGTCCCGAAGTCCCGCAGCCGAAAGGATATCGCCCGATGCGCGCGCTTGCCGTCCTGGCCCACCCGGAGAAGAAGTCCTTCAACAGCCAGATGAAGGACGTGGCCGTCGAGACTCTGTCGAAAGCCGGCTACACGGTCGACGTGTCCGACCTTTACGCCATGGGTTTCGATCCGGTCGAGGGGCCGCGCCACTATCCGAAGCGGGTGGATGGATCGTGGTTCGACACCCAGGCCGAGCAGCGCGCGGCGTGGAACGACAAGGCGCTGCCGTCCGCCGTGCAGGCCGAGATCGACAAGGTCGCGGCCGCCGACTTCGTCTTCATTCAGTATCCGATGTGGTGGTTCGGCTCGCCCGCGATTCTGAAGGGCTGGATCGATCGCGTCTTCGTCTATGGTCTCTACACCTCGACCCAGCGCTATAACCACGGGCCGTGGAAGGGCAAGAAGGCCATGCTGTCGATCACGACCGGCGCGCCCGAGACCACGCACGGCCCGGACGGGCGCAACGCCGACGCGGACCTGCTGCTGTGGCCGATGCACTACACGCTCTATTACATCGGCTTCGACGTGCTGCCGCCGTTCGTCGCCTGCGGCGTCGAGGGCGGGTTGAAATATTCCAGCCCCGAGGCCATCGCGGCGCGTCTCAACGGGCACAAGGATCGTTTGGCCACGACGCTGCGCGGGCTGGACGGGATTCGGCCTTTGCGTTTCAACGCGATCGAGGAGTTCGATCAGAGCGGGCGTCTGAAGTCCGACTCAACCTCGCACAGCCCCTTTATCCGCCATCGCGATTAGGCGGCGCGGTCGCCGCCCAAGAGCATCGTCATGCGGATCAGCACCGACAGGTTCGCGGCCTTCATCTTGTCCATGATGCTGGCGCGGTGATTGTCGACGGTGCGCGGGCTGATGCGAAGCTCCGCCGCGATCTGCTTGCTGGACAGACCCTGCGCCACGTGGCGCAGGATTTCGTGCTCGCGCGGCGTCAATGTGTTGAAACGCGTACGCAGCGCCTCGATCGAATCGGTATTCTGAGGCCGGCTTTCGGCCAGACGCACGGCCTCGGAAACGACGCCCACCAGCGCCGCCGGCTCGAACGGCTTTTCGATGAAATGCAAGGCGCCCGCGCGCATGGCCGATACGGCCATGGGAATGTCGCCGTGGCCGCTGATCATCACGACCTGCACCGGCGACGCCTTTTCGGTCAGCGCGCGCAAAAGGTCCAGGCCGCTTTTGCCGGGAAGGCGCACGTCGACGAGCGCACAGCCCGCGCGCGGCTCATCGGTCGCCGACAAGAACTCCTCGGCCGAGCCGAATTGCTCGGTGCGGTAACCTTCGCCTTCGAGCAACATCGCCAGCGCGCCGCGCATGGAGTGATCGTCCTCGATGATGTAGACGGTCGATTCCCGGTTCATGGCAGTGCTCCCTTCGCAGCTGGCAAGCGGACGACGAAACGTGCTCCGCCTCCTTCGCCCCGCTCATACCACAGCTTTCCGCTGTGCGACTCCACGATTTGCCGGCTGATCGACAGACCCAAGCCCATGCCCGTGGCCTTGGTGGTCTCGAATGGCTCGAACAAAAGGGGTTCAAAGTTCGCGGCAATGCCCGATCCGTTGTCCTCGATCGCGATTTCGACGGCGCCGCCGGCCGCGGTGGCTTCGATGGCGATGCGCCTTCGCCCGGCGGGAATCTGGGCGGTGGCGTCGATGGCGTTGCGCAGGAGGTTCAGGAACACCTGTTCCAATTGCAGCTCGTCCCCCAGGACCGCCGGCAGCAGGACGGCGCGCAGACGGATATCGAGCACGTGGCCGCTTTCGCTTTCCCGCGCGGTCCGCACGCTGCGCTGGAGCAGGGCGGCGACATCGATCGACTGGGTCTGCTGCCCGCCATGGGCGATGAAGTCGCGCAGACGGCGCAGGATTTCGCCCGCGCGCCGCGCGTCGCCCGCGATGTTCGACAGGACCTGGCCCAAGCGTCCGAGGTCGGGAGTCTCGGCGGTCACCATGCGTTGCGCCGCGTGGGCATAGGTGGCGACGGAGGCAATCGGCTGGCTGATCTGGTGCGCCAGCGCCGATCCCATGGCGCCCAAGGACGTCACGCGGCCGAGACGGGACAACTCGGCTTCGCGCGCGCGCAGCGCGGCCTCGGCGCGGCCACGTTGGCTGATGACCGTGCCGATCAAGAGGCCCGTGCCCGTGAGCGCCAGCATCATGACCTGGAAGGGGCGGAATTCCTGCGGCGGATAGTCCAGCAGATCGAGTGTCAGAACGAGGACGAGCTGGACGGTCACGCAGGCCGTCGCCGCGCCGCCCACGCCCAGGCGCACCGCGGCCCAACAGACGGGAATGAAGAGAAGATAGAAAAAACCCGGGCTGCGCGCATCGTCGATGCCGAAGATGATGAACAGCGCGAACGCCACGGTGAAGGCGAACACCGAGAGATCGACGATCCGTTGCCGCGGGGTTCCCCGGCGCCACGTGCGCAGCGCGTCGGGCCAGGTGATGAAGAAAGGCAGAAAGGCCAGGATGCCCGATGCATCGCCGATCCAGAACGCGCCAATGATCTGGCGCATGCGATGCTCCTTGATGATGTCGAGAAGCTCCAGCGTTCCCGCGCATGCGGACGATATCGCCAGGCAGCCCAGCACGATGGTCGCGACCAGCCACACCATGTCCTGCACGCGCGCGTCGTCGGCGGTGATGCTGCGGAACTGCCGCATCAGAAGCGCGAGGGCGACATAGCCGACGGCGAAGATGCCGTCATACGCCAGGGTGCCGGCCAGATTGAGCGGAAAGTCGCGGACGATCCAATCCGACAGGAACGGGGCGGCCAGCGCGAAAGGCGTGTAGGCCGTGCCCCGCTGGATGACGAGGATCAGGGTCAAGGCGGGTTGGGGGTTCCACAGCGTGACGTCGAGGCCGCGGAACTCCTCGAAGAAACTGAGCCAATCGAGCCCGACATAGGCCGTGAGATAGGCCCCGCCGAGCATCGCGTGCCCGGCGGCGGCGCGCAGCCAGAATAGGACCTTGCCGCGCTTCTCGCCGGTCACCGGAGAGCCGCCGCCACGCCGTTCATCGGCCATGCCATTCCATCATGGTGCCGGAATTAGGCCAGAAACCGGCTCCCCGCAACAGCGTTCCGGAAGCTGGAAAGTTTGCGCGTGAAGCCGGTGCGTTTCCCTGTATTTTTCCACTCCGGAGCGGAACACGGAGGGGACCATGGGCACGCAGGAAAAGATCGCCATCGTCACGGGGGCGGGCACCGGAATCGGGCGTCACGTGGCCCTGGCCCTGATGAAGGCGGGCTACGATACGGTCCTGGCCGGCCGCCGGCGCGAGGCGCTGGACGAGACGGTCAAGCTTGGCGCTGCCTCGGGCCGCCGCACGTTGGTCGTGCCGACCGATGTACGCGATCCCGCTTCCGTGAAAGCGCTGTTCGCCAAGACCAAGGAGACGTTCGGGCGCCTGGACCTTCTCTTCAACAACGCCGGCATCGGCGCGCCGCCGATCCCCATCGAGGACCTGTCCTACGAGCAGTGGAAAGGCGCCGTCGATACCAACCTGACCGGACCGTTCCTGTGCACGCAGGAGGCGTTCCGCTTGATGAAGAACCAGACGCCGCGCGGCGGCCGCATCATCAACAACGGCTCGATCTCGGCCCAGACGCCGCGGCCGAACTCGGCGCCCTACACCGCGACCAAGCACGCCATCACGGGCCTGACCAAATCGACCTCGCTGGATGGGCGCCATTTCGACATCGCCTGCGGACAGATCGACATCGGCAACGCGGGCACGCCGATGACCGCGAAGATGAAGGACGGCGTGCCCCAGGCCAATGGCACGATCATGCCCGAGCCCACCATGGACGTGGAAAACGTGGCCAGGGCCGTGGTCTACATGGCCAGCCTTTCGCTCGACGCCAACGTGCAGTTCATGACGGTGATGGCGACGAAGATGCCGCTGGTCGGGCGGGGCTAGGCCTCCTCCTATGCCCCCGCGCCGGGATCGTGCTAGCGTGACGCCCATGGCCAAAGCCGCCGCCGGGAACACCAAGAACGCGCCGCAGGCCGAAACTTCGCCGCGGCGCCGGCTCAGGCCCGCCGAGCGCAGCCGCCGCATCGTCGAGGAGGCCGCCGCTTTCTTCGCCGAACATGGGCTCGAAACCTCGACGCGCGAGCTGGCCGACCGTCTGGGCGTGGCCCAAGCCCTGATCTACCGCTACTTCCCGTCCAAGCAGGCGCTCATCGAGCGCGTGTTCGAAACCACTTTCGTCCGCCTGTGGGACGACGCGTGGGATGCGCTGATCGCCGATCGCGCGCGGCCGCTGGAGGAACGTCTCGTCCGCCTCTACGTGGCCTATATGGAGCGCGCCGATTCCGTCGCCGTGCGCCTGTTCGTGCGCGCAGGGCTGGATGGCGCCGACATGGCGCGGCGTTACAGCGTGCCGCTGACCGACCAGATGCTGCGGCCCGTGATCGCCGAGCTGCGCGCGGATTGCGGCCTGCCCAATTTCGA
>CADEGL010000002.1:24732-102632 GCA_902826885.1 uncultured Alphaproteobacteria bacterium | reverse complement strand
TGCTGCGGCCCGTGATCGCCGAGCTGCGCGCGGATTGCGGCCTGCCCAATTTCGAAGGCCGCCCGATGATGCGCGGCGAGCGCGAGCTGGCCATGATCCTGCACGGCGCCGTGGTCTTTCTCGGCGTTCGCAAGCACGTCTACGGCATGCCCATGCCGGACGATATGTCCGATCTGGTGCGCTTGCAGGTGGGCACGTTCCTGGAGGGCGCGCGCAACCAGCTTCGCCGCCTGCACGCGGGCGATGCCGAGGACAGCCTGACCGTCGAGCAACTCGACCGCCGGCGTAGGCGCGGTTAGCGCCTGGCGGCCTTTCGCGCACCGCCTTATAAGTGATAGATTGACCAATAAGAGCAGGGCGGCGAAGGAGGGCGCGATGAGCGTTCGCGGCTTCTCTCAAGAGACGCGTTATTCGGGCTATCACCGCACGCGCGAGCCGGCGGAGGACGCCGAGCTGACCCATGTGCGCCCCGGCACGCCCTGCGGCGAATATCTCCGCCGTTTCTGGCAGCCGATCCTGATGGTGTCCGAGCTTGGCGCCGCGCCGCGCCTGGTCACGATCCTGGGCGAGACGCTGGTGATTTTCCGCAACGGCAAGGGCGAGGTCGGGCTTCTACACAAGCACTGCGTCCACCGCCGCGCGTCGCTGGAGTTCGGCCGCGTGGAGGAGAACGGCCTGCGCTGCTGCTATCACGGCTGGCTGTTCGCGCCGGACGGCGCGGTGCTGGAGACGCCGGGCGAACCGCCCGCGAGCCGCCTCAAGGAGAAAGTGTTTCAGCCCGCCTATCCGGTGCGCGAGTACAAGGGCCTGATCTTCGCCTATCTCGGCCCGCCGGAAGAGACGCCGGAATTCCCGGTCTTCGACACGTTCGAACTGCCCGGTTCCGAATCGGTGACCTATTGCGTGCCCTATGGCTGCAACTGGCTGCAGATCATGGACAACAGCATGGACCCGGTGCACTCGTCGTTCCTGCACACATCCATCAGCGGCCCGCAATTCTCGGCCATCTTTGGCGCCCTGCCCGTGGTGGATTACCACGAGCGCCCGCTCGGATTTTTCTACACCAACGCACGGCGCGTGGGCGATCACGTCTGGATTCGCACCCACGACAACGTCGCGCCCAACATGGCGCAGTCGGGTGCCGTGACGTCGCTGGATGGCGGGAAGGAACGGCTGTTCGGCCGCGCGGGCTTCAGCCGGTGGATCGTCCCCGTGGACGACACGCACTCGAAAGTGCTGGCGCTGCGCTATTTCGGGCCGCGCTCGGACCCGCCGCGCGATGCGGACAAGACGCCCGAGGCGTTCCAGATGCTGGAGGCCGGCGGCCTGCGCGACCGCTCTTACGACGAGCGGCGGCGTCACCCCAGCGATTTCGAGGCGCTGGAAGGGCAGGGCGCCATTGTCGTCCATGCCGCCGAGCATCTCGGTACGTCGGACGTGGGCGTGGCCATGCGGCGCCAGCGCCTGCGCGCGTCCATCCGCGCGACCCAAGCGGGTGAACGTCCCGTGCAGCCGATGGATCTCGCCAAGGGCGGCCGCGTGCCGAGCCATGCCGGCGACACGGTGCTACGCGCGCCCGCGCGCGCCGGCGCCGACGACCGCGCGGCGATCCTCGCGTTGTCGCGCCAGGTGGCCGCGATCTATGTGGAAAGCGAGGCGCTGGCCGATGCGGAGCGGCAGCTCGTGGTCGAACGGCGCCTGCGGGAACTATCTCAGTAGTTGCCGGCGTAGTGGCGCTGGCGCGTGCCGCCCTCGGCATAATCGATCAGCGAAATGAAATCGAACACGGGCAGGCCCAACGCGTCCTGCACGCGCTTGGCGTAGGGCGGCAGCAGCGAGCATTCCAGCAGGATCGCGGCCAAGTCGGGCCGTTCGCGCACCATGTCGCGGCAGGCTGTCTCGACCTCGTCCGCGATCAGATCCGAATCGAGCGTGCCTTTTTCCTGCATCACGGCGGTTCCGAACTCGGGCTCGTTCTGAAGCCCGCGAATCACGATGGGGTTCGGCGGCAACGTGCCCGTGCGGCGCATGAAGTCTTCGTTGAAGTTGCTGGAATCGGCGGTCACCACGCCGATCGGCCGCTCCGGCGCCAGGGTGCGGCCGATGAAGGGCAATTGCAGCAGCGTCGAAAGAAAAACGGGAATGCGCACGGCGTCGCAGACCGCGTCCTGGTACTGGATCATGAAGCCGCAGTCGCTCGAAATGCCGCGCACGCCCTGACGCTCCAGCTCCTTCGCCGCTTCGACCACCTTGTCTTCCCAGCCCGGCTCCTGGTTCAGGCAGCGCATGGTGGTCAGGCCTTCGACAGTCTTATAGACGACCGGATAAGCGTAGCTGGAGGCATTGCCGACATCGCCGGGCACGAAGGGCGCGCGCCCGTCGAGCAGCAAGATGCCGACGGCTTGTCCGTAGCTCTCCGCGTGCGGACGCTTTTTATAGATGGCCACGATCAGACCGGCCGCTCGCCCATGCCCACGATGCGGCGCATGAGGCGGGGCAGGGTGGGATCGAGCGTGCCGCGGGCGTGCGCCACGCCGCGATTGTCCCAGATCAGGATGTCGCCCACGCGCCACTCGTGCTCCCACACGAATTGCGGGCTGACCATGTGGTCCCACAGGGCATCGAGCAGCACATCGCTCTCCGGCACCGGGTAACCGAAGATGTAGCCGTAGCCCTTGCGTCCGAGATAGAGCGCCTTGCGTCCCGATTCGGGATGGGTGCGCACGACCGGGTGCTGCGCGCCCGGCCCTTTCGATTTGTCGGTGACGTGCTTATAGGGCGGGCGCAGGCGCCCGTCGGCGATATAGGCGATGTCGTGGATCGACTTGCGGCCCTCGATCTTCTGCTTCAGCTCGTCGGACAGCGCGTCATAGGCGGCGTACAGATTGGCAAAGCGCGTGTTGCCGCCCACGGGCGGCACCTTCTCGGCGTAGAGGTAGGTGAAGGAGGCGGGGATGTCGAACATCGACATGTCCGAATGCCAGGTCGCTTCGCCCGAACCCAAGGCACCGATCGGCTTGCCGTCGACCAGGATGTTCGAGATCAGCTCGACCTCGGGCGGAAGGCCCTTCGGCTTTTCGTACTCGGTCACGGGATAGGCGTGCAGATCGCTGAAGGTCCGGCCAAAGGCCACGAGCTGTTCGTCGGTGATGGTCTGGTTCCGCAGGCAAATGACGCCATGCGCGAACAGGGCCTGCTTGATCGCGCCCTTGGCCTCCGGCGTCAACGGACGAGAGGCATCGATGCCCTTCAGTTCGGCGCCGCAGGCGCCGCCGCTGGGGACGACCGCGATGTTCGACGACAGCGTGACAGACATCTCCGTTCCTCCTCGAAGAGCCAGTCCAACAAGCCTAGGACCCGCCCGCGGATGGTGTAAAGCAATAAATGATTGATTGACCACTTAGGGAGTCGGATACTTGCCGGACAAGCCGAAAAGGCAGGCGCCGCGCGCGAACGCGGAACAACAGAGCAGGCAAACCGTCAGGGAGGATGACCATGACCACCAAACGGTCGGGCAAGGCACAAGCGGGCCGGCGCGTGAATGCGTCCCGGCGTAAATTCCTGATCGGCGCGGCGGCGGCGGGCGCCGCCGCGAGCTGGCCGCTGATCCTTACGCCGGGCAAGGCCCGGGCGGCGGAAACGCTCTACATCGCGAGCTATGGCGGCCAGTACGAAGAATGGCTGCGCAAGATTTTCTGGGACCCGTTCACCGCCGAAACGGGCATCAAAGTCGTTTCCACGGCCGCCGTGGACATGGCCAAGCTGAAGGCGGGCGTCGCGACCGGCAACGTGGAATGGGACATCGTCGAAGCGCTGCCGACCCAATCCGTGTCCGCCGCGCGCGACGGGCTGTTGGAAAAGATCGACTACTCCATCGTGCAGATGGACGACCTGATCTATCCCGAAGCCAAGGCCGAGTACTGGGTCTCGGCCTACAGCTATACGGCCAGCATCGGCTACGACGCCAAGCGCTTTCCCGAAGGGAAGTATCCCGCCACCTGGACTGATTTCTGGGACGTGAAGAAATTTCCGGGCCGCCGTGGCCTGCGCCCGCGTCCCAACGACACGTTCGAGATCGCGCTGCTGGCCGACGGCGTCGCGCCCAAGAACGTCTATCCGATCGACGTCGAGCGCGCGTTCAAGGCGATGGACCGCATCAAGCCGCACGTGAACATCTGGATCGATTCGACGCCCCAGACGGTGCAGCTGATCGCCAAGAACGAGGTCGACTTCACCAACACCTATAGCGGTCGCGTCTTCGCCGCGCAGGCCGAGGGTCTGCCGTTGGGATATGCCCAGAAGCAGATGCTGGTCTTCCTCAACACCTACACCGTGCCCAAGGGCGCCAAGAACAAGGCGGCTGCGATGCGCCTGTTGAACTACCAAGTGAAGCCCGACTTGCTGGCCAAATTCTGCGACGTCATGACCTACGCGCCCGTGAAGAAGAAGGGCATGGAGATGGTCAAGCCGGAGATCCGGCGCGACTGGGTGCCCGATCCGAACAATCCGAACCATCTCGTGGTCAACCCGGAATGGTGGGGCGAGCCCGGCCGCCTGGACGAGTTGACCAAGCGCTTCAAGGCCTGGCAGCTCACGTAAGACACCGCCCGCCGGGGCCGTTCGACGCCGCGGCCCCGGCGGTCTTTCTTTTTTTCCAGCCAACGAGGAGCCGACCGATGCTCGCCCGTGTGTTCACCGTGACGATGAAGCCCGATCAGCTGGAAACCGCCATCGCGGAATGGCCGCGCGCGACGGGTGTGTTCAAGGGCAAGGGGTTGATCGCGGGCTACATGATCCTGATGGACCGCAAGGCCTGCAAAGTCATGTCGGTGACCTTGTGGGAGAGCGAGGCCGCCATCGAGCGGAACCTCAACAGCCCGGAACTCAAGAACGTGATGGCGCATTTCCGCACCTTCTTCGCGTCCGAGCCGAAGATCGAGCAGTGCGAGGTTCCCGCCTCGGTCGTCTAGCGGGCTGGACTTTCCCCCAGCGGCCGGGAAAGACTCCATCATGGCCAACGCATCCTACCGCCGCATCGAAGTCCGGCCCCTGACCGGCGCGCTCGGCGCCGAGATTTTCGGCGCGGACCTGTCCCGGCTCGACGACGAGATGTTCGCCGAAATCCGCCGGGCGTTTCTCGAACACCTGGTCATCGCGATCCGCGATCAGGCGTTGACGCCGGCGCAGCAGAAGGGTTTCGCCGCGCGCTTCGGCGCGCTCAGCACCCACCGGTTCCTCAAGGGGTTGGAGGGCCATCCCGAAATCCTCGAGATCCGGCGCGAGCCCACCGACCGCAAGATCTTCGCCGAAGGCTGGCACTCCGACGTGACCTACCAGGAACGCCCCGTGCTGGGCTCGATGCTCTACGCCAAGGAAGTCCCCGCCATCGGCGGCGACACGCTGTTCGCCAATCAGTACATGGCCTATGACGCCATGACGCCGGGCATGAAGGCGATGCTGGACGGGCTGATCGGCATCCATGGCGGCCGGAACGTCTATGGCGACGAGCCCACCAGCGCCATCACCAACGCCAAGCTGGTCGCGGACCGCAAGACGGCGGCCGAGACGGAAACCGAACATCCGGTCGTGCGCACCCATCCGGAGACGGGCCGCAAGGCGCTGTTCGTCAATCCCCACTATACGCTGCGTTTCAAGGGCTGGTCGGAGGAGGAGAGCAAGCCGCTCTTGGCCTATCTCTTCGAATTTTCCGTCCGGCCCGAATTCACCTGCCGTCTGCGCTGGCACGACGGCTCGCTTGGAATGTGGGACAACCGCTGCACCCAGCACACGCCGATCGACGATTATTTCGGCAAGCGCCGGGTCATGCATCGCGTGACGATCGAAGGCGACCGCCCACGCTGATGGCCGGATACGACTACATCATCGTCGGCGCGGGCTCGGCCGGCTGCGTCCTGGCCAACCGGTTGACCGAGGATGCGGGTACACGCGTGCTTCTGATCGAGGCCGGCGGTTCGGATCGCAGCCCGTTCCTGCAAATGCCGGGCGCGCTTCCCTTCGCCTACCGCGCGCCGCGCTTCAATTGGAACTACGAGGCGGGGCCGGAGCCCCATCTCAACGGCCGCATGATCTTCCATCCGCGCGGCCGCGTGCTCGGCGGCTCGTCCTCGATCAACGGCATGACCTATATGCGCGGCCACCCGCTCGATTTCGATGGCTGGGCCGCGCGCGGTTTGCCGGAGTGGAGCTGGGCCCATTGCCTGCCCTATTTCCGCAGGCTCGAGAATTACGACCGCGGCGCGGACGAATGGCGCGGCGGCGACGGGCCCTTGCGCATCACCACGGCGAAAGGCGAGGACGCATTCTTTCAAGCCTTTCTGGAAGCGGGCCAGCAGGCCGGCATCGGCTTCACCGAAGATCCCAACGGCTTCAAGCCCGAGGGCGTCCACTTGCAGCAGCGCACCATCTTCGGCGGGCGCCGCTGGAACACGGCGAACGCCTATCTGCGCCCGGCGCTCGGCCGCGCCAATCTGAAGCTGCGTGCGCGGTGCCTGGTCGAAACCGTGCTGCTCGACGGCAAGAAGGCGGTGGGCATACGCCTGCGCCACAACGGCGCGGCCGAAACGATCCACTGCGCGCGCGAGGTCATCCTGTGCGCGGGCTCCATCAACAGCCCGCAGCTTCTGATGCTCTCCGGCATCGGCGATGCCGCGCATTTGCGAGAACACGGCATCCCGACGGCGATTCATGCGCCGGGCGTGGGGCGCAACCTGGAGGATCACCCGGCGACCGCGGTGCAATATCGCGCGCGCGGCGATGTGCGCTCGCTGGCGCACCGGCTGGGATTCACCGGCCGCGTCAAGCTGGCGGCGGATTGGCTGCTCCTGAAGCAGGGCTTGGGCGCCAGCAACTTCTTCGAGACCGGCGCCTTGTTCCGCACGCGGCCCGAGATCGAAGCGCCCAACATCCAGCACGAGTTTCTGCCCATCATCCGCGTGGCCAAGCCGAACCGGCTGGAGGTCATGCACGGCTATCAATATTGCGTTCACCTGCTGCGGCCGACCAGCCGGGGGCGGATCACGCTGCGCTCGGCCGACCCCGCCATGAAGCCGCACATGGTCGCCAACTACATGGACACCGAGGAGGACCGCCGCGACCTGGTCGACGCGCTCAAGCGCACGCGCGAGATGGGCCAGCAGCCGGCGTGGAATCCCTACCGGGCCGAGGAGATCTTTCCCGGCCCGGACGTGAAGACCGATGCCGAGCTCCTGGCCTGCCTGCGGGCCACGCTCGGCACCGAATACCACCCGGCCTGCACCTGCCGGATGGGCGTGGACGAGATGGCGGTGGTCGATTCCGCTGGGCGGGTGCGCGGGGCCGAAGGCTTGCGCGTCATCGACGCCTCCATCATGCCGCGCATGCTGACCGCCAATTTGAACGCGCCCACCATCATGATGGCGGAGAAGCTGGCCGATCAGATTCGGGGCCGGGCGGCTTTGGCGCCACACGCGGCCGTGTTTTACGGGCAAAAGGGCAGTTAACCGCCCACATTTTGTTGCCGCACTTCTCCTCGACGGCTATATATAGAAGTCAGAACAAGCGCTTATTTCGCGTTCGGGGGGTCGAGCGAATCGGCAGATCGCGTCCCCCGGGTGCGTTTGCGCGGTACTCGATGGATCGATGCGCGCAGCACCGCCGACAGTCTTGTCTCGCACCTCTCCCAGTCGGTTTCTGGCGGTCCTGGCTGTTCTTCTGGTGACGGCCTGCACCAAGGTCGGCCCCGATTTCGAGGCGCCCGAGGCCAAGGTTTCGAGCGACTGGGTCGAAAACGAGGGCAAGGAGCTGCCCGAAACGCCGTTCAAAAGCGACAAATGGTGGGAGGCTCTCGGTGACCCCACCCTGAACCGGCTGATCGAGGCGGCCTATAAGAGCAACTATTCGCTCCAGGTCGCGGGCGTGCGCATCCTGGAGGCGCGGGCCCAGTTGGGCGTCACCATCGGTCAAAGCTATCCGCAGCAGCAGGCGTTGACGGGCGACTACACGGCGGCGCGCCAAAGCCCCAATTCCTCGACCGCCATTCCGATTCCGGGCTTTCAGACCCTCAACAGCCAGTCCGTCCAGTTCGGCCTGACCGCCAGTTGGGAGATCGACTTCTGGGGCAAGTTCCGGCGCGCGATCGAATCGGCCGACGCCACCCTGATGTCGTCCATCGCGGCGTACGACGCGGCGCTGGTCACGCTCACCGGCGATGTGGCCGCCACCTACATCACGATTCGCACCTACGAAGAGCGTATCCGCATCGCGCGGGCGAACGTGGAGATCCAGAAGGAAAGCCTTCGCATCGCCAATGTCCGCTACAACGAAGGCGAGACGAGCCTTTTAGACGTCGAGCAGGCGTTGACGGAATTGGCGCAGACCCAGGCGACGATTCCATCGTTGGAAACGAGCCTGCGTCAGGCCAAGAACGCGCTGGCCGTCCTGCTCGGTGTTCCGCCCGCGCAGTTGCGCACGATCTTGGAAGGGCCGGGTCAGATTCCCGCCGCTCCGTCCCAGATCGCGGTCGGCATTCCAAAGGATTTGTTGCGGCGCCGGCCGGACGTGCGCCAAGCCGAGCTTGTCGCCGCCGCGCAATCGGCCCAGATCGGCGTCGCGAAGGCGCAGCTTTACCCCGCCTTCTCGCTGGTCGGCTTCTTCGGCTTCGCGTCCAGCAACGTGGGATCGGCCTCTCTTGGCGATGTGTTCTCCTGGGGCAGCCGCACCGGCTCGATCGGCCCCTCGGTGACGTTTCCGTTCTTGAACTACGGCCAGCTCACCAACCAGGTGCGCGCGCAGGACGCGAACTTCCAACAGGCCGTTCTCAGCTACCAGAACACGGTGCTGACCGCGCAGAAGGAAGTCGAGGACGGATTGGCGGCCTACTTGATGGCCCAGCAGAGCGTCGCCCGTTATCGTGAAGCGGTTCGCTCGGCGTCAAAGTCCGCCGACCTGGCGCTGGTCCGCTACCGCGAAGGGCAGACGGACTACACGACGGTGCTGACGGCGCAGCAGCAACTCCTCTCGGTGCAGGACAATCTCGCCATCAGCTTGGGCAACGTGCCGCAAGGGCTGGTGTCGGTTTACCGGGCGCTCGGCGGCGGCTGGGAGCTGCGCGAAGGCAACGATTTCGTGCCCGACGACGTCAAACAGGCGATGGCCAAGCGGACGGATTGGGGCAATTTGCTCGATCCGGCCAACCATCAGGCCCCCACACTGGATCAGCGTGACGCGCTGATCCGCGCGCCGGATTGGTGAGGATCGAGCCATGCGGCAGGCGAATGGACGGACAAGGATGAAAACACCGCAGATCGTGGCCGCGGCGCTCGTGCTGTCCGCGCTTTTGACCGCGTGCAAGGAAGAGAACAGCTATCAGGCGCCGCCGCCGCCGACCGTCACGATCAGCCCGCCGGTGCGCGAGAAGGTGTCCAATTACCTGGAGGTCACGGGCACAACGGCCGCCTTCAACGCGGTCTCTCTCGTCGCGCGCGTCGAGGGCTATCTCACCTCGGTCAACTTCGAGGACGGCACGCTGGTCGAGAAGGACAAGCTTCTCTTCGTGATCGAGCAGGCGCCCTATATCGCGCAGGTGAAGCTTTACGAAGCGACCATTGCGGCGGAAAAGGCGCAGCTTCTCAACGCCCAGACCGAATTCGACCGCCAGGGGCGCATGTTGGCCCAGAACGCGACGTCGCAGGCGACCGTGGACAAATGGCGCGCGCAGCGCGACGAGGCCGCCGCGGGCCTGGAAGAGGCGCGCGCGAACCTGGAGGTCGCGAAGATCAACCTAGGCTATACCCGCGTGCTGGCGCCCTTCGCCGGCCGCATGGGCCGGCACCTGATCGACCCCGGCAACGTGGTCGGTGCCGGCACGCCGACCACGCTGGCCACGATCGAGCAGCTCAAGCCGCTTTACGCCTATTTCACCGTCAACGAGCGCGATCTGCTGCGCATCCGAAAATGGGCGCGCGAGCAGAAAATCCCCATCGGCACCGTCCCGAGCATCCCCGTCTACGCGGGGCTGCAGGACGAGCAGGGCTATCCGCACGAGGGCACGCTGGACTTCGTGGCGACCGGCCTCGACACCAAGACCGGCACGATCCAGGGGCGCGCCATCTTCACGAATGACGACATCGCGATGGTGCCCGGGCTCTTCGTCCGGCTGCGCGTGCCGCTGGGCGCGGCCGAACCCCAGCTTCTGGTGCCGGACAAAATCGTGAATCTCGACCAGGCCGGCCAATACGTCTTGATTGTCGGGAACGACAACACGGTGCAGCAGCGGCGCGTCAAGACCGGCCCGCTGGTTAATGGTCTGCGCGTGATCACCGACGGTTTGACGGACGACGATCTCGTGATCATCGACGGGGTGCAGTTCGCGAACCCGGGCGCCAAGGTCACCACCAAACAGGGCGAGATCGCGGCCACGCCCGTGCCCAAGTCCCAGTAGGTTTCGCAGCGCGATGTCGAAATTCTTCATCGAGCGGCCGATCCTCGCGAACGTTCTCGCGATCGTGATGATGCTGATCGGCGCCGTCGCGCTTCTCGGCCTGCCCATCTCCCAGTATCCGGAGATCGTTCCGGGAACCGTTCAGGTCACGACCAGCTACCCGGGCGCCAACGCGCAGACCGTCGTCAACACCGTCGCCCTGCCGATCGAGCAGCAGGTCAACGGCGTTGAAAACATGCTCTACATGCAGTCGACCAGCGCGAACGACGGCACCTACAACCTGATCATCACCTTCGCCGTGGGCGCCGATTTGGATATCGCCCAGGTGCAGGTGCAGAATCGCGTCTCCGCGGCGATGGCACAGTTGCCGATGGCCGTGCAGCAGCAGGGCGTCACGACTCAGAAGAAGTCGACGGCCATGCTGCAGATCATCACGCTGACGTCCGAGGGCGATCAGTACAACAGCCTGTTCCTCAGCAACTACGCGACCATCAGCCTGGTGAACGAGCTGGCGCGCCTGCCGGGCGTGGGCAACGTCACCGTCTTCGGCATCGGCCAGTACAGCATGCGCATCTGGCTCGACCCCGAGCAGCTCTATGCGCGCTCGATGACGCCGACCGACGTGATGGATGCCATTCGCGCGCAGAACATGGAGGTCGCGGCGGGCCAGGTCGGCATGCCGCCGGCGCCCAGCGGCCAGGCCTTCCAGCTGACCGTCAACGTGCCGGGCCGGCTCGACGATCCGAGCCAGTTCGAGGACATCATCGTCAAGTCCGAGAATGCCGGCGGTGGCCGCATCACGCGCATCCGCGATATCGGCCGGGTCGAGCTGGGCGCGCAGACCTACAGCCAGTTCTCCAAGTTCGACGGACGGCCATCGGCCGGCATCGCCATCTTCCAGCTACCGGGCGCCAACGCGCTCGACGTCGCCAAGGAAGTCGACAAGGCGATGAAGAAGATGGCGAAGAACTTCCCGCAAGGGCTGCAATACTCCGTGCCCTTCGACACCACCAAGTTCGTCAAGGCCTCGATCAGCGAGGTGTACCGCACGCTGTTCGAGGCGGGCATCCTCGTCCTCATCGTCATCATGGTGTTCCTGCAGAATTTCCGCGCCATGCTGGTGCCGGCCACGACCGTGCCGGTGACCATCATCGGCGCCTTCGCGGCCATGGCGGCGCTGGGCTTCAGCATCAACCTGATGACGCTGTTCGCCATCATTCTCGCCATCGGCATCGTGGTCGACGACGCGATCGTGGTGGTGGAGGGCGCCTCGCAGCATATCGAGCGCGGCGTGCCGCCGAAGCAGGCCGCGATCAACGCCATGTCGGAGCTGTTCGGCCCCATCGTCGGCATCACGCTGGTGCTGATGTCGGTCTTCCTGCCGGCGGCCATGCTGCCGGGCATTGTCGGCCAGCTTTACCGCCAATTCGCGCTCGTCATCGCCGCGACGGCGCTGATCAGCGCCATCAACGCGGCCACGTTGAAGCCGACCCAGTGCGCGCTCTGGCTGCGCCCGCCTAAGCCGGGAAAGAAGAACATCTTCTTCCGTGCTTTCGATCGGGCCTATTTGCCGGTCGAGAGCGCGTATGTCCGCCTGATCGACCGCATGGTCCACCGCAGCGGCCTGATGGTGATCATCGCGGCCGTGCTTGTCGTGCTGTCGTTCTGGGGCATCGCGACCATCCCGACGGGTTTCATCCCGCCCGAGGACCAGGGCTATGTGATCGTCTCCGTCCAGCTTCCCGATGCGGCTTCGCTCGAGCGGACCGAGGCGGTGATGCAGAAGGTCAACGAGATCGCGAAGGCCACGCCCGGCGTCGACCACACGGTCATCATCGGCGGCGTCTCGGTGCTGGACAACAACGCCAGCCTGGCGAACGCGGCGGTCGCCTACGTGATCCTCAAGGATTGGGGTGTGCGCGGGAAGGGCGAGGATTTGCGTTCCATCTATTTCAATCTGCAAGGGCAGTTGACCCAGCAGGTGCAGGAAGCGCGCGCCATCGTCCTGATCCCGCCGCCGATCCAGGGCCTCGGGCAGTCCGGCGGCTTCCAGATGCAGCTCGAGCTGACCGACGGCAGTTTCGACTTCGTCAAGCTGCAGCAGGCCGCCGATGCCATGATCGCGAACGGCAACTCGCAGTCTGGCCTCCAGCATCTATTTTCGCCGTTCCGCGCATCGGTGCCGCAGATCAAGGCGGATGTCGACCGCGTCAAGGCGGAGACGCTCAAGGTTCCGATCAAGAACCTGTTCGATACGCTGCAAACCTACCTGGGCTCGACCTACGTCAACCAAATCACGAAATTCGGCCGCACCTTCCCGGTCTTCGTGCAGGCCGATCATCAATACCGCCTGACGCCGGAGGATCTGCGCCGCCTTTATGTCCGCAACGAATTCGGCGACACGGTTCCCATCGGCACGCTGACCGACGTGCGCTATACGCAAGGGCCGGCGCTGATCTCGCTCTACAACCTCTACCCGACCGCGACCATCAACGGCGTGGCGGGCGAGGGCTTCAGCTCGGGCCAGGCGCTCGGCATCATGGAGCAGGTCGCCGCCAGGACGCTGCCCGCGGGTGTCGACTACGAATGGACCAGCATCTCGTACCAGGAGAAGCTGGTCGGAAATCAAATCTACATGGTGTTCGCCCTGGCCGTGGCGCTCGTGTTCCTGGTCCTGGCCGGCCAGTATGAAAGCTGGAGCGCGCCGGCCGCGGTCATCTTCGCGGTGCCGTTGGCACTCTTGGGCACGGTGATCGCGCTGAAGATTCTGGGTATCGCCAACAACGTCTATACCCAGATCGGTCTCGTCCTGCTCATCGCGTTGGCCAGTAAGAACGCGATTCTAATCGTCGAGGTCGCGCGCGAGCGGCGCCTGAAGGAAAACGAAAGCATCATGGAGGCCGCGGTCCACGCCGCGAAGGTCCGCTTCCGTCCGATCGTGATGACGTCCTTCGCCTTCATCCTGGGCGTCGTGCCCCTGGTGCTCGCGCACGGCGCCGGCGCCGCCGCGCGGAAATCCATCGGCATCGCCGTGTTCAGCGGCATGCTGGCGTCCACCTGCCTGGCTGTTCTGTTCGTTCCCTCGTTCTTCGTGGTGCTGGAGCGCTGGAGCGAGCGGAAGAAGAAAAAGCCGGAAGCCGCGGTGCCCGCGCCGGCGCCGCCGCACTGATCTAGGGTCGCGCCTCCAGGATCATGTTGAACGGGGTTTCGGTCGCGTGGCGGAAACGTGTGAATCCACCTGCCGTCACCACCTCTTTCAACTGCCGGCCCTAAGATCCCCATCCTCTTGCCCATGAAGCCGTTCCACTTGGCTTCGTTGACCGGTATGACCTGCCCTGGGCGGCGAATTCGCGACGCCTTCTTCGGATAGGATTTCCTAGGCCTTTCCGAACGGCGTATCCTGGGATATCGCGCGGCACCCGTCCTGGTGCGGCGAAAAAGGTTGTCCATGGCCGTCCATCGTTTGGATCTGATCGAGCGCAGCGAGACCCTGACCGCGCAGGTGGCCGAGAAACTGCGCGAGGCGTTGATCGGCGGCGTCTTCGCGCCGGGTGACAAGATCACCATCCGCGCCGTGGCTAAGTCGCTGGGCGTCAGCCTCACGCCCGCGCGCGAGGCGCTTAGCATCCTGGCCGCCGAGGGCGCGTTGGAATTCGGCGCCAACCGCACGCTCATGGTGCCGCCGCTCAGCATCGACCGGCTGGCCGAGATCACCCGCATCCGGATTGCCCTCGAAGGCCTGGCCGCGGAGCGCGCCGCGCGCCTCCTGGAGGACCGCGAGATCGCGCGGATCGCCGCCGCCAACGAGGCCATGATCCGCGCGACCGAGGCCGAGGACTTCAAGGGCGCGATCTTGCGCAACCATGAGTTCCATTTCGGCATCTATCGCGGCAGCCGGATGCCGACCCTGATCAAGATGATCGAGGGCCTGTGGCTGCGCACGGGCGCCTACGTCAATTTGATCTATCCGGCGTTCGGCCTGGCGCGGAAGGGAATCGAGAATCACGAGCGCGCCGCGCGGGCGCTGAAGGCGCGCGATGCCGAAGGCCTGCGCGCGGCGATCGAGTTCGACATCCGCTATTCGGCCGAGCATTTGGAGACCGAACTGCGGGCCAAGCAGCCGGAGGCCCTGAAGCTGGCTTGAGGGGCTGCCGGTAAAGTGTTATAACACATAACGATATAGATTAGGCCATTGTTTTTATTGCTATTTCTTGAGTTCGAACGGCCCAGGGCCACAGATATCCCAGGAGCGAGACCATGAAATTCGACCTGTTCAGCCTGCTGCAGAAGCGCGACGAAAGCTGGAGCGACCGCGGCACCTACGACTCCGTGGCCGAGAACGTGAAGCTGGCCGAGCAGATCGGCTTCGAAACGGCCTGGTTCGCCGAGCACCATTTCAACAACTACAGCCTTTGCCCGTCGCCGCTCTTGGCCTGCACCTACATGGCCGGCATGACGTCGAAGATCCGCCTGGGCACCTCGATCCTCGTGCTGCCGCTCTATGAGCCCGCGCGCATCGTGCAGGAGATTGGCCAGGCCGACGTGATCACCAACGGCCGCCTGGTCGTGGGCGTGGGTTCGGGTTACCAGGACTACGAGTTCCAGCGCTTCCGCGTGCGCATCGACGAGGCCATCGACCGCACGATGGAAATCCTCGACATGATCGAGCTGGGACTGAGCCAGGACGTCTTCTCGTACAACGGCAAGCATTATCAGCTGCCGCCGACCCAGGTCGCGGTGCGTCCGATCCAGAAGCCCTTGCCGGAAATCTGGGTCGCCGGCCTGATGGGCCACCCCAAAGTGCAGAAGCGCGTGGCCGAAAGCGGCTATGTGCCGTTCCTGACGCCGAGCTGGAACCACGTCTCGACCTTGGCCAAGGCACGCCAGGCCTATGACGACGTCTACCGCTCGATCGGCCGCGACCCGGCCGAGCTGCCGCTCAGCCTGATGCGCTTCGTCCATGTGACGGACAGCAAGGCCGAGGCGCGCGAGGCGGCCGAGCGCGCGCGCTATTCCTCGCGCCTGTCTCTGTCCCTGCGCCTCAACTACGCCAAGATCAACGGCATCTATGTCGAGGAGCAGCCCGCGCAAAACGAGCCCCCCATCGAACAGATGGAGAAGAACTACATCATCGGCGACGCCGAAACCTGCGCCCAGCGCATCTTGGAAGACTACGATGTCATGCGGCACAGCCACGTGGCGTTCAACGTCCAGTTGGGCGGCGTGCCCCACGCGCGCACCATGAAGACGCTGGAGGCGCTCGGCTCCAAGGTCATCCCGGCCGTCGAGAAGGAGTTCAAGCGCCGGGGCACCAAGTTCCCCGTGATCCGTCAGAAGCCGCTGGCCATGCACCCGAAGGCCGCGGCCGCCGAATAGAACCGAGTCCTGGCCGGACAAAAAGGGGGCGCCTCCAAGGGCGCCCCCTTATTTTTGCTTTGGGCGGATATCGCGCGGTTACGCCCGGATAGGCTATCGTTGGACGAAGGCTGGCGGGGAGCGATCCCGAAGACCGGCCGATACGGGAGAGGCGTTCAACGTGGCTTTCCTATCGGGCATGAGCCGCCTGATCGACGCGCTCAACGAACGCATCGGACGGCTGGTTTATTGGCTGGTTCTGGTCGCCGTGTTGGTCAGTTCGGGCAACGCCATTGTCCGCTACGCGCTGAATACCAGCTCGAATGCCTGGCTCGAACTCCAATGGTATCTGTACGCGGCGGTCTTTCTGCTTTCCGCCGGCTATACGCTTCTACGCAATGAGCATGTTCGCATCGATCTGTTGACGGGCCGGCTTTCACCCCGGGGCCAGGCGTGGGTGGACCTCTGCGGTGGAGCGTTGTTTCTCCTGCCGCTTGCCGCTCTCATCCTTTGGCTTTCCTGGCCGATGTTCGTCGAGTCCTATATCCGCGGCGAAATGTCTTCCGATGCGGGCGGCTTGATCCGCTGGCCGGTGAAGCTCTTGATCCCCGTCGGCTTCGCGCTCCTCGCCCTTCAAGGCCTGTCCGAGTGCATCAAGCGGGTGATGTTCCTGTCGGGCCGCGGTCCCGATCCCAACGAAAAGCCGGGATCGGATCATGGCGCCGTGCCGCCGCTGGCGGGCCCCGCGTGACGGAATTCCTCATCGCCGAGATGGCGCCGCTGATGTTCGTGGCGCTCGTTATCTTTCTGCTGCTCGGCTATCCGGTGGCGTTCGCGCTGGCGGCCAACGGACTTCTCTTCGCCTTCCTGGGGATCGAGGCCGGGCTGCTGACGCCCGCGCTGCTGCAGGCATTGCCCGAGCGCATTTTCGGGATCATGCGCAATGAAACCCTGCTGGCGATCCCGTTCTTCACGTTCATGGGGTTGATCCTCGAACGCAGCGGCATGGCGGAGGATCTGCTCGACACCATCGGCCAGTTGTTCGGAGCCGTGCGCGGCGGCCTGGCCTATGCCGTCATTTTCGTAGGGGCCCTGCTGGCGGCCACCACCGGCGTCATTGCCGCGTCCGTCATCTCCATGGGCTTGATCTCCTTGCCGATCATGTTGCGCTACGGCTACGACCGGCGGCTGGCATCGGGCGTGATCGCCGCTTCGGGTACTCTGGCGCAGATCATACCGCCCAGCCTCGTCCTCATCGTGATGGCCGATCAGTTGGGCCGCTCGGTCGGCGATATGTATCAGGGCGCGATTTTGCCCGGGCTCATTCTCACCGGCCTGTATGCCGCATACGTGTTCGCGGTGACGATTGTCCGGCCCGCCGCCGCTCCGGCCCTGCCTCCGGAAGCCCGGACCCTGCGGGGCTGGGCGCTGCTGCATCGCGTGGTGGTTTCGCTTTTACCGCCGCTCGCGCTCATTTTCCTGGTGCTCGGCACCATCTTCCTCGGCATCGCCACGCCGACGGAGGGCGGCGCCATGGGCGCGCTCGGCGCGGTGGCCTTGGCCTTGGCGCGCGGAAAACTGAGCTTTCCGCTGCTCCGCCAAGCTCTCGATAAAACCGCCAAGCTGTCCACGTTCGTGATGTTCATCCTGATCGGCGCCACGGTATTCGGCCTCGTGTTTCGCGGCATCTATGGCGACGTGTGGGTGGAGCATCTGCTGACCGGCTTGCCGGGGGGCCAGATCGGCTTCCTGATCGCCGTCAACCTGCTGGTCTTCATCCTCGCGTTTTTTCTCGATTTCTTCGAATTGGCCTTCATCATCGTGCCCCTTCTCGCGCCCGTCGCGCAGAAGTTGGGCATCGACCTGGTTTGGTTCGGCGTTCTTTTGAGCGTGAACATGCAGACATCGTTCATGCACCCGCCCTTTGGCTTCGCGCTTTTCTACCTTCGCAGCGTCGCGCCCAAATCGGAATTCCTGGACCGCTTGACCGGACGCCGCACGCCCGGGGTCACGACCGGGCAGATCTATTGGGGCGCGATTCCGTTTGTCTGCATTCAAGTCGTGATGATCGGGATCGTGATCGCCTTTCCGAACCTGGTGCTGCATGGCCAGGCGAATCCCGCGGCCATCGACCCGGCCAAGATCGAGATCAACCTGCCCGACACCGAGGCGCCACCGCCGCCGCAGTTCGGAACCGGCGGTCAGGATGCCCCCGTGGATGCCCAGCCGGAGGAAAGTGATCCGGCGAAGGATATCGAGAGATCCCTCAAGGGCGGTCAGTGATTCGCTGAAATAGAAAAGCCCCGCTCGCGCGGGGCTTTTCCGTGCCGGCGATTTCGCCGGTCTATTTCTTCGCGCCGGCCGTGAAGACGAAGTTATCGTATGAGTTCTCCGCCACGCGGAACCAGAGGAACTCCTCGGTGCGGAACGCATTCCACTGGTCGTAGATCTTCTTGAACTTGTCGTTCTTCGCCCCGATCTCGTCGTACAACTCGTTGGATGCCTTGTAGAGCGCGTTCAGGATGTCCTTGTTGAAGGCGCGGAGTTGGGCGCCGTTGGCGACCAGGCGCTTCAACGCCGCCGGATTCTGCGCGTCGTACTTGGCCAGCATCCACACATTGACGTCGCCGCAAACGGCCTCCAGCACCGCCTTGTAGTTGGCGGGCAGGGAGTCCCACTGTTTCTGGTTCACGAAGAGCGAAAGCTGCGCGCTGCCCTCGGCCCAGCCGGGATAGTAGTAGTACTTGGCGACCTTCTGCAGGCCGAGACGCTCGTCGTCATAAGGGCCGACCCATTCCGCCGCGTCGATCGTGCCCTTTTCGAGAGAAGGATAGATATCGGGCGCCGCGATCTGCTGCGGCACCACGCCCAGCTTCGTCATGATCTGGCCGGCGATGCCGCCCATGCGGAACTTGAGGCCGTTCAGGTCCTTGACCGACTTGATCTCCTTGCGGAACCAGCCGGCCATCTGGGCGCCGGTGTTGCCCGCGGGGATTTGGCGGACGCCGTAGCTGGCGAAGAACTCGCGCATCAGCTCGATACCGCCGCCGTGGTACATCCAGGCGTTCTGCTGGCGCGCGTTCAGGCCGAAGGGCAGGACGGTGTCGAAGGCGAAGGTCGGGTCCTTGCCGACATAGTAGTAGCTGGCCGTATGGCCCAATTCGATCGTGCCGTTCTGCACCGCGTCCAGGACCTGGAGCGCCGGCACGATCTCGCCCGCGGCGGAGGGCGTGATCTGGAACTTGCCGTCGGTCGCCGCGGCCACGCGTTTGGCGAGCATGTCGACGCCGCCCCACAAGGCCTCCAGGCTCTTGGGCCAGCTTGCGGCCAGGCGCCATTTGATCTCGGGGTTCGAAGGCGACTGCGCGATCGCGGGCGCGGCAATGGTGCTGGCGGCCAAGCCGAAACCGGCCGTCTTCAGGAATTTCCGTCGTTTCATGGAGAAGGGCTCCCTCAGCCTGGCTGAATTCATGGCGGCGCGGCGCGAACGAAAATGCCGCGGGGTCGTGGTTTTCCCGGGTTCGACCGGTTCGGACGGCATTATACGAAGGCCCGTACGGGCCGCAAACGCGGCCTGGAATTGCTAGGAAACCGTCCGGGGCCGCTGCATGATCTGGGCTGCGCGGGGGAACGCGTACGACGTCATCCACGAATAAGGGGGTTCAAGATGGGTATGTCCAAGCGTTTCGCAGCCGAGTTGATCGGCACATTCTGGCTTGTCCTAGGCGGTTGCGGCAGCGCCGTCATCGCGGCCGGGTTTCCGGAAGTCGGCATCGGGTTGACCGGTGTCGCGCTTGCTTTCGGCCTGACCGTTCTCACCATGGTCTATGCGTTGGGGCCTGTCTCGGGCGGCCATTTCAACCCGGCGGTCACGATCGGCCTGTGGGCAGGCGGGCGGTTCGACGCCAAGGACGTCATCCCGTATTTCATCGCTCAGGTCATCGGTGCCATCGCCGCGGCGGCCGTGATCTATGTCATCGCCAGCGGCGCGCCCGGTTTCGACGTTCAGAACGGCTTTGCCGCCAACGGCTATGGCGAGCACTCGCCGGGTAAATACGTCATGTCCTCGGCGATCGTATCCGAACTGGTCATGACCTTCGGTTTCCTGATTATCATCCTGGGCGCGACCGACAAGCGGGCACCGGCGGGCTTCGCCGGCCTGGCTATCGGCTTGGCGCTCACCCTCATCCACCTGGTCAGCATTCCGGTCACCAACACTTCGGTGAACCCCGCGCGCAGCACGGGGCCCGCCCTGTTCGTGGGCGGTTGGGCGCTGCAGCAGCTTTGGTTGTTCTGGGTGGTGCCGCTGGTCGGCGGCCTTGTCGGCGGCGGGGTCTACCGCTTCCTGTTTGGCGACGGGAAATAGCCGCCGCGCATCTCGAAAGCCGGAAAGGGGCCCTCCGGGGCCCCTTTCTTTTTGCCTATACTCGTCGGCCGCAACGTTCAGGGTTCCATGAACTACCGTCACGCCTTCCATGCCGGCAATTTCGCGGATGTCTTCAAGCACGCGCTGCTGTCGGTCCTGCTCCGGCACCTGAAAACGAAGGACAAGCCGTTCTTCGTGCTCGACAGCCATGCCGGGCTCGGCCTTTACGATCTGTCGGACGAACGCTCTCTGCGCACGGGCGAATGGCGCGACGGGATCGCGAGGCTTCTCGCGCGCTCCGATGCGCCGGACGCATTGGCGCCGTATCTCGCCGCCGTGCGGGGCTTCAACGAGGGCGAGGGGTTGCGCTGGTATCCCGGCTCGCCGCGCCTGATCCGTAATTTCCTGCGCGGCCAGGACCGGCTCGCCGCGGTCGAGATGCATCCGGAGGACGCGCGGCTCCTGAGCGACGAGTTCGCGGGCGATCCCGCCGTCCGGATTCACACCATGGATGGATACAACGCCCTCAAGTCGCTGTTGCCGCCGCCGGAACGCCGCGGACTCGTTCTGGTCGATCCGCCGTTCGAGGAAGCCGACGAGTTCGCGCAACTCGCGCGCGGATTGAAGGAAGCCCATCGGCGCTGGGCCACCGGCATCTACATGCTTTGGTACCCGATCAAGAATCGCGACGCCGTGGCTGCTTTCCGTGCGGAGGCCGCGTCTCTGGCGATCCCGCGCACCATGGCGGCGGAACTGCGGCTCGAGGCCGATACGCCCAACCGCCTGATCGGCTGCGGGATCATCCTGGTCAATCCGCCTTGGACATTCGAGGCGGAAGCCGCGGCGATCCTCGATTTTCTAGTCAAGGTGCTGGGCCGGTCCGCCGGCGCGTCGCGCCGGATCGAATGGCTGGTGCCGGAAGAGGGCGCTACGCCCCGCGCCGCGCGGCAATGAAATCCTGGAACGTGGCCGCCTGGCCCGCGCGACGGGCCGCATCGAATTCGCGGTTGAGCGCGATCTTGCGCCGGAGCGCGGCCGCGAAGGCTTCGCGAATCTCCGGCTGTGCGAACCCGAACCCGTCGGCGGCCAGGCGGCGCAGCATGATGCCGTAGCCTTCCTCGGCCTTCGCCGCGGAATCGTCGGCGTGGCAGATCGAGCCCAACCGGACGCGATAGTCGTGAAACGGCCGCAAGGTGACGGGGAGGGGCCCCAGCCGGTCGATCAGGCGCAGGTTGTAGGCCACGTCGTCGCCCAGCAGCAGGTCCTCATCCCAGCGCAAGCCCAGCGAGCGGCGCACGGCGAACATCATCGGCACGGAGGTCGCGAGGAAGCCCGCGGCGCCCATCTCCATGACGCCGTCGCCCGGCGGGAACAGGCACTGCAATTCACGGCCGGTCGCATCGTCGACGACGCGCACATTGTCGGCCGCCGCACCGCGTTCGCGTACCAGCGGCGTGAGCGCGGCCAGGCGGCCGGGGTGGAACAGGTCGTCGGCGTCGAGCCAGGCCACGATTGCGCCCGAGGCCGCGTCCTGGCCCAGATTGCGCGCGGCGGCGGGGCCGGCGCCGGTGCGGCCGGTGGTGACGTGGCGCAAGCGGCCGTCGCGCAGGCCTGCGTCAACCAAGGCCGGCGCATAGTCGGCGCCGTCGTCGGAAACCACGACGATCTCCGCGGGGTCTTGCGAAAGAGCGCTGGCCACCGCGCGGGCAATGGTGCCTTGCGCGTGAAACGCGGGGATGACGACGCTGACGTCGCCCATGCGGCGGCCTTAGGAGTCGCGGTCCCGCGTCACGCGGTTGAGCGGCAGGGCGCCCGCGGACGACGACGGCGTGGCCGGGGGCAGGCGCGGCTGTTCCCCGGTGGCGGCCGCCACGCGCCGCTTGAAGAGCTGCGGCGCGATGCTGACCATCGCCGTGATGAATGACGCGGCATAGGGAATCGACTGAACCACCAGCATGGCGGCCCACAACCAAGACTCGGGCGAATCCGAGCCGTTGGCCACCACGATGCCGACGGCGGCGACCCATAGCAGAAGCGTGAGCAGCGATTCTTCCCACGCCATCAGAAGCCCCTTCATCACCGCGGGCTGGTCTTCCAGCTTGGGGGTGCGCAGGAAGGGCTTGCCCGAGGTGAAGATGCCGCTCCACACGGCCTTGCCGACCGTATGGGTGAGCGAGAGGGCTGCGATCGCCGCGCCGATATTCTGTCCCAACGAACAGCGGATGCGCAGGCTATACAGCGCGAACGACTTGACGGTCTTGAAGGCGAACAGGCCGAGCGCGGCGGAGATGAAGATCGTCAGCGGGAAATCGAACGCCTTCGGCCACACGATCAGGCCGACCGTCCAGAACAGCGCGAAGAAGGTGAAGACGGTGTTGAGCGCGTCGCCGATCCAGGGCAGCCAGCCCGCGACGAAATGGTACTGCTGCGCGGCCGTCAGGCTGCCGCCCGCCCAGGGAACGAACTCGCGCCAGTGGCGCTTCATGATCTGGATGGCGCCGTAGGCCCAGCGGAAACGCTGGCTCTTATAGCCGGCATAGGTGTCGGGCGTGACGCCCTGACCAAAGCTCTGGTTGAGGTAAAGCGAATCGTAGCCGTGGGCCATCAGCTTGATGCCCAGCTCGGCGTCCTCGGTGATGCACCACTCGGCCCAGCCGCCGACTTCTTCCAGCGCGGTTTTGCGCACCATGGTCATGGTGCCGTGCTGGATGATGGCGTTGCGCTCGTTGCGCACGACCATGCCGATATGGAAAAAGCCGGCGTATTCCCAGTAGCACATCTCCTTGAACAGGCCTTGGCGCCAATCCCGGTAGTCCTGGGGCGCCTGCACGAAGCCGACCTCGGGCTTGTTGAAATAGGGCGCGAAGCTTTTCAGCCAGTCGGGCTTCACGGTGTAGTCGCTGTCGATCACGGCGACGACCTCGGCCGTCTGGTCCATGTGCTTCAGCGTGAAGTTCAAGGCGCCGGCCTTGAAGCCGGGGCAATGGTCCAGGTGGAAGAAGCGGAAGATGTCGGGGCGCTCCTTGCACCAGGCCTCGACGGGCGCCCAAACCTCGGGGTCTTTGGTGTTGTTGTCGATGACCACGACTTCGTAGTTGGGATAGTCGAGACGGGCGAGAGCCTCGAGCGATTCGATCACCAGCTCCGGCGGCTCGTTGTAGATCGGAATATGGACCGAGACGCGCGGCATGCGGGTGCTCGGGTCCGCCGCCACCGGCTCGGGCCGGCGCGCGAGGCGGAGCCAAAAGGATTCCGCGAGCTCGAACGCCTCGGCCAGAAGAATGGCCATCAGAAGCGCCAGGCCGAAGCCCAATGCGCACCAGGTGACGATCTCGTTTTGGGTCAAATACTGATCGGTCGCGATGTGGAACGCCCACACGCCGGTGGTGGCCACGGCCTGGATGATGGTGGCGTAGAAGATGCGGCCGCCGGCGCGCATGCGCCCCGCGCTGCCGAGGAACCAGGCCATGGGAATCAGCGCCAGGATGGTCGAAGCGGCGGCCAGATAGGGCCAGTGGGGCACGGCCACGATGGGACCGGCCATGGCGATCTTCAAATTGCGGTTGTTGTCGTAAATGCCCCAATAACTGCCGACGCTGCCTTCCATATGCCGTTTCCACGGCTGATCGAAGGCTTCCATCAGCGAATAGTCGAGCTTGTGCGAGTTCGCCATGTTGAGGAACTGGCGCAGGAACAACGCCTGGTTCTTCAAGGACGGCACCGAGCCTTTTTTCATGCGCCCGTCGCTGGGCCAGCCGACTTCGGTGATGACGATGTGCTTATCGGGATAGGCCTGCACCAGCAGGTCGTATTTCTCGAGGATGAAATCCATCGAGCGGTCGAGCGGCTGACCTTCCCAATAAGGAAGGATGTGGACGGCGATATAGTCCACTTCCTTGACCAGATCCGGATTCTTGAGCCAGACATGCCACGGTTCGGCGGTGCTGACCGGCTGCTTCACCTTTTCTTTCACGCGGCGGATATATTCGAGCATCTGCTCGGGCGTCACGTCGGCGCGCAGCAACGTCTCGTTGCCGACCAGAATCTTGTCGACGTTGGAATTGTGGTTGGCAATCCAGATCAGGCTCTGAATTTCGCGTTCGTTCTTGTCGAGAAAATTGTCGATCCAGGCGCCGGCCACGACGCGCAGGCCGTACTTGGCGGCGATACGCGGAACCTGCTCGATGCCATCCAGCGCGCTATAGGTGCGGATGGCGGCGGTCTTGTCTTGGAGAAAGCGCAGGTCTTCGTCGATCTCGGCGTAAGACGCGACGGCGCCGGCTTGCGGGTCTTGGTCGCCATGGAAAGGAGAGTAGGAAAGGCCGCGGAAAACGCCGCTCCAGGGCTTTTCCTGCATGGGCCGGTTGACGAAGGCCCACAGGCCGACATTCGCCAGCGACAGCGCGAGCAGGATGAGGAGCGAGGAAACCTTGAAATAGACCTTCATCGGAACGTGCCGCTCGCCTCGCGCCTGATCCGCGCCGGACTATCCGTGCCGGCGGCGGTGTGGTGTGCGTCGATTTCGATCCGGAGGCGTCGTCTTTCGGGGGCCGGACACCTCAGGCCTCCGCGCAAGCGCAACCGAACCGTCCAATCTTGTGAACTTGCCCCTGGGGCGGGTGTTCCATAGATGGCGGTTTTCCACCGCTCCCGGCCCTTTGACCGGGTTCGATATAGGCATTTGGCCATGTTTCGTCCAGGGGAGAGAAGAAAATCCTCGATTTGTCCCACGTTCCTCCGGCCCCGCCCGGAGCCACCGCCATCGTCACTAAGCCCAGGGAATTGCGGCCATTTCACGGCAGGTTGACCGGTTTCATCCGCGCGCTCTCTCACGTAAGATGCGCGCCCCCTGGGACGAGGCGGCTTCAAGTGAAGGGTAAGGTGGCAGGATCGGACGCGACGCGGTGGTTTCCGCCGTTCCGTCCGCACGGCTTGCGCCGTGTTGCCGCCCTGGCCGTGGCGTTTGCCATGGGTGTGGCCCTTGCCGCGCGCGCGGGTGCCGAGGACGCGTCCTTCTTCCGCATCGCGACCGGGTCGTCGGACAGTCCCTTTTTCGCGCTCGGCGGGCTTCTGGCCAGCGCCATCAGCAAGCCACCGGGCTCGCGCGCCTGTTCGGCGGGCGGAAGCTGCGGTGTGCCCGGCCTGATCGCCGTGGCCGTATCCACCGACGGTCCCGTGGCGAACGTGGAGATGGTGAACAGCGACAAGGTGGAATCCGGCCTCATGTCCGCCGACTTGGCCTATTGGGCCTATCGTGGTGAAGGCGCGTTTCAGGGGCGCGGCAAATTCCGCAATCTGACGGCGATCGCCAGCCTCTATCCGGAAACGATCCACCTGGTGGTCGCCCGCAAGGCCAAGATCCATGACGTCAAGGGATTGGCGGGTAAGCGCGTTTCGCTGGGCCCCGAGCGCTCCGCCGAGGCGGACACGGCGCGCGAGATCCTGCAGGCCTTTGGCGCGGCATCCGCGAAAACCAAGCTGCGCTACGACAAGCCCAAGCAAGCCGCCGAGCTTTTGAAGAAAGGCCAGATCGACGCGTTCTTCGTGAGTGCGGCCGGCCGCTCGGACGTCGTGACGGAATTGGCGGCGTCGGGCGACATCGATGTCCTGCCGATCGCGGGTCAGCAGGCCCAGACGCTGATCGGGCGGTTGCCCTATCTGTCGGTTACGCGGATTGCGGCTGGCGCATACAAAGGAATCGGCGAGACGCCCACGCTCGCCGTGCCGGCGCAATGGATCGTCTCGGAAAAGGCGTCGGAGGAATTGGTGTACGGGATCACCCGCGCGCTATGGCACACCACGACGCGCCGGCTTCTCGATTCGCGCACGCCCGAGGGGAAACAGATCAAGCCGGAAGCGGCCCTGGATGGGTTGGGCGTCCCGCTGCACCCGGGTGCCGTGCGTTACTACCGCGAAATGCGGATGCTCAAGTAGGAGCCTGTCACAGCTCGTACTTCGGAATGATCCAAGGCTCTTTCTTCGCCGCCGCGAACCATTCCTGATAAGGCGGGTGGGCCAGAATGGCCTGGCGGTAGGCCTCGGACACTTCGTCCAGCTTGACGTGATAGGTCGTGAAGCGCGAGGCGACCGGCGCGTACATGGCATCGGCCATCGAGAAGGCGCCGAACAGGAACGGCCCATCCTTGCCGAAACGCTCGCGGCAATGGCGCCAGATCGCGCTGATGCGGTTGATCTCGTCCTGCACGCCGGCACCCATGCCTTTGCCGGCATGGGAGGCGCGCATGTTCATGGGCATGTTCTGGCGCGTGGCCATGAAATTGGTCGCCATCTCGGTCGAGATGGAACGCGCGTAGGCGCGCGCGCCGGCATCCTGGGGCCACAGGCCGGCCTGGGGAAACTGTTCGGCCAGATACTCGCCGATGGCCAGCGATTCCCACACGGTGGTCTCGCCGTGCTTCAGCAAGGGCAATTTACCCGACGGAGAATGACGCAGGATCTGCTCGCGCGTGGTCGGCTCGTCGAGAGGGATGACGATCTCCTCGAACGCGGCGCCGGTCTGCTTGAGGGCCAGCCAGCCGCGCAGGGACCAAGACGAATAATTCTTGTTGGCGACCACGATGGTCCAGTCGGCCATGTGCTCCTCCCGGGGAACGTGAGCGGCGCCATTGGAGGGGATGAAGCGGCTTCTGGCAAGCGCCGATCGCGGTCCCGTTGGGGCTTTTCAGCGTGCTGGAAGCGGTCCATGCTGCCGGCGCTTTTGCGATTTTGTGACGGAACGAGGTTATCCATGCGCGGACTTTTCCTGCCCCGGCCCGAACGCGGCACCGTTCCGATCACCGTGCTGCGTGCCTCGATGCTGGCAAAATTTCTCGCGGGCCAGAGCGCGCCGTTGCGCCGGTGGGTAAAAGAATCCGGCTTCGATGCGTCTCCGGAAACCGTGTTGACCGTGCCCGGGACGAATGGACACCTCGCGCGCGTGTTGGTCGGCATCGGCACGGGCGAGACGCCATGGGCGTACGCGAGCGTGCGCGAAAAACTGCCGGCCGGCAGTTACGCGTTCGACACGACGTTGCCGCGAGAGGCCGCGACGCGTGCGGCGCTCGGCTGGGCGTTCGGAGCGTACGCGTTCACCCGTTACAAAGCGCGCAAGGACCGGCCGCGCGCGCTCGTCTGGCCGAAGGGCGCCGATCGCGGTCATGTCGAACGCACGGCCGAGGCTACGTTCCTCGTCCGCGATCTGATCAACACACCGGCTAACGACATGGGGCCGGCCGAGCTGGCGGCCGAGGCGCGTAAGCTCGCGAAGCGGCACCGCGCGCAGTTCGGCGCGATCGTCGGCGACGCGTTGCTGAAGAGGAACTATCCCACCATTCACGCCGTGGGCCGCGCGAGCACCCGTGCGCCGCGTCTGATCGACATCCGCTGGGGCCGGGCGGGCGATCCCAAGGTCACGCTGGTCGGCAAGGGTGTGTGCTTCGACACGGGCGGGCTCGATCTCAAGGGCTCCGGCAACATGCTCCTGATGAAGAAGGACATGGGCGGCGCGGCGCAGATCTTGGGGCTGGCCGCCATGATCATGGGCGCCAAGCTGCGTGTCCGCTTGCGCGTCCTGGTGCCCGCGGTCGAGAACAGCGTCTCAGGCAACGCCATGCGGCCGCTCGATGTCATCCGCACGCGCAAGGGGCTGACGGTCGAAATCGGCAACACGGATGCCGAAGGCCGGTTGATTTTGTGCGATGCGTTGGCCGAGGCCGACCGCGAGCAGCCCGATCTGATCGTCGATTGCGCGACCTTGACCGGCGCCGCGCGCGTGGCGCTGGGGCCCGACATGCCGGCCCTGTTCACCAACGACGACAAGGTGGCCGATGCGTTGATGGCGGCTTCGAAGCGCGAGAGCGATCCGCTCTGGCGCCTGCCGCTGTGGCCCGGCTACCGCGCCACCCTCGACAGCAAGGTGGCCGATCTCAACAACATCTCCGACGGGCCGTTCGCGGGCGCCATCACGGCCGCGCTCTATCTGGAGCGGTTCGTCTCCGACAAACGCGCGTGGGTCCACCTCGACATGATGGGCTGGAACCCCGGACCGCGTCCGGGCCGCCCCCGTGGCGGTGAAGCGCAAGGCATGCGCGCGCTGTTCAGCCTGATCGCCGAGCGCTACGCGCGCTGACGTTCAGTAGGCCGCGTCGGGATTCACTTCATTGATGAGCGGCTTGCCCGCGCGGGTGCGCTTGATGTTTTCGCCCACCTGCTGCGCGGCGGTGTCCGGGTTCGGATCGCCCGCGATGTGCGGCGTCACGATCACCTTGGGGTGTGTCCAGTAGGGATGATCGGCGGGCAGGGGCTCGGGGAAGAACACATCCAGCATCGCGCCGGCCAAGTGTCCAGAATCGAGCGCCGCGATCATATCGGCGTCGACCACGTGCAGCCCGCGCGCCATGTTGATGACATAGGCGCCCTTGGGCAGCATCGCCAAGGTCTTCTTGTTCAGGATGCCCTTGGTCGCGTCGGTCAGCGGCAGAACGCAGACGAGATACTGGCACGCGGCCATGAACGGCTTGAGACCCGCTTCGCCGTGGTGGCAGGTGATGCCGGGCACCGTCTTCGACGTGCGGCTCCAGCCATGAACCTGGAAGCCCAAAGCCGCCAGTTTCTTCGCCGTGTCGGCGCCGATCTGGCCGATGCCCATGACGCCGACGCTGGTGTTGGCCGTGTCGCCGCGGCCGAGCTTGGTCCATTTGCGCTGCTTCTGCGCCTCGACATAGCCTGGCATGCGGCGGTGGTAATGCAGCACGCCGTAGATGGCGTACTCGCTCATCTGCGCGGTCAGGTCGGGGTCGACGATGCGGCAGACCGGCACGCCCTTGGGCAGATGCGGGTCGGCGAAGATGTGATCGACGCCCGCCGCCAGCGACAGGATGACCTTAAGGTTGGGATAGCGTTTCAGATCGCCGGGTTCGGGTTTCCAGGCCAGGACGTATTCCACGTCCTCGACACGGCCGACGTCCGGCCACACCCGCACCTCGAGGCCCGGTACCTGCTCCTGCAGCCGCTTGGTCCAAGCCACCGGATCGTCGAACACGCTTTTGAATACGAGCGCCATGGACGTCTCCCCCTATCAAGCCGTCGCGGGTTCTAGCAAATGCGGATGGCCGGGGTCACTAGTAACCGGCGCTCATATTCACCGTGTGACGCAGCTTCTTGCCGGATCGGAAACCCCGGATGTTCTCCAGCGTGTCGCGGATGACGGCTTCACGGCTGGAATTACCCGCTTTGTGCGGCGTCACGGTCACCTTTGGATGCCGCCAATACGGGTGATCGGCCGCCAGCGGCTCGGGGAAGAATACATCGAGCGTGACGTGGGACAGCTGGCCCGAATCGAGCGCGGCCAGAAGATCGGCGTCCACATGCTGCTTGCCGCGTGCGACGTTGATGAAGCAAGCCCCCTTGGGCAGCATGGAAAGAAGCCGCGCGTCGATCAGGCCCGTGGTCTCGGCGGTCAGCGGCAGCATGCAGACCAGGATCTCGGTTTCCTTCAGAAACGGCTCCAGCCCGTCCGCGCCGTGGAAGCACGCGATATCCTTGATGCGTTTCTTGGTGCGGCTCCAGCCGCGCACCTTGAAGCCAAGATCGGCCAGCGCCTTGGCGGCCGCGCTCCCCAATGAACCCAGCCCCATGATGCCGACCGTGCGGTCCCAGGCGCCGGGCTGCGGCAATTCCTTCCAGACATGCTCGCGCTGCTGGGCCTGATAGGCCGGTTGCTGCCGGTGCAGGCGCAGGACCTGCAGCACGACATACTGCGTCATGCCGAGCGTCATCTGCTTCTGCACGATCTTCACGATCGGCACATGGCGCGGATATTCCGGGTCCTTCAACAAGTGATCCACGCCCGCGCCGCCGGAGAAGACGGCTTTCAGGTTGGGGAACTTCTTCAACTCACCCGGCTGCAGGCTTTGGATGAAGCCGAACTCGATCTCGGCCGGATCGCCGCCCGCATCGGGCCAGACCCGCACGGGCAGGTCCGGCATCTCCTTGGCGAAGAGCGCGCGCCAGGCTTCGGGATCGTCGAACGGGCTGTGGAACAGAAGCGCGCCCATCTCAGTACCCCAACTTGATGTCGACGGTGTTGAGCAGCGGCTCGCCCGCGCGGGCGCGGCGCATATTCTCCAGCACCTGGCTTACCACCGTGCGTGGGTCGGTATAGCTGGCCACATGCGGCATCACCGTCACCTTCGGGTTCGACCAGTAAGGATGGTCCGCCGGCAGCGGCTCCTTGCGGAAGACGTCCAGCGTGGCGTGAGACATATGACCGGAATCCAGCGCCGCGATCAGGTCGGCATCCACCACCTGCTCGCCGCGGCCCGCGTTCACGAAGGACGCGCCCTTGGGCAGCATGGCGAATGCATCCTTATCCAGGAGATTTTCGGTCTCCTTGGTCAACGGCAACAGGCAGACCAGAATCTCGCTCAGGCTCAGGAATTTGTTGAACTGCTTCGCTCCGGCATAGCTTTTTACCTTGGGCACCTTCTTCTTCGTGCGGCTCCAACCGACGACGTTAAAGCCCAGGCCGGACAGCTTCTTGGCCGCATCCGAGCCCAGGGCTCCCATGCCCAGCATGCCGACCGTGCGCTGGTCGGCGGCCGGCTGCTTCAGCTCCTGCCACTTGCTCTCGCGCTGAAGCGCGTCGTAGGCGGGCTGCTGCCGATGATGGCGCAGCACCTGAAGCACGATGAACTCGGTCATGCGCCGCGTCATGTTGATGTCGACCACGCGCGTGATCGGCAGATTGGGAAGATCCGGGTCCTTGAACAGATGGTCGACACCCGCGCCCATCGAGAAGATGGCCTTCAGGTTCGGGTAGGTCGCCATGTCGCCGGGGTCGGGCGCCCAGACGAACGCGAATTCGACGTCTTTCTTGTCGCCCACGTCCGGCCAGACGCGAACCTTCAGATCGGGCGCTTGGCGTTTGAACTCTTCCAGCCACCAGGGAATACGGGCCGCGCCGCTCTTCATCATCAAAACCATGTCAGGTCCTCACCGCTCCGCTTTCCACCGTTTCCAAATCGAACGCCGCCGCCATCAGCGCGCGCGTATAGGCTTCCTTCGGTCCGGCGAACATCGTCGCCGCCGGTCCGCGTTCCACCAGTTTCCCATCCCGCATGACGATCAATTCGTCGGCCAGGGCGCGCACGACCCGAAGGTCGTGGCTGATGAACAGATAGGCCAGCTTGTGCCGTTGCTGCAGTTCGCGCAACAGGTCGATGATTTGAACTTGAATCGAGACGTCCAGCGCCGAGGTTGGCTCGTCCAGCACGACGAAGCGCGGTTTCAAGACGATGGCGCGCGCGATGGCGATGCGCTGGCGCTGGCCGCCGGAAAACTCGTGCGGATAGCGATGGCGCGTTTCGGGGTCGAGCCCGACCTCGTGCAGGCCGTCAACGATCAGCTTCTCGCGCTCGGCCGCGTTGCCGCCCAGCTTGTGGACCTTGAGCCCTTCCTCGACGATCTGGCCGACCGACAGGCGCGGGGAGAGCGAGCCGAACGGGTCCTGAAAGACGATCTGCATCTCGCGCCGCAACGGCCGCAAGGCGCCCGATCCCAACCCTTGGATGTCGTGTCCTTGGAAACGGATCGGGCCTTGGCTCGAAACGAGACGCAAAAGGCCCAACCCCAAGGTCGTCTTGCCCGAGCCGCTTTCGCCCACGACGCCCACCGTCTGGCCTTCGCGGATGCGGATGTCGATGCCGTCGACCGCGCGCACATGATCGACCGTGCGGCGAAGGACGCCCTTCTTGATCGGGAACCAAACTTTCAGGTTGTCGGCGGCCATCACCTCGGGTGCGCCGGGCGCGGCTTGTGCCGGCGCGCCGCGCGGTTCGGCCGCGAGAAGGCGCTTGGTGTATTCGTGCTGGGGACGGGTGAACACGTCGGTCAAGAGGCCCGCTTCGACGGCCTTGCCGTCCTTCATCACCACCACGTGCTTGGCCATCTTTTTCACGATCGCCAGATCGTGCGTGATGAACAGCATGGCCATGCCCAGCTTGGCTTGTAGCTCGTTCATCAGCTTCAAGATTTGGGCTTGGATGGTGACGTCCAGGGCCGTGGTCGGTTCGTCCGCGATCAGAAGATCGGGCTCGTTGGCCAGTGCCATGGCGATCATGACGCGCTGGCGCTGCCCGCCCGACAACTCATGCGGATAGGCGCTCAGCCGGCGCTCGGCGTCGTTCAGCCCGACCAGATGCAAAAGCTCCAGCACCCGCGCGCGCACCGCGGCCGCACCCAGCTTCTTGTGGATGACCAAAACCTCGCCGACCTGCCGCTCGATCGTGTGCAGCGGGTTGAGCGCGGTCATCGGTTCCTGCGGCACCATCGCCACCCGGTTGCCGCGCACGCGGCGCAGCGTCTCCGGCTTGGCGCCCACCATCTCGGCCCCTTCGAACAGGATCGAGGAGCCCGGGCCGTGGGCCGCCATGGGATAGGGCAGGAGCTGGAGGATCGACAGCGCGCTGACCGATTTGCCGGAGCCGCTTTCGCCCACGAGGGCCAGCGTCTCGCCCTTGACGATGTCGAACGACACCCCGCGCACGGCCTCGACCGCGCGGTCGCCCACGTGGAACGAGACGGAAAGGTTTCGGACCTGGAGGAGGGGGGCGGTCATCGCAGCGTCTTCCTCGGATCGAAAGCGTCGCGCGCGGCCTCGCCGACAAAGACCAGCAGCGACAGAACGAGAGCCAATACGAAGAAGCCGGTCAATCCCAACCACGGCGCTTGGAGATTGGCCTTGCCCTGCGACAGAAGCTCGCCGAGCGACGCCGAGCCTATCGGCATGCCGAAGCCGAGGAAATCCAGCGAGGTCAGCGTGGTGATCGACCCGCTGGTGATGAAGGGCAGGAAGGTCAGCGTGGCCACCATGGCGTTGGGCAGCATGTGCTTGAACATGATCACGCGGTCGCGCACGCCGAGCGCCCGTGCCGCGCGGACATAGTCGAAATTGCGCGCGCGCAGGAATTCGGCGCGCACCACGCCCACCAGGCTCATCCAGCTGAACAGGAGCATGAGCAGCAGGAGCCACCAGAAATTGGGCTCGACGACGCTGGCCAGGATGATCAGAAGGAACAGCGTCGGCATTCCTTCCCAGACCTCCATGAAGCGCTGGAAAAGAAGGTCGGTCCAGCCGCCGAAATAGCCTTGAACCGCGCCCGCGGCGACGCCGACGATGGAACTGAAGAAGGTCAGGGTCAGCCCGAACAGGACCGAAATGCGGAAGCCGTAGATCAGGCGCGCCAGCACGTCGCGCGCCTGGTCGTCCGTGCCGAGCCAGTTGCGCGAAGACGGCGGCGTCGGCGCGGGCCGCCCCAGATCCAAGATGATCGTGTCGTAGCTGAAGGGGATCAGGGGGCTTAGCATCCAGCCCTTGTCGTGGATCAGCTGGCGCACCGCGGCGTCCTGATAGTCCGCCTCGGTCGGAAATTCTCCGCCGAACGTGGTTTCGGGATAGGCCTCGAAGATCGGCATATAGAGGCCGCCGTCGTAATAGACGAGGAACGGCTTGTCGTTGGCGATGAACTCGGCGAACAGGCTGGTGACGAACAGCGCCAGGAACAGCCACAGCGACCAGAAGCCCCGGCGGTTCGCGCGGAAATTGTCGATGCGCCGGCGTGTCAGCGGCGTGATTGTGAAGCCCAGGAAACGCGATGCGGCCATCTACGCCCCCCGGCTCTCGAAATCGATGCGCGGATCGACCAGGACATAGGTCACGTCCCGCACGATGCCCATGATCAAGCCGAGAAGCGTGAAGAAATACAGCGTGCCGAACATCACGGGATAGTCGCGCCCGAGCGCGGCCTCGTAGCCGAGCAGGCCGAGCCCGTCGAGCGAGAAGATGATCTCGATCAGAAGCGCGCCCGTGAACAGGATGCCGATGAAGGCCGAGGGGAAACCCGCGATCACGATGATCATGGCGTTGCGGAAGACGTGGCCGAACAGGACGCGCCGCTCGTCCAGCCCCTTGGCGCGGGCCGTGATCACGTAGTTCTTGTTGATCTCCTCCAGGAACGAGTTCTTCGTCAGCATCGTCAGGCCGGCGAAGCCGCCGATCACGAGGGCCGAGACGGGCAGGACCATGTGCCAAAGATAGTCGAGCACGAGGGTGGGCCAGGGCATCGTGCGCCAGCCGTCGGAGACGAGTCCCCGTAACGGGAACCAGGAGAAGAAGCTGCCGCCCGCGAACAGCACGACCAGAAGGATCGCGAACAGGAAGCTGGGTACGGCATAGCCGACCACGATCACGGCGCTGGTCCACATGTCGAAGCGCGAGCCGTCGCGCACGGCCTTGGCGATGCCCAGCGGAATCGAGATCAGATAGACGAGGAGAGTGGTCCAGATACCGAGCGAGATCGAAACCGGCAGCTTCTCGATCACCAGGTCGATGACCGGCCGGTCGCGGAAGAAACTGTTGCCGAAATCGAACATGGCATAGTTGCGAAGCATCTTCACGAAGCGCTCCGCGGGCGGCTTGTCGAAGCCGTAGAGCCGCTCGATCTCCTTGATGAATTCGGGGTCGAGGCCCCGCGCGCCGCGATAGCGGCTGGTCTCGCCGGCCGAGGATTGGCTGGTGGCGGATGCCGAAGACGGGGCCGCGGTGTCGCCCTTGGCCGAGCCCGCCACGCGCGCGGTGGCTTCCGACCCGCGGCCCTGAATTTGGGCGATCAACTGTTCCACCGGCCCGCCGGGCGCGGCCTGCACGATGATGAAATTGATGGTCATGATCCCCAACAAGGTGGGGATTACGAACAGAAGGCGCCGGATCACATAAGCCAGCATCGCGCCTACTTCTTCTCTTGGGATTGCATGGCGCGGCGGCGGTCCGGCAGGGAGGCCGCCTTGACGGCGTCGATCCACCACGCGTTGAACCCGAAATCGTACTTAGGCGCCACGGACGGGTGGCCGAACATATCCCAGTAGACCACGCGGAAGGTCCGGCTGTGCCAATTGGGAATGACGTAGAAGTTCCATAGAAGGACGCGGTCCAACGCGCGGGTGCGGTCGATCAGGCTTTGCCGGTCGGGCGCCGCGATCAGAATATTGATCAGTTCGTCCACCACCGGGTCCTTGATGCCGATGATATTCCGGCTGCCCGGTTCGCCGGCGGCCAGCGAGCCCCAAAAGTCGCGCTGCTCGTTGCCGGGCGAGAGAGACTGGGCGAAGACCTCGACCGTCATGTCGAAGTCGAAATTATCGATGCGCCGCTGGTACTGCGCGGTATCCACCGTGCGGATGCGCATGGTCACGCCCAGCCGCTTCAGATTGCGCGCGTAGGCCAGGCCCACGCGCTCGAAGGCGGGGGAATCGAGCAGAAGCTCGAACTCGAAAGGCTGGCCGGTCTTCTCGTTGACCAGCCTGCCGTCGCGGACGACCCAGCCCGCCTCCTTCAACAGCGCGAAGGCGCGGCGCATGTTGTCGCGGATGTTCCCGCTGCCGTCGGTCGCCGGCACCTTGTATTCCTGGGTGAAGACCTGCTCGGGGATGCGGCCGCGATAGGGCTCTAGGATTTTCAGTTCCGCCGCGCTCGGCAGGCCGCTCGACGCCAGTTCGGAATTCGAGAAATAGCTGTTGGTGCGCGTGTACTGGCCGAAGAACAGCGCCTTGTTCATCCACTCGAAATCGAACACCTCGCCCAGCGCCTGGCGCACACGAACATCTTGGAACATGGCGCGGCGCGTGTTGAAGGCGAAGCCCTGCATGCCGGTGGGCAGCTCGTGCCGGATCTCTTCTTTCTTCACCAAGCCCGCGCGCAGGGCGGGGAAGTCGTAAGAAAGCGCCCAGTCCTTGGCCGTGTTCTCCAGAAACAGGTCGAACTCGCCGGCCTTGAAGGCTTCGCGCTGCACGGTGCGGTCGCGGTAGTACTCGTAACGGATGACGTCGAAGTTCGCCGTCCCCACGCGCACCGGCAGCTTGGCGCCCCAATAGTTTTCGACACGGCGGAAGGTGATCGAGCGTCCGGGGTCGACCTGCTCGACCTTATAGGGACCGCTGCCGAGCGGCGGCTCCAAGGTCGCGCGCGTGAAGTCGCGCCCTTCCCAGTAATGCTTGGGCAGAACGGGAAGCTGGCCGATGATCACCGGCAGTTCCTGGTTCTCGCCGCCCGAGAAGCTAAATTTCACGCGCAAGGGCCCCAGTTTCTCGGCCTTGGTCACGTTCTTGTAGTAGGCGCGATACTGAGGGTGCCCTTTCGCCTTGATGATATCGAACGAGAACACGACATCGTCCGCCGTGATCGGCTTGCCGTCGTGCCAGCGCGCCTCGGGCCGCAGGTTGAAGATGGCCCAGGAACGATCGGCCGGCGTCTCGATGGATTCGGCGATCAGCCCGTATTCGGTGTTGGCCTCGTCCGCGGACGAGGTCATCAGCGATTCGAACACGCCGCCGGGAGGCGCCGCCGTGCCCTTGAGGATGTAGGGATTCAGATTGTCGAAGGTGCCGAAGGCCGACAGGCGCACGCTGCCGCCCTTGGGCGCGTTGGGATCGACATAGGAGAAGTGGGTGAAGTTGGCGGGATAGCCCGGCCCGCCGTGGATCGCGATGCCATGGCTTTTGGTGATGCCGCCATCGGCGGCGCTGGCGCTCGACGCTGCGACTGTAAGGAGTACGGCGGCGGCGACGCGGGCGAGGCGCATGACGGACGAAAGCCTAGAAACTCCCGCCAGAGGCCGCAAGGCTCACAGCCCGTTTGTATTGTCAGCCGCGCAGGATTTTAAGCGCCTGTTCGTGGGCGCGCGGATCGCCCGCCGCCAGGACACGCCCGTCGGAACGCAAATCCAGCGGACGGCCTTCCCAATCGGTGATCTTGCCCCCCGCGCCCTCGACCACGGGCACCAGAGCGCAATAGTCGTAGGGTTTGAGCATGGCCTCGGTCATCACATCGATGAAGCCGCTGGCCAACAGGCCGAAGGCATAGCAATCGCCGCCGAAGCGGGTGAAGCGCACGGCCTGGCGCAGGCGGCCAAAGGGCGCGCCATTGGCGGGCGGATCGTACATGTCCGGCGAGGTCGACATCAGGGACGCCGCGGCCAGTTCGGGGCATGGCCGGCATTTCGCGGGCTTGCCGTTGAACATCGTCGGATGCCCGGCCGCGCCGATCCAGCGTTCGTTCGAGATCGGCTGGTCGATCACACCCAGGATGGGCTTCCCGTTCCGGAGCAGGGCGATCAGCGTGCCGAACAGAGGCATGCCGGTGATGAAGGCGCGCGTACCGTCGATGGGATCGATGACCCAGACATGCTCCGCGTCCGCCCGTTCGGTGCCGTGCTCTTCGCCGATGATGCCGTGCTCCGGGCATTCGGCCGCGATCAGCGTGCGGATGGCGGCCTCGACCTCGCGGTCGGCGATGGTCACCGGGCTTTCGTCGTCCTTGGAGATGACGTCGAAGGGGGTGCGGAAATAGCGGCGCGCGATCGCGCCCGCCGCATCCGCCATGCGGTGCGTGAGCGCGATCAGTCGATCGGGGCAGGCGGCATCTTTCATGCGTCCGTTTCCTTGGCCGCGAACCGGCGGCGCGGACGCCCGGGATTACGGCAGCGGCTTCGGCGAATCCGACTGGGCGCGCAGGAAGGCGATGACGTTCGCGCGCTCTTCGTCCTTCTTCAGGCCGACGAAGGTCATGCGGGTGCCCGGGATGAAGCCCTTGGGGTTCAAGAGGAACGCGCTCAGATCGTCATACGTCCAGGTGCCGCCCTTGGCCTTCATGGCGTCGGAGAAGTTGAAGTTCAAATGCGGATCGCCCTTCGTGTCGCCCACGATGTTCCACAGGTTGGGGCCGACCTTGTTGGCGCCACCCTTCTCCGAGTTGTGGCAGCTTGTGCACTTGGTTTTGAAGACCTTGGCGCCTTCCTCGGCGCTGGCCGTCTTCAGAAGCTCCGCGATGGGCTTCGGCGGCGCCTCGGGGACGGCGGCGGCGGCCGGGGCGGCATTGACCTCGTGGCCCGCGTCCTCGTGCTGGACGACCGGCTTGGGGATGATGAAGTTTCCGATATGGCCGATCACCGTGATGATCAGGAGCGACATCAGGAACGCGCCGGCGATCTTATTGAATTCGAAGGAGTTCATGGGTTCCCCAAGGCGGGCGAGAGTGCGGGCGAAATCGGGGGCGACATTACCCGCCCCACCCTGTTTTTGTCCACATGGCAGGTCTTCCGGCAATCGGTTCCCGATACACCGGGGGCGTATTAAGGTGCCCGCTTCGAACCGTTTTTCCGGTGAGCCCGCCCGTGTCCGCAAATCCCATCGTCGTCATCCCGGCCCGCATGGCGTCCACGCGCTTGCCCGACAAGCCGCTGGCCGATATCGGCGGGGCGCCCATGATCGTCCATGTCTGGCGCCGGGCCATGGAGGCCGAAGTCGGACCCGTCGTGGTGGCTTGCGCCGAGCCCGCGATCGCCGAGGCCGTCGAGCGGGCGGGGGGCAAGGCCGTCTTGACCCGCCCCGACCATCCTTCGGGCTCGGACCGGGTGCACGAGGCCGTGGAGCGGCTCGACCCCAAGGGCGCCCACGACGTGGTGCTCAACGTCCAGGGCGATCTGCCCACGCTCGATCCCACGCTCGTTCGCGAGGTGCTGGGCGCCATGGCCGAGCCTTCCGTGGACATCGCCACCCTGGCGGTCGAAATCCGCGACCCCGAGGAGCGCGCGGCCCCGAGCGTGGTCAAGGCCGTGGTCTCGGCCGCGCCGGGCGCCAAGGGCGGCCGCGCCCTCTATTTCAGCCGCCAGCCCGTACCCTGGGGCGAGGGGCCGCTCTATCACCATATCGGCCTCTACGGCTTCCGCCGCGCGGCGCTGCGGCGTTTCGTATCCTTGCCGCCAAGCCCGTTGGAACAGCGCGAGAGGCTGGAACAGTTGCGCGCGCTGGAAAACGGCATGCGCATCGCGGTGGCGTTCGTTGACACTGTTCCGCTCGGTGTCGATACTCCGGCCGACCTCGCGCGGGCGCGAACGATGCTCGCTCCGGGGCGCTCCTCTCCGTCAAACTGACCCCGCGGAAACGGCATCGCCATGGCGAAATCCGAACGATCGGCCAAGACCATCGCCTTCCAGGGCGTGCACGGCGCCTATTCCGACTTGGCGTGCAGCGTCGTCTATCCCGATTGGAAGACGGTGCCCTGCGAGACGTTCGAGGACGCCTTCGCCGCCGTCGCCGAAAAGCGCGCCGAGCTCGCGATGATCCCGATCGACAACTCGGTCGCGGGACGCGTCGCCGACATCCACCATCTGATGCCGGATTCGGGCCTGCACATCATCGGCGAGCATTTCCAGCGCATCTCGCATCAGCTCTTGGCGCCGAAGGGCGCCACGCTCGACAGCATCAAGACGGTGCACAGCCACGTGCACGCGCTGTCGCAGTGCCGCAAGCTGATCCGCGAGTTGGGGCTGAAAGCCATCGTCCATGCCGATACGGCGGGTGCCGCGGCCGACGTGGCCAAGGGCGGCGACACCAGCCAGGCCGCCATCGCGTCCTCGCTGGCCGCCAAGCGCTATGGCCTCGTGACGCTGCGTTCCGATATCGAGGATGCCGAGCACAACACGACCCGCTTCATGGTCATGTCGCGCGAGGCCGTGACGCCCAAGCCCGGCAGCGGCCCGGTGATGACCACGTTCGTCTTCCGCGTGCGCAACGTGCCGGCCGCGCTCTACAAGGCCATGGGCGGCTTCGCCACCACCGGCGTCAACATGACCAAGCTGGAAAGCTACATGCTGGGCGGCCGCTTCTCGGCGACGCAGTTCTATGCCGACGTCGAGGGCCATCCGGAGGAGCGCCATCTGCGCTTGGCGCTGGAGGAGCTGTCGTTCTTCAGCCGCGAGCTGAAGATCCTGGGCGTCTATCCGGCCCATCCGTTCCGTCGCGAAGAGGCGGCGGCGGCGCAGGACGACTGACGCCGTCTCAGCCTTCGTTCAGCCAGTGGTCGACCAGCTGGCGCGCGATCGAAACCTTGCGCGGCATCCGGAACGTCTCGTTCTCGGGGCTGGCGCGCAGCTCGGCGCGGCTGTACCAGCGCGCGTCTTCCAGCTCGCTGCGGTTGACCTCGATCGCGGTGCCGAACGCCCGGGCGTGGAAGCCCAGCATGATCGAGCCCGGGAAAGGCCAGGGTTGCGAGGAGTGATAGCGCACGTCGGTCACGCGCACGGCGGTTTCCTCGAACACCTCGCGTGCCACGGCCTCTTCCAGGCTTTCGCCCGGCTCGACGAAGCCGGCCAAGGTCGAATACATGCCCGGCAGGAAGCTCGATTGCCGGCCCAATAGGCATTTGTCGCCATGCGTCACCAGCATGATCACGGCGGGGTCCGTGCGCGGGAAGTGCTGGATACCGCAGGCCTGATGGGTGCAGACGCGGGTGTGGCCCGCTTCGGCGACCCGCGTGGGATGGCCGCAGGCGCCGCAGAAGCGGTGGCGCGCATGCCAGTACATGAGGCCGCGCGCATAGGCCAAAAGCGAGCCGTTCGACCGGTCGAGCAACGCGCCCGTCGTGCGCAGATCGACGAACTCGCCCTGGCCGCGCAGGGGTCCGATTTCCAACGGTTTCTCGTGGTGCGACAGGTCGACGGCGAAATGCGCCACCGCGTCCAGCACGCCAAGAAAGACCACCAAGGCGCCCTCGGCGGCGAAATCCGCGGCGGTGCGTCCGTTCAGATAGACGGCGGCGGGCGCGTCGCCCATCACCATCAGGTTTTGGGAGCGCCAGACCGGCACGACACGGGTGTTCGTGGCGTTGAGCTGTGCCAGGAGCCACGCCTCGTCGCGGCGGACGTGGGAAGCGCGGTCCAGGCCGCTGCCCGCATAAAAATTGATGTGCATGGCGAAAAGGTGACACAGGGTCCAACCCCCGCGCAATGTGGCGGCGATGGACGCGGGGATGCGCCCCAATCCGGCCCGGCCCCCTTGCCCGGCCGCGCCGGAATCCTGATATAGTTCCGGTGGGAGGTTGGCGGCGGACGGATCCCTCGCCAACCCGGCCAGGTCCGGAAGGAAGCAACCGTAACGAGTTTCGATCCGGGTCGTTGTCCAACCTCCTGCTTCATCTCCTGCCGCAACAAGACGAGCGAACCGAACGGGCGGCATGACCGATCCTAAACCGTCCGCACCCAACCTCGAGACCGCGTCCTCCGGCGCCGCCTATCGCGTCCTCGCCCGCAAATACCGGCCCGCAAGCTTCGCCGAACTGATCGGCCAGGACGCGCTGGTCCGCACCCTCACCAACGCCATCCGCACCGACCGTATCGCGCATGCCTATGTGCTGACCGGCGTGCGCGGCGTGGGCAAGACCACGACCGCCCGCATCATCGCGCGGGTGCTGAATTGCGTGGGGCCCGACGGCAAGGGCGGGCCGACCGCCGAGCCGTGCGGCGTGTGCGAGCATTGCCGCGCCATCGCCGACGACCGCCATGTCGACGTGATCGAGATGGACGCGGCCAGCCGTACGGGCGTCGACGATATCCGCGACCTGACCGACGGCGTGCGCTATGCGCCCATGTCGGCGCGCTTCAAGGTCTATATCGTCGACGAAGTGCACATGCTGTCGAAGCAGGCCTTCAACGCGTTGCTCAAGACGCTGGAAGAGCCGCCGCCGCACGTGAAGTTCATCTTCGCGACGACCGAGATCCGCAAGATTCCCGTCACCGTCCTGTCGCGTTGCCAGCGCTTCGACCTGCGCCGTGTCGAGGCCGAAATTCTGGGGCCGCATCTCGGCGCGATCGCGGAGAAGGAGGGTGCGAAGTTGGCGCCCGATGCGCTGGCATTGGTCGCGCGCGCGGCCGACGGTTCGGTGCGCGACGGGCTCAGCCTGCTGGATCGCGCTATCGCGACCTATGGCTCGGACGGCATCGGCGCGGATCAGATCCGCGACATGATCGGCCTGGCCGACCGCACACAGATCTTCGACCTGTTCGAGGCGCTGATGGCGGGCAAGGCGGCCGAGACGCTGGATCTGTTCGCCGAGGCGGGGCGCAGCGGCGCCGATCCCTTGGTCGTGTTGCAGGATCTGTTGGAACTCGTGCATTGGATCACGCGGGTAAAGATCGTGCCGGTGACGGCCGACGATCCCGTGGTGCCAGAGGCCGAGCGCGTGCGTGGCAAGGAAGCCGCCCAGAAACTGTCCATGGCCGCGCTGAGCCGCGCCTGGCAGATGCTGCTGAAGGGGCTGGGCGAGGCGCAATCGGCGCCCTCGCCCGCCGAAGCGGTCGAAATGGCGCTGATCCGCCTGGCCTATACCGCCGAGCTGCCGACCCCGGCCGAGATCGTGGAGCGTCTGCAATCCGCGCGCGCGCCGGCACCCGCCGCACCCGTGCCGCCCTCGGGCGGCGGCGAGGCGCGCGCGGTGGGACGCACGGCGCCCGCTACATCCGATCGCTCCGCCGGTCCGCGCCCGACGGCCCAAATGCGCGCGACCGAGCAGCCCGAGCGGCGGAACGAGCCCGTGGCGCAGGCTCCGGCCGAGCCGGTCTTGCCCAACCCGCAGACCTTCGCCGAACTGGTCGAACTGTTCGGCGCGAAGAAGGAGGTCACGCTCTATTCGCATTTGCGTGACAGCGTGCACTTGGTGCGTTTCGAGCCCGGCATGCTGGAGTTCCGGCCCGCGCCCGGCGCGCCGGCCACGCTGGCTAACCAGATCCAGAAGCTGGTCAGCGAATGGACCGGCCGCCATTGGGGGGTCAGCGTCAGCCGCGCCGAAGGGCAACCCACGCTGCGCGAGCAGGCGGCGGCCGATGTGGCCGCGCAGAAGGCCGATGCGGCCGCGCATCCCGTGGTGCGCGCGGTGCTGGATGCTTTCCCGAACGCCGAGATCGTCGCCGTGCACGATCTGGCCGCCGCGGCGGCGGCCGAAGGCGGCAGCGAACCGGACGACGACGGCACCACCGAACCGAACGACGAAGAGCGAGAAGAGTAGAGTCATGAAGAATCTCGGCCAGATGATGAAGCAGGCGCAGCAGCTCCAAACCCGCATGGCGGAGATGCAGGCCAAGATGGCCGAGCTTGAGGTCACAGGCACGTCGGGCGGCGGCATGGTCGCCGTCACCATGACGGGCAAGGGCGAGGTCAAGCGCGTGAAGCTGGACCCCAAGCTGGCCGAGCCCGCCGAGATCGAGGTTCTCGAGGATCTGATCGTCGCCGCCTGCAACGACGCGCGCGCGAAGAGCGAGGCGCAGATGGCCGAGGAGATGGGCAAGCTCACCGGCGGCCTGTCGCTTCCGCCCGGCTTCAAGCTTCCTTTCTAGAAACCCCGCATGTCCGGCTCGGAAATCGAGCAGCTCGTCCAGTTGCTGGCCAAGCTGCCCGGCCTCGGCCCGCGCTCGGCGCGGCGGGCGGCGCTGCATCTGCTCAAGCGGCGCGAAAATTTGCTGGAGCCCTTGGCGCGCGCCATCGCCGCGGCGGCTGAGAAGGTGCGTGCCTGCTCGGTCTGCGGCAATCTGGACACGCGCGATCCCTGCCTCGTCTGCGTCGACCCACGCCGCGACGCGGAGACCATCTGCGTGGTCGAGAACGTGGCCGATCTGTGGGCGATCGAACGCACCGCTTCTTTCCGCGGCCGCTATCACGTGCTGGGCGGCGTCCTGTCCGCGCTCGACGGCATCGGACCCGACGATCTCAACGTTGCGGGTCTGGTCAGGCGCATCGGCGAGGGCGGCATCCGCGAGGTGATCCTGGCCATGGGTGCGACGGTCGATGGTCAAACCACGGCCCATTACGTCACCGACCGTCTGCAAGGCGCGGGCGTCACGATTTCGCGCCTGGCCCACGGCGTGCCGGTGGGCGGCGAGCTCGATTATCTCGATGACGGCACGCTGACGGCGGCGCTCAAGGCGCGGCGGCCGTTCTGATGGCCGCGCGCATCGACCCCAAGGGCCGCGTGGTCCTGATTTCGGGGGCGGGCCGTGGCATCGGCCGAGCGGTCGCCGAGCGGCTTCACGCCGAAGGCTATGCGTTGAGTTTGGGACTGCGCGATCCGGGCCAGCTCGCGGATTGGGCCAAAGGGCGCGAGAACGTCCTGATCCACACCTACGACGCGCGCGACCGCGCCGTCGCCGGGAAATGGGTCGATGCGACCGTCGCGCGCTTCGGCCGCGTGGATGCCATCGTGGCCAACGCGGGCATCGTCGAGCGTTTCCCGTTCGACCAGCCGGACGAGGATGCGCTCGACGCGATGTGGGACGTGAACGTGAAGGCGCCCTATCGCCTGATCGTGGCCGCGCTGCCGCATCTGAAGCGTTCGGGTGCCGGGCGCATCGTCACGGTGGTCTCGCTGGCGGGCTTGCGCTTCGGCGGCGGCTCGCCCGGCTATTCGATGGCCAAGCACGCGACGATGGCGTTGACCCAGATCGCGCGGCAGTTCGCCTGGAAGGACGGCGTGCGCGCCACCGCCATCTGCCCCGGCTCGACCAACACCGATTTCATCGCCGCCAACCGGCCGGGCGCACCCGAGACGCTGACCCAACCGGAAGACCTGGCCGAGATCGTGGCGCGTGTGATCGCGCTGCCCAATTCGGCGTCGGTCGCCTACGTGCCGGTCAACTACACGGCCGAAGCGAAGTACTAAAGCAGGGCTTTGTTCGGCGCGGCTTGGGGCAGGGGCGAGGCGGCGGCATCGTCCTCCAGCTCCACGCTCTCGATCTTGTCGCCGCGCTTGATGATCTTGTCGGTCGAGATGCGGATGTCGCGCACGTCGTCGCCGGTCTGCGCGAAATGGGTTTGCAGCTTGGCCACGCGCTGGTCCAAGCGCTTCACGTCCTCCAGAAGTGTTCCGACTTCCTTCTGAATGACATGGGCCTGCTCGCGCATGCGTACGTCGCGCAGGACGGCGCGCACGGTGTTCAGCATGAACCACAGCGTGTCGGGCGAGACGATGAAGACGCGCCGGCGGCGCGATTCTTCGACGATGTTCGGGAAGTTCGACTGAATCTCGTAGTAAATCGCTTCGCTGGGCAGGAACAGGAGCGCGCAGTCGGCCGTCTCGCCGGGCACGATGTATTTCTCGTGAATGGCCTTCAAATGCACCTGCATGTCGGCCGTGAAGGAGCGCGCGGCCATCGTGCGGCCCGCATCATCTGTTGCCGCACGCAGAAGGTTGTAGGATTCGAGCGGAAACTTCGCGTCGATCGAAATCGGACCAGGCGGGTTGGGCAAGCGGATCAGGCAGTCCACGCGCTTGCCGTCGCGCATCTGGGCCTGGAACTCGTAGGCCGAGGGCGGCAGCGCGTCCTCGACCAGGTTGCGCAGCTGCACCTCGCCGAAGGCACCGCGCGCCTGCTTGTTCGAGAGAATGTCCTGCAGCCCGACCATCTGATTCGACAGCTCGGCGATGTTCTTCTGCGCCGCGTCGATCACGGCCAGGCGCTTGCCCAATTCGCCCATCGTGACCTGGGTTTCCTTCGAGGACTTGCTGAGCCCCTCGGTCAGGCGGTCGGCCACCATGCCGAGGCGCTTGTCGAGCGATTCGGACAAAGCGCGCTCCTGCGCCTGCAACCGCTCGCCGATCTGGCCCTGGGCCAGCGTGTAGGTCTCGGCCAGTTGCTTCAGGCGCGCCGACAGTTCGGCGATTTCCTCGCCACGTCCGCCGCGCCCGCGCCCCATCGCCACCGCGACCGCGAGGCCGGCCACGGCCCCCGCGGCCACGATCAGAAGAATTGTCGTCATATCCATCGCGGCGGATGCTAGCACGCGGGCGGGCCGACCGTCGCTCCGCTTGACGGCGCGGCGGGCTCGTCCTACCTAAAGCCCAGCCGGAAAACGGCCCGTTCCTGACACTTGAAACGAGACACGCGATGGCCGTGCTGCCCATCATCACCGCGCCCGATCCGCGCCTGAAGCTGGCCTGCGAGCCGGTCGCGCGCGTCGACGATTCCGTGCGCAAGCTGATGGACGACATGCTGGAGACCATGTACCTGGCCCCCGGCATCGGCTTGGCCGCGCCCCAAGTGGGCGTCGCGAAGCGTGTCCTCGTGGTGGACGTGGCGCGCGAGGGCGAGGAGCGGACGCCCATCCGCATGGCCAACCCCGAAGTGCTTTCGGTTTCGGACGAGATGGCCACTTACGAAGAGGGCTGTTTGTCGGTGCCCGACCATTATGCCGACGTCGAGCGTCCGGCCCGCGCGCGCATCCGCTACTTGGACTATCAGGGCGAGATCCGCGAGCAGGAGTTCGACGGCCTGGCCGCCACCTGCATCCAGCACGAGATCGACCATCTGAACGGCGTGCTGTTCATCGACCATATCTCGGCGCTCAAGCGCGGCATCATCCTGCGTAAGCTGACCAAGGCGCGACGGCTCTCGGCCGCGGTCGAGGCCTGAGCATGCCGCGCCCGGCGCGGCTTCGCCTGGCGTTTCTCGGCACGCCGCGCTTCGCTGTCTCGACGCTTAACGCTCTGGCCGGTGCCGGACACGATGTGGTCCGCGTCTACAGCCAGCCGCCGCGCCCGGCCGGCCGCGGCCAGAAGGAGCGGCGCAGCGACGTGCATGAACGCGCCGATGCGCTCGGCATCGCGGTCGCGACGCCCAAGTCCCTGAAAGACCCGGCCGAACAAGCCGCCTTCGCCGCGCTTGGTTTGGATGCGGCGGTCGTGGTCGCCTACGGCCTGATCCTGCCCAAGCCGATCCTGGATGCGCCTCGTCTTGGCTGCGTCAACGTCCATGCTTCGCTGCTTCCGCGCTGGCGTGGTGCCGCGCCGATCCAGCGTGCGATCCTGGCGGGTGATGCCGAGACTGGCGTCACCATCATGCGGATGGACGAGGGGCTCGACACCGGCGCCATGCTGTTGGAAGAGCGCGTGGCGATCGCGCCGGACGACACGGCGGAAACCCTTCATGACAAGCTGGCGGCTTCAGGGGCGAAGCTGATCGCGCCCGCGCTCGACGGCCTTGCCGCGGGTACGCTGTCCGCGCGGCCCCAGCCGGCGGATGGCATCACCTACGCCTCCAAGCTGACGCGGGCGGAAGGGCGGCTGGATTGGAGCGAGCCTGCCGCCCAACTCGCGCGCCAGGTGCGCGCCTTCGCGCCCTGGCCCGGCGCTTGGTTCGAGCATGGCAAGGAGCAGATCAAGGTGCTGGCCGCCGCGGCCGTGCCGCGGGCCCGCGATGTTGCGCCCGGCGCGATCCTCGACGATGCGCTCACCGTGGCCTGTGGCGAGGGCGCTGTGCGTCTGCTGCGCCTTCAGCGGCCGGGCCGCGCGCCCATGGACGCGGCCGCGCTTTTGCGCGGCTTCGCGTTGCCCGCGGGCACGAAGCTGGGCGCCGAGGGCTGAACCCATGCCGCGTTACAAAGCCACCATCGAATATGACGGCTCCGGCTTTGTCGGCTGGCAGCGCCAGGCCACGGGCCCCTCGATCCAGCAGTCGATCGAGGAAGCCATCCTGAAGTTCTGTGCGGAAAAGGTCGTGGTCCACGGCGCGGGCCGCACGGATGCGGGCGTGCACGCGCTGGGCCAGGCCGCCCATTTCGACCTGGAGAAAGAAGCCGAGACCGAGCGGGTGCGCGCGGCGATCAACTTCCATCTCAAGCCCGCGCCCATCGTGCTTGTGTCGGTCGAAGAAGCCGCGCCCGGTTTCAACGCCCGCACGAGCGCCAGGCACCGTGCCTATCTCTACCGCATCGTGAATCGGCGCGCGCCGCCGGCGCTCGACAGAGGCCGGGCCTGGCACGTGCCCCATGAGCTGGATGTGGCCGCCATGCACGAGGCCGCGCAGGTGCTGGTGGGCAAGCACGACTTCACCACCTTCCGCGCCTCGCTGTGCCAGGCCAAGTCGCCGGTCAAGACGCTCGACCGATTGGACGTAGTGCGCGACGGCGAGATGGTGAACGTTCATGCCGAGGCGCGCTCGTTCCTGCACCATCAGGTGCGCAACATGGTGGGCACGCTGAACCTGGTCGGGCAGGGGAAATGGTCGGCCGAGGATGTGCGCCGGGCGCTCGAAGCGCGCGATCGCGCGGCCGGTGGCCCGACCTGTCCGCCCGATGGTCTTTATTTGATGCGGGTCGAGTATTAAACGCCGCGGATCGTCGCGGCGATGCCCGCGACGAGCAGGGAAAGGGCGAAGTCGAAGCCAACGATGCCCGCCGCGGTGCCGCCGCCGACGCGCAGCGCCGTGCGCGCGATGAACCATTGATAGAACGCCGTCGCGATCACGACGGGCAGCATGATCAGCCCGCCCGCGCTGCCGGGGATCATGGCCTGGACCGCCGCGGCCGGCAGCATCACGCCCATTTGGATCACCGCGGCCCAGTTATAGGCCACGATATAGCCGACATATTCCTCATGCCGGCCGATCAAGCTGGTCAGGTAATGCATCGCGACGGGAAAGGCCGTCCAGCTGATGACATAGGCGATGGCCTGCACCAGCGCGATATGGCCCCAGTCGAGCGAAGCCGCGTCGGGCGCGCCGCCCAACTCCAGCCCGATCAGGATGGCATACCCCGGCGCCACGATCAGGGCAGCCAGGAACGAACGCCAGAAGCCCTGAACGGTCGCGTTGAAATGCTGCAGGCCCGACGGGTCGAGATGCGCCAGGCGGTAGGCGCCAAACAGGGCGTAGGCCGTTTCGCGCGCCCGGCTCATACCAACTTCACTCAGTTGGGGAAGTAACCATCCAGAATGCCCTTGTAGATGTCGGTCAGCTTGCGGATGTCTTCGACGGGCGTGTTCTCGTCGACCTTGTGCATCGTCTGGCCGACCAGACCGAACTCCACCACCGGGCAATAATCCTTGATGAAGCGCGCATCGGAGGTGCCGCCCGTGGTCGTCAGATCCGGGCGCCGCCCGGCGATCTGGCCGATCACGCCGACGATCAGTTCCGACAACGGACCCTCGGGCGTCAGGAAGACGTCGCCGCCGGAATCGATGGTGAGGTCGTAACGGCCGCCGTGGCTCGCGATCACGCGGTCGAAGCGCTCGCGCAGCCACTTCTCCAAGGTCTCCGGCGTTTGCAGGTCGTTGAAGCGCGAATTCATCCGCACCTTGGCCTGGGCGGGGATCACGTTCATGGCCGGGTTGCCGATATCGACGCTGGTGACCTGCAGGATCGTCGGTTGGAAATACTTGGTGCCCTGGTCGATCGGCTCGGAGGTGATGGCGACCAGCATCTGCGCCAAACGCGGCACGGGGCTGTCGGCCAGATGCGGATAGGCCGTGTGGCCTTGCGTGCCGTAGACGGTCAGGTACGCATTCATGTTGCCGCGCCGGCCGATCTTGGCCATGTCGCCGAACGACTTGGCGTTGGTGGGTTCGCCCACCACGCAGGCGTCGATGGTCTCGCCGCGCGACTTGATCCATTCCAGCACCTTGCGGGTGCCGTTGATGGAGACGGCCTCTTCGTCGTTGGTGATCAGCATGCTGATCGAGCCGCCGAAATCCTTGCCGCGCTCGGCCAGGAACCGCTCCGCCGCCGCCGCGAAGGCCGCGACCGCCGATTTCATGTCGACGGCGCCACGCCCATAGAGGCGGCCGTCGACGATTTCGGCGCCGAACGGATCATGGGTCCAGGCGTCGCGGTCGCCCACCGGCACCACGTCGGTGTGGCCGGCGAAGCAGAAATGCGGCCCCTTGGTGCCGATGCGGGCATAGAGATTGTCGACGTCCGGGGTGCCTTCTTCCGAGAAGGTCTTGCGATGGCAGGCGAAGCCGAGCGGCTTCAATGCGCCTTCCAACACGCCCAGGACGCCCGCGTCCACGGGCGTCACGCTGGGGCAGCGGATCAGCGCCTGCGACAGTTCGACGGAATCGATCGGCATTAGTTCCTCAACAGTTCGTTGATCGAGGTCTTGGAACGCGTCTTCTCGTCGACCTTCTTGACGATGACGCAGCAATAGAGCGACGGGCCCGGCTTGCCGTCGGGCAAAGGCGCGCCGGGAAGCGTGCCCGGTACGACCACGGAGTAAGCCGGCACGCGGCCGAAATGCACTTCGCCCGTGGCGCGGTCGACGATCTTGGTCGAGGCGCCGATATAGCAGCCCATGGACAAGACGGAGCCGGTTTCGACCAGGACGCCCTCGGCCACCTCGCTGCGCGCGCCGATGAAGCAGTTGTCCTCGATGATGACCGGGTCGGCCTGCAGCGGCTCCAAGACGCCGCCGATGCCGACGCCGCCCGAGATATGGCAGTGCTTGCCGATCTGGGCGCAGGAGCCGACCGTGGCCCAGCCGTCGATCATGGTGCCGCTGTCCACATAGGCGCCGATATTCACGAAGCTGGGCATCAGCACCACGCTCGGCGCGATATAGGCCGCGCGGCGCACGACACAGTTGGGCACGGCGCGGAAGCCAGCCGCGCGGAAGCGCTTTTCATCCCAGCCCGCGAACTTGGACGGAACCTTGTCGAACCAGCCCGACGCGCCGCGGGCGGCATCGGTCGGGCCGCCCGGAATGGGCGACATGTCGTAGAGGCGAAACGACAGCAGAACGGCCTTCTTCAGCCACTGATTGACCTGCCATTTGCCGCCGGCTTTCTCGGCCACGCGGGCCTGGCCCGAATCGAGGGCGTCGAGGGCGGTGTCGACGGCGTCCTTCACCTTGCCGGTGGTCGCCGGGCTGATGTCGTTGCGGGCTTCCCACGCGGCGTCGATGGTCTGCTGAAGATCGGCGCGATTCATGGCTTTCTCGATGGCAGGAGGGATGGGGCGCGGCGAAGATGGGACAGCGCCGCCGCTCCTGTCAACGCCGCCTCGGCTAAGGATTGCCGGAAACGCCCATGGCATGGTCGAGCCAGACGGCCAGATCGTCGGCCACGTGGTGCACATGGTCGCCGTCCGAGCCCTCGCGCCCATGCGGCAGCTCCGTGCGGACCCAGACGGTGGTCATGCCGAGCGCGGCCGCCGGGACGAGATTGCGCGCGGCATCGTCCAGCATCAGCGTGCGGCGCGGCGCCAAGCCGAAACGCTGGACCACCCGGCGATAGGATTCCACCGCGGGCTTGGGCACGAAATTGGCCGCGGCGATATCGAAGACGGCCTCGAAATGATGGGCCACGCCCAGGCGCGCCATCACGTTCTCGGCGTGGCGCGCCGAGCCGTTGGTGAAGACGATCTTGCGGCCGGGCAGGCGGGACAGCGCGGTATCGAGCGCGGGCGAGGCGGGCACCGGCGTCACGTCGATCGCGTGGACGAACTCGGTGAAGCGGTGCGGATCGACACCGTGATGGTCCATCAGCCCCCGCAGGGTGGTGCCGTGGCTCTCGTAATAGCCCTTCTGGAGGGCGCGCGCCTCTGTCTGGTCGATGGCCAACGTCTCGCAGATGAACGCCTGCATCCGCTCGTCCATCTGGGCGAACAGGTCGCAGGAATGGTGATAGAGCGTGTTGTCCAGGTCGAACAACCAGGCGTCGAAGCGCCCGGTGGCCCAGCCGCTGCGAGGCGGTGTCTGCATGCGAGGAGTCTGGGGTCGCGGCGGTGTGGCCGCAAGGGGCGGCGGGCTATTCCGCCTTGCGGATCAGCGTACCGATGCCGTGGTCGGTGAAGATTTCGAGCAAAAGCACGTGCGGGATACGCCCGTCCAGGATCACGCCCGCGTCCACGCCGCGCTTCACCGCGTCCACGCAGGTCTCGACCTTGGGAATCATGCCGCCCTTGATCGTGTGATCGCCGATCAGCCGCTGCACGTCGTGAAGCGTCAGTTCGGGGATCAGCTTGCCGTCCTTGTCCAAGACGCCCATCACGTCGGTCAGCAGATAGAACCGCGTAGCGCCCAAGGCGCCCGCGATGGCGCCCGCCGCCGTGTCGGCATTGACATTGTAGGTCTGGCCGTCGCGCCCGATGCCCACGGGTGCGACCACTGGGATGATGTCCGACTTCGCGAACATCTCCAGCACGCCCGGATTGATCTCCTTGGGCTCGCCGACGAAGCCCAGATCCAGCACCTTCTCGATGTTGGAGTCCGGGTCCTTCTTCGTGCGCCGCAGCTTCTCGGCCACGATCAGGTTGCTGTCCTTGCCCGACAGGCCGACCGAGCGTCCTCCGGCCGCGTTGATCGAGGCCACGATCTGCTTGTTGATCGTGCCCGATAGGACCATCTCGACCACCTCGACGGTCGCGGTATCGGTCACGCGCAGCCCGTCGATGAATTCGCTCTTGATCTTCAGGCGCTCCAGCATCTGGCCGATCTGGGGCCCGCCGCCATGGACGACCACGGGGTTGATGCCGACCTGCTTCAGAAGCACCACGTCGCGCGCGAAGCTTTCGCCCAGCGCGGTGTCGCCCATGGCGTGTCCGCCGTATTTGATGACGAAGGTCTTGCCGGCATAGGCGCGCAGGAACGGCAAGGCCTCGCTGATCGTGCGCGCGGTGCGCAGCCAGTGCTTGGTCTCGCCGATGTTCTTGCTTTCCGTCATGGCGCGGGACTTTAGCGGAAGCCCGTTTCGCTCGCCAGCGCGGCGATGGACGCGCGCAACTCCGGGATACCCGCGCCTGTCTCGGCGCTGGTGACCGCGATCTCGGGATGCGCGGCGGGGCGCTTGGCGATAGCGCCGGAAACGGATGCGAAAGCCGCCTTCACCGGGGCATCGCCGGCCTTGTCGGCCTTGGTCAGGACGATCTGATACGACACGGCCACGTCATCCAGTTCGGCCATCAGCGCGTGGTCGTTGGGCTTGAGCCCGTGGCGCGAATCGACCAGCACCACCACGCGCCGCAGGTTCGGCCGGCCGCGTAGGTAGGCGTGGATCAAGCTGGTCCAGGACCGGATCTGCCGCTTGGCGGCGGCCGCGTGGCCATAACCGGGCAGGTCGACCAGCATCAAGGCGCCGCCCAGACTGAAGAAGTTGAGCTGCTGGGTGCGTCCCGGCGTCAACGATACGCGCGCCAGCCGTTTGTGGCCGACCAGCGCGTTGATCAGGCTCGACTTGCCCACATTGGAGCGGCCGGCGAAGGCAATCTCGGGCAAGGCCGGCTGCGGCAGGGATGCTTCGTTCGCAGCCCCGGCGACGAACTCGCAAGCTTGCGCGAACAGCAGCCGTCCGCGCTCCATCGCCTCCGCGTCGCTCAGGTTTTTTTCCCGCGCGCTTTTTCCCGCTCGACCTGGCGCATGATGATCCATTGCTGCGCGATCGACAGGATGTTGTTCCAGGCCCAATAGATCACGAGACCCGCCGGGAACGAGGCCAGCATCACCGTGAAGATGATCGGCAGGAACATGAAGATCTTGGCCTGGATGGGATCGGTCGGCTGCGGGTTCAGCTTCTGCTGTAGGAACATGGTGACGCCCATGATCAGCGGCCACGCGCCGATCATGAGGAAATGCGGCGGCGTGAAGGGAATCAGGCCGAACAGGTTGAAGATCGTGGTCGGATCGGGCGCTGACAGATCCTTGATCCAGCCGAAGAACGGCGCGTGCCGCATTTCGATGGTGACGTACAACACCTCGTAGAGGCAGAAGAAGACCGGAATCTGTACCAGGATGGGCAGGCAGCCCGAGGCGGGATTGATCTTCTCCCGCTTGTACATCGCCATCACTTCCTGGTGCATCTTCTGGCGGTCGTCGCCGACGCGTTCCTTGATCTTCGCCATTTCCGGCTGCAGGACCTTCATACGGCTCATCGAGCGGTACGATTTGTTGGCCAGCGGGAAGAACAGGATCTTCACGAACACGACCAGCACCAGGATGGCGATGCCGAAATTGCCAGTCAGGTCGTAGATGTAGGACAGGCCGTAGAACAGCGGCTTGGCCAGGAAGTAGAGCCAGCGAAAGACAATGGCGCGGTCGAACTTTTCGATGCCGTATTCCTCGGCGTAGTGATCGAGCAGGCGCACTTGCTTGGCGCCGGCGAACATCAGGCTCTTGGTCTCGACCGATGCGCCCGGTGCCACCGTCTGGGCATCAAGGCCGACATAGTCGGCTTGGTATTTGTCCGCGCCGCCTTCCTGGCGATAGGACAGGCGCGCCTCCAGCTTCTTCTGGGCCTTGTCGGGAACGAGGGCGACCATCCAGTACTTGTCGGTGATGCCGACCCAGCCGCCGGCCGAGCTTTCGCCCTTGATCTGCTTGTCTTCCTGAAGGTCCTTGTAGCTGTACTCCTTCAGCGTGTCGTTCAGGACGGTCAGCGGACCTTCATGCAGGATGTAGAAGCCCGCCGTCTGCGGCGTTTCCCAGCGCGAGGTCAGGGCATAAGGATAAAGCGTGACGGGTGCCGTACCCGTGTTCTCGATCTTCTGTGCGATCGAGAACATGAAGTTTTCGTCGACCGAGATCGTGCGCGAGAAGCGCAAGCCCTGGCCGTTGTCCCAGGTCAGCGTCACGGGCGTCTCGGGCGTCAGCGTCGCGCCATCGGCCGTCCACACCGTGTCCGCGTCGGGCACGGGGACGTTGGCCGAGGCCGGCGCGGTCCAGCCGAATTCGGTGAAGTACGCCTTCGGCGCGCCGACGGGCGCGAGAAGCGCGATCTCGGGGCTCGTGGGATCGACTGTCTCGTGGTAGTCGGCCAGGGTCAGGTCGTCGAAGCGCGCGCCCTTCAGCGCGATCGAGCCGTGTAGACGCGGCGTCTTGATGCGGATGCGGGGGCTGGATTTCAGCACCTCCTGCCGCGCGGCGCGCAGCGAAGCGGGGTCGAGCAGAGCGGGCGCCTGCATGGTGCCTTGTGGCGCCGACACGCCCGGAACGCTGGGCGCTCCCGGCGCCGCGGGCGTGGCGGGGGCGGTGGGTGTCGCGGATTGCTGGGCCGCTTGTTGTTGCGCGGCCTGCTGGGCGGCGCGCTCTTGCCGCGGCTTTTCATAGAGGTATTGAAAGCCCACCAGGACCGCGAGCGAGATCAGCACGGCGATAAGCAGATTCTTCTGGTCCATTAACGCACCGACTCGGGTTTCGCGTGATGCCCGCAGCACTCATCGGGCACGGGATCGTAGCCATGACCGCCCCAGGGATGACAGCGGGCCATGCGGCGGACGGTCAGCCACGTGCCCCGGATCGCGCCGTGCCGCTCGATGGCCTCCAGCGCATAGTTCGAACAGCTCGGCAGAAAGCGGCAGCGCGGCGCCATCACAGGCGCGATGCCCCACTGATAGGTGCGGATCAACACACGAAGCGGCAGGCCCGGCAGGTCGCGAACACGCATCATCGCACGCGGACGTTACGACGCGGCGTCGCGCCAGGCGCCCAGGCGCTTGAGCGCCTCGGACAGATCGCCTAGCAGGGCGGGATAGGGACGGCGCGCGGTCTCGCCGCGCGCGATGAGGACGAAGTCGTAGCCCGGCTTGGCATGGGCCGGCATCACATTCTGCACCGCGGCGCGCAGGCGGCGGCGCGCGCGGTTGCGCACCACGGCATTGCCGATCTTGCGGGTGGCGGTGAAGCCGACGCGGCAGGCGGGGGAGTCATCGGCGTGCTCCGATGCGCGCGCTTGCAGGATGAGGCCCGGCGCGACCCACTTCCGCCGCGCGGCGGCGACGCGAAGAAACTCTGGACGGTTCTTGAGGCGCCCGACGGCGACCTGCATCGTCCTACGCGGACAGGCGCTTGCGACCCTTGGCGCGGCGCGTGGACAAAACCCGGCGGCCCCCCACCGTGGCCATACGGGAACGGAAGCCGTGCCGGCGCTTGCGAACAAGCACGCTCGGTTGATAAGGGCGCTTCACTGAAATCTCCGAAATTCCGGGGTTTTTAACCGCGCCGCTGTATACGGGAGGCCCCCTTTCAAGTCAACCAACCACCCCTCCGGGCGCGCCTTCACGGCTTGTTGAATGGTGGCCGTAACCCGCCTGTGTAGAATGCCGGCCTGTTTCGCGCCCGGAAAAACCCGATTTTCGCCCTGATTTTGCGCCCATGAACACGTCCGACGCCTCTTCTAAGCGCCCTTGGTCGATCCGCAGGTTAATTCCGGTCGTGGTCATCGCGGCCGGTCTCGCTTTGTTCTATGCCTTCGGGCTCCATCGCTATGCCGGGCTGGACGCGCTCCGCGCCCACCATGCCCAGCTCGAAGCCTGGACAGGCCGCGATCCGGTCTTGGCGGCGGCGGTCTATATCGTCCTCTACACCGTGGCGGTGGCCTTCTCCCTCCCGGGCGGGGCGCTCCTTACGGTGATCGGCGGCTTCCTGTTCGGCCTCTATCTCGGCACGGCCTATACGGTCGTGGGCGCGACCTTGGGCTCGATCGCCATCTTCCTGGCCGCGCGGGGTGCCTTCCGCGAGGTTTTCGCGGCGCGGATCGGGCCGTTCGTAAAGCGGATGGAGGCCGGGTTTCGCGAGAATGCCTTCAGCTATCTTTTGATCCTGCGGCTCGTGCCGCTGTTCCCGTTCTGGCTGGTCAATCTGGTGCCGGCGTTCCTGGGCGTGCCGCTCGGCACCTACGCGCTGGCGACCCTCATCGGCATCGTGCCGGGGACCTTTGTGTTCGTGAGCATCGGCAACGGGCTGGGCGCGGTGCTGGCCGCGGGTGGCTCACCCGATCTGTCCTTGATCCTCCAGCCATCGATCCTCATCCCGCTGCTCGGTTTGGCGGCGCTGGCCGCCGTGCCGGTGATCTATAAGAAGGTCGTGGCGCGAAGGGGAAAGCCATGAGCGAGATCTTGTCGGTCGATATCTGCGTCATCGGCGCGGGCTCGGGCGGCCTGACGGTCGCGGCGGGTGCGTCGCAGTTGGGCGCCAGCACCGTGCTGATCGAGCGCGGAGAGATGGGCGGCGACTGCCTCAATTTCGGCTGCGTGCCGTCGAAGGCGCTTCTGGCCGCGGCGCATGCGGCGGATGCCGCGCGCAACGCGCGACGCTTCGGCATCGTGACAAGCGCGCCCGAAACCGATTTCGCCGCGGTTCACCGGCATGTCCACGGCGTGATCGGCGCCATCGCACCGAACGATTCCGAAGAGCGGTTCACCGGCCTCGGTGTCAACGTGATCCGCGCCTCCGCGCGTTTCACGGCGCCGGATACGGTGGAGGCGGGCGGGCGGCATATTCGCGCGCGGCGCTTCGTCATCGCGACCGGCTCGTCGGCCTTCGTACCGCCGATCCCCGGTCTCGACCGGACGCCGTATCTGACCAACGAAACGATCTTCGATCTGACCGAGCGGCCCGCGCATCTTCTGGTGATCGGCGGCGGTCCCATCGGCTGCGAACTGGCGCAGGCGCACCGGCGGCTTGGCGCGGCCGTCACGGTTCTTGAGGCCGCCGCGATCCTGCCCAAGGACGATCCCGAGTTGGTCGACATCCTGCGCATGCGTCTGAAAGCAGACGGGATCGATCTGCGCGAGGGCGCCAAGGTCGTGCGCGTCGAGAGGCGCGGGGCGGGCGTCGCGGTGGCGCTGACACGCGACGGCGCGGAACAAGTGATCGAAGGCAGCCATCTGCTGGTCGCGGTCGGGCGGCGTGCGAATCTCCGCGACTTGAATCTGGAAGCCGCGGGCATCGCCCACACGGCGCAAGGTGTGACCGTCGATGCGGGCCTGCGCACGGCCAACCGCCGCGTTTACGCCATCGGCGATGCGGCCGGCGGCTATCAGTTCACCCACAACGCGGGCTATCAGGCGGGCGTCGTCATTCGCAACGCGCTGTTCCGCCTGCCTGCTAAAATCGACACGCGGGCCATGCCCTGGGTCACCTACACCTCGCCCGAGCTGGCCCATGTCGGGATGTCCGAGACGGAGGCCAAGGAGAAGCACGGGGCGATCCGCATCCTGCGCTGGTCCTTCGCCGAAAACGATCGCGCCCAGGCCGAGCGCGCGACCGAAGGCTTCGTGAAGGCCGTCGTCACCAAGCGCGGGCATATCCTGGGTGCGACCATCGTGGGCGCGCGGGCGGGCGAAATGATCCAGCTTTGGACCCTGGCCATCGGCCAGAAGCTCAAGATCGGCGCCATCGCCAACATGATCGCGCCCTATCCGACCTTCGGCGAGGCCAGCAAGCGGGCCGCGGGCTCGTTCTACACGGCCGCTCTGTTCAGCGAGCGGACCAAGAAGATCGTCCGCTTCCTCGCGCGCTTCGGCTGAACCCACTGCTCTCCGCTATACTATGCCCATGACCACGCGCATCTTGCGGCTGCCGCCGTTCTGGCGCGGCCTGTCCTCGCGCCTTCTATGGCTGACGATCTTCGTCGTCATGCTGGCCGAACTGTTCATTTATGCGCCGTCGGTCGCGCGTTATCGCCTGGTCTATTTGCAAGAGCGCATCGCGGCCGCGCATCTGGCCACACTCGCGTTGGAGGCCACGCCCGATCATAAACTGGCGCCCGCGCTCGAAGCCGAGATTCTGAAGCATGTCGGGTCCTTCGGCGTTACTCTCTACAAGCCGGGGCAGGCTGGGCACCTGATGCTGGCGGTCGACATGCCGCCCATGGTCAACCAGACCTTCGACCTGCGGCAGGAAACCTTCTTCGGTCTGATCGCCGATTCCTTCGCCGCGCTCTCCCGCTCCGGCCGCTACATCATCCGGGTCATCGCACCCTCGCCGCGCGATCCGCAGACGCTGGTCGAGGTCACCTTGGACGAAGCCGTCATGCGCGTAGGCATGGTCGACTATTCCGAGCGCATCCTAATCCTCTCGCTCGGCATCGCGTTCGCGACGGCCGCCGCAGTCTATCTTGCTCTGCAAATGATGATCGTGCGGCCGATGCGGCGGCTGACCGAAAACATGACGGCGTTCGGCAGTGATCCCGAGGCCGCCGCTCCTATCGAACCCAGCAGCCGCACCGATGAAGTCGGCGTGGCCCAGCGTGCCTTGGCCGAGATGGAGACGGGCTTGCGCGCGTCTTTACGCGAGCGCGCGCGGCTGGCGACGCTCGGCGCCGCCGTTACGCGCATCAACCACGATCTGCGCAACATCCTACAGACCGCCCAGCTCATTTCCGACCGGCTGGCTTCGGTCGACGACCCCGCCGTGCGCAAGATGGCGCCGGGATTGATGGCGGCCATCGACCGCGCCATCGCGCTCTGCGGCCGGACGGTCGACTACGCCCAGTCCGATCAGTCCGCGCGCCGCACGCGGGTTCTCGTGCGTCCGCTCGTGGCCGAGGCCGCATCGACCCTGGCCGAGCCGCGCGGCGTCGCGGTCGAGATCGTGGCGGGCGACGATGTCGCCGTGTCGGGCGACCGCAACCAGTTGTTCCGCGTCTTCGCCAACTTGATCGGCAATGCGGCCGAGGCCGGTGCCAAGCGGGTGCGCATCGACGCGGCCACCACCGCCGATATGCTGGTCGTGACCGTGGCGGACGACGGCGCGGGCATCCCCGACGACGTGAAGGACACGCTGTTCACACCCTTCGCGCGTTCGTCGCGCCCCGGCGGTTCGGGTCTCGGCCTGGCCATCGTGCGCGAGACCTTGCGCGCCCATGACGGCGATATCCTCTTGGCCGCCTCGGGTCCGAAGGGAACGACGTTTCGCCTGCGCTTGCCGCTAGGCTAGTCGAGCGCCAGCAACTCGGCCTTGAGATAGGCGCTCTCCGGCAAGGACGGGTGCACCGGATGGTCGGGTGCGGCGCCCGAGCGGCGCAGGATGCGCGCCTGCCGCCCGGCCTTTTCGACGCCGCGGCGGATCTCCTCGCCGAAATGCGCCTCGTCCACGTTATGCGAGCAGGAGGCGATGAACAGGAAGCCGCCGGGCGCCGTCAGCGCCGCGCCGAGGCGCGCGAGCTTGCGATAGCCTTTCAACGCCGTGGGCACGTCCTTGCGCGACTTCGCGAAGGCAGGCGGATCGACGATGGTGACATCGAAGCGCTCGCCCGCGCCCACCATCCGCTCCATCTCGTCGAACACGTCCGCGCGCCGGAACGTGCAGCGGCCGGCGACGCCGTTGAGCGCGGCGGCGCGTTCGGCCACGGACAGCGCATCCGCCGAACGGTCGAGCGCCACGACCTCGCGCGCACCGGCCACGGCGGCATGCAGGGTAAAGCCGCCCGCATAGCAATAGGCATCCAGAACGCGCATGCCGGATGCGAGCGTTGCGACCGCGGCGCGGTTCTCGCGATGGTCGTAGAACCAGCCCGTCTTCTGTCCGCCCGACAGGTCGGCCAGGAAGCGGATCGCGCCTTCGCGCCCCTCGATGGGCCCGTCGAGCGCGCCCTTGGCGACCGTGACGTAGGATTCGAGCCGCTCGGTGTCGCGCGCGGCTGGATCGCATTTCAGCACGACGCAGCGCGGCGCCAGCACCGCGTCGATGGCTTCCAGCAACGGCGCGCGCAGGCGTTCCATGCCGGCCGTGGTGATCTGCACGACGACCGTGTCGCCGAAGCGGTCGAGGATCAACCCGCCCAGGCCATCGGCTTCCGCATGGACCAGCCGGTAGAAAGGAATGGCGAACAGCCGCTCGCGCCAATGCAGCGCCGCGCGCAGGCGATCCGTCAGAAAGGCCGTGCCGATCTCCGCCGCGGGATCGGGCGTCAGCACCCGCACCGCGATCAGCGTGTGCGGATTGAACGTGCCAGCGCCGACCATGCGCCCATCGGCGGCCTGGATCGCGACGATGGTGCCGGCCGGCAAGGCTTTCGCCGCCGCGTCCATGGCGATTTCGTTGGAATAGATCCAGGGATAGCCACCCAGCGCGCGGCGGTGGCGGCCGGCGAGAAGGCGAAGGGTCGGGCGTGACGTTTCGGCCATGGCGCGCAGTCTAGTCGTGGATGCCCGCGCCGCAACGCATCAATCGCCGATGGCGATTCCCTCGCGGCGCGGATCGGCGCCACCCTGAAGCCCGTTGGGCCCGATCACGATACCCTGGATGCCGCCGGGCAAAGGATGCACTTCGACCTGGTGGCCCATGCGTTTCAAGGGTTCTTCCAGGCCGACGATCAGCGTATTGGCTTCCAGCTCCGTCGGCCCGTTGCGATCGGCGAAGTTGGGCGCGGCGATGGCGGCCTGCACGTCCTGCTTCCACTCCAGCGTGCGCAGGATGGTCTTGGTCACATAGGAGATGATGTAGGGCCCGCCCGCGGCACCCACCGCCATCACGGGCTTGCCCGCCTGGTCGAACACGATGGTCGGCGACATCGTGCTGCGCGGCCGCTTTCCCGGCTCGACGCGGTTCACCGTGGGCCTTCCCTCGAACGCGGGATGCGAGGAGAAATCGGTCAGCTGGTTGTTGAGCAGGAAGCCGCGCACGAACAGGCCGGAGCCGAATTGCCGCTCGATGGTGGTGGTGAAGGAGGCCACGTTCCCTTCGGCATCCACAGCCACGATATGCGAGGTGCCGCCGCGCACGGGATCGTCCACGGAGGCGCGCTTGGGCTCGATGCCCGGCCGCGCGCGGCCTGGAATGGCACGGTCGCGCGAGATCAACGTGGCACGCTGGTTGAGGTAGGCGCGGTCCAGCATGCGTGCCATGGGTACGTCGACAAAGGCGGGATCGGCCACCAGCGCCGTGCGGTCGGCGAAAGCCAGCTTGTAGGCGTCGGACGTCAGATGCACGGCTTCGAGGGAATCGGGTTTGAGCTGCCCGATGTCGAAGTTCTCCAGGATGCCGAGCGTCTGCGCGATCGCCAGGCCGCCGGTCGACGGCGGCGGCATGCCGCAGACGCGCCAGACGCGATAGTTGCCGCAGACCGGTTCGCGCTTGATCGCGCGGTAATCGGCCAGGTCTTTTTCCGTCATACCGCTGGGGTGGCGCGGTGCTGTGCGCACGGCGTTCACGATTTCGGCGGCCACCGGGCCGCGGTACAGCACATCGGCGCCATCAGCCGCGATCTGGCGGAACGTGTCGGCCAAGGCAGGGTTGCGCAGAATGGTGCCGGCCGGCTTGGGCAATCCTTGCGCGTCATAGAAATACGCGCCCGCGGCGGGCATGAGCGACATGCGCCCTTGCTCGGATTCGAGCAGGCGGAAAAGACGGTTCGAGATGGCGAAGCCTTCTTCGGCGCGCTTGATCGCCGGCGCGAATAGCTTGGCCCAAGGCAGCTTGCCGTTTTCCTTGTGCGCGGCCTCCAGCATGCGGAGCGCGCCCGGAACGCCGACCGACAATCCGCTCTGCGCCACATCGATGAAGTCGTAGGGCGTGCCGTCCGGCGCTAGGAACATGCTGGGCGTGGCCGAGGCCGGCGCCGTCTCGCGTCCGTCATAGGCGGAAAGGGAGCGGTCGCGCGCGGCGTAATAAAGAAGGAAGCCGCCGCCGCCGACGCCCGAGGATTGGGGCTCGACCAGATTGAGCATCATCTGAATCGCGATGGCGGCATCGAGCGCGTTGCCGCCCGCGCGCAGGATTTCGAGACCCGCTTGCGCGGCGATGGGATTGGCGGCGGCCACCATCTGACGGCTGGCTTTTGCGGGCGGCCGCGGGGCCGCGACGCCCGTGGAAATCTCGGGTTCGGCCGAGAACGGGGTCTGTGCCAGGGAAGGCGCGGCCGTCGCGAGGAGGAGGGTGAAGGCGGCCGAAGCGGCGCAAAGGCGGGTTTTCATGGCGCCAGTCTGGTTTCCCGCCCTAAGCCATGCAACCGCGCCCGGCATCGGGGGTTAAAAAAGGTGCTGGATCAATATTTTGGACAGGTCAGCATCCATCTTGCGCCGGACCGGCCGGGGGGCGCATTATTGTGCAGTGCAAAACGGGCTGTGCGCAGTGCACAGTCCCGGTCAAAGGGTGGGCCGAATGAGCAAGAGCGCGGACTACAAGCCCGTGACGGTGCCCATGATCCGGCAGATGAAGGGGGCCACCCCCATCGTCTGTCTGACCGCGTACACCACGCCCATGGCCAAGCTGCTGGATGCCCATGTGGATCTGATGCTCGTGGGCGATTCCCTCGGGATGGTCCTCTATGGCATGGACAGCACGCTGCCCGTGACGCTCGACATGATGATCTTGCACGGCCAGGCCGTCGTGCGCGGTGCACAGCGCGCCTGCGTCGTGGTCGATCTGCCCTTCGGCACCTATCAGGAATCCCCCGCCCAGGCGTTCCGTACGTCGGCGCGCGTGATGAAGGAGACGGGCGCCGCCGCGGTGAAGCTCGAAGGCGGCGCCGAGATGGCGGAAACCGTGCGCTATCTCGTCCAGCGCGGCATCCCCGTGCTCGGCCATGTCGGGCTGATGCCGCAGTCGGTTCACAATTACGGCGGGTTCGGCGCGCGCGGCCGGGTGGCCGGCGAGGCCGACCGCATCATGAGCGACGCCGTCGCCATCGCCGAAGCCGGCGCCTTCGGCATGGTGGTCGAAGGCACCATCGAGATGCTGGCGCGCGCCGTCACCGCGCGCGTGCCTGTGCCCACCATCGGCATCGGCGGTTCGCCCGCCTGCGACGGCCAGATCCTGGTCACCGACGACATGCTCGGACTGTTCCCGAACGTGCCCAAGTTCGTGAAGCGTTACGCGGAGCTGGGCAGCGAAGCGGCGCAGGCCATCGCGACCTATGCCGACGATGTGCGCGCGCGCCGCTTCCCCGGTCCCGAGCACTGCTACGGCAGTATCAAGCGGGCCTGAACGCCGCTTCGTCTTCGGCGACCGATCCATGGCCGAGTCTCCGCTCACCATCGTCCGCACCGTGGCCGAGATGCGCCGCCACGTGGCGGACTGGCATCGGGCGGGCCAGCGCGTGGCGCTGGTGCCCACCATGGGTGCCTTGCATGAAGGCCATCTGTCGCTGGTACGCGCGGGACAGGCACGCGCGCAGCGCGTGATCGCGACGATCTTCGTCAATCCGACCCAGTTCGGCCCGTCCGAGGATTTCACGGCCTATCCGCGCGGCGAAGGCGCCGATGCGGCGAAGCTGGCGCAGGTCGGCGCCGATCTTCTGTTCGCGCCGGGCGTGGCCGAGATGTATCCGAAAGGTTTCGCCACGACGATCCATGTCGCGGGATTGACCGATGGGCTCTGCGCGCCGTTTCGCCCCGGCCATTTCGACGGCGTGGCGACCGTGGTTTCCAAGCTGCTGAGCCAGGCCCAGGCCGATATCGCGCTGTTCGGCGAGAAGGATTACCAGCAACTTCAGGTCATCAAGCGCATGGCGCGCGATCTCGATCTTCCGGTCGAAATCGTCGGCGTACCGACCGTGCGCGATGCCGATGGCGTCGCGCTCTCCTCGCGCAATGCGTATCTGTCGGCGGAGGAACGGCGCATCGTGCCCGCGCTGCCGCGCCTCCTGCGCGAGATCGCCGCGCGCCTCGCGCGGAACGAAGCCGCGCCGCGCGACGAAGTGGCGCGCGGCCGCGCCGTGCTTTTGAATGCTGGTTTCACCTCGGTCGACTATGTGGACGTGACCGATGCCGAGTCGCTCAAGCCGCTCGACCGCATCGAGGGGCCGGCGCGCGTCTTGGCCGCCGCGTGGCTCGGCAAAACGCGGCTGATCGACAATATGCCTGTGGGCGTCTAAACGCGCTTTCGCGCGGGCACCAAGAGCACCAGCACCAGGGCGCCCGTGATCAGGAACAGGGCGACGTAACCGCGCCAGCCCGGCTCTTCGCCCAAGACGAGCGCGCCGCTCATCACACCCACGACCGGGATCAACAGCGTGCTGATGGCCGCGATGCCGGGCGGGAAGATGTTCACGATCTTGATCCACGCGTAGTAGCAGAAGATGAACGGCCCGATCACGGTGAAGGTCAGGGCCAGCCACGCCTTCGCACTGGCGTCAGGGATGTGATAGCCCTCGATCAGTCCGGTCAGGATCACGATGGGCACCGTGCCTACGATCACCATCCAGGTGGTGAGCGTCAGCACCGGGATCGACCAGCGCACCTGTTTCAGCATGACCGTGCCGGCGCCCCACATCATGGCGCCGAGGATGATGAGCGCCGGACCGGCGGGCGAATGGCCGAGCGCGTCGAAGTTACCCGAGACCAGAACGGCGATGCCCACCATGCCGAGGCCGAGGCCGGCGAACCGGCTGGTGCTCGGCCGCTCCTTCGTCACCATCCAGCCCACCAGTGTCGCCCATAGCGGCATGGTGAAAGTCAGCACGGCGGCCGAGCCCGAGGTCATCATGCCGATGGCGAAGGCGACGCAGACCTGAAAGCCGGTGAAATTCACCAGCGCCATGGCGGTGAGCTTGGGCCATTCGCGCCGCGGGACCCAAAGCCGCTGGCCCATGGCCAGGGTGAGCAGAACCAGGCCCACGGCACCGGTCACGCCCGTCAGGCTGCGGTAGGTCCAGGGCGTCATCTCGGCCAAGGAGATTTTCATGGCCGGCCAGTTGACGCCCCAGAAGAACGTCAGCGCGACCAGAAGCAGCAGCCCCTGGCGGGGCAGCGAAGGGCCCGTGGATGGCGGCGTCACGGCTTGCGGTGGTCGGCGATCGGCCGCACGAATTGCGGCTCGGTGTCCCAGGGGAAGTGAATCCAGGTGTCCTGGCTCACCTCGGTGATAAAGGTGTCGACCAGGGGCTTGCCGGCGGGTTTGGCATAGACGGCGGCCATGTGCGCTTTGGGCAGAAGCGCGCGCACGGCTTTCGCCGTAGCACCCGTGTCGACCAGGTCGTCGACGATCAGCCAGCCCGCGCCGTCGCCCGCGTCGTCGGGCGTCGACAGAATCCGCACCGTGCTTTGCGTCTGGTGATCGTAGCTGGCGATGCTCACCGTCTCGATCAGGCGCACGTCCAACTCGCGCGCGACGATGGCGGCGGGCACCAGGCCGCCGCGCGTGATGGCGACGATGCCTTTCCATGGGCCGCGCTCCAACAGGCGCCAGGCCAATGCCTTCGAATCCCGGTGAAACTGATCCCAGGAGACGGGGTAGTTCTTGGAGAAGCGTTCGTCGCCGGCCACGGAATGTCCTTTCGATGGCCCTAGATAGCAAATGGCCGCGCGGACGCGGAAGAAGCGGCGGCGCATGGCTGCGTTGCCGAAACGAAAAGCCCCGGGGCTTGTCCCGGGGCTTTCAATGCCGTCCCTCCGCCTGGCCTCAGCGGACGTAGATCTGGATTTCGGTCGCGTCGAGCGTGTCGCTCGAGGTCTGCGACGTGGTCACGCGGTTGCCGGGCAGGCCCATGTTCGACATGGAGCGCAGAACCTGGTCCGCGTGGCGTTTTGTCGTGGTCGACTTCACCGCGCTCTGCCCGGTGGCGCCCTTGGTCGGCGCGATGGCGACCAGGTCGAACACCGCGTCCGGCTTGCGGTCGAGCGCGCCCTTCAACGCGGTATAGAGCGCCTGCTCGTATTCCACGTTCGGATTGTCGAAGCGGATCACGACCAGGGGACGGCGCGCGCCGCCCACGCCCTGCTGCTGCATGGCCGTCACGGGCACGGTGGTGAAGGCGCGGTTGCTCAAGCTCTGGCCGTACATCTCGCCGTTCTTCACGGCGACGGACAGCGTGGTCATGTTCGCGCGCTCGCGCGAGATATAGGTGGTCTGGCGGGCGACGTCGCTGGCCAGTTCGTTCAACAACCGGTCGATGGAAACGACGGTCTTGTTGACCTCGTCCTCCAGCACGGCCAGCTGGCGATGATCCTCGTCGACCGCGCCCGACAGGCCGTAGGCCGCGCGGGAGGATTCGAGAATGTAGGCGGCCATGGACGAATCGCTGGCCACCGCGTTGGACTCGGCGTTCATGCGGCCGACCTGAACGCTCATGCGGTCCAGCTCGGTTTGCGCCTGGTTCAACTGGTTGGTCAGGATCGGGTTGCCCGGCGTGGTGCCGACCTGCAGGCGCGCGGTGATCGCGGCGACCAGCGAATGGTAGCGGTCGGATGCCGTGCCGGTTTCCTGGCGCAGCTGCTGGACCTGGGCGTTATGCGTGGCGATCGTCTGCTGCAACACGACCAGCTGGTTGCGCAGCTCGATAACCTTCTGTCCGACGAAGGTGCCGGTCGGTTCCGCCGTCGAGATCGGCACGGCCTGATAGACCGTGGTGCCGAGCGGGGGGGCGGCCGAGGTGGTGATGACGCCGGTGCCCGCGGCCGAGGCGCCCGACACGGTCCCCGTGTTGCCGGCCGTGGCCGGCGGCGGCGTCGGATTGCCGGCGGGATCGCCGCCCGTGAGAGACGGCCACAGTGTGTCGTCGGAATAGGAGCAGCCGCCGATCAGCAGCGTCGCAACCGCAATCGCGGCGAATGTCTTGCGAAGCGGCATGCTTGCCCCTTGGATGCCCTGCGTCGAATAGAAATGGGCCGGCGCCCCGCCTCCCGAGGCGCCAGAGGAGAAAATGACAGCAACAACGGGGCTTTGCAACTGGGGGAAGGGCTTGGAAAGAACGGGAAATCTCCCGTCTTTGCGGGCGTCGCGGCCTTGCCTTGGGGGGGTGATTTGATTACTGTGCGCGCCGCGCGGCAAGGCGCCTTCGCGTCGTTCGACGTGATTACCCGCCGCCGTTTTCCCTCAGCGCGCCCGTAGCTCAACTGGATAGAGCGCCAGACTACGGATCTGGAGGTTGGAGGTTCGAATCCTTCCGGGCGCGCCAATTACTCCACTCATGTAATCTTGTCGTTGTGAGGCGAACCATCGGACTGTCGCGATCCGGGATCATGCGCGCTTTTGTCGTGGCGTTCGCCATTGCCGGCACGCCGTCGCTTGCCCAGGCCGCCGCGCTCGATGGCGCCTCGCTGGGTCTGGCCTGGGCGCTGCCCTTCGCGGGCATCCTTTTGTCGATCGCGCTGTTTCCCCTGGTCGCGCACCACTTCTGGGAAAAGCATCACGGCAAGGTCGCGGCCCTGTGGGCCGTCGCGATCATCGTGCCGCTGGCGCTTTCGGGCGGGCCGATGATGGCGGTGGAAGCGCTGGTCCACACAGCGCTGCTCGAATACATCCCCTTCATTCTTTTGCTCACCGCGCTCTTCACCGTGGCGGGCGGCATCGTGATATCGGGCAACCTGCACGGCTCGCCCGGCACCAACACGGCGATCCTGGCCATCGGCGCCGCGCTGGCCAGCGTGATCGGCACCACGGGCGCGTCGATGGTGATGATCCGGCCGCTTTTGCGCGCGAACGACGACCGCAAGCGCAATGTTCACGTGGTGGTGTTCTTCATCTTCCTGGTCTCGAACATCGGCGGTTCGCTGACGCCGCTCGGCGATCCGCCCTTGTTCCTGGGCTTTCTGCGCGGCGTCGATTTCTTCTGGACCACGACGCACCTGTTGCCGGAGACGCTGTTCGTCGGCGGCGTGGTGCTGGCCGTCTTCTTCGTCATGGATTGCATCATCTATAGGCGCGACGGCCACAAGCGGCGCGATCCCACGCCGGACAATCCGTTGCGCGTGCGCGGGGGAGTCAATTTCCTCCTCCTGGCCGTTGTCATCGGCGCGATCTTGATGAGTGCCAAGATCCAACTCGGCGACGTTCATATTCTGGGCACGGACGTGGCGGTTCAGTACCTGCTGCGCGACGCGGTCATGGCGGCTGTCGCCATCGCGTCTCTCGTGCTCACGCCCAAGGCCCGGCGCGCGGGCAACGGCTTTACCTGGGGGCCGATGGCGGAGGTGGCCAAGCTGTTCGCCGGCATCTTCATCACCATCATCCCCGTGCTGGCCATGCTGAAGGCCGGAAGCGCGGGTGCTTTCGCGCCGCTCGTGGCACTGGTCTCCAATCCCGACGGATCGCCCAACAACGCGGCCTATTTCTGGCTGACGGGCGGCCTGTCGTCGTTCCTCGACAACGCGCCGACCTATCTCGTCTTCTTCGAGCTGGCCGGCGGCGACGCGCAAACCTTGATGACCAAGGGCGCCCTCACTCTCGCGGCCATCTCGGCGGGGGCGGTCTTCATGGGTGCCAACAGCTATATCGGCAACGCACCCAACTTCATGGTCTATGCCATCGCGCGTGCGGGTGGCGTCAAGATGCCCAGTTTCTTCGCCTACATGCTGTGGGCGGCCGTGGTGCTGGTTCCCGTTTTCATTCTCACGACCGTCATTTTCTTCTAGCGCTCAATTCAGCGAGACGATGCCGAAGTTGAGGTAGGTGGCGAAGCCGACCCACAGACCGTAGGGCGCCAGCAGCCACGCCGCAATGCGGTCGTGGGCGCGGAACGCGGCGGTGGCCCACAGGATCGCGGCAAGCAGAATCGCGATCTCGATCAGCGCCAGTGCCGGCTGCCGCAGCCCGAAGAACAGGCAGGTCCAGCCGAGATTGAGGGCAAGTTGGAGCGCGTAGATGCGAAGCGCGCGCGCCGCACCCGCGCCGCCGTGATCCCAAACGCGCCAGGCCGCGACCGCCATCAGGACGTAAAGCGTGATCCACACCGGCGCGAAGATCCAATCGGGCGGATTGAGCGGCGGCTTTGCCAGCGCCTGATACCAATCGCCGACCGAGGTCGCGGTGATGCGCCCGCCGATGGCGGAAACGCCAAGGCTTGCAGCCAGCGAAATGAGGAACGCGATGACACGCGCGCTGAGGCGGCGGCGCATGCTCATCGCAGGAAGGGCGCGATCAGCCGGCCGATGCGCCCCATGGGCAGGACCGGCGCGTCGAGCACGATCAGACACAGGCATTCGGCATCGTCCATGGCCACCGGCCGGTGTTCGACGGACGGATCGGCCGCGCAGAAATCACCCTTGCGATAGGCCTGGCCCCGGTCGATGAACCCCCCGGACAGGACGACCGTGTACTCGACGCCCCGATGGGTGTGGCGCGGCACGTTCCTTCCGGCGGGCACGCGCAGAAGGCTCGCGCGGTGCGACGGGCCGCCGAGCGTCAGGCGTGCTTCGCGCACATGCGGCGCGGCAAAGCGCCAACGTGCGTCCTTCAATCCGATCCCGAGATGGGCACGCAGAACAGGCGGCAATGTTCCGTTCGCCGCATCTTCCGGCTCCGGTTTGCGCTCGTTCGCGCCTTGCTCGTCGAGGCGCGCGAGGGTGCGCGACAACAACTCGGAATCGACCGCGGCCGGCGCCAGTGATTGCAGCACGACACCTCCAATCTCTTCCAAGCGCCCCAGCGCCGCCAGGCAATCGCCGCAATAGGACAGATGGGTGGAGACGGCGAGCGCCGGTCCTTCGGATAGGGCGCCGGTCGCGTAGTCGAAGAGAAGAGAAGATGGAACATGATGATGGGTCATGGCGTGTCTTCGCTGTCGAGAAGGCCGCGCAGGCGGATCAAGGCCAGCCGAATCCGCGACTTCACGGTTCCGAGCGGCAGGCCGAGTTGCTGGGCGATGTCCGAATGGGAGAGGTCTTCGAAATAGGCCTTCTTCAGGATGTCGAGCTGGTTGGCGGGCACCTGCGCCAAGGTCGCGTGGAGGCGGCTCTGGAACGCGCTCCGTTCCATCTCCGCCTCGGCGCTCGGCGCGTTCGTCTCCTGCATGAAGATCAGAATCTCGGGATCGGGGCGACGCTCGCGCCGCAGCACGTCGATGCGGCGGTTGCGCGCGATGGCGAAGATCCAGGCCGAAGCCGTGGCGCGCCCACGGTCGAACTGCGGCGCCTTGCGCCAGACGGTCAGCATCGCATCCTGGGCCAGATCCTGCGCCGCGGCCGGATCGGCGCCGCGCCGCTGCATGAAAGCCGTCAGACGCGGCGCGAAATGCTGGAACAGGCGTGCGAACGCGGCCTTGTCGCGCCGCCGCGCGACGGCCTCGACCAGGCCGCAGAGCACGTCTTCGTTCATGGGCGAAACCTGCGCGCGCGCACCGGGCGTGACGCGGGAAGCATAGCCCTCCCGCGGGTAGGCGACGAGGGGCGCGCGTCCTTCAGGTCCAGGTCTGGGAAGAGCTTCCCGCTGATAATTCAATGGCATGCTGGCTTCGCCGCGCTCCTGGTCTCGACAGGATACGCAGCAGGGCGGGCGGTGGATCAGGCGCGCGCGGCGGGCATCTCCGATTCCAAGGCAGCCAGCAGGCGCGTGGCCCGTTCGCGATTGACGCCAAGGTCCCAGTAACCGACCCGCGAACGGCTGAAGAGGGCCAGTGCGGAACGGCCTTCTCCTTGGGGCACGGCGCGCACGCTGATGTCGTCGAGGAAGCGGAACAGGCGGCTATGCTCCACGGCTTCGAACTGCAATCCGTCCGGTGCGCGCGCCACGATCTCGATGCGCGGCATCTTGGCCAGGCAGGCCGCCACGGCGCGCGCCAGCACCGGCGCCTCGACCGGGAAAACCGGGCTGCCCCGGTGCGCGGGGCCCGCGCCCCAACCGCGCGGCAGGATCAGGTGGCAATTGGGTTGTCCCGTCGGCCGTGCGGTCGCGAGATCGGTCAAATCGGCCATGCGCGCAGGGTCGCATGGGGCGTGCATGCGGGGAAGTGCGCCGAATCCCCAATGCCGCACGGGGCAGCTATGCTGGCCTCTCGGATTAGGCCGTTCGGCCTTGGCCAAGGGAGGGCATCGTGAAGCAAGACGTGTTCCTGGAAGAGGCGCGCTTGGGCCGCCGCAGCGACGCCATCATCAAGTATGACGAAGCGTCGAACCTTTCGGCCATGCCGCGGCGCTTCCGCTGCTTCTCGCTGGTCGACCTGGCCCATGTCGTCATGCTGGTCGAGACCGGCGTCTTGCGCCGCGACCGTGGTGCGAAGCTCTTGGGTGCGTTGCTCGACATTCACCGCGGCGGCGCGGCCGCGTTCCGCTTCGATCCGCGCTCGGGTTCCTATCTGGTCCAGATCGAACACGCGCTCGAAAGCAGTGTCGGCGCCGATATCGGCGGCCGCATCCAGACCGGACGCAGCCGCAACGACCAGGACGCCTCGGCCGACCGGCTGTTTTTGCGCGACCTTTTGCTGGAAGCGGTGGGCGATCTGCTGGCGCTCGAACGCGCGCTGCTCTCCCTCGCGCGCAAACATGCCGATACGGTCATGCCGGGCTACACCCATCTGCAGCACGCCCAGCCCTGGACCTTCGGCCATTATTTGATGCGCCAGGCCGCGATCTTCGAGCGCGATTTGCAACGGCTGCGCGGCGCCTATGCGCGCACCAACCTGGGTGTGCTCGGCGGCGCGGCCAATGCCGGCACCTCCTGGCCGCTCGACCGCAGGCGCACGGCGGCTCTCTTGGGCCATGACGGGATCGTGACCAACTCCTCGGACGGCGGCCTGTTCGCGCGCGACGTCCTGGAAGAAGGCGTGGCGGTGCTGGCGCTGTTGATGAGCAATCTGGGACGCTTGGCGACCGACTTCTATTTATGGTCGTCGTGGGAGTTCGGCTACGTCGAGATCGCCGACGGGCTGGCCGGTACTAGCAGCATCATGCCGCAGAAGAAGAACCCCCATGCGTGCGAGCGGGTGAAGGGAGTGGCGGGCCAGGCCGCCGGTTGGCTGGCCTCCATGATGGGTTGTCAGCGCGGCGTCTCGTCGACCGACCTCGATTTCGAGTTCGCCGACTACGTCCTCATCCAGATCGGCGATTCGACCTTGGGTTCGCTGCGCCTGATGGAAGAGACGGTCTCGACCTTGAGCGTGCGCAAGGAGCGTATGGCGCAGAACGCGGGCGCGTTCTGGAGTACGACGAGTCACCTGGCCGACGAGCTGGTCCGCCGCTTCGATCTGTCGTTCCGGGCGGCGCACCATGTGGTCGGCCGCTTCGTGAAGGATTCGATCGACGCGGGCCGCACGCCCGCGACGGCCACTGGCGCATCGCTGGCCGCGGCCGCGAAGGCCACGGGTGCGAGCGGGGTTTCGCTGACCGACGCCGAACTGCGCGACATCCTGGACGCCAAGCGCTTCGTCGAGACGCGGGTGACGGAAGGCAGCGTGAACCCCGCCCATGTGCGTGCCCACGCGGACGAGGTGGAGAAAGCCGTGGCCGGTCACGCGGAATGGCACAAGGGCGCCGTATCGCGCGTGGCCGAGGCCATCGGCGGCCTCGAACGCCGCGCGGCGGAACTGGCAAAAGGGTAACCCGCGGCTTGGCGGCGTCCGGCGGGCCGATCATAGTGACGGCCTGACTTCGGGGGCCGCCATGCATGATTCCAAGACGGTGCGGTTTCGCGGCGCCGGGCCGCGCGACATTCCGCGCCTCGTGGCGTTGATCGGGGAGCTGTTCGCCATCGAGACCGCGTTTACCGCAGACCCCGCGCGGCAGGAGAAGGGCTTGCGCGCGCTCCTGGCCGCGCCCAACGCGCGCGTTCTGGTCGCGGATGCCAAGGGCGAAGTGGTCGGCATGTGTTCGGTGCAGCTCACCATCTCGACGGCCGAGGGCTCGCCGTCCGGTTTGATCGAGGACGTTGTCGTGGATCGCGACTGGCGCGGACGGGGCATCGGCCGCGCGCTTCTCGACGAGGCGGAGAAATGGGCACGCGGACAGGGCGCCGCGCGTGTCCAGCTTCTGGCGGACCAGCGCAACGGGCCGGCCTTGGATTTTTACAAAAGCCGCGGCTGGACGCTGACACCCATGGTTTGCCTCAACAAGAAACTGTCGTGAACATGATCAGCCAGGAATCGCCTGTCGTCGTGGTGGGAGCCGGCATCGTCGGCATCTGTTGCGCGGCCTATCTGGTGCGCGCGGGCGTGCCCGTGATTCTGGTCGATCGCCGCGGGCCGGGCGAGATGACGTCGTTCGGCAACGCGGGCGGCATCCAAAACCTGGCCACCATGCCGATCGGCATGCCGGGCATGATGTGGGACGTGCCCAAATGGCTGCGCGACCCCCATGGCCCGCTGCATATCCGTAAAAGCTATCTGCCGCGCGCCATGCCGTGGCTGTTGCGGTTTATGGCCGAGACGCGCCTCGCGCGGGTGCGCCATAACGCAAGCGCGCTCCAGGCGCTCAACCGGCATTGCGTCGATTCGCTGATGCCGCTCGTGCGTTGGGCCGGTGCGGAAGACCTGATCCGCGTGCCCGGTCAGCTCTACCTCTACATGAAGCGCGAATCCTACGAGGGCGACCGGCTGGTCAACGAGCTGCGCGCGGCCTCCGGCGAATCCTACGATGTGCTGAACAAGGACGAGATCCGCGACCTGGAGCCGGACCTGGCGCCGATCTTCGAGGTGGCGTTGCGGGCCCACGGCAACGGTCATTGCCGCAATCCCTACCGGCTGTCTCAGGCGCTGGCGGAACGCATCGGGCGCGAGGGCGGGCAAGTTCTACGCGCCGAGGTGAATGGCTTCGATCTGGCGGACGGCAAGATCGAAGCCGTGCGCACCGACCGTGGAAACATCAAACCGCGCGCGGTGGTGATCGCGTCCGGCATGTGGTCGCGCACGTTGGCGAAGCTGCTCGGGCATCATGTGCCGCTGGAAAGCCAGCGCGGTTATCACGTCACCATCGCCGATCCGGGCGCTACGCCGCGCAACATGCTGATGGTCCTCGACAAGAAGATCGCGATCACGCCCATGGAGACGGGCGTGCGCATCGCGGGCACGGTGGAACTGGCGGGGATCGAGGCCCTGCCCAACTACGCGCGCGCCGAGATTTTCCTGGGCATCGGCAAGACGATCCTGCCGGGTTTGCGCAACGCGAAGCACTCCGAATGGATGGGGCACCGGCCCTGCCTGCCCGACAGCCTGCCCGTCATCGGCCGCGCGCCGAATTTGGCCAACGCCTTCTTTGCCTTCGGCCACGGCCATCTGGGCCTCTTGGGCGCGGCGCCCACTGGCCGTGTGATCGCGCAGGTCGTGATGGGGCAGGCGCCGATGATCGATCTTGCGCCTTACCGGATCGATCGTTTCTAGCGCCGATGAAAACACGCCGCGTTCGCATTGCCGCTTTTGCGTTCGCGCTGTTCGCGACCTTCGCGCCGGGCGCACGCGCGGCGCCGCCCGTGGCCAAGGATGCGCTGGTGCGCGAGGTCGGCACGCTCTCCGTCACCATCGACGGCTCGCGGCACACGCTCGAATCGCTCATCGTCCGGCCGCCGGGCGACGGGCCGTTTCCGCTCGCGCTCATCGCCCATGGCGCGCCGCGCGACGTGGCCCAGCGCGGTCGTTTCGCCGTCAGCTCCCTAGGACCCCAAGCGGAAGAAATGGCGCGGCGTGGCTGGGCCGTGGCCGTCGTGCTGCGCCGGGGCTATGGCAGCTCGACGGGCGATGTGACTGAAAGCGCCGGCCCGTGCGGCCGACCCAACTATGTCGCGGCGGGGCGGGAGGGAGCCAAGGATCTGCGCGCCGCCGTCGAATCGCTGCGGGCTTTTCCCTTCGTCGATGCCTCGCGCATCCTGATCGTCGGTGTCTCGGCCGGCGGCTTCGCGGCCTTGGCTACGGCGGCCGATCCACCGGAAGGCTTGCGTGCCGTCATCAGCTTCGCGGGCGGGCGGGGCTCGCCGTCGCCGGGCGTCGTTTGCGAAGACAACGCCCTGGTGCGCGCCTTCGGCGCCTTCGGCGAGACGGCGCGCGTGCCGACTCTGTGGGTCTATGCCGAGAACGACAGCTATTTCTCGCCCGGATTGGCGCAGCGTTTCCACGACGCCTTCACCGCCGCCGGCGGCAAGGCCGAACTGATCGTGGTCGGTCCGTTCGGCGATGATGGGCATACCTTGTTTAGCCGGCGGGGCACCGCGATCTGGCGTCCCTTGGTCGACGACTTCCTGCGCAAGACGGGGCTGCCCACCTGGGACGCTCCGCCCGCCGATGACGCAAAGGCCGAGCTGGCCTCGCCGCGCGAACTGGCCAGCGATGCCGGCCGCAAGGCGTGGAGGGATTTTCTCGGCGCCGCGCCGTCCAAGGCCTTCGCTGTCGGGGCGGGGAGCGCCTGGGGTTGGCGTGCCGGACGAAATTCATTGGACGATGCGCGGCAACAGGCGTTGGAGAGTTGCCAGCGCGGTGGCGCGCGCTGCCATATCGCCGCCGAAGATGACGAGCTGGTGACGCCGTAGCAAATAGGGTGGGGCGAATGCGAATCCGGGAAGCATCCATATTTCTGCTCGTCACGGTCTTCGTCGTCCTCTTCCCCCCAGTCCGCGCCGACGCCGACGCACCGCCCATTTCGCCGAAGGAACTCATACGCGAGTCGCTATTGGTGCCCGCCCAACTCGACGGCGCGGAAGTATCCTTGGAGGCGATCGTCCTTCGTCCGAAAGGTGACGGCCCATTTCCGCTGGCCGTGATGACGGTTGGGCCGATCGATCTAAAGGATCGCGCGGTGCTGTCGCCGCTTCACTTTCACTATCAGGCCGCGGAGTTCGCGCGCCGCGGCTGGGCCGCGGTCTTTTTCCTGCGCCGCGGCTACGGAAAATCGGGCGGCGAAGCGGACGCGTGGAACAAAGCTTGCTCCGCGGAGAACATCGCGGCGATGGCGAAAAAGACCGCCGACGAATACGAGGCCGTAATTCGCCATTTCGCCGGGCAACCCTTCGTGGATAAAACCCAGATTTTGGCTGTCGGACAGGGGGCGGCGGGGGCAAGCGTGGTGGCGCTTGCCGGAAATACCGTGGCGGGTTTGCGCGGGGTGGTGAATTTCGGCGCTTCCGGCGGAAGCTGTCCGGATGCGGCCCTGTTGCAAAGCGTCGAAGCGGCAGGCCGGTCCGCCAAGGTGCCCGCGTTGTGGTTGTACGCGGAGAACGACGCCACGATGCCGCCGCAGCGGGTGAAACTCTTTTTCGATGCCTACCGCCAAGCCGGCGGCAAGGGCGAGCTGATGGTGACAAAGCCTTTCGAACAAGACGGAGCCTCGCTCTTCTTTTGGCGCCAGGGAATCGCGCTGTGGCGCGAGCCGGTCGACATGTTCCTGCGGCAAGCGTCGTTGCCCACGTGGAGCACGCCTCCCGAGGGACCGGTGATGCCGGACTATCCGATGCCCGACGACCTCACGCGGCTCAACAAAGCGCCGGATTGGGTCGAAAAGGCGACGGCCGCCTGGGCCAGCTATTTCGCCGCTCCGCCGGGTAAGGCATTCGTCATCGGTGTCGGATTCGGCTTCAGCGCCTGGTCGACCATCGCCGCGCAGGCGACGGCCGAGGAGGCGCAAAAAATCGCGCTCAAGAAATGCGACGATGCCGCGCTCAAATGCCGAATCGTCGCGGTGGACGACGAAATGGTCGGGCAGTGAAGGCCATCACCACGCGACGGCGGCTAGCGCGGCCTTGACCGGATCGTCCGTTGACTTGAACGGTGCCCGACCTGGCGCTAGTGCGATTCCGCCTTCTCTTCGCCGAGATAGTAATGGCGGATGGGCTTGAGCTTGCCGTCCAACTCGTAAACGAGCGGGCGTCCGGTCGGAATCTCGACCTTGGTGATCTCCTCGTCGGAGAGATTGTCGAGATACTTCACGAGACCGCGAAGGCTGTTGCCGTGGGCCGCGATCAGCACGCGCTTGCCGCTCTTGATCGAGGGCGCGATGGTCTCGTGCCAGAAGGGCAGGGTGCGGGTGATGGTGTCCTTCAGGCTTTCCGACAGCGGCACCTTGCCGGCGATGGCGCGGTAGCGCGGGTCGTTGGCCTGGGAACGCGGATCGTTGGCTTCGAGCGGCGGCGGCGGCGTGTCGTAGCTGCGCCGCCAGACGAAGACCTGGTCGTCGCCGTATTTCTTGGCCGTCTCGGCCTTGTTGAGGCCCTGCAGCCCGCCGTAATGGCGCTCGTTCAAGCGCCAGTCGTGCTGGATGGGCAGCCACATGCGGTCCATCGTCTCGAGCGACAGCCACAGCGTCTTGATGGCGCGCTTCAGGACCGAGGCATAGCAAAGATCGAAATCGAGCCCGTCGGCGGCCATGGCGCGGCCGGCGGCTTGGGCTTCGGCCACACCGCGTTCGGACAGGTCGACATCGGCCCAGCCGGTGAACCGATTTTCCTTGTTCCAGACGCTTTGGCCGTGGCGGAGAAGGACGAGTTTCATGGCGCCTCGTTTAGCGGGCCGTTCCCGGCCTGTCCAGCCGTTGTGGCGCGCTGCTTCGGTGACATATTGCGGTGTCTTGGAAATGATGATTCTCCCTCTCCGCACGCAGTGGGGAGAGGGAAGGGGCCCGTCGCATGGCGACGGGAAGGGTGAGGTGTCGTTGGGTGTCGCAACCAGCCCAGCCGCCGCACCCACCTCACCCGGCGCGCAAGCGCGCCACCCTCTCCCCCCGCAGACGGGCGGAGAGGGTTTCTGCTGTGCTGCTGCCGTTGTGGCGCCCGCGCGAACTTGATTAAATCACCGCAAAACAAGCGACAAAC
>CADEGL010000002.1:0-24632 GCA_902826885.1 uncultured Alphaproteobacteria bacterium | reverse complement strand
TCCTATCTGTTCGGCATGATGCCCAAGCGCGTCATCGACGATCTGGACCTGTTCAACAACGGCCTCAAAATTTTGCCCTGCAAGGGCATCTTCCACCCGACCGACGACGGCGGTTCGATCGTCGTTCACGACGATCCCGCGATCACCCAGCGATCCTTCGCGCGCCTGTCGAAGAAGGACGCCGAGGCTTACGCCGACTTCAACGCTTATATGGCCGACGCGACCACGGTGGTGCGCGGGATGATGTTCGAGACGCCGCTCGATCCCTCGCGGCGCGACTTGAAGGGCATCAAGGACCTGGCCTCCTTTGCTTGGAAGCACCGGAAGATCGGCGGGAAGTTTTTCCGCCTGGCCGACCTGTTCACCATGAGCAGCTATGACTTCCTCAAGCAGTGGTTCGAGAACGAATCGATCATCTGCGCGCTGGGTTACCAATCTTCGATCGGCACCTTCGCCTCGCTGAAGTCGCCGGGCTCGGCCTATGTCCTGCTGCACCATGTCCTGGCGCACGATCCGGATGTGGGTTGGGGCTTCGCCGAAGGCGGCATGGGCGCTATCTCGCAAGCCATCCGCAATATGGGCGAGAAGCACGGCATGACGGTGAAGACGAACGCGCCCGTTGCGCGCGTGATCGTCAACGGCGGCCGCGCCACGGGCGTGGCGCTGGAGAACGGCGAGGTCTACGAGGCCAGGCTGGTAGCGTCGAACGCCCACGCGAAGCCACTGTTCGAAAAACTGGTCGGCGCCGAGCATTTGCCCGCCGAGATGATGAAGGACCTGAAGCGGTTCCGGACTTTCTCCACCGCCTTCAAGCTCAACATCGCGGTCGACCGGATTCCGCAGTTCAAGGGTTTCGACCCCGCGGCCGCGGGCATGGATTATCCCGACTTCACGCATCTCGCGCCCGACGTCGATTACATGGAACGCGCCTATGACGACGCGAAATACGGCTGGTATTCGCAGCGGCCGTTCCTATCGCCCGTGGTGCCGACCGTGCATGACAAGACGTTGGCGCCCGAGGGCAAGCACATCGTCAACATCTTCGGCGGTCACGCGCCGTATGAATTGAAGAACGGCATCTGGGCCAACGAGCGCGAGAACTTCACCAAGACCGTGATGGCGGTGATGGACGCGTTCGTGCCGGGCTTTTCCTCCAGCATAATCGACATGCAAGTTCTCTTGCCGCCGGACCTCGAGCAGATCATCGGCCTGCCCCACGGCCATATCTTCCATGGCGAGATCACGCCCGATCAGCTGTTCTTCAAGCGGCCGGTGCCGCACTATGCCGACTACCGCAGCCCCATCGCGGGTCTTTACCAGTGCGGCTCCTCGAGCCATCCGGGCGGCGGCGTCACGGGCGTGCCCGGCACCAACGCGGCGCGCGAGATCCTGCGCGATTGGCCGAAGCTCAAGAAACTCGCGGCCTAGTTACCCAAGTCTGACGGAGCGAATCCCCCAATGCGTGAATGCGACTTTCTGATTATCGGTGCCGGTATCGCCGGCGCCTCGGTGGGCTATTGGTTGGCGAAAGAGCACAAGGTGGTGCTGTTGGAGCGCGAGGAGCAGCCCGGCTATCACACGACCGGCCGCTCCATCGCGGTTTATACCGAGGCTTATGGGCCGCACGCGATCCGTGCCTTGGCCATCGCGGGCGGACCGTTCTTCCAGAATCCGCCCCAGGGCTTCACCGAAGTGCCGCTGTGCCATCCGCACGGCCTGATGTTCGTCGCGCGCGAGGACCAGAAGACGGTTCTCTACGATGCGCTCAAAGCCGTGCGGCCTTTGTCGCCCGCGATCCACGAGATCAGCGTGGACGAGGCGGTGAAGACGGTGCCCGTGTTGCGTAAGGACTATCTCGCGGCCTGCTTCCTCGATCCCAACACGATGGCGCTCGATGTGAACGCCATCCACCAGGGCTATCTGCGCGGCATGAAGGCGGCGGGCGGCCAGGTGGCGACCAACGCCGAGGCGCAGCAATTGGAGCGCAAGGACGGCAAGTGGCACGTGAAGACGCCGCAAGGCGAGTTCTCGGCGCCGGTCGTGATCAACGCGGCGGGCGCCTGGGCCGACGTGGTCGGTGAGCGCGTGGGCGCCAAGAAGATCGGCCTCGTGCCCAAGCGGCGCACGGTCATCGCCTTCAACCAGCCGCCGGGCATCGACGGCTCGAAATGGCCGGTCGTCTTCGACACGCAGGAGGAATGGTACTTCAAGGTCGACGCGGGGACCGTGCTGGGCTCGCCGGCCGATGAGACGCCCTCGCCGCCGACCGATGCGCAGCCGGAAGAGATGGACATCGCGCTGACCGTCGACCGGATCGAAAAGGCCACGACCTTCGAGATCCGCCGCATCCTGCGCACCTGGGCGGGTTTGCGCAGCTTCGTGATCGACGGCGTGCCGGTCGCGGGCTATGACCCGAATGTCGAAGGCTTCTTCTGGCTGGCGGGCCAGGGTGGCTATGGCATCGAAACCTCGGTCGGCCTGTCGCGCACGGCCGCCGGCCTCGTCACCGGCAAAGGCATTCCGGACGATGTGAAGGCACTTAAGGTGACCGAGCGCGATCTCGGGCCGCAGCGTCTGTGGGACGGCACGGCCAAAGCCGCCAAGCACTGAACAAAAAAATAAGCGCGCGGCCTAAAGAAAATTTCCCCTCCCCTTGAGGGAGGGGATAGGGGAGGGGTTCGCGCGGAAGCGCAGAGAATCTCTAGCTACCCCCTCCCCCTGGCCCCTCCCGCGTTGGGGAGGGGTGAAGAAAAGCAGGGGAGAGGTTCTTATGCCGCTTTCTTCAGCTGCGGCATGACCTTGGTGGTGAACAGTTCCATGCTGCGCAGGATCTGCTTCTGCTCCAGATAGGGCAGGGCCATGTCGACCATCACGTTCTCGATGCCGCCGACCTCGCGCAGCTCGTTGAGCCGCTCGGCCACATAGTCCGGCGTGCCGACCATGATGTTGCCCCGCTCGACCAGGAAGTCCCAACCCATCTGCATACCCGGCTCCGGCTTCTCGCCCGGATTCATGAACATGGACAGGCCGCGGAAGGGGTTGTTGTAGAGGAACACGAAGGTCGAGCTTTTCTGCGCGTCGCGCAGCGCTTCTTCCATCGTCGGCGCGACATAGACCTGGCGCAGCACGGCCATGTGCTTGGCCGGATCGATCTCCCGTCCTTCCGCCTTGGAGCGGTGCTCGGCGTACATCTGACCGAGCGCGCGCACCGATTTCGGCGGCGGCTGCCAGACCTGCACGTCGATGCCGTTCTTCGCCGCGTATTCGATGGACGGCGGGCTGGAGCACACCATCCACAAGGGCGGATGGGGTTTCTGGAACGGCTTCGGCACGATGTTCAGCTTGGTCACGCGCTCGCCGTCGCGCCAGCGCGCATCCTGCGGGTACATCGGATGGTTCCACGTGGTCGTGGGCGCGGGCAGGACGTAGTTCTTGCCCTCGTGGCTGAAGAACTCTTCCGTCCACGCCTTGCGGATGATGTCCAAGCTTTCGCGGAACAGACCCATCAACGCGTCCGAATTCCGCGGGTCCGCGTTGGGATGGAAGTTGGGGCCTTCGCGCGGCCAGACGCCGCGGCCGACCGAGACGTCGAGGCGGCCGTTCAGCATGTGGTCCAGCGCGGCCAGGTCTTCCGCGAGGCGCAGCGGATGCCACCAGGGCAGGATTACGGCACACATGCCCATGCGGATGCGCTTGGTGCGGTTGCCGAGGTCGGCGGCCAGCAGCACGGGGTTCGCGCTGTTGCCCATGCCTTCGGGGCCGAAATGGTGCTCGGCCAGCCACAGCGTCTCGAAGCCGGCCTGGTCGCAGGCGACGGCCTGTTCGCGCAGATCGTCGATGATCTGATGATAGGAACGCCGGTTGTCCGGCTCGGACAGGGTGGTGAAGAAACCGTATTTCATCGCACCTTCCCGCTTTCTCCCCATGGTATCCAAATCCTAGGAGGGCGGCTTCCGCCGGGCAAGCCGCTCAGCCGCGTTTCAGACCCAATCGGTTGGCGATGTTGTTTTTCTGGATCGCGGAGGAGCCGCCCGCGATGGGAAAGACCAGGATGTCGCGGACATAGCGCTCCATGTCCACGCCCGCGACGCAGCCATAGGCGCCCATGACGCGCTGGCAGGACAGGATGATCTCCTCCGCCGCCTCGCAGACGAACAGCTTGGCCATCGAGCTTTCGACACCGCAGGGCTTGTTGGTGTCGGCCAGCCACGCGGCTTGCTGAAGCACGAGACGCGCGGCCAGAAGCTTCGTCTTCGATTCAGCCAGCATGTGACGCACGGATTGGTGCGCGCCGATCGGCTTGTCGAATTGCTTGCGCTCATGCGCGTAAGCCCAGGCGTCGTCGAGGGCCGCGGTGGCCAGCCCCAGCGCCATGGCGGCGACCTCGAGCTTCTCCACGTCCAGCGCGGGGCCGGCCAGCATGGGCCAGCCCTGGTTCCAGCCCGCCTCTTCGCCGACCACGTTCTCGACCGGAACTTCGACGTCTTCGAGAATCACGTCGGTCAGGCCCATGCCGCGCATGCCAATGCCGTCCATGCGCGTGACGGTGACGCCCTTGGCTTTCGTCGGCACCAAGACGAAGGACAGATTTTTGTAGCGCGGCGCGTCGCCGTCGCTTTTGAGCAGCGCGTAGATGTAATCGGCCTGATCGGCGCCGGTGCAGAACCGCTTGGCGCCGTTGACGATCAGCGTATCGCCTTTGCGCGCCGCGCGCGTGCGCACGCTGGCGAGGTCCGCGCCCGCGTCGGGTTCGGTCAGCCCATAGGCGAACAGCAGCGAACCGTCGGCCACGCGCGGCAGCAGCGTCTTCTTCTGGCGCGGCGAGCCCGCGGCCATGATGTTCATGCCCGCATAGCAGGCGCACATGATGTAGGGCACGGCCATGGCCAAGCTGCGCCGCGACAATTCCTCGATGGTCGCCATCGTGGCCAGGATGTCCGGGCCGTGGCCGCCATACTCCTCCGGCACGGTCAGGCCGGTGACGCCGAGCGCCACGAGCTTCTGGAATTCCGCGCGGGGGAATTCATCGTTCTTGTCCCAGCGCTGCGCGGCCTCGCGCGGCATCTCGTCCGCGACGAACCGCCGGAGCGAATCGCGCAGCTGGGTGACATGCTCGGGTTCACGGAAATCCATCAGCGCGGCAATCCCAGGCGGTTGGCGATGTTGTTGCGCTGGATCGACGACGAGCCGCCGATGATGGGCAGCAGCAGCACGTCGCGCACATAGCGCTCCATGTCGAAGCCGTGGGCATAGCCGTAGGCGCCCATGACCGTTTGGCAATCCAGCACGACCGACTTCGCCGTCTCGGTCACGAACAGCTTGGTCATCGACGTCTCGACGTCGCAATTCTCGTTACGGTCCGCCAGCCACGCCGCGTGATAAAGCATCAGCCGCGCGGCATGCACCTTGGTCTTCGCGTCGGCCAGCATGTGGCGGATGGCCTGGTAGGACGAGACGGGCTTGCCGAATTGCTGGCGCTGTTCGCTATAGGCCCAGGCGTCGTCCACCGCAGCATCGGCGATGCCGACGCCGATGGCCGCGACTTCCAGTTTCTCGACGCCGAGCGTCGGACCGGCCAACATGGGCCAGCCTTTGTTCCAGCCCGCCTCGCCGCCGACGATGTTCTCGGCGGGGATTTCCACGTCGTCGAACGTCACGTCGAACGAGGGGAAACCGCGCAGGCCCATCGTATCCATGCGCGTGAGCGTGACGCCGCGCGCCTTGGGCGGCACCAACACGAAGGATAGGTTCTGGTAGCGCGGTGCCGTGGGGTCGCTTTTGACCAGGAGGTAGATGTATTCCGCGATGTCCGAGCCGGTGCAGAACCGCTTCGCGCCGTTGATGACGACCGTGTCGCCCTTGCGCGCGGCGGTGGTGCGGACACTGGCCAAATCCGCGCCGACGTCGGGCTCGGTCAAGCCGTAGGCGAACCACATCTTGCCCGCGGCGAGCTTCGGCAGAAGCTCGCGCTTCTGCTTCTCCGAACCGCATTCCAGGATGTTCATCCCGCCATAGCAGGCGCAGTTGATGAAGGCGACGGCGAGCGGAAAGCTGCGCCGCCCCAGCTCCTCGATCGCGACCATGGTGGCCAGGATGTCCCGGCCCGTGCCGCCATATTCCTCGGGCACGGTCGATCCGGTGACACCCAACGCGGCCAGCTTGTCGAACACGGGCCTTGGGAACTTGTCCTCGCGGTCCCAGCGCTGGGCCTCGGCGGGCGGCATCTCCCGCGCGAGGAAGCGCCGGATCGTTTCGCGCAGGGCGACGACGTGTTCGGGCTCGGCGAAATCCACGACGATCTTCGCTTAGAGCTTGCCGGTGAACTTCGGCTTGCGCTTCTCGCGGAAGGCGCTGACGGCCTCCTGATGGTCGGCCAGGCTGTTGCTGACCGTCTCATAGGCGATGCTGGCGTCCATGATGGAATGGGCCAGTTGCTTCAGGCCGATATTCACCACCGTCTTGGAATAGCGGATCGCATGGGTGGCGCCGGCCATGATGCGGTCGGCGAACGCGTCGACCTTCGCATCAAGCTCGCCCTGCGGCACCGCGTGATTGACCAGGCCGATGCGGGCGGCCTCCGCGCCGGTCAAGGGCTTGCCGGTCATGAGGTATTCCTTGGCGCGGGCATAGCCGATCAGCTGGGGCCAGATCACGGCGCCGCCGTCGCCCGCCACCAGGCCGACGCTCACATGCGGATCGGCGATCTTGGCGTCCTCGGCGGCGAAGATGACGTCGCTGAAGAGGGCGATCGTGGCGCCCAGCCCCATGGCCGCGCCGTTCACCTTGGCGATGATCGGTTTCTCGCAGTCGAGCAAGCCGTAGACGATCTTCTTGGCCTCGACGCGCGTGCGCTCCCAGATGCGCTTGTCGTCGATCATCTCCTGCATCCAGTTGATGTCGCCGCCGGCACAGAAGGCCCGCCCCGCGCCGGTCAGGATGATGACGTCCGCCTCCTCATCGACCGCCACGTCGTAGAACACTCGCCCCAACTCCTCGTGCATCTCCGCCTCGATGGCGTTCAGGAGGTCCGGCCGGTTGAGCGTCACGGTCAGGGCGCGTCCACGACGCTCAAACTTGATTCGCTTGTAGTTCTCGTACACGGGGAGGGTCTCCTGACAAATCGGTTTAAGGCGCCAATGGCGCGGCGGGCGCGCATCGTGCCCGAGCGAAGAGTGGGGGGAAAGCGGTCATCTCGGGGGGAAGGCAAATTGCGAGGTGACACGTCTTCTGCCCAATCGAGGGACGGATTTTCAAAAATATGGTCGTGATTTAGTAAGTGTAACTTACATTATTTGCAATATGCGTATTTTTACCTTGGCGAGTTCTCTCTGTGGAAAAGTCAAGATTTCCGCGCTTTCCGCGATTCGGGGTGCAAAAGAGGAGTCCTCTTTTTGCAATATCAGGGTAGAGGGTTATATTAGGTCTTCTAGGTACTCTCGGCCGGTTTTTGGAATCACCCGCAAGGCCGTGAGAATCCTGTGTCTGGCGACAATCTCTCTTCTTTTAGGGACCGGCGGCGGTTGGCCTGATTTTTGCGAATAAAGCGCCTGGGAGTAACAGGTCCCGTGATCTTTCAAAGGGTTGCGGGGAAAACAGGGGCCAAAAACGGCCCCAAGTTTTGGGGTAGACGCCGTGGCTGTCAAAACCGGAACCAACAACAACGATACCCTCAACGGCACGAGTAGCCGCGACACCATCACGGGTGGCGCGGGTAACGACGTGCTGTCGGGTCTTGGCGGCAATGACACGATCCGGGGAGATTCGGGCAACGACACGCTCGACGGCGGTGAGGGTAACGACACGCTGGACGGCGGCGCGGACAACGATCGTCTGCTGGGCGGCACGGGTAACGACACGCTCTATGGCGGTGACGGCAACGATTACCTCGACGGCGGCGATGGCGACGACTCGCTTTCGGGCGGCGCGGGCGACGACACGATCGTGGGCGGCGCGGGCCGGGATACGATCTATGGCGGCGATGCGAACGACACGATCGATGGCGGCGCGGACAACGACACGATTTACGGCGAGGCCGGCAACGACAAGATCGAAGGCGGTCTGGGCGACGACAAGATTTACGCCGGCGACGGCGAGGATTCGGTCTCGGCGGGCGACGGCAATGACTACGTCGACGGCGGCCAGGGCGCGGACATCATCCGCGGCGGCGCGGGCAACGACACGATCCTGGGCGGCAACGACTACGACACGATCTGGGGCGACGACGGCAACGACACGATCGACGGCGGGTCGGGCGGCGACACGATCTGGGGCGGCGCCGGCCGTGACGTCGTTTTCGGCGGCACGGAAAACGACGTCATCTACGGTGACGATCCCTCGGCGGCCCCGCCCACGCAATCGGCGCGCGCCGGTACGACGGGCACGCTGACAGCGCAGAACTTCGCCAGCATGTGGGCGGGCGTGGATGTTACGGCCCGTAATGTCGGCTGGAACGGTCTTCTGACCACGGCTAGCGCCTCGAATGTCGGCATCCACGCCGACGGCATCGGCGCGTCCAGCACCTACAATGACGGCCCGTCCATCACGGCCGAGACCGGCTACAACCCGGCCAAAGGCGTTTCCGAGCAGCTGATCATCTCGTTCGACCATGACGTGAACGACGCCAGCGTGGCGTTGAGCTGGTTCTTCGCCAACGAAGGCGAGCGCGGCCGCTATACGGTTCTCGACGACGGCGTGGTCGTCGGCACGGCCCTGTTCGGCAACACCACGGGCGGCAGCGACTACATCCTGTCCATCGACGTTGGCGCGGCTTTCGACACGATCGTGTTCGAGGCGCTGCCCTATGCGAACCAGGGCTCGAACGTCACCGACTCCAGCGACTTCCTCGTCCGCTATGTCGACTACAGCTGGGATGCCAGCGAGACCAGCTCGGACTGGAACGACACGCTCTTCGGCGGCGACCATCAGGACACGATCTACGGCGTCTGGGGCGACGACACGATCTATGGCGGCGCGGGCAACGACACGCTCGACGGCGGCCGTGGCGACGACCTGATCCATGGCGACGGCGGCGGGGTGATGGATATCGCCGCGTTCTCCAAGGATATTTCCAACGTCGTGCTGTACCTCAACATCGACGGGGAAATCGAGAAGGTCAAAATCGACAACTTCGGCTCCGGCGTTAAGGACGTCGACAATTTGCCGCTGGAGTCGTTCGTCGCCGAGCAATTCCCGGGTGCCACGATCCTGGCCGTTGCGGTCAAGGCCGGTAATAACCAGAACTCCGCCGCCCATCCCGGCGAGGGCCAGCTCTTCATCATCGACCCGACCTATACGGCGTCGAGCCTTCCTCTCACGTCCAATTACGACAGCACGTTCCAGTACTCCTGGTTCCAGGGCAACTACAGCATCGGGCCGGGCCAGGGCGGCTTCCACACGTCCGTGACGGCGGGCCACGACATCATCACCGGCGGCGCGGGCAACGACATCATCTGGGGCGACAACGGCATTATCGGCGGTGCCGGCGGCAACGACACGCTCGATGGCGGCGCGGGCAGCGATCGGATCTATGCCGAGGGCGGCCACGATCTGGTCCGTTACACCATGTCCGAGAACCTGGGCGCCGCGGACTACGCCGATGGCGGCGCCGGTTACGACACGCTGCAGCTGACATTTACCGCGGCGGAGTATGCCAGCGCGGCCGTCCAGGCCGACATCGCGGCCTTTCAGACGTTCCTCGCGTCGAACAGCAATCAGAACTCCGTGACCGGCCAGGGCGCGGTGTTCCAGTTCAACGCCTTCGATTTGGATGTCCGCAATTTCGAAGGGCTGCAAGTCAACGTCATCGCGCCGCCCAACAGCGCCCCGACCGCCAACGCCGACACGCTGACCGCGACCGAGGACGTCCAGTCCGTTTGGGCGCCGTCGGCATTGCTGGGCAACGACACCGATCCCGATGCAGGCGACACGATCCACATCGCCTCCGTCGGTAATGCCGTCGGCGGCACGGTTTCGCTGGATGGCAGTGGGAACGTGGTCTTCACGCCGACCGCGAACTACAGCGGCTCGGCCAGCTTCTCTTACACGATCGCCGACTCCCAGGGTTTGACCTCGGCGGCCTCGGTTACGGTGAATGTCGGCGCCGTCGCGGACGCGCCCTTGGTCACGGCCGCCGCGGCGTCGGGCAACGAAGACACCGCGATTGCGCTGAACATCTCGGCCGCGCTGACCGACAGCTCCGAGACCTTGTCCAACATCACGATTTCCGGCGTGCCCACGGGCGCGACCTTGTCTGCTGGCACGAATAATGGCAGCGGCGTTTGGACGCTGACCCAGGCCCAGCTTTCAGGCCTGAAGATCACCCCGCCCGCCAATAGCGATGTGGACTTCAACCTGACGGTCTCGGCCACCTCGACCGAATCGAACGGCGCCACGGCGACCACCACGGCCACTCTGGCGGTGACGGTCAACGCCGTCGCCGATGCGCCGACGCTCTCGGTCTCCGCCGCTTCGGGCAATGAAGATACCCAGATCCCGCTGTCGATCTCGTCGGCCCTGACCGATACGGATGGTTCCGAGACCCTCGCGGTCACGATCTCCGGCGTGCCCACGGGCGCGACCTTGTCGGCCGGCACGAACCAGGGCGGCGGCGTGTGGTCGCTGACCCCGGCGCAGCTCGCGGGTCTGAAGATCACGCCGCCCGCCAACAGCGATGCGGATTTCTCGCTGACGGTCACCGCCAAGTCTACGGAGGCCGCCGGTGGCTCGGCCACCACGACCGCCACGCTGAATGTGGTGGTGAATCCGGTCGCCGATGCGCCGACGCTGACGGTAGCGGCCGCCTCCGGCAACGAAGACACCCAGATTCCGCTGACGATCAGCTCGGCGCTGACGGATTCGTCCGAGACGCTGTCGGTCACGATCTCGGGCGTGCCCACCGGCGCGACCCTCTCCGCCGGCACCAACAACGGCGGCGGCGTGTGGACGCTGACCCCGGCGCAGCTTGCGGGCCTGAAGATCGCCCCGCCCGCCAACAGCGACGTCAACTTCAATCTGACGGTCACCGCGAAGTCGACCGAGTCGGATGGCTCGACGGCCCAAACGACCGCGACCCTGAGCGTGGTCGTCCTGCCGGTTGCCGATGCGCCGACGCTCTCGGTCTCGGCCGCTTCGGGTAATGAAGATACCCAGATCCCGCTGTCGATCTCGTCGGCTCTGACCGATACGGACGGTTCCGAGACGCTGTCGGTCACGATCTCCGGAGTGCCCACGGGCGCCACGCTGTCCGCCGGCACGAACCAGGGCGGCGGCGTGTGGTCGCTGACCCCGGCGCAGCTCGCGGGCCTGAAGATCACCCCGCCCGCCAACAGCGATGCGGACTTCAGCCTGACGGTGACCGCGAAGTCGACGGAAGCCGATGGTGGTGGCTCGGTCTATGCCACCACGACCGCCACGTTGAATGTGGTCGTGAACCCGGTTGCCGATGCACCGACGCTGACCGTCGGCGCGGCCTCCGGCAACGAAGACAGCCAGATCGCCCTAACGATTTCGCCCGCACTCACGGATACCGACGGTTCTGAGACTCTCTCGGTCACGATCTCCGGTGTGCCCACGGGCGCCACGCTGTCCGCCGGCACGAACCAGGGCGGCGGCGTGTGGTCGCTGACCCCGGCGCAGCTCGCGGGTTTGAAGATCACGCCCCCGGCCAACAGTGACGTGGACTTCTCGCTGACGGTCACTGCCAAGTCGACGGAAGCCGCTGGCGGCACCGCAACCACGACCGCCACGCTGAATGTGGTCGTGAACGCGGTTGCCGATGCGCCGACGCTCTCGGTCTCGGCCGCTTCGGGCAGCGAAGACACGCAGATTCCGTTGTCGGTCTCGTCGGCTCTGACCGACACCGATGGCTCCGAGACTCTGTCCGTCACGATCTCCGGCGTGCCCACGGGCGCGACCTTGTCGGCTGGCACCAACATGGGTGGCGGCGTGTGGTCGCTGACCCCGGCGCAGCTCGCGGGCCTGAAGATCACGCCCCCGGCCAACAGCGACGTGGACTTCTCGCTGACGGTCACCGCCAAGTCGACGGAGGCCGCTGGCGGCACCGCGACCACGACCGCCACCATCAACGTGACGGTCAACGCGGTGGCCGATGCGCCGGCCGTGACGACCAGCCCTGCCTCGGGTGGCGAGGATTCGCCGATCGCGCTCCACATTGGCGCGGCGCTGACGGACACGGACGGCTCCGAAAGCCTGTCGGTCACGATTTCCGGCGTGCCCACGGGCGCGACACTCTCTGCTGGCACCAACAACGGCGACGGCACCTGGACCCTGACTCCGGCCCAGCTTTCGGGCCTGACGATTACGCCGCCGCCGGGCAGCGATGCCGACTTCAACCTGACCGTCGCCGTGACCTCGACCGAGGCCAATGGCGGCAGCGCCGCGACCACGACGGCGACGCTCGCCGTCACCGTGGCCGGTGACGCCGATGCGCCGGCGGTTCACACGACGGCCGCGTCGGGCAACGAAGACACGGCGATCGCGCTGAACGTCTCCGCCGCTCTGACGGACACGGACGGCTCCGAGACGCTGTCCAACATCACCATCTCGGGCGTGCCGACTGGCGCCACGCTGTCGGCCGGCACCAACAACGGCGATGGTTCTTGGACGCTGACGCCGGCCCAGCTTTCGGGCCTGACGATTACCCCGCCGCATAACAGCGATGCGGACTTCACCCTCACGGTTTCTGCGACCTCGACCGAGACGTCGAACGGCGACACGGCCACCACGACGGCTTCGTTGGCCGTCACGGTGAACGCCGTGGCCGACGCGCCGACCCTCTCGGCCGGCAGCATGGGCTCGGGCACCACGATCGAGACGGGCCATCTCGGCACGACCGGCACGCTGACGGGCGCCAACTTCGCCGCCAACTGGGGCGGCGCGACCATCACCGCGCGCAACATCGACGGCTCCGGCAGTCTGACGGCCGCGTCCACGGCGAATGTCGGCATCGACGGCGCCGGCATCGGCGCTTCGGGCAACCAGGCCTCGTCGCCCTCGATCAAGGCCGAGACCGGCTATGACCCGATCAACCACATCTCCGAGCAGTTGATCGTTCAGTTCAACCATGACGTCACCGACGCCACGGTGGCCTTCACCTTCTTCTTTGGGTCCGAGCGCGGTGCGATCGAGCAGGGTGTGTGGACCGTGCTTGATGACGGCGTCGTGGTGGGCACCGCGCTGTTCGCCAACGTGAGCGGCGGTAGCGACTACAGCCTGACTATCGATGTCGGCGTGAAATTCGACACGATCGTCTTCGAGGCCACGCCATACGTGGATACGCTGGGTCATGATGCCCAGGGCTCGATCACGGACGACAGCAGCGACTTCCTGGTTCGCACGATCGACTATCACTATGAGGACACTTCGCCGGTCTTCCTGCCCGGCACGGCCGCTGGCAACGAAGACACGGCGATCCCGCTGGCCATCTCCGCGGGTCTCACGGACACCGACGGCTCCGAAAGCCTGTCGGTCACGATTTCCGGCGTGCCCACGGGCGCGATCTTGTCGGCCGGCACGGACAACGGCGACGGCACCTGGACTCTGACGTCTGCGCAGCTCGCGGGCCTCACGATCACCCCGCCGCACGACAGCGATGTCGACTTCACCCTGACGGTGACGGCGACCTCGACCGAGGCCGACGGCGGCGATACGGCCACCACCACGGCCGCGCTCAACATCGTGGTCAACGCGGTGGCCGATGCGCCGACCGTGACGGTGTCGGACGCCAGCGGCGACGAAGGCAGCGCGATCTCGCTGAACGTCGGCGCGGCGCTCACGGACATCGACGGCTCCGAGAGCCTGTCGGTCACGATCTCGGGCGTGCCCACGGGTGCGCAGCTTTCCGCCGGCACGGATAACGGCGACGGTACTTGGACGCTGACCTCGGGTCAGCTCTCCGGCCTTACGGTTACGCCGCCGCCGGGCAGCGATGCCGATTTCACCTTGCATGTGTCCGCGACTTCGACCGAAGCCGCCAACGGCGACACGGCCACCACGATGGCCAGCCTGACGGTCACGGTGCTGGACGCCCACGCGGACGCGCCGACGCTCATCGTCTCCAACGCCTCGGGCGACGAAGACACGGCGATTCCGCTCGATATCGCGGCCGCGCTCACGGACACCGATGGTTCCGAGACGTTGTCCGGCATTACGATCGCGGGCGTGCCCGCCGGCGCGGCGCTTTCCGCCGGTACCGACAACGGCGACGGAACCTGGACGCTGACCCCCGGTCAGCTTTCGGGCCTCACGATCACCCCGCCCGCCAACAGCGATGTGGACTTCACGCTGACCGTCTCCGCGACCTCGACGGAAACGTCGAGCGGCGACACCGCGACGACCACGGCCTCGATCGCCGTGGCCGTGAACGCGGTCGCCGACGCCCCGACACTCTCGGTCGGCGGCTCGGTCGTCTTCCAAGATGATTTCGACGGCGAGAATTCCGGCGGCCCGACCCTCAACTATTTCGACTTCTCCAACTGGTCGGTCAGCGCGGGCTCGGTCGACCTGATCGGCAACGGCTTCTATGACGCGTTCCCGGGCAACGGCCTTTATGTCGATGTCGCGGGCACCACGGGCCAGTACGGCGGTCTGACGACCAACGTCACCTTCGCGCCCGGCACCTACGTCATTCACCTCGATCTGGCCGGCTCGATCTATCCGGGTGTTCCGGGCGGCGTGAGCATCTCGTTCGGCGGCTTCAGCGAGAACATCGTCCTCGACGGTCTCGAAACGGCCAGCATCGACCGCACCATCACGCTGACCGAGCCGGCGCAGCTCACGATCATGGATCTGGGCCTGTCCGGTAACGGCAACATCGGCGCGACCCTGCTCGGCGTCAGCATCGCGGGCGGCGGTGCCATCGGTAACGAAGACACGTCGATTCCTCTTAATATCGCGTCGGCGCTGACCGACACCGACGGCTCCGAGACCCTGTCGATCCTGATCTCGGGTCTCCCCACGGGCGCGACCCTGTCGGCCGGTACCAACAACGGCGACGACACCTGGACCCTAACCCCGGCCCAGTTGTCGGGCCTCACGGTCACCCCGCCGCACGACAGCGACGTGGACTTCACCCTGACTATCGCCGCGACCTCGACCGAGGGCGAGAATGGCGACACCGCCACCACCACGGCGTCGGTCACGGTCGTCGTCAACGCGGTGGCCGATGCGCCGTCCGTGACGACGGGCCCCGCCGCGGGCGATGAAGACAGCGCCATCGCGCTGAATGTCGCGGCCGTGCTCACGGATACGGACGGTTCGGAAAGCCTCTCCAGCGTCACGATCTCGGGCGTGCCCGCGGGCGCCGTCCTGTCCGCCGGAACGAACAACGGCGACGGCACCTGGACGTTGACGCCCGCTCAGCTCGCGGGCCTCACGATCACCCCGCCGCACAACAGCGACGCGGACTTCACGCTCACGGTCTCCGCGACTTCGACGGAAGCGGCGAACGGCTCTTCCGCCACCACCACGGCCTCCATCGCCGTGACGGTCGCGGCGGTTGCCGACGATCCGTTGGTGACGGTCTCCAACGCCTCGGGCAACGAAGATTCGCCGATCAGCCTCGACATCACGGCGGCGCTGGGCGACACCGATGGTTCCGAGACTCTCTCGGTCACGATCTCTGGCGTGCCCGCGGGCGCGCATCTCTCCGCCGGCACCGACAACGGCGACGGCACCTGGACGCTGACCCCGGCCCAGCTCGCGGGCCTGACGGTGACGCCGCCTTCGGGCAGCGACGCCGACTTCACGTTGACGGTCACCGCGACCTCGACCGAGGCCGCCAACGGCGATAGCGCGACGGTCACGGCATCCATCGCGGTCGACGTCACGGGCACGGCCGATGCGCCGACGCTCACGGTCGACAACACGGCCGGTGGCGACGAAGACACGGCCATCGCGCTCGACATCCATGCGGCGCTGACCGACACCGATGGTTCCGAGACCCTGTCCGGCATCACCATCGCGGGCGTGCCGGCGGGTGCCAGCCTGTCGGCCGGCACGGACAACGGCGACGGCAGCTGGACTCTGACTCCGGCCCAACTCTCGGGCCTCACCATCACGCCGCCCGCCAACAGCGACGCCGATTTCAATCTGACCGTCTCGGTCACCTCGACCGAGACGTCGAGCGGCGACACCGCGACGACCACGGCCACGATCGCCGTGGCGGTGAACGCGGTCGCCGACGCGCCTTCGCTCTCGGTCGGCAACTCCGTGGTCTTCCACGACGATTTCGACGGCGAGACACCGTCCGGCGGCGAGTTGAACCACTTCGACTTCGCCAACTGGGACGTCTCGACGGGCTCCGTCGACCTGATCGGCAACGGCTACTTCGACGCCTTCCCGGGCAACGGCCTCTATGTCGATCTGGCCGGCACGACCAACCAGTATGGCGGGCTGACGACCAACGTCACCTTCGCGCCGGGCACTTATGTCATCCACCTCGACCTGGCGGGCTCGATCTACGCGGGCGTGCCGGGCGGCGTGAGCATCTCGTTCGGCGGTTACAGCGAGAACATCGTCCTCGACGGTCTCGAAACGGCCAGCATCGACCGCACCATCACGCTGACCGAGCCGGCGCAGCTCACGATCATGGATCTGGGCCTGTCCGGTAACGGCAACATCGGCGCGACCCTGCTCGGCGTCAGCATCGCGGGCGGCGGCGCCGTCGGCGACGAAGACACGGCGATTCCTCTTAATATCGCGTCGGCGCTGACCGACACGGACGGCTCCGAGACCCTCACGATCACGCTCTCGGGCGTGCCTTCGGGCGCGGTCCTGTCGGCTGGCACCAACAACGGCGATGGCACCTGGACGCTGACCCCGGCGCAGCTGTCGGGCCTGAATATCACGCCGCCGCACGACAGCGACGTGGACTTCACGCTCACCGTCACCGCCACCTCGACCGAGGGCGAGAACGGCGACACCGCCATCACGACCGGTACGCTGAACGTGGTTGTCACCGCGGTCGCCGATGCGCCGACGTTGACCGTGTCCGACGCGAGCGGCAACGAGAACAGCGCCATCGCGCTGGATGTCGCTTCCGCGCTCACGGACACGGACGGCTCCGAAAGCCTATCGATCACGATCGCGGGCGTGCCCACGGGCGCGGTCCTGTCGGCTGGCACCAACAACGGCGACGGCACCTGGACGCTGACCCCGGCCCAGCTGGCCGGCCTCACGATCACCCCGGCTCACAATGACGGCGCGGACTTCACCCTGACCGTCACGGCGACTTCATCGGAAGCGGCGAACGGCGACACGGCCACGACCACGGCGACGATCGCGGTCACGGTCAATGACGCCACCGCCGATACGCCGGTTGTCTCGGCCGCCAATGCGACGGGCGACGAAGACACTGCGATCGCTCTGTCGATCTCGTCGGCGCTCACGGACACGGATGGCTCCGAGACTCTGTCGATCACGATCGGCGGCGTGCCCACGGGTGCCACTCTCTCGGCCGGCACCAACAACGGCGACGGCACCTGGACGCTGACCCCGGCCCAGCTGGCCGGCCTCACGATCACCCCGCCGCACAACAGCGACGCGGATTTCACGCTGACGGTCACGTCCACCGCGACCGAGACCGGCAACGGCGACACTGCCACGGCCACGGCCTCGCTCCTGGTGACGGTCAACGCGGTTGCCGACATGCCGACCCTTTCGGTTTCCGCAGCGTCGGGTGATGAAGACACGCAGATCCCGCTGTCGATCTCGTCTGCTCTGACCGATACGGATGGTTCCGAGACGTTGTCGGTCACGATCTCGGGTGTGCCTTCGGGCGCGACCTTGTCGGCCGGCACCAATAACGGCGGCGGCTCTTGGAGCCTGACCCCGGCGCAGCTCGCTGGCCTCACGATCACGCCGCCTGCCAACAGCGACGCCGACTTCTCGCTGACGGTTGCGGTCACCTCGACCGAGGCCAACGGCGGCGATACGGCCACGACGACGGCTTCAATTGCCGTCGCGGTGAACGCGGTCGCGGACGCGCCGGTTGTCACGGTTTCAGCCGCCTCGGGCGACGAAGACAGTGCGATCCCGCTCAGCATCGGCGCCGCGCTCGGCGACACCGACGGTTCCGAGTCGATTACGTCCATCGTGATCTCCGGCGTGCCCACGGGCGCGACGCTGTCGGCTGGCACGGATAACGGCGACGGCACCTGGACCCTGACCCCGGCTCAGCTCGGCGGCCTCACCATCACCCCGCCGCACAACAGCGACGTGGACTTCTCGCTGACCGTCTCGGTCACCTCGACCGAGGGTGCGAACGGCGACACGGCCACGACCACGGCCTCGATCAATGTCGCGGTCAATGCCGTGGCCGATGCCCCGGTCGTGACGGCCGAGGACGTGACCGGCGCCGAGAACGCGCCGATCCCGCTCGACATCACCGCCTCCGCCACCGACACCGACGGTTCGGAGACGATTTCCGTCACGATCTCGGGCGTGCCTGCGGGCGCCGTGCTTTCCGCCGGCACCGACAACGGCGACGGCACCTGGACTCTGACTCCGGCTCAGCTCGCGGGCCTCACGATCACCCCGCCAGCCGACAGCGATGCCGACTTCACCCTGAACGTCTCGGTCACCTCGACCGAGAGCGAGAACGGCGACAGCGCGACGGTGACGTCCAGCTTCACCGTCACGGTGGACGACGCCACGGCCGATGCGCCGACGCTCACCACGGCACCGGCTTCGGGCAACGAAGACACGGCCATCGCGCTGAACATCGCGTCGGCGCTGACCGACACGGACGGCTCCGAGACCCTCTCGGTGACGATCGCGGGCGTGCCTGCGGGCGCCAGCCTCTCGGCCGGCACGAACAACGGCGACGGCACCTGGACCCTGACCCCGGCGCAGCTCGGCGGCCTGACCATCACCCCGGCGCATAACAGCGACGCGGACTTCACGCTCACGGTCTCGTCGACCTCGACGGAAACGTCGAACGGCGCCACGGCCACCACCACGGCCTCGCTGGCCGTCACGGTGAACGCGGTGGCCGATGCTCCGGCTCTCACGGTCTCCGACGCCTCGGGCAACGAGGACACGGCGATCGCGCTGAACATCACGGCGGCGCTGACCGACACCGACGGCTCCGAGAGCCTGTCGCAGGTGAAGATCTACGGCGTGCCCGCGGGCGCGACCCTCTCCGCCGGCACCTTCGTGCCGGGTGGCGCGGGCATCCACGTCGATGGCGGCGCGGAGTTCCTGGTCAACACGACCACCGCCGGTCTACAGACCGCATCGGAAGTGGCGGCCCTACCGGACGGCGGCTTCGTCGTCACATGGATGTCGCAAGGTCAGGATGGCAGCGGCTACGGTATCTATGCGCAGCGCTTCGATGCGAACCACCAGCCGGTAGGCAGCGAGTTCCGCGTTAATACCTTTACCTCCGGCGATCAGCTAATCAGCGAGATTGCCGCGCTGCCTAATGGCGGCTTCGTCGTCACTTGGACTTCTACGGGTCAGGACGGGAGCAGCCTCGGAATCTATGCACAGCGATTTGAGGTAGATGGCTCTCCAGACGGCGGCGAGTTCCAGGTCAATACCACGACGGCTGGCGCGCAAAGTGCCTCAACCATTGCGGCGCTGCCGGATGGCGGTTTTGTCATCACGTGGGGTTCCTCGACCTCAGTCACAGAGGCCGACGTCTACGCGCAGCGGTACGATTCAAACGGCGACGCGGTTGGTGGCGAATTCCGGGTGAATGCCGCGACGCCCAACATTCAGGTCGATCCGGTCATCGCCGGAACTGCGGATGGCGGGTTTGTCATCCTGTGGCACCACACGACTGGCGACTACAACACCGGCAGCTACGACATCTTCGGTCAGCGCTACGATGCGAGCGGTGCGGCCGTCGGCAGCACGTTCCCGGTCAACACCACGACGGCTGGTTCGCAGACGAACGTGGCGATCACGGCGTCGGCGGACGGCGGCTTCATGGCCTCGTGGAAGTCGCCCGATGGCGACGGCAACGGCATCCTGGCCCAGCTCTTCGATGCTTCGGGCGCACCGGTTGGTGGCGAGATCCAGGTTTCGCAGACCACGGCCGGCGATCAGCGTTCGCCGAATATCGCCGCCCTGTCGGGTGGCGGCTACATCATGACATGGCAGTCGTTCGGTCAGGACGGCAGCTATCACGCAGTCGTCGGTCGCGTGTTCGATGCTGCAGGGCACCCCCTGGGTGACGAGTTCGTCATCAACACCTTTGCGTCTTACGACCAGATTTTGGTGTCGGTCGACGCGCTTGAAGATGGCGGCTTCGCTGTCACGTGGAACTCCAATGGCGGTATCGAAGGCCGTGTGTTCACGGTTGGCCACGAGGCGGCGTACTGGCTTGTCGATGCTGAGGACCTGGACGGACTCGCGATCACGCCGCCGGCGAACAGCGACGCCGACTTCACGCTGACGGTCGAGGCGACCTCGACCGAAGGCGCCAATGGGAATGCGGCGACCACCACGGCCTCGATCCACGTCACGGTGGATGCGGTTGCGGATGAGCCGTGGCTGCGCGCTTACCCGACGTCTGTCGGGGAAGACGGCGGCGTCTTTATCTATCCGGAGACCGGCCTGGTCGACAGCGACGGCTCGGAGACCCTGTCCATCGTCATTTCAGGTGTACCCGCGGGCGCGACATTGTCGGCCGGCACGAACAACGGCGACGGCACGTGGTCGCTGACCCCGGCGCAGCTGACGGATTTGCGGTTCTTCCCGTCCGCCAACAGCGACGTGGACGTCACCCTGACTGTGACGGTCACGGCCACTGAATCTTCCAACGGCGATACCGCAGTGACGAGCAGCACCATGCTCATCACGGTCAACGCTGTGGCCGACGCGCCGACCCTCGCAGTGGTGTCTGCTTCCGGCAACGAAGACTCGGCCATCTCGCTGTCGATTTCGCCCTCGCTGACGGATACGGACGGTTCCGAGAGCCTGTCGATCACGATCTCGGGCGTGCCTGCGGGCGCCAGCCTCTCGGCCGGCACCAACAACGGCGGTGGCATCTGGACGCTGACTCCGGCCCAGCTTGCCGGCTTGACCGTCACGCCGCCTGCCAACAGCGATGCTGACTTCACGCTGACGGTTTCCGCGACTTCGACGGAAGCGGCGGGTGGTTCGGCCACGACCACCGCGTCCCTGAATGTCTCGGTCTCCGCCGTGGCGGATGACCCGACGGTTACGGTTTCCAACGCCTCGGGGAACGAAGATAGCGCCATTCCGCTGTCCATCGGCACCGCGCTCGGCGACACCGATGGCTCCGAGTCCATCACGTCCATTGTGATCTCGGGCGTGCCCTCGGGTGCGACCCTGTCGGCCGGCACGAACAATCACGACGGCACCTGGACTCTCACTCCGGCCCAGCTCTCCGGCCTCACGATCACGCCGCCGCACAACAGCGACGTCGACTTCTCGCTGACCGTCTCGGTCACTTCGACTGAGGCTAATGGCGGTGATACGGCCACGACGACGGCCTCGATCAACGTGACGGTTGCTGCCGTCGCGGACGATCCGACCGTCACGGTCGAGAACGCCTCGGGCGAGCAGAACACGGCCATCCCGCTGGATATCGCCGCGTCGCTGAACGACACGGACGGTTCGGAGACCTTGTCGGTCACGATCTCGGGCGTGCCTGCCGGCGCGACTCTCTCCGCCGGTACGGATAACGGCGACGGCACCTGGACCCTGACCCCGGCCCAGCTCAGTGGCCTGACCATCACGCCGCCGGCCGACAGCGCGGAAGACCTCACCCTTACCGTCACCGCGACGGCGACGGAAGGCGAGAACGGCGACACTGCCGTCACCACCTCCAGCCTGACGGTCTCGGTCACCGATGCAGCGGCCGACCTGCCGACGCTTGTGGTCGATCCGGCCTCGGGTAACGAAGACACGGCGATCGCGCTGAACATCGCGTCGGCTCTGACCGACACGGATGGTTCGGAGACGCTGTCGATCACGATCTCGGGCGTGCCCACGGGTGCCAATCTGTCCGCCGGCACCGACAATGGCGACGGCACTTGGACCCTGACTGCTGCGCAAGTCGCCGGCCTGACGATCACGCCGCCCGCCGACAGCGGTGACGACTTCACCCTGACGGTCTCGGCCACGTCGACCGAAACCTCTAGCGGCGACACCGCCACCACGACGGCCACTCTGGCCGTCACGATCCATGCGGTCGCCGACGCGCCTGCCCTCACGGTTTCCGACGCGTCCGGCAGTGAAGACAGCGCGATCCCGCTGTCGATCGGCTCGGCGCTGACGGATGTGGACGGTTCGGAGACGCTGTCGATCACGATCGCGGGCGTGCCCGCGGGCGCCAGCCTCTCGGCCGGCACCGACAACGGCGACGGCACCTGGACTTTGGCTCCGGGTCAACTCTCCGGCCTCACCATCACGCCGGCGGCGAACAGCGGCGACGACTTCACCCTGACGGTCTCGGCGACCACGACCGAGGGCGAGAACAACGACACGGCGACGACGACGGCCAGCCTGAACGTCTCGGTGACCCCGGTGGTCGATGCGCCCGAGCTGTCCTCCACCGGCGCGGCCGGCAATGAGGATACGGCGATCGCGCTGAACATCACGGCCGCCTTGGGCGACACGGACGGTTCCGAGACGCTGTCGCAGGTTTCGATCTACGGCCTGCCGGCAGGCGCCACCCTCTCGGCCGGCACGTTCGTGCCCGCCACGGGCCCCAGCGATCCTGTTGGTGGTTCCGAGTTCCAGATGAACCACTACACGGCGTCGGAGCAGAGCAACGCGACGATCACGGGCCTGCCGGACGGCGGGTTCATCGCGACGTGGCAGTCTCTGGGCCAGGACGGCAACGGCTACGGCGTGTACGCCCAGCGCTTCGACGCTGACGGCCATGCGGTGTCGCGCGACGGCTCGGCGCCGGGCGCGGACGAGATCCAGCTGAACACGACGTTCGCGGGCAACCAGTTGGGCCCCGTGATCACGACGGTGCTGGCGGACGGCGGCTGGGTATCGGCCTGGATCGCGGACGACGCGGATGCCGGCGGCATCACGGTGCAGCGTTTCGACGCGAACGGCGCGAAGGTCGGCGGAGAGTTCCTGGCCAACACGACGCAGGCGGGCGCGCAATACGACGGCGCCGTCACGGCGCTGTCCGGCGGCGGGTTCGTGGTGTCGTGGACGGGGCAGGACATCAGCGGTTCGGGCGTGTTCGCGCAGCAGTACGACGCGAACGGCGCAGCCGTTGGCGGGGAGTTCCAGGTCAATACGAATCCGTGGTCGAGCCAGGAAGCGCCGTCGGTGACGGCGTTGGCGGACGGCGGCTATGTGGTGGCGTGGCAGTCTTACTTCGGTTACCCGGACAGCTCGAGCTACGGCATCTTCGGGCAGCGTTACGACGCGAGCGGTGCCGCGGTTGGCGGCGAGTTCCTGATCAACCAGGCGACGGCCGGAGCGCAGATGGCGCCGGACATCGTGGGTCTGCCGGGTGGTGGGTTCGTGGCGGTGTGGCAGTCCGAGTTGCAGGACGGCGACGGCTGGGGCGTGTATGCGCAGCGGTTCGACGCGAACGGTGCTGCGGTTGGCGCCGAGATCCAGGTCAACACGACGGTCTCGAACGACCAGACGCGGCCTGCGATCACGGCACTGTCCGGTGGCGGCTTCGCGATCGCCTGGCAGTCCTATGCCCAGGACGGCGACGGATGGGGCGCATACGCGCGCGAATATAATGCCGATGGCACGCCCGCTTCGCCGGAGCTTGCCGTCAATGTGACGACCATTTCCGACCAGGCGAACGTGGATGTCGCGGCGCTGACGGGCGGCGGGTTCACGGTGACGTGGGATTCCTCGGACGGCAGCGGCACCGGCGTGTTCGGCCGCGTGTTCGACTATTCGAACACGGGCACCGACGGTCACTGGGTCGTCGACGCGAACGACCTGCCAGGCCTGACGGTGACGCCGCCGGCCGACAGCGACCAAAACTTCACGCTGACCGTCGCGGTCACGTCCACGGAAACCGCGACCGGCGATACGGCCACGACGACCCTTAGCCTCAACGTCGCCGTCCATGCGGTGGCCGATGCGCCGACGCTGACGGTCGACGGAGACGTCTCTGGTGCCGAGGATCAGCCGATCGCGCTGGATATTGCGTCCGCGCTGACGGATGTGGACGGTTCGGAGACGCTGTCGATCACGATCGCGGGCGTGCCCGCGGGCGCCAGCCTCTCGGCCGGCACCGACAACGGCGACGGCACCTGGACTTTGGCTCCGGGTCAACTCTCCGGCCTCACCATCACGCCGGCGGCGAACAGCGGCGACGACTTCACCCTGACGGTCTCGGCGACCACGACCGAAGGCGAGAACGGCGACACGGCCACGGTGACGGCTTCGATCAACGTCACGGTGGACGCCGTGGTCGATGCGCCCGTGCTCACGACGCCCCCGGCGTCGGGCAACGAAGACACGGCGATCGCGCTGAACATCGCGGCCAGCCTGGTCGACAGCGATGGCTCCGAGACACTGTCGACCGTGCGCATCGATGGCGTGCCGGACGGCGCGGTCTTGTCGGCCGGTACGTTCGTGCCGGGTGCGGAGACCAGCGATCCTGTTGGTGGTTCCGAGTTCCAGATGAACCACTACACGGCGTCGGA
>CADEGL010000001.1:163005-236428 GCA_902826885.1 uncultured Alphaproteobacteria bacterium | reverse complement strand
AGGACACCGCCCTCTCAAGGCGGTAACGGGGGTTCGAATCCCCCAGGGGACGCCAACAGAATCGTTGGTAAAAGACGTGAAACCCCACAGAATTCTTTCTATTCGAATGCGTATAAAGAAAAAGGGCGGCTGAAGCCGCCCTTTCCTTATCAGATGCTCCTTTGGTGGAGGCTAAGAAGCCCACATGGCCAAAGGCACATGATTATTTAATAAATATAGTGTGCCTCATGGGGGGAGTCAAATGCCTAACCGTTTCACTTCCCAAGAACTATCCGCGTTGCCTGCTGTTTTGTCGCCGCCACGTTATGCGACATATGCCCGAGCATGCCAAAATAATACTTTGAATGCCTTAAGGCTCTATCATTGGAACGCGCAAATATCTGCGTCGTTCCTTTTTCCACTACACATTTTTGAAATATGCGTGAGGAACGGAGCGGCCAACGCGATCGAAAGTTATTACAACAATCGGTGGCCTTGGGCACAGGCGTTTGAGTTGAGTCTTCCAGATCCAGTCCGGCCGAATTTTAGTCCTCGAAGAGAGCTTGGTTATGCACGCAGAAACCAGGTCTCTGCAGGAAAGGTAATCGCCGATCTTAAATTTGCTTTTTGGGTTTCCATGTATACTTCTCGACATGAAGGCAGATTATGGACTGCACACCTCAATAGAGAATTTCCAAATTTTCCTATTGGAACTTCAGTAAGTGCGGCTAGGAAGAAAATTCATGATGCGGCTGATCAAATAAGAGAACTTCGTAATCGCATCGCTCATCATGAACCCATTTTTGGTCGTGATCTCGTGGGCGATTACAATGCTATATTTGAGATTGTTAGTTACAAATGCGCATCCACCGCAGCGTGGATGAATCGCTCACAACACGTCTCTAATCTTCTGACGTTGAGGCCCTGAAGCTTGTTCTACGCTAACATGGTATGAACTATTCCCGGCTTGTTTCTGCTATCTTAGTTGTGCGTTTATGCTTTCGCGCTAGTCATTGTCGGAAATAGATACGGCGGATGCTTTGCTATTGTTCGTAGACAGGGCAGTGTTGGCCCATATCTGGACTCATAACCATGGTGCAGGCGCGCTTTTAGTTCCGCGCAAGATACTAATTATCCAAGGCGCCCACGCGCACGCCCTTGCGGTCGAACTCTGCCCAACGAGGGACACCAGAGTATTCCTGTCCTAAGGAGATCATCGCGAAATCGCCGGCGGTGAAGGGGACCGGGTGAAAACCTACGACTACATCGTGATCGGCGGCGGCACGGCGGGCTGCGTCGTCGCGGCGCGGTTGGCTGAGGACCCTGGCGTACGCGTGCTGCTTCTCGAGGCGGGACCCTCCGACCGGCACTGGACCATTCGAATTCCCGGGGCCATGGGCCACAACTACGAGGGCGGGCCGTTCAACTGGGCCTTCCACACGGTGCCGCAAAAGAGGCTCAACGATCGCCCCATCTTCCAGCCGCGCGGTCGGGTGCTCGGCGGTTCCTCTTCGATCAACGGTATGGTCTTCCTGCGCGGCCACGCGCTCGATTACGAGCGATGGGCGCGGGAAGGGGCCGAGGGCTGGTCCTATGCCGACGTGCTGCCCTATTTCCGGCAAAGCGAACGCGTGGCGGGGCCGCCGAGCGTGTATCGCGGCGGCACGGGGCCGATCGCGGTCCGGCGCGGCGTCGTCACGAACCCGATCAACATCGCCTTTCTCGAAGCGGGGCGGGAGGCCGGCTATCCGCCGACCGAGGATTCGAACGGTTATCAGCAGGAAGGGTTCGGACCCTGGGATATCAGCGTCGATGGCGGCGTTCGCGCGAATACATCGCACGCTTATCTGCGCGGAACCGCGCCGAACCCGCGCATCCGGATCGAGACGCGCGCTCTCGCGACACGCATCCTTTTCGACCGCAAGCGTGCGATTGGCGTCGAGTATCTGGCCATCGGCGCACGGGCCATGGCGTCCGTGTCGCGCGAGATCGTGCTTGCGGGCGGCGCCTTTCATTCCCCGCACCTTCTCATGCTTTCGGGTGTGGGGCCGGCCGACCATCTGCGCAGCCACGGCATCGACGTGGTTGCCGATCTGCCGGGCGTCGGCGGCAATCTTCAGGACCACATGCAACTGCGCATCCAGTACAACTCGAAGGTGCCTTGCTCCTTGAATCCGCATGCGCGCGGGGTGCGGAAGGCGCTGGCCGGAATGCAATGGTTGCTGACCCATGGCGGTCCCGCATCAACCAACCACCTCGACGTCGGCGCGTTCCTGCGGAGCCGCGCGGGTATCGAACATCCGGACATGCAGATCCATTTCCGCCCGCTGCTGTTCGATGGTTGGAAGCCGAGCGCCGAGCACGGCTACAATTTCGGTATCGGCACGCTGCGCGCTTCGAGCCGGGGCACAGTGCGCCTTGGCAGCGCCGATCCGCGCGCGGCGCCGCTCATCGATCCCAACTATTTCGGGACCGAAGAAGACGTGGCCGACATGCGTGCGTACTTTAAGCTGACCATGGAACTGGCCGCGCAGCGCGCCTTCGACCCTTTCCGCGGACGCGCGGTGACGCCGGACGTTTCCCTGCGCACGGACGGCGAGATCGACGCCTATCTTCGCGCCCATGCCGATGCCGGCCATCATCCGGGCGGTACTTGCCGGATGGGCGGCGATGACGCGGTGCTGACTCCCGGCCTCGCGGTGCGCGGCGTGGAAGGGCTGCGCGTCGTCGACGCCTCGGCGTTTCCGAGCGTGCCGAGCGCAAACCCTTACGCGGCCGTCGTCATGCTGGCCGAGCGCGCGTCGGACATCATCCGCGGCCGCGGCCTTCTGTCGCCCCAGACAGCGCCGTTCTACGTTTCTGACAACTACGCGACCGCACAACGCTGAGAAATTGTCTCTAGGAGAGCTGGATGGGTTCGCCGAAGTGCCAGAACTCGGCGATCTTGCCGTCCTCGATGCGGAAAATTTCGATGCCGCTGACCTTGATCGTCTTGCCCGTGGGCTTCGCGCCATAGAAGTCGCCGGTATGGGTGGCGTAGAGCGTGTAGCGCACGGCCACCCGGTCGCCCTCCGCGATCATATCCTCCACCTCCTCGCGCAAGCCGCCCAGTGCGCTTTGGAACACCGCGATGTCGTGGCGGAGCGTGTCGAGCGTCCGGATTTTCCCGTTATCCAGATGGCCGATGAAGTCCGGCTTCACCATCTCGTCGACCGAAGCGGCATTGCCGTTCGCGTCCCACCACTCGGCGTAGACGCGACGGACGAGCGCTTTGTTGGCTTCCTGAGAACTGGTCATGTCACTCAAGCCTTCTTTTGTGCGTTGAGCATCCGCATGATCTCGGCGTGGTGCTGGTTCAGTTGCGGCGCGGGCGGCTGACGTGTGGGGTCGGGCACGCCCGAGACCTTGATCGGATTGCCCGCGATCTTGAGCGGCCCGGCCACGGGGTCGGTGACATCCACGATCATGTTGCGCGCGGCGACCTGGGGATTGGCTGCCACCTCGCGCACCGTGTTGAGCGGGCCGCTCGGCACGCCCGCCTTGTCGAGCCGGTCGAGCCAATCGGCGGCCTTGGCGCCGGCCAAGGTGCGCTCAATATCGGCCTTGAGCGCGTCGACATGCTCGAAACGAAGCTCGTTGGTGACGTAGCGCGCGTCCTTGGCCATCCCGGGCTGGCCGAGCGCCGTGCACAGAAGCCCGAACAGGTGGTCGTTGCCGGCCGCGATGACGATGGGCATGTCCTGGGTCTTGAAGACCTCGAACGGCGCGATGGAGGGATGGCGCGCGCCGAGCGGATGGGCGACCACGCCCGCGACTAGGAAGTCGGTTATGGCGCCCTCCAGGATCGAGACCTGGCAATCCAGCATGCCGATATCGACCTTGCAGCCGGCCCCCGTGCTGTTGCGCTTGTGCAAGGCGGCGCTCAGGCCGATGGCCAAATAGAGGCCCGCGGTGATGTCGCCGACGGAAATGCCGACGCGGGTGGGCGGCGAATGGGGCTGGCCCGTCATGCTCATGATGCCGCCCATGCCCTGCACGACCATGTCGTAGGCCGCGCGGTGCATATACGGGCCGCTATGGCCGAAGCCCGAGGCCGCGCCATAGATCAGGCGGGGAAACCGCTTCCGCAGACTGTCCCAGCCGTAACCCAGCTTCTCCATCGTGCCGGGCCGGTAATTCTCGGTCACGATGTCAGCCATGCCCAGAAGCTGCTCGAACACCGCGCGGTCGGCCGCGTCCTTCAGGTTCAGCGCGATGCTTTCCTTGCCGGTGTTGATCGCGCTGAAATAGAGCGAGATGTCCTTGTAGAACGGTCCGAACGAACGGGCGTCGTCGCCCGTCCGCGGCGGCTCGACCTTGATGACCCGCGCGCCCAGGTTGCGCAGGATCATGGTGGCATAGGGGCCCGCCAGAACATGGGTCAGGTCCACCACCGTCACGCCGCTCAGAAGCCGGGGGTCGCTCATCGTCTTACCTGTGTTTGTTTCGCGGGTGTCGAAGATTCAACCTTACTAGTGTGTCCGCGTTTGATCGATCAGGCCAAGCCCGGTCAGGTAATTCCGTGTGGCTTCCTGTTTCCAAAGGAATGCATGGGCGATCTCGGCCAGGTATTCGTAGCCGGTCGCGTTGAAGTGCCCCGAACAGGTGCTGCGATCGCGCTCGTAGATGCCGTCGGGCGGTGCGCCGCCCAGGCGGTGCAGCAGGTCCGGGCCGACATCCAGAAGCAGATAACCTTCGTCGCGCGCATGCGCCGCGAGGGGCGCGTAAGTCCAGGCGCCGGTTTCCTGCGCATGACGGAGCTCGCGGCAGGTGGGAATGATCGTCACCACCGGGATCTGCCCGTTCGCGCGCGCCGTCGCGGCGAACTCGTCGAAAATGCGTTCGGTCACGGCCAAGGCGCGGGACGGGTGAGCGGGTGCGTAGAAGGCGGCATAGATCGGCAAGCCGGTCAGCGCGGCCTCGACCTGGCGGTTTCGCACCACCGCGCGCAGGACGCTCCAGAGATAGGGAAACTTGGCTTCAACCAAGCCATCCACCGTGCCTGGCAGGAAATATTCGTGCGTCAGCACGGTGGACGGGTCGGCCAGAAAAGCGTCGAGCCTGTCTGGTGCGATCTTGGGAACGGGAATCAGCACCGGCCCGTCGCCGCTTTCCACGAAGCGCGGTTTCAGCGCCAACTCGGGGCCCGGATAAACCAGATTGCGGAACTGGGTGACGTTTCGCAGCACGTTTTCCGTTGAATGGTTGAGGAAGACGATGCCACCCAGCTTCGGCCGCTCAAGATAGCGCAAATAGGCCTGGTCGGAGCCGTAACCGACGACACCGAAATTCGCCACGCCGCATCCCAGCCGGCGCGCGAGCAGGACGCCCCACGTCTCGCCTTCGCCAACCGGCAGGGCCCAAGTGAAGGAATCGCCGAACAGGCTGACGCAGATTGGGTCGGAGCGCATGTCCGTGGGAATGGCGCGCGCGCCTTCGGCGCCGACGCCCGGCGTGCCCGGCCGCGGCGCCCAGCCCAGCATGGGATCTCGCTGCGAGACATAGGCGTCGAAGGATTGGATGATCCGGATGGGGTCGTAGAACACGCCCAGCCGGCGCAATGGAATCGCGGCAAGCCAGGCCAGCCCCTCGAGCGCCACGATGGCCGCGAGGATTAGGCATAGATATTTCAGAACGGTGGCCTGACGCGACGCTGGCACGGGTTCCAAGCTCCCCCAAAGACGTGGACGCCCGGCCCGAATTTACGCGGAACCAGCCCGCGAGTCCGGCGGTTTTCCTCGTGATTCCCCAGCCATCACGAGGCAAGCGATGACTCAGCGCAACGAAGGCGAAGGCAACAAGACAGCGGCCAAGGAATACAACAAAGCTGCCACGGCACACGCGCGAAGCGGGCGCTCCGAGGACGCCGCGCGAAGGGCCCGGCAAGCTATGGACACGCCCGAAGGCGCGGAAATGCGCGAGGCCGAGATCGAGGGCAAGCGCCATGCGAAGGACGAGGACCCGCAGCTCTACAAAAAGAGCAAGAGTGGCCCGAAGCGGGACGCCGACCTCACCTGAAGCGGTGGCTAGGCGTTGACCTTGGTGGCAAGGCGGTCTTCGTAAACGCGCCCATAAGCCAAGTGGAAATCGGCGACGATGAACTCGGCGCCGACCACGCGTGTGACGCCCAGCTCCATCAACGGGTCCATGATGGGCGAGCCGCCCAGCGTGACGGCGGCCGCGCCGGGTATCCGTTCGTGCAGTTTGGGCGAAGCCAGTTCGTTGTAGATGATCTGGTCCACATCAAAACCCTCGCCGTCGACGCGGGGGATGCGTTTCACCTGCAGGCGGGGTTGGAGGCTGGGCTTCTCGAAGATTGCTTCGCCGGGCGTGAACTTCGTGTCGATGAGGGTTTTCCCCAGCCGCTCGACGGATGCCGCAATATGTCCACCCGGCGCTTCATCGAACGAAACCTGGGCCAGTTTCTTGGGATAGCCCCAGACCTCGCGCCCGCCGCACAGCGCGTCGTCGGTCGTGACGTACTCGTAGAGGACATGGCCGCCGAGAACGGTCTTGTAGCGCGCTTGCACGACCACGCCGCCCTCCAGATACGCGCGCGGGCCCATCTCCGGATTGGACAAGTCATGGACTTCCGGACAGTTCATCACGAACACTTCGATGATGTTGGAGGCCGTCTCGAAATCCCTGGGCAAGGCCTTGCGGATACCAGCCAGTGACGCTTCGCAATAAAGGCTCAGCTTGCGGTAGCCCTTGTAATGGCGCGGCGGCGCTTTGAAGAGGGGCGAACGGTCGGGCAAGGTGAAGGGGCGGTTGAGTTTCGACACGGGGCGCTCCTCTTGGATGGCTTTCAGTCGGCGCGTCTTGTTCCGGGGTTGAATCTCCACTTGAACGCTACCATTTGCCCCAATCGAACCACAATTGCGGTTTAGGAATGAGGCGTGGCGGGGGCTGCGCCCGTGGTTTTTCGACGCCGATCAAAGCGCCGGCACGGGATAAGGACGGTATCGATCAATGTGGCGGCGCGCCGTTCGTGCCTACAGTTATGCGGTTCCCGGGCTTTGGGCCTTCGTGGCGCTCGGGCTTTTGACGCTCAATCTCCGCCAAGCCGACGTGTTCATGGCCTCGAAATCGGCCATGGTGGGCCGTTTCGTCGTACCGGCGGCGATTGGCTTTGGATTGATCGTCGTTCTCTGTTGCGCGCGCGTTACGACGCGGCTGATCGTGGCCAATACGCTCGGCGGCGTCACGGCCTTGCTCTACGCTCATGAAATTTGGCTGGCGCGCGATATCGCGCAAGATCAGCGCGCGGTGGCCGAGGCCTCGGGCGGGCGCTTCGACGGGCGGGACAAGCTGACCGTGATTCGCGAGATGCGGGCGTCGGGGCAGGCGGCCTATCCCATCATGCGCGCGGGCAATATGCTGGTGAGGGGGCCGGAAGGCGGCCTGGAGCCGATCCTGTCATCCGGAGGGAAGCCCCTTCTGCCCATGGCCAGCATCCCACGCGCGACGGTCGTTTCCTGCAACGAACTGGGCACTTGGCAGATTTACGAAAGCGACCGTCATGGCTTCAACAATCCGGATGTCCAATGGAATGGCGCGCCCGATGTCGTGCTGGTGGGCGATTCCTTCGTGCACGGAAGCTGCGTGCCGAAAGGTGCCGATATGGCGTCCCGGCTGCGGCCCGAGTTCGGCCGTGTCTTGAACTTGGGGGTGGGTGGTTTTGGCCCTCTTCTGGAACTGGCCGCGCTGCAGGAATACGCCGCCCCGTTGAAGCCGCCCGTCGTCGTCTGGGTCTTCTTCGAGGGTAACGATCTGAATGTCGACCTGCCGCGCGAGGAACGCTCGCGCTTCCTTCTCAACTATCTACACCGCCCTGGGTTTTCCCAGCATCTGATCGCGCGCGACGGCGAGGTTGCCACGGTGATGCGCGCCCACCTGGACGGCGCCATGATCGAAGCCATGAAGCGGGTCGACGATCCGCGCGAATTGATGGCCAGCTATCTGTCGCTCAACCGCACGCGCGAGGAGATCGGCATCGGCACCGTGGAGATGGGGTACAACCGCGGTGACCTGGACGACGAGTTGCCGTTGTTCGAGACGATCGTCGCCGCCGCGCGCGATCGCGTGGTTGCCTGGGGCGGGCGGTTCTATCTGGTCTATCTGCCGGAATCAGAACGGTACGAAGCGCGATTGGGCGAGGGGGCCGTGCGTCAGCGCATTTATCGCGGCGTTCTCGACATTGCCGCGCGTCAGGACATTCCCTTGATCGATCTGGCCGCCGATTTCGCGCGCGATCCCGAGGCCGATGCGCTCTATGCCTTTCCGGGCGCGCATCTGAACGTCGAGGGATACCGCCGCGCGGCGGAGGCCATCGCCAACGTGCTGCGTGGCGCGAAATTGTCCAGCCTGGGCAGTCCGAAAGCACCCCGGCCGGGGCTGGAGGCCGGCGGCTAGGCGGCGCTCTCCGGTGCGCGGCGCAGGGGCGCCGCCATCATGCGGGCATAGCTGCCGGTCAGCGCCGCATCCATGTGGGTATCCACTCCGAATACGGTGCCGCCGCGCGGAAGGCTGGTCAGCGTCCCGAAGAGGCGGTCCCATAGGCTGAACACGTTGCCGTAATTGCGGTCGGTGTACGGCTGGCGGAAGTGGTGATGCACGTGATGCAGGTTGGGCGTGATGAAGATCCAACCGATCACGCGGTTCGGCCAATAGGGCAGACGAAACGGCGTATGCGCCAACAGGTTCGAAAGCGCCGCGGCAATCTGCCACATCAGCAGCGCCTCGACCGACGCGCCGCTCATGAAGAAGCAGAACAGCATGAAGCTGTTGCGGAACACCGTGTCGCCGGGATGCTCGCGAACCGTCGTGGAGACGTCGAGCGCCAGGTCCGAGTGATGCACCAGATGAAAGCGCCAGAGGAAGGGCGCCCGATGAACCGTCGAATGATAGATGTAGTCCAGGAAGTCGAACATCAGCAGCATCAAGCCGAACTGAACCCACAGGCTCGATGAGCCCGGCAGCAGTGGGAGCAGTCCCCACTGGTGCGCTTCGGTCCAGTTGCCGACTTGGATGGCGATCAGCGATGTCCCGATCTGGATCGGCAGGGCGGAGGCCATGAATAGCAAATTGACGGTGCTGTGTTTCCACTTGCTACGAAGGGAGCCCGCGAAAGTCCGCCATTCGAGCCACCAGATAAGCGATACGATCGAAACATAGGCGCCAAGTTGCACCATCGTCGTGTGGCCGACTGGAAACGCGCTGAGATCAAACTCGCTCATCGTAACCTATGGTTGATACGGAAGGCGGTATCGCCGGTATGCACGTTCGATGCCGTTCGCGGTTGGCGCGACCGGGCATCGCGGCCCGGCCGTGGCACCGTGTCTTATGGCAAGCATTTGTCTTGATGTTAGCGCCGGGCGTTCTTGTTCGTTGGGATTCAACCCGGCTATTGGTGGCGAGCGCGTTCCCCCAAACGGCTCGATCACGAAACGGGCCCTTGGAGACTATTTGACCAAGGTGAACGTGACTATACCAGATTCATCGTCCACGTTGAACATGACAGGCACGTTTCCGGCGTCCAGCCACACTTTATACGGCGGATTCGACACGATGTCGTAGCGAAGGGTTTCGTCCATGGTCCCGCCGATCTTCACGGACGCCTTTTCCCCCTTGCCAATGCTGACCGGCTGAACTCGGCCGCTATCCACCGCCATCATCGACGTGGCGCCGATGAAATTGTTCGACCAGGGATTGGACAGCCGAATATTGGCCGGGGCATCGACAGTGCCGGATGGCGTCGTGATGGCGAAGACATCGCCTTTGGCCTCGCCCCGTATCTCGGTGCTATCCCCGTTAACCGTGGTGATCCCATGAAAGGCGATGAGGCGCCCGTCTTTCCACCGTTCGGTCCGATCGCCCTCCTCGCGGTGGGCGGTAATTCCTAGGACGCGCACGCGCAGCCGGACCTGGTTGGTTATGGTGGTGATCCCGTCCTTCACCGCGATGATGTTGCTGTAGGTGCCGATATCGCCGTACTTCGCATGCACGGCTTTGTAGTTGAGCACGCGGTTCTGCTCGCCGTCCGCGGCGCGCGGCGCGGCGGCGGTCCAGACGATGGCCATGGAAATGGCTGCCCACGCCAGTGCGCGGAACGCGGCTCGGCGAATCGGGGTCATGGCGAATTCTCCCTCATGCGGCCGCCTCGCGTTCCCGCCGGCGCACGCGTTCCCGGTAAATCACGTACAGCCCCGATCCTACCACGATGACGGCGCCTGCGATCGTCCAGCGGTCGGGAAACTGGTGGAACCAGATGTAGCCGACCACAGCCGCGATCGGGATGGCTGCATAGCTCATGGGCGCCAGGATCGAGGCCGGCGCGTCGGCGAAAGCCTTGTTGGTGGCCAGATGCGCGCAGCCGCCAAGAAGCCCCATGGCGATCATCATGGCCCAGGCGTCCCAGGGCATGGCGACCCAGACGAACGGCACCATGGCCGTGGTGATCACTACGCCGGTGACGGTCGTATAGAACAGGGTGGTCAGGATGTCGTCGTACTCGCTGACCATGCGTGTGCCGATCTGCGACAGAACGTTGATGAACGCCGCCGCGATGACCAGCGTGGCTGCCCAGTGGACGACGCCAAGTCCCGGGCGGATCATGATGAGCGCGCCGACACAGCCGACGGCGACCGCGCTCCAGCGCCGAACTCCGACTTGCTCCCCCAGAAAAAGCGCCGACATGGCCGTCAGCATCAAGGGCCCGGTCATGCCGATCGCCACCGCGTCGGCCAACGGCACCATGCCCAAGGCGAAGATGAACAGGAAGGCCTGGGCCAGGTTGCAAACGGAGCGGCCGATCTGCAATCCGGGCCGTTTCGACCGGCCGACGCGAAAACGGCGAAATCGCAGAACCACGCCCAGCACGAACGCGGCCTGCGCCAGATTCCGCACCCACAGAATCATGGCCGTCGGATACTTGTCCGACACTTCCTTGGCCAAGCCATCCATGATCGAGAAGATCACGATGCCCAGCAGCATGTAGAAAATGCCGCGCATCGCGTGGGCGTGTGCGGCGGCAGTGGGCAGGCTCATGACGTTAAGCCGGGCGGGAGGAAGCTGGGCGGAGCATGGGGCTTCGCCTAGGAAGCGGCAAGGGCGAGGTCTATCGTTGCCGCCCCGCCAGCCAGGTCCGGGCACCCAATCCGGCGGCCCGGCCCGTGGCGAAGCACGCGGTCAGGAGATAGCCGCCGGTTGGCGCTTCCCAGTCCAGCATCTCGCCGGCACAGAAGAGGCCCGGCACGGCGCGCGCCATCAGGCGTTCGTCCAGGGCTTCGAACGCCACGCCGCCCGCGCTGCTGATGGCCTCTTCCAATGGCCGGGGGGCCAGGAGGGTCAGAGGCAGGTTTTTGATGGCGCGGGCGAGGCGTGGGGGCTCGGCCATCGCATCTGGCGCCAGTTCGCGCAGCAAGCCCGCTTTCACGCCTTCGATGCTCGCGCGTTTGCGCAAGACGTTCGCCAGCGACTCCTTGCCGCGCGGTCGCGTGAGGGCGTCGGCCAAACGCGGCTCCTCGCGGCCCGGGGATAGGTCGAGATGGAGGATCGCCGTTCCGTCGCGCGCGATTCCGTCGCGCAAGAGCGCGGACAAGGCGTAGATCAGCCCGCCTTCGACACCGTTCTCCGTCACCACGAACTCGCCTTGCTTGCGATGGGTCGTCCCATTCATATCCGTGAAACGGACGACCACCGGCTTGACCGGGTGGCCGGCGAAACGCACGCGGAAATGTTCGCTCCACGCGATATCAAAGCCGCTGTTCGCGGCGCGCAGGGGCGCAACGGTGATGCCGGCCTCCGTCAGCAGCGACGCCCAGCCTCCGTCGGAGCCGAGCCGCGGCCAGCTTCCACCGCCGAGCGCGAGCACGACGGCATCGACCTGATGGATGCTTTCGCCGTCCGGTGCGTGGAATCGCAGGGCGAAACGGCCGTCATCGCGCGTCCAGCCGAGCCAGCGGTGACGCATATGGAACCGAACCCCCGCCGCGCGCAGCCGGTGCAGCCAAGCGCGCAACAACGGCGCGGCCTTCATCTCGGCGGGAAAGACACGGCCGGACGTGCCGACGAAACTGTCGACGCCCAAATCTTTCATCCATGCGCGCAATGCCTCGGGGCCGAAATCGGCTGCATGCGGCGCGATGAATGCGGCGCGCGCGCCGTAATGCGAAAGAAATAAGTCACGCGGATCGGAATGGGTGATGTTGAGTCCGCCCTTGCCGGCCATGAGAAATTTGCGTCCGGCGGAGGGCATGGAATCGTAAAGATCGACCGTAACGCCGCCCCCGGCCAGCATCTCGGCAGCCATCAAACCGGCAGGGCCGCCGCCGATGACGGCGGCGCGTGGGGACCGTGGGTTGGGCACGCGGCGTCTTTAGTCTGCCGGCGGACGGGCGTTGGCGATCTCCGGCGCGACCCGCTCCCGCCGGACACCCAGGCCCAGCATGCGCGCGGGCAGGCGCTGGAGGAACGGGCAGCTCCCCAGCAGACGCAAGGCAAACGGGGCTTTGAGCGGTCCCGTGCTGCCTAACACACTGACGACGACTCGGTTTTGCACCGCGATCTGGAATCGCTGAATGATTCGCGTCGCGAAGGTGCGGCGCTTCTGTATGCGGGCCAGATCCGCTTCCGTCACGCGGCCTTCGCGCAACGGCGTGGCCAGGATATTGGCCGTAGCTACGGCGTCCTGGACAGCCAGGTTCACGCCCACGCCGCCAACCGGCGACATGGTGTGGGCGGCGTCTCCGATGCACAGCACGCCCGGTTTGTGCCAGAGCGGCAAGCGATTGACGGCAACGGTCAACAGCTTCACGTCATCCCAGTCGCGGATCTCCCCGATCCGGTCGGCGGTGAAGGGGCATCTCTCGGCCACATCCGCGCGAAAGGCGGGAAGGCCCGCGGCGTGAATGCGCTCGATCGAGCCTTTGGCGATGACAAGGCCGCATTGCCAATGCTCGCCCCGGTTGATGAGGACGAACATGCCGCCCTTGGCGAAACGCCCCATCGTTTCCGCTGGGTCGCTCGCGCGGCGCGAGATGCGGAACCACAAGACATCCATCGGCGCGCCTAAATCTTCGACCTGGAGGCCCGCCTTCTCGCGCACCAGCGAGTGACGGCCGTCGGTTCCCACCACCAAGTCGGCGCGGATTTCGAGCAGACCGCTCGGCGCCGTGGCCCTGACGCCGACGATGTGGCCGCCTTCGGCGATCAGGTCGGTGGCCTCGGTGCGCTGGCGCAGCGAGAAGTTCGGATAGCGCGCGCCTTGACGGGCCAAGAAATCGAGAAAATCCCACTGCGGCATCACGGCCAGGAACTTGGCGTGGGTCGGCAAGTGGGTGAAATCGGCGACGGTGAAGGTTTCGTCACCCACTTGTCCGTAGAGGTGGAGCGCTTTCTCGTGCGGCAACTTCAGAAACTCGTCGAGCAGCCCCAACTCGTACATGAATTCAAGCGTGGATGGATGGATCGTGTCGCCGCGGAAGTCGCGCAGGAAGTCCGCGTGTTTCTCGAGGACCTCGACTTTCACGCCCGCGCGCGCCAGCAAAAAACCCAGCATCATGCCTGCTGGGCCGCCGCCCACGATGCAACACCGCGTCCTGATCGCCTCGGCTGCCATGCAACGCCCCCATCTGGTTTGGACAGTCAGTTTAGCAGAGCGAAAAAACGCGCGTGCAAGACTTCATCAGGTAAAATGAAGAATCCCTATCGGAGTTGTTCGGATGATACGCGTATTACTGTTATTGGCCTTGATTGCCGTATCCGCGTCGGGCATCGGTCAAACAGCGGCGGAACCCCGGGGCGATATGGGGCGGGGTTGCGGCGCGAATTGTTAAGCGCATGCCGGGCGGCTTGGGGGCCGCCCGGGTCATACGGCGGCGGTTAGATTCGTCCCATCAGCAGCATGATCAAGACGACGATCAGGACGATGCCGAGCAGGCCGCTGGGGTAATAGCCCCAGCCACGGCTGTACGGCCAAGCCGGAACGGCACCGATCAGAAGGACGATGAGTACGATTAGAAGGATCGTGCTGAGCATGGCGATCTCCCCTCATGGTCGCCGTACCAACGCCTTCGTACCGATTTGGTTCCCATCCCCTAGGTTGACCGCGCCGGGGGTGGCTTCCATCATGCCCGTCCCATGACAGCCATCACCGTTTTGGCCCCCACGGGGACCCTCGGCTACGGCTTCGGCGCCGATGCGCTCAAGCGTGGCATGGACTTCAAGCCTGGCGTGATCGCCGTCGACGCCGGCTCGACCGACCCCGGCCCGCACTACCTGGGGTCCGGCGAGGTGCTGGTGTCACGCTTCAGTTACAAGAAGGAGCTGACCGAGTTGATGGCGGCCAGCCGCGCGGCCGGCATACCGCTGGTGGTTGGCAGCGCGGGTGGCTCGGGCTCTCGTCCCCATGTCGACTTCCTGGTGGAGATCGTGCGCGAGGTGGCGCGCGATCTGCGCCTCAACCGTTTCAAATTGGCTTGGATCTACGCCGACATCGAGCCTGCCCGTATCAAGAAGGCCATCGCGGCGGGCGAGGTGAAGGATTTCGAAGCCGGCTTCGCGTTGACCGCCGACCTGGTCGATTCCTCGACCCACATCGTGGCGCAGATGGGTTTCGAGCCGATCATCAAGGCGCTTCAGTCCGGCGCCGACGTGGTGATCGCGGGTCGTGCTTGTGATGACGCCGCCATCGCGGCCTATCCGATCATGCAAGGCGGCCACAAGGGCTTGGCCATGCACATGGGCAAGATCCTGGAGTGCGGCGCGTTTTCCGCCGTGCCTTTCGCCATGGACGTGATGATGGGATTCCTGAAGGGCGATGCGTTCGAACTGGAGCCGGGCAGTATCGGCCGCCGGGCGTCGCTGACGTCGGTCGCCGCCCATACGCTTTACGAGCGCGAGAATCCGTTCGACCAGCACGGGCCTGGCTACCGGGTCGACCTTAATGACTGCCGCTTCGAGCAGGCGGGCGAGAGGCGCGTGCGCGTCTCCGGCGCCAAGTTCATTCCCGAGAGCGAATGCTGGATCAAGCTGGAGGGCGCGCGGCGAATGGGGTTCCGCAGCATTTGTGTCGCGGGCGTCCGCTGTCCAACCATGATCACACGCATCGACGAAATCCTGGCTGCGGCGAAGGAAGAGGCCGTGCGCTACATGAAGCCGCACGACGTTCAGGTCACGTTCCATGTATACGGCAAAGACGGTGTGATGCGTGCGCTGGAGCCGCAGAAGAAAATCGCGTCGCACGAACTGGGCCTGATTATCGAAGTGGTGGCGTCGGAGATGGATCTAGCCCACGCGGCCTGCCATCACATCAGCGGCGGCTTGCTGCACACCCATTACAAAGGTCAGCTCAACACTTCGGGCAATCTGGCCTTCCCGTATTCGCCGTCGGAACTGGACGCGGGGCCTGCTTACGCCTTCTCGGCCTATCATTTGATGAAAGTGCGCGATCCCTATGAGGCCTTCCCGATCCATTATGAGGACGTCTGACATGGAAGCCGCGCGCCTGGCCGACTTGGCCGTCATCATCCGCAGCAAGAACGCGGGGCCGTACCGGCTGACCTTCGACGTGCTGCTGCCCGATGCCGCGACCTTCAAGCGCGTGAAGGCGTCAGGCGTTCTCGGGCGCGAGTCCGTGGCCAAGGCGCTGTCCTTGAAGCCGTCCGAGGTGACTTCGTTGTTCGAGTTGGAATCGGCCCATGCCTTCAAGGTCACGATCCGGCGCCAGGTGGGTCAGAGCGACATCGGCGAAAGCGACGTCTACGGTTGCCAACAGCACGTGCCGTTGATGGAGCTCTTGGTCGCCTGATAGGCGGGTCTACCTAGAGCTGGGAAGGGACGTTGCGCCGCACCTGCGGACCATCGCATGATTAGAAAAGTCGCTCGGGAGGCGGCACTCGGTTTGTAGGGGGATGGGGTCTCGCGGGCACATGCGGGCCCCCCAACAGGGAAGGAGACCTAGGATATGCGTCGCATCTTGATGTTGGGCGTCACAGCCGCTGGCGTCGCGCTCGCCGCGCCATCGTTCGCGCAGGAAAAGTTGGTCGTCGCCATCTATGGCGGCAATTGGGGTACGGCCATCGAAAAATGCGTCTTCCAACCGTTCACGGCGGCGACCGGTATCGGCGTGACGTCGGAGCCCAGCGTGTCCACGGTGACGCGCTCCAAGTTGCAGCAGCAGAAAGGCAACCCGGCGCTCGACGCGGTGTGGATCGACGGCGGCATTTCCGAGCTGGCCATGGCCGATGGCACCGTCGGCACGATCGATCCGAAAAAGGTCCCAAACATCGCCAACGTGATCGATGAAGGCGTTTACAAGCGCAAAGATGGCTCGATCTACGCGGCCAGCACGGGCTTCTACGCCGTGGGCCTGACCTACAACACCAAGGAAGTGAAAGAAGCGCCATCGTCCTGGTGGGACCTCTGGAAAAAGGAATACGAAGGCAAGGTGATCATCCCGAGCCCGGTCAACGCGGCCGGCATTCCGTTCTTCCTCACCATCAATAAGGCCGCCGGCGGCGACATAAAGAATGTCCAGCCGGGCGTGGACCGCCTGAAGACCTTGAAAGTGTCGTCCTACTACGACGCTTCAGGCCAGGGCGCTAGCAACTTCCAGAGCGGCGAAGCCATCATCGGCGCGCACTATGCGACGGCGGCGTGGGGCTTGGCGGACCAGGGGCTGCCGATTGCTTATGCGGTTCCCAAGGAAGGCGCGCCGTCCTCCGACATCCGCATCCATCTGGTGGAAGGCACGAAGAAGAAGGAGTCGGCTGAGAAGCTGATCAACTTCGCGATCAGCAAGGAAGCCGCGACCTGCCTCAGCGAAAATCTCTATGTCGGCCCGGCGACCAAGGGTGTGACGCTCACCGACAAGGCCAAGGCGCGCATGCCTTGGGGGCCCAATGGCTCGGTCAAGAGTCTGTTCCTGCCGAATTGGGAGGAGGTCAACGCCAACCGCGACCGGTTGACGGAGATCTGGAACAAACAGGTCGCGGGTAAGTAGGCCGGCGATCCATCGCGTCGAGCGCCCCGGGGCGGCATTCCCGGGGCGCGGAACGCTTCCGCCATGGCAGGCGATCTGATCGAAATTGTCGGGCTGGTGAAACGCTACGGCGCCGTCGCGGCGCTCGACGGCGTCTCCATCAACGTGCGCCAGGGCGAATTCCTGGCGCTTCTGGGGCCGAGCGGCTGCGGCAAGACCACGCTCTTGCGCTCGATCGCGGGCTTCGTCGAGCCGACAGAAGGGCAAGTCCGCATCGGCGGCAAGGTGATCAATGACGTTCCGCCCCACGAGCGGCCGGTGAACACCGTGTTTCAAAACTACGCCCTGTTCCCGCATATGACGGTGGCCGAAAACGTGGCTTTCGGTCCGCGACGCAAGGGGATGCCCAAGGCCGAAATCGCGAAGAAGGTGGCCGAAGTGCTGGCCATGGTCGGCATGGATGGCTACGGCGAACGTTATCCGCGTCAGCTTTCGGGCGGTCAGCAGCAGCGTATCGCGCTGGCGCGTGCCATTGTGAACCAGCCGCAGGTGCTTTTGCTGGACGAGCCGCTGGGTGCTCTCGACCTGAAGCTGCGCAAGCGGATGCAGGTGGAGCTGAAGCGGCTGCACGGCCAGCTCGGCATCACGTTCATCTATGTCACCCACGACCAGGAGGAAGCCCTGGCCATGGCCGACCGCATCGCGGTGATGAACCAAGGCAAGGTCGCCCAGATTGGCACGGGACAAGATATCTACCGCGCGCCCAATTCGCGCTATGTCGCCGATTTCATCGGCGAGGCCAATCTCATTGAGTGCGCGGTCAAGGATGGCCGCCTCGCGCTGGGTGATGCCGCGCTTCCCTATGACGCTGCGGGTGCCGGCGCGCACGCCACGCTGATGATCCGGCCCGAAGATATCCAGCTTGGCGCACCGCCCTCGGGCGGGACGCCGGTGGTGCTCAAGGCCACGGTCCGGGACAAGGTGTTTTTGGGCAGCGCATGGCGCGTCTATGCGGCCCTGCCCTCGGGACAGGAGATCGCGGCCCATTCCGCCTCGGGCGAAGCCGTGGACTATGCCGCGAAGGGCGCGGCGATCGAACTGTGGTGGCCCCGCGACCGGGGCCGGGTGCTGGCGCAATGACGCGCTGTCCGGTCCACGCCGTCACGGCCGGCTGAGGCGCGGGCGATGCGCATCAACCCCTGGAGTGCCGTGCTCCTACTGGGCGTGCCGGTCGCCTTCCTGTTCATCTTCTTCATCGTGCCGTTTGGGACCGTGGCGGTGGCTAGCTTCCGCATGCCCGCGGACGGCGGCTGGAGCGCCGCCAACTATGTGAAGATCGCGACGGACGGTTATTACTGGGGCGCCCTCTATCTGACCTTCAAGATCGCGCTGTGGGTCACGCTGCTGGTCCTCGTGGTCGGCTATCCGCTGGCCTATACGATCACCTATAACGTGCGCAGCACGCTGCTTCGCCGCATCATCTACATCGTCATCGTGACGCCGTTGTTCACCAGCAGCATCGTGCGCGCCTTCGGCTGGCTGGTCCTGCTTGGACGCAAGGGCATGGTCAACGATACCCTGGTCGCTCTCGATTTCGTGGATAAGCCGGTCCAGATCCTATTCACCGAGGGCGGCATCGTGATCGGCATGGCCTATATCATGCTTCCGTTCATGGTTCTGACGGTGGCCAGTATCCTGCAGAACATCAACACGTCGTTGCTGGAAGCCGCGCGCGATCTGGGTGCGCATCCCATCGTGGCGTTCCTCAAGGTCACCTTTCCGTTGAGTTTGCCCGGCGTCATTGCCGGTTCGCTGATCGTCTTCACGTTGAGCGTCAGCGCTTACGTCACGCCCAGCATCCTGTCGGGCGGCAAGAAAACCGTCATGTCGATGCTGATCTATCAGCAATATGCCGCGACGCTGAACTTCCCCTTCGGCGCGACACTGGCCGTCGCGTTGCTTGTTTCGACCCTGCTGCTGATCGCCGGATATCTGCTGGTGATCGAACGCCACGCGAAGGGGTAGGCGATGCGGCTTTCCGACTCTCTCGGCCGCGCTTCACTGTCAGGCATCAGTATCCTGGCGCTGATCTTCCTGGCGTTCCCGCTCCTGGTCGTCATCGGCATCTCGTTCACGACCACGGAATATCTGCGCTTTCCTCCTGTCGGCCTGACGTGGAAATGGTATGCGCGCTTCTTCCACGACACATCCTTCGTCGAATCCCTTTTCACCAGCGCCAAGCTGGCCTTGTCGGCCACGGCCGGTGCGTTGCTTCTGGGCGTGCCGGCGGGCCTCGTGCTGGCGCGCAAGCGCTTCCCCGGCCGGCAGGCCATCAGCGCTTTGTTCCTCTCGCCGCTCGTGCTGCCGACCATCGTGCTGGGTGTGGCCATCCTGCAATACGCCAGCACCATGGGCTTCGCGCGCACATTCTGGGCGCTGTTCGTCGGCCACGTCGTGCTGGTCATGCCCTATGTCATGCGGACCACGCTGGCTTCGCTGTCGGGGTTCGATATCGCGCAGGAAGAGGCCGCGCAGGATCTGGGCGCGACGCCATTGCAGACGTTCTTCTTGGTGACGCTGCCGCAGATCAAGCCGGGCGTCATCGCGGGCGCCTTGTTCGCTTTCATCATCTCGTGGATCGATGTCGAGGTGGCGGTCTTCAACTCGACGCCGGAGCTGATCACGATTCCGGTCAAGATGTTCAATTACATCCAGTTCAACGTCGACCCGATCATCGCGGCCGTGTCAGCCATCACGATCTATGTGGCTATCGTCGCCGTGCTGCTGATCGATGTGACGGTCGGCATCGAAAAGGCCACGACGCGGCGCGAATAGTAGGCCGTCAATGCGCGAGGTGGACCGATGACGGCTCTCTCTGACATCAAGGTGCTCGAAACCGGCTCGATGCTTGCGGGGCCGTTCTGCGGCACGCTGCTCGGCGATTTCGGCGCGGAAGTGATCAAGCTGGAGAAGCCGGGCAAGCCCGACGCGCTGCGCGAGTGGCCGCCCTTCAAGGATGGTCAGCCGCTCTGGTGGAAGGCCATGGCGCGTAACAAGCGGTTGGCGACACTCGACATCTCGCGCCCAGAGGCGCGCGAGGCCACGCTGGCCCTGATTGGGCGCAGCGATATCGTGGTCGAGAATTTCCGCCCAGGCACGCTGGAGCGCTGGGGCCTGGGCCCGGGTGATTTGGCGGCCAGATTTCCGCATATCGTCTGGGTGCGCGTCAGCGGCTATGGCCAGACCGGCCCCTATAGCGGGCGCGGCGGCTACGCGACCATTGCCGAGGCCTATTCGGGTCTGGCTTCCTTCACCGGCTTTCCCGACCGCGGCCCGATGGTTTCCGCTTTCCCGTTGGGCGATTACGTGGCGGGCACCTATGCGGCCTTCGGCGCTATGGCGGCGATCAATGCACGGCGGCAGACGGGCCGCGGCCAGGTGGTCGATGTCAGCCTGTTCGAGCCGTTCCTGCGCATCCTGGAATCGGCCATCGTCCGTTACGACCAGACAGGCAAGAAGAAGCCGCTTCTAGGCAACCAGATGGAAGAGGACGTCCCGCGCAACATCTACGCCACGCGCGACGGCCACGTGGCGATCAGTGTTGGTTCCCAGGCCATCTTTAACAATCTGCTGGATGCCATGGAGCGCGCGGACTTGAAAAGCGATCCACGCTTCTCCAGCCAGGATGCGCGCGCCGAGCATCGTGACGCGACGGACGGGCTGGTGCGGGACTGGCTGGCCGAGCGGACGACGGCGGAAGCCCTGAAGGCTTTCGAGGCGAACAAAGTGGTTGCTGGAAAGATCAACGACATGGCGGATGTCTTCGCCGATCCGCACATGACCGCGCGCGAGGCGCTGACCACCGTGATGGACCCGCAATTCGGCCCGATGCGACTGCCGGCGCCGGTACCGAAGCTGAGCGAGACGCCGGGTTCGGTGCGCTGGACGGGCGGCGAGCCGGGCCGCGACAACGATCATGTTTTCCGCGAAGTGCTTGGCCTCAGCGTCCAGACGATCGACGGGATGCGCAAGGCCGGGGTGATCTGATATGGCGTCGCGCGAGATCGGTATCGTCGGCCTGGGCCAGACGAAATACTCCAAGAAACCCGACGGCACCCTGATCGGCTATCTGGCCGAGGCGGGCCGGCGCGCGCTCGAAAGCGCAGGGATGCAGAAGAAGGACATCGACGGGCTCGCCATCAGTTCGTTCCAGCTTCCCCCCGACAATGCCGTGACGCTGTGCGACCAGTTCGGCCTGTCCGTTTCCTGGGCCTGGTATTTCACGGCGGGCGGCGCGGGCTCGCTGTCCTCGGTCCTGGCGGCGATCCAGGCTATCGAGGCAGGGCAGGCTAATGCCGTGCTCTGCATCGCGGGCGATCTCTATGACGTGAACGCCCACTACAAGCTGATGGGCAACTTCAACCACGCCTTGTCTAACTATGCCGTGCCGCATGGGTTCGGCGGTCCCAACGGTCTGTTCGCCATCGTCACGCGCAAACATATGGAGCGCTACGGCACCACGCGCGAGCAACTGGGCCGCGTCTGTGTCGGCCAGCGCGCCTCCGCGATGCTGAACGAAAATGCGCTGCTGCGGACGCCGATGACCATGGACGATTATCTCAACGCGCGCATGATCGCCGACCCGCTGCGCCTCTACGATTGCGTGCTGCCCTGCATCGGTGCCGAGGCCGTGCTGGTCACGGCATTGGATCGCGTGCCGAAGGAAAAGCGGGTGCGCGTGCTGTCGGGGTACGAGCGGCACAATCATCCGCCGGGCGAGATCGCGCCGTTGGAGGGTGGCTGGGCTCTGTTCCGCGACCGGCTTTATGCCGATGCGGGCTATGGGCCGCGGGACATGCAATTCGTCCAATCCTATGACGACTATCCGATCATGGTGGCGATCCAACTCGAGGATCTGGGCTTCTGCGCCAAAGGCGAGGTCGGCCCGTTCCTCGCGCGTCACGAGATGGCGTGGAACGGCAGCTTCCCGGTCAACACGGGCGGCGGCCAGCTTTCCTGCGGCCAGACCGGCGCGGGCGGCGGCATGATCGGCTTGTGGGAGGCCGTCTGCCAACTGCGCGGCGAGGCCGGCGCGCGGCAGATTCCCGGCGTTTCGCGCGGCCTCGTCGCGGGCTACGGCATGGTCGGCTACGGCCATGGATTGGGCGCCAGCGCCGTGATTCTGGAGAACGTGGCATGAGCGCGCAGCCGGGCTATCCCCAGCCCTATGAGGATGCCGACAACGCGCCGTTCCTGGCCGCCTGGCGCAAGGGCGTGCTGGCGCTCCAGCGCTGCAAGGGATGCAGCAAGGCCATCTATTACCCGCGTCCCATGTGCCCGCATTGCTGGTCGGCGGATTTGGAGTGGTTCGAGGCCAGCGGCAAGGGCACCGTCGTCGGCTATGGCGTGGTCTGGCGGCCCAACCACGAATCTTTCCAGCCCGAGGTGCCGGTGGTGCTGGTCGAGGTTCAGCTCGCGGAGGGGCCGCTGATGCTGTCGCGCGTGGTGGGCGACGACCGGGAGAAAACGCGCAGTGGCGCAGCGGTCGGGCTTGTGGCGATGCCCGACGCCGCGCGCTATCCGCTGCCGACGTTCCGCCTGGCCTAGCGCGTCAAGAGATCACGAAGCCCTTGCTGACAGGGTCGTCGGGACTCATCAGCCACTTGGCATAGCCGATCACGTTGGCCGTGCCCTTCACCGTGGGCACGAACGCGCGGTGATTGCCGAGTTTGGTCTCGCGCACGATGCAGCCTTCGAACGTGCCGCTGCCTAACAGGCCTTCGGATTTGATCGTCTGGCCGATCTTGATCCGTCCGTGCGACTCCAGCATGGCCAGCATGGCGCTGGTGCCGGTGCCGCCGGGCGAGCGGTCCATCTTGCCGTCCGAGAAGACGTGGACGTTGCGGTAAAAGGCGCCGGGCAGGGTGCCGTCGTGATAGATGGTGACGAAATCCACATGCTTGATGTGCGGCTTCGTCGGATGCACCACTTTCACCTTCTCGTTGAATAGCTTCTTCACGAGCAGGCCCAGCCGCGAGAAATAGGACGCGTTCTCCGGCGCGATGCGCGGCTGGCGGTCGCCCCAGTTTAGTTGGATGAAATAGTTGCCGCCGAAGCTGAGGTCGACGCTCACGCGCCCGACCTCCGGCACGTCGAGAGGAATGTCGCGCTCAGCCACATAGGCGGGCACGTTCTCGAAGCGGGTCCATTCCGCGGCCTGGTCGTTGGACGCGACCTCGGCCGTCACGTCGCCCGCGGTGGTTTCATAGCGGATCTTGGTGCGGTTGCCGGTCACCGGGACCAGATTGTGCGAGACCAGCGCCATGCTGAGCGCGATGGTGCCGTGACCGCACATGTCATGGAAATGGGTGCCGTCCATCCAGATCATGCCGGCGTCGTAATCGGACGAGGAGGGCGGTGTGACGAAGACGCCGAACATATCCTGGTGTCCGCGCGGCTCGCGCATCAGCGACTGGCGCAGCCAGTCATAGTTCTTCTCCAGGAACGCGCGCTTGCCCAGGATATCGAGGCCCGCAGGATAGGGGATGCCGTGATGGACGATGCAGGTCGGCTCGCCCTCGGTGTGCGTGTAGATACAGTCGATGAAACGATTCTTCAGCATGAAAATCCCCTCAACGGCTCACGTCGAGGGGATTGTAGCTAGGGAGACGGGGCTGTCCTACCCCCGCCTAGGTTCGCGATTTAGGCCTATTTGATCGCGAAAGCTTCGATCTCGCGGGTCACGGCCTCCGGCGCATCGTCCATCAGAAAGTGCCCTGCCTTGGGGATCAGGCGCAGTTCCGCGCGTGGAATCAGCTTTTGCAGCTTTTCCCCGCGTGCCAGGGGAATCCAGGTGTCGTCGTCGCCCCAAAGGATCAATGTTTCGGGCAAGACCTGATGCATATGCGCTTCGACGCGGTCGAGATAGGATTCCTCGAAATCGCCGAGAAAGCGGTAATAGGCGGCCTGACCTTCCGGCGTGCTCCACGGCCCGAAATAGCCCTGGAAAATCTCTTCGCTCATGCCCGTGTGCATGGTGGTGGGGATATGGGCGCGCATGATTTGGGCGTACAGCTTGGCCGGCATGGTCTGATAGGCCTTGAGATGCGCGCGCGCATGCATGGAGTTCGCCGAGACGGATGGATTCAGCACCGCCGCGCTCAGCAGGATCAGGCGTCCGTATTGACGGTACTTGAACAGATGGGCGCCGAGCGCGGGCGCGGTGCCGATGTCGTGGGCCACCATCAGCGGCGCATCCAGTTTCCAGTGTTCCAGCAGCGCGGCCAGAAGATCGGTCTGCGAATCCCCGAAGACCTTGCGCCCTTCGCGCATGGCCGACTGGCCGAAGCCCAGCATGTCGTAGACGTGGACGCGGTGCTTGCGCGCCAAGGCGGGCGCCACATGGCGCCACGAGAAGGAATTGCCGGGAAACCCGTGGACCAGGACCAGCGGGGGGCCGTTACCCATCACCTCGTAGGCGATCTCATTGCCCGCGAAATCGAACCGTTTGCTCAAATTCCAAGACGTCATAGCCGTGTGCTCCGCTGGATTGTTGTCACGACTATATAACCTTCTAAATATCTATAAAAGGTTATTATGGATATTGGAAAATACGTAGGTATTTGAAGGTGTTATCCATACAGTCCCGGCCCATGAGGGATTTGGTGGCGTACACGCTCGGCGTCGTGCTGAGCGTTTTCTTCCGCAGCAACCTCGCGGTGCTAGCGCCGGAGTTGTCGGCCGATCTGCGCGCGACCGCGTCCGACCTCGGCACGCTGTCCGGGGTCTGGTTCTTCTCGTTCGCGCTGGCGCAAGTGCCGGTGGGTGTTGCGCTCGACCGGTGGGGGCCGCGCCTGACCGTCACCGTGGGGCTGAGCATCGGTGTCGTGGGCGCGTGCTTGTTCGCCGCCGCGCCTTCGATCTCCGCCGCCATCCTCGCGCAGATCCTTTTGGGGCTGGCCTGCGCGCCCTTGTTTATGGCCACGGTCGTCTATATCGCCCGCACCTGGGCACGCGAACGGTTCCTGTCGGTGATGGCGATCGTGCTGGCGACCAGCAACATGGGCGCGATCTTGGCCGCGACGCCATTGGCGGCAATGTCCGAATGGCTGGGCTGGCGCGGCGCCATGTGGGGCATGGCGGCGGCGACCTTCTTCCTCGCGCTCTACATTGTCTTGGCGGTCGGCAAGGATGCGCCCGCGCAAGCGCGCGAAAGCATGCGCCAGGCGGTGCGCGGTATCGCCGTGGTGATGGGCGTGCGCGAACTATGGCCGTTGCTGCCCTTCGTTCTGGTGTGCAGCGGCGTCATCATGGCGGTGCGCGCCTTGTGGGGCGGACCCTATCTCGCCGATGTCTTCGGGATGGGGCCGGTCGACCGTGGCAATGTTTTGGTCGGCATGGTGCTCGCGGCTTCCGCGCTCAACTACGCGATCGGGCCGCTGGAACGTTGGGCAGGCTCGCCGCGTCCTTTGGTCATGATCGTGTCGGCGGTAACAGCGGTGGCGCTGATCACGATGACCATCTGGCCGTCCGCGTCGGTGACGCTGGCGGTGGTGCTGATGATCGTGGTCGGCCTGTTCGGCGCCGCCTATGGCCTGGCTATCGCCCACGGCCGCGTCTTCTTTCCGGCCGGGAAAGAGGGGCGGGGCGCCACGCTGCTCAATTTCTTCAACTTCATCGGCGCCGCCATCATGCAGGTGGCGACCGGCGAGGTGATCGAGCATAGCCTGAGCGCGGGCCTCTCGCACGCCCAGGCCTATGCGATCATGTTTGCCTTCCTGGCCGTGCTGTTGGTCCTGTCCCTGGTTCCCTACCGTAAAAGCAAGATAGCCTTGTCCGGCTGACGTCTTGACGCGGCGCGGCCCGTCGCCGAGGGTGCCCGCCATTCATCGGCGTGAGATTTCCCCATTTCTCTCGACACGCACCACATCCTGATCGCGCTGGCCGCGTTCCTGATCGGCGGCCTGGTGAAAGGCACGATCGGGCTCGGCTTGCCGACCGTCTCGCTGGCGATTCTGTCCGCTTCCATGGATTTGCGCACGGCCATCGGCCTGATGGCCGTGCCGGCCGCCATGACCAACATCTACCAAAGCGTGCAAGGCGGCGCGTTTTGGGAACTGCTCCGGCGCCACTGGTCGCTGTTCGTGGCGGCCGCCATTGGCGTCGTCATCGGGACCATGATCCTGTTCAGCGTAGACCCGGACCTGCTCTGCGGCGTGCTGGGCATCATCCTATGTTTCTACGCTCTTCTGGGCATGGTGACCGTGCCCGTCACGATTCCGCGCCGGTGGGAGAAAATCCTGGGACCGCTGACGGGAATCTCGACCGGCATCGTCACCGGTGCCACCGGCTCGTTGGCCTTGCCGCTGATGATCTATATCGACGGGCTGCGTTTCGATAAGGAGCGCTTCGTCCAGTTCACGGGCATGGTCGCGACCGCCATCACCGTGCCGCTCATGCTGGGTGTCACCGGCCGGCAGATGTTCACGGGCGGCATGCTGCCCACCGCGATCGCGGCGGTCGTGCCGTCGTTCCTAGGCTTGTGGGTCGGTCAGAGGTTGCGCCGCCGCGTGCCGCAGGCGCTGTTCCGGAAGCTGGTCCTGTTGGCTTTGCTGGCCATCGGCGTGAAGCTGATGGACAAGGGTTTCTTCTGAGGGCGCTCATGGCTGAGCACGGCGAAGGCGCATTGGTTCTGTTCTCGGGCGGGCAGGACTCGGCCACGTGCCTGGCCTGGGCCCTGGCACGCTTCGACAAGGTCGAGACCATTGCGTTCGATTACGGCCAGCGTCATGCGGTCGAACTGGAGTGCCGCCACGTGGTGCGGCGCGCGCTAAGCGCGCTGAACGCGGATTGGGCGGAGCGGCTGGGCGAGGATCATCTGGTCGACTTGTCGTCGCTGTCCTCCATCAGCGAGACGGCGCTGACGCGCGATGCCGAAATCCGCATGACGGAGGAAGGGCTGCCCTCCACTTTCGTGCCGGGCCGCAATCTTCTGTTTTTCACCTATGCCGCGGCGGTCGCTTACCGGCGCGGCCTGCGCCACATCGTGGGCGGCATGTGCGAGACGGATTATTCCGGCTATCCCGATTGCCGCGACGACACGATCAAGGTCATGCAGGTCGCGCTCAACCTGGGCATGGCGCGGCGCTTCGTGCTGCACACGCCCCTGATGTGGATCGACAAGGCTGAGACGTGGCGTCTCGCCGAATCGCTCGGCGGATCAAAGCTGGTCGAAGCAATCCGCGAACACAGCCACAGTTGCTACATGGGCGATCGCGCACACAGCCATGCTTGGGGTTATGGCTGCGGCAAATGTCCCGCGTGCGATTTGAGGGCGGAAGGCTGGCGCCGTTACCGGGCGCCAGCGTAGCCCGTCAGGCCGTGGCCAGTTCCGGCAGGCCGATGGGGCAAGACACGCCCGTACCGTCCACACCGCAATAGCCGCCCGGATTCTTGGCCAGGTACTGCTGATGGTAATCCTCGGCGTAGAAGAACTTCGGCGCGTCGAGGATCTCGGTCGTGATCGGGCCGTAATGGGCCGTGCTCAACTGAGCCTGGTACATGTCGCGCGAGCGCTCGGCCGCCTCGCGCTGTTTGGGCGAAGTGACATAGATGCCCGAGCGGTACTGCGTGCCCATGTCGTTGCCCTGGCGCATGCCTTGGGTCGGATCGTGGCCTTCCCAGAAGATTTTCAGCAGCGCTTCGTAGCTGGTGACCTTCGAGTCGAACACGACCAGAACCACCTCGTTATGGCCGGTGCGGCCCGAGCAGACCTCTTCATAGCTCGGGTTGGGCGTCACGCCGGCGGCGTAGCCGACCGCCGTGGTGACCACGCCCGGCGCTTGCCAGAACTTGCGTTCCACGCCCCAGAAACAGCCCATGCCGAACATGGCGACCTCCGTCCCGGCCGGGAAGGGCGGGGTCAGGGTCTGGCCGTTGACGAAATGGGCCTTGGGCACGCGCATGGCGCTGGAGCGGCCCGGCAGGGCCTCCTCGCGCGTCGGCATCCGCAGCTTCTTCTCGAACATCCACATGGCCTGCCTCCTGGGTCGAAGGTGGGGGCCCGCTAAGGCCCGGTCTTCTCAAGAGATGGGGCGCGGAAATACGCCGCGCAACCCGCTTGCGATCAACAAGCCGTGATCGCGGAGCTTCAATCGGAACGGTACTTCTTCAGCACCTTGCGATTCAAGGTGACGCCCAACCCCGGTCCGCGCGGCGGCGCCACGCCGCTGTCCACCAGGGGGAACGTCTCATTCACGATATCCTCGTCGTGATAGAAGGGCCCGACGATGTCGGATGGCACCGTGCCGTCGAAGCACGGGTGCGACACGCCGATATGGGCCATGAAGGCCGAGGTGATGCCCAGCTCGATCGTGCTGCCCAGGAGGCACGGGATCTGGTTGGCTTGCGCAATGGCCAGGATGTCGCGCGTGGCGACATAGCTGCCATGGGTCGGCGGCGTCACCGCGAAGACGTCGACCAGCCTGTGCTTGGCCAGCTCGCGCGCATCATCCACCGTGAACAGGCTTTCGTGCGCGACCAGTGGAATGCGCGTGCGGCGGCGCAGATCGGCCCATGCTTCCATCGGATACCGGTTGAACGGCTGCTCGATGAAGCCGATGTTGGCCGCCTCCAGCGCGGGCAGGGCTTTCATCGTGTCGGTGAAGGACCAACCCTGGTTCGAATCGATGCCCACCGGCACCTTCGGACCCACGGCCTTGCGCACCGCGCGCACGCGCCCGATGTCTTCCACTAAATCGTGGCCGGTCTTGATCTTGATGTAGCGGAAGCCGCGCTTGAGCGCGCGCTTGGCCATGGCCGCCGATTTGGCGGGCGAGCCGCTGACCACGAACTTGATCGCGACGCGCTCGCGTACCTTGCCGCCCCACAAATCGTGCAGCGGCATCTTCGCGGCCTTGCCCGCCAGGTCCCACAGCGCCATCTCGATGGCGGCCTTGGCATAGGGATTGGCCGCAATGGCACGGTCCATGATCCGGTTCGCATCCTGAATGCGGCGCACGTCATGCCCCTTCAGGGCGGGCGCTAGATAGGTGCGGATGATATGCGCGCAAGCGTGGGGATCTTCACCGGTCCAGGGCGATTCGATGCTGGCCTCGCCCAGCCCTTCCATGCCGTTGTCCGTGCGCACGAGAACGATGGTGAACTTGGAGAAGGTGAAGGTCGCGTGCGCGGCGTCGATCTGGAGGCGCGGCACCTGAACCGGAATGGCCTCGATCTCTCGGATTTTCATGGCATCCCCTCCTCAAAGCTCCGGCGTCGTCCGCGTCGGTTGCCTGGAATGTTGCCCCTACGACCGCGGCTTCGGCAAGGCGTGCTTGTGGTCTAGACTTCAGTGGTGATTGGACGAGGCGGTGAAGCGATGGCGGATGGAATGTCGGAACTGCGGAAACTATTGGCCGAGAGCCGCCGCGTCGTGTTTTTCACCGGCGCGGGGGTCAGCACGGAATCCGGCATCCCAGATTTCCGCGGCCCTGGCGGGTTATGGAGCAAGTACCGGCCCATCGACTTTAGCGAGTTCATGTCTTCGGCCGAGGCGCGGAAGGAATATTGGCGGCGCAAGATCGAGACCGACAAGGTCTTGCTGACGGCCCAGCCCAATCGGGGCCATCGCGCCATCGCCAAGCTGATCGAAACCGGGAAGGCCTCCGCCGTCATCACCCAGAATATCGACGGGCTGCACCAAGCCTCCGGCATTCCGGCGGGCAAGGTGATCGAACTGCACGGCAACACGACCTATGCCACCTGCCTCGACTGCGGCGAGCGTTATGAGCTGGAGCCGATCAAGCAGGCCTTCGTGGCCGACGGCACGCTGCCGGAGTGCGCCGAGTGCATGGGCATCATCAAGCCGGCCACGATCGCCTTCGGCCAGGCCATGCCGCCGGGCCCCATGCACCAGGCCCAGATCGAAACCGTCGCCTGCGACCTCTTCATTTCCGTGGGCTCGTCCTTGGTCGTCTATCCGGCCGCCGGTTTCCCGGCCTTGGCCCACGAGCGCGGCGCTAGCCTGGTGATCGTCAACCGCGAACCGACCCCGTTGGACGGGATGGCGCGTCTGACCGTCCAGGGTGAAATCGGCTCCGTTCTGGGTGACGCGGTCGGCGTCAATTAGGAGTATCGGATAGCGAGCGGTCGTTGCTGGCTGCGGGCATCGCTGTCGTGTAACAATTCCGGTTCCCGCCCGGAGGCTGCCATGACCGATTCCCGTTTCGCGCCCAACGCCAAGATGGAACCCTATTGGTGGGAGGCCGCGCCGCGGCCAGTCCTGCCCGAACCCAAGCTGCCCGGGCGCACCGACGTGGTCGTGGTGGGCTGCGGCTACACTGGCGTTTCTGCCTCGCTGACCTTGGCGCGCGAGGGGCGGGAGGTTGTCACGTTCGACGCCGAGCATGCGGGCTGGGGCTGCAGCACACGCAACGGCGGTCAGATCGGAACCAAGCTGCGCCTGGGCCTCGGCGATCTCTCCGCCAAGTATGGCAAGGACCGCGCGGCCGCGATGGTCAAGGAAGTGACCAACGCGCGCAATTACATCGAAGACCTGATCAAGCGTGAGGCGCTCGACTGCCAGTGGTCGGTGTGCGGCCGCTTCGTCGGCGCACATCGCCCCGGCGATTACGACGGGTTGGCCGCCGACATGCCGGTCTACAAGCGCGAGTGCGGCATCGATGCCGACATGATCCCGCGTTCCGAACAGCATGCGCAGATCGGCACTGACGCCTACTACGGCGGGCTTTTGGTTCACAACAACGCCAGCCTCCATCCCGGTCAGTTCCACGCCGAGATGCTGGACCGTGCCATCAAGGCGGGCGTGAAGATCGCCATTCACTGCCCGGTGTCGAAGGTCGAGAAGGACGGCAACGAGTTTGTCGTCACCCATGCGCGTGGCACGATCCGCGCTAAGAACGTCATCATGGCGACCAATGGCTACACGGACGGCGTCGCGCCGGATTTGCGCCGTCGGCTGATCCCCATCGGCAGCTATGTCATGGCGACGGAAGAATTGCCGGTCGATCTGATGAAGCGGCTGATGCCCAAGATGCGCGTCATCAGCGATACGCGCCGCGTCGTCTACTACTACCGCGCCTCTCCCGACGGGCGGCGTTTCGTGTTCGGCGGGCGCGTCGCGGCCAGCGAGACCGACCCCGCCATTTCCGGCCCGCTCTTGCACGACGTGCTCTCGGGCATCTTCCCCGAGGTGAAGGATGCGAAGATCTCGCATTCCTGGATGGGCTTTGTCGCCTACACCTTCGATTCACTGCCGCACATCGGAGTCCATGACGGTATCCACTACGCCATGGGCTATTGCGGCTCGGGCGCGCACATGGCGCCCTATCTCGGCCACAAGATCGCGCTGAAGGTGCTGGGCCGCGAACAGGACGCGCGGACGGCCTATGATGGCCTGGAATTCCAGACGCGTCCGTTCTACTCCGGCGCGCCTTGGTTTTTGGGTGCCGCGGTCATGTACTACAACTTCCTGGACCGTCTGCCGTCGGGCAGTGGCCGGCGCCCTTAAATCGGCCATGACGGCGGGCGTTTTCACCGCGGATGCGAAATACGAGCCCTATTGGTGGGAAGCCGCGCCGCGCCCTAGCTTTCCCGAGCCGGCGCTGCCCGCACGTACCGACGTGGTTGTTGTCGGCTGCGGCTATACTGGTGTTTCGGCCTCGCTGACCTTGGCGCGTGAGGGGCGTGAAGTCGTCGCCTTCGACGCGGAGGATGCGGGCTGGGGCTGCAGCACACGCAACGGCGGCCAGGTTCACACCAAGTTGCGCCTGAGCTTGGATGTTCTGACCAAAATCCACGGCAGGGACCGCGCAGTCGCCATGGTCAGAGAGGTGACCAACGCGCGCAACTATGTCGAAGGCCTGATCAAAAACGAGGCTCTCGACTGCGACTGGAATGTGTGCGGCCTTTTTGTTGGCGCGCACCGCCCGGACGCCTATGACGGGTTGGCGGCCGAGATGCCAGTCTATCAGCGCGAATGCGGCATCGACGCCGACATGGTGCCGCGCGCGGAGCAGCATAAGGAAATCGGCACCGACGCGTATTACGGCGGCTTGTTGGTGCATAACAACGCGAGCCTTCATCCTGGCCTGTTCCATGCGGGCATGCTGGATCGCGCCGTCAAGGCGGGCGTGACAATCGCCGCCCATTGTCCAGTCACCAAGGTGGAAAAGGACGGCATTGGGTTCGTCGTCACCCACGCGCGCGGCACGATCCGCGCGAAGAACGTCGTCATGGCGACCAATGGCTACACCAGAAGCACGGAGGTATCGCCCGAGCTTCGCCGCCGCGTCATTCCGATTGGAAGCTATGTCATGGCGACCGAGAAATTGCCGTCCGATCTGATGAAGCGGTTGATGCCCAAGATGCGCGTCGTCATCGAAACGCGGCAGGTCGTCTACTACTACCGGGCCTCTCCGGATGGCACCCGCTTCGTCTTCGGCGGCCGCGTGGTGGCCAACGAGACGGACCCGGCGGTCTCGGGCCCGCTTCTGCACGATGCGCTGACCAACATTTTCCCGGAGGTGAAGGGCTACAAGATCACCCATTCGTGGATGGGGTTCGTGGCCTATACCTTCGATTCGCTGCCTCATATCGGCGTGCATGACGGCATTCATTACGCCATGGGCTATTGTGGCTCGGGCGTGCACTTGGCGGCCTATCTCGGCCACAAGGTCGCGCTGAAGGTCCTGGGCCGAACGGCGGATGCCGCCACGGCTTACGACGACTTGCAATTCCAGACGCGGCCGCTTTATTCGGGATCGCCATGGTTTTTGGGCGCGGCGGTCATGTACTACAAGTTCTTGGACCGCCTGCCTTCCGGCGGCGGAAGGAGGGCGTAGTCGGCCATGGTTGAATCGGTTTTCACGCCGGATGTGAAGTTCCAGCCCTATTGGTGGGACGCGGCGCCGTATCGGCCGTTGCCCACAGTCGACCTGCCGAAATCCGTCGACGTGGTGGTGATGGGCGCGGGTTATGTTGGCTTGTCGGCCGCGCTGACGCTCGCGCGCGGTGGCCGCGACGTGCTGGTCTGCGAGATGGGCGCGGTCACCAACGGGGGTGCCTCACGCAACCAGGGCCAGATGGGCGCGGTGTTCAAGCGCAGCTTCAGCCAGCTCACCGAAAGCTACGGGCGCGACAAGGCCGTTGCGATCATGAAATCGGGGCGCGGCGCCATCGAGTTCACCCAGAACTTGATTGAGAGCGAGCAGATTTCCTGCGACCTGGAGCGGAACGGCCGCTTCGTCGCCGCCTATCGCCAGGAAGATTACGATGCGATGGGGCGGGAGCTGGAAATCCTGAAGCGCGAGGTCGGCTTCGCGGGCGACATGGTGCCGCGTTCGGAGCAAACCAAACATATCGGCACGGATTTCTATTTCGGCGGCCAGCTGCGCCATATCGACGCGACCATCCAGCCCGCGAAGTACCAGCAGGGGCTGATCGACCGCGTCTTGTCGGCCGGTGCGCGTATTGCCGAACATACGCCGGTCACGCATCTGGAACGCGACGGCGGGCTGTTCCGCATCACCACGCCGCGCGGCACGCTGACGGCGCGCGATCTGTTCATCGCGACCAACGCCTATACCGGCGACGTGACGCCGGATTTGCGCCGCCGCGTCATTCCGTTGGGTGCCTATATCATCGCGACCGAGCCGTTGTCGCCGGAGCGCGTCAAACAGGTGATGCCCACGCCGCGCGCTTTGCACGACACGCGCAAGTTGATCTTCGGGATGCGCCTGACACCCGAGCACAACCGCATCATGTTCGGCGGCCGGGCCTCCTTATCCGAAACCGATCCGGCCCGCACCGCGCCGCGCTTGCACCGCCGCCTGCTTCAGGTATTTCCGGCGTTGGAAGGCGTGCGCGTCACCCACACGTGGCACGGCTTCGTGGCCTTCACCTTCCAATACCTGCCCCATATCGGCGTGCGGAACGATGGCGCGCATTTCGTGCTGGGCTGCTGCGGCTCGGGCATAGCGGTTGGCACCCATCTGGGCCATACGGCCGCGTTGCGCATCCTCAACGGACGCAGCGCGGAGAACGCGACGCCGTTCGACGATCTGCCCTTCGAGACCCGCCCGCTCTATACGGGCCGCCCGTGGTTCGTCGCCCCGACCATGCTGAGCTACGCGATCAAGGACATGCTGCCCCGCCACCACACCGGGGCGTGATGATCACCGATCCTTTCTTCTACATGCTGGCGGTGCCGGCGCTCCTGCTCATGGGCGTGTCCAAAGGCGCGTTCGGCCAGGGCGTCGGTACGCTTTCAACGCCGCTGATGGCCTTGGCCGTGCCCGCGCCGGTCGCGGCGGCCATCACGCTACCTATCCTATGTCTCATGGATTTGACCGGGATCTGGGGCTATCGCGGCCAGTGGGACCGCAGCCAGATGCGCGTCATCGTGCCGGGTGCTGCCATCGGCATCGCGGCCGGCGGGCTTCTGTTCGGCGTGCTGGACGATCACGCGGTCGGGCTTCTGATCGGCATCCTGGCCTTCGTGTTTGGGTTGGAATGGTGGTTGCGGCGTGGCGCGGAACGGCCGCCGTCCAAACCGCGTGTGGGTCGCGGCCTGTTCTGGTCGGCGCTGTCCGGCTTCACCAGTTGCGTGGCGCACGCGGGCGGGCCGCCCATCGCCGTTTATCTGCTGCCGCAGCGGCTGGACCGCCGCGCCTATGTCGCCACCATGGTGCTGTTCTTCACCGTCGTGAACTGGATGAAGTTCGTGCCCTATGGGATTCTAGGCCTGTTCAGTTTCCAGAACGTGATGACCTCGCTGGTTCTGGCTCCGGTCGCGCCTATCGGCATGGGGCTGGGAATCTGGCTTCACAGCAAAATTCCGCCTATCCCGTTTTATCGCATCTGCTATGGCTTCGTGCTGATATCGGGCGCCAAGCTGATCTATGACAACGCGCCGCTGGTATTCTGACCGGCTCGCATTTTTGCCGCCGCTTCCGGCAATAAATCCGCCGCTTGAGAGCGCTCGCCCCGCCTATCGTATGGCCCGGCTAACAGAAAGGCGGGGCGATGGGCACGAATCCAAACTCACTCGAATCCTTGGTGGTGCAGGCGGATCACTTCATCGATCCGCGCACGGGCGGCGTGGTGCCGCCTCTTCAGCCCTCCACTACCTTCGCGCGCGATTCGAACTATGAGCTGATCGGCGGTCTGCGCTACAGCCGCTACGGCAATCCCACCTGCATCCAAGCCGAGAGTCTACTGGCCAAGCTGGAGGGCGGGGCGGAGGCGCGGGTGTTCGGCTCGGGCTTGGCGGCCTGCGCGAGCCTGCTGGAGACGCTGAAAACCGGCGACCGGATCGTGGCGCCCCAGGTCATGTATCACGGGCTGCAGGATTGGATGCGCCGTCTGGCCAAGGAACGCGGCATCAACCTGGCCTTTTTCGATCAATCCGATCCGGCGGCGCTGGCCGCCGCCGTCGCACCGGGCGCGACGTTGGTCTGGATCGAATCGCCGGTCAATCCGACCTGGGACGTCATCGATATCGCGGCTGCCGCGGACGCAGCGCACCGCGCGGGCGCAATCTTGTGTGTGGACAGCACCGTGGCCCCGCCCGTTACCACCCGGCCCTTGGAGTTGGGCGCCGACATCGTTTTCCACTCGGCGTCCAAGTATCTCAACGGCCATGGCGATGTTCTGGCGGGCGTTCTTGTCACGCGCGTGGCCGACGCACGCTGGAAGGAGATCGGCCTGGTGCGTGGTTTGATGGGTGGCGTGCTAGGCGCCTTCGAGGCGTGGCTGCTCATCCGCGGCTTGCGGACCCTGTTCCTGCGTTTCGAGCGCGCGTCGGACAACGCGCTGCGCATCGCACGACACTTCGAGTGTCATCCGGGCGTGGATTCGGTGCTCTATCCGGGCCTGGAAAGTCACCCCGGCCACACGATCGCCAAGCGCCAGATGACCAACGGCTTCGGCGGCATGCTGTCGTTATGCGTCCGGGGCGGCGAGGCGGAGGCTCAAAAAGCCGCGTCCAGCTTGAAGCTGTTCTTGGCCGCGGCGTCCCTGGGCGGCGTGGAGAGCTTGGTCGAGCACCGCGCTTCGGTCGAAGGGCCGCACAGTGTGGTGCCCAAGAATCTGCTGCGTTTCTCCATCGGCATCGAGCGGGTCGAGGATTTGATCGCCGATCTGGAGCAGGCCTTGGCCAAGCTCGGTTAGGCCAATTTTCCGGCGGTCTCTTGCAGCCAGCTCATCACTGCTTTCACCCGCGTCAGCTCGCGCAGTTCCGGGTGGACAAGCAACCAGACCTCGCGCGCCATCGGCTTGGAGCCGCCGCTAAGGCGGACGAGGCCGCGTGTCCTGTCGCCAACTTCGATGGGCAGAAGCGACTTGCCCAACCCCAGCACCAGGCATTTCAGCAGCGTCTCGGCGTCGTTGATGAGAAGCTGTGGTCGCGCTGCACCATCTTGCGCCATTTCGTCCGCGATCCATTTGGCTTGGGGCAGGTCTCGTAGCCGATCGTCATAGGCGATCCAAGGCAGGTTTTTGTTCGTTTGCCCTGCGGCGGCATAGACGGCATAGCTCAGTTTCCCCACGCGCTTGGCGATGGCCCGGGAATCGCTTTCGGGGCGTGCCAGACGCACGGCCACATCCGCCTCGCGATTGGTCAAGCTCAGGTCGCGCCCGTCCGCGACCAGTTCGATACGCAATTGCGGGTGTTTATTCAGCAGGCGCGGCAGGGCGGGCACCAGGACGTGGTTGGTGAACAGGCAGGCCGCCGTGACGCGAACGTTACCGGCCGCGCGGTCGTTGATGCCGGAGAGGCGGCCTTCGGCGGCCTGGATTTCCAGTTCGATCCGCTCGGCCCGCGCGATGGTTTCAACCCCGGCCTCGGTGGGCTGTAGAATTCCGTCGCTGCGTTCGAACAAGCGCGCGGACAAGCGGCGCTCGAATTGGGCCACGCGACGCGCGACGGTGCTTTCGTTCACGCGCAATTGCCGAGCCGCCGCCGCATAGGATTGCGTGCGTCCGACTGCCAGAACGAAGCGCATGTCGTCCCAATCTGTGGCCTGCATTTACGCCTCCACGGCTTGCGGATATCGCATGCCCACTTGCAGGAAAGCGGGGATAACATCGGTTCCCGCCGGCTTCAAGCGCCGGGATTTTCGCCGGTTTTCGATGGTGAAATCTGCTATGTGTCTGCGCTCTCTTTTCCCCAGCTCACAAGGGTTTTGACGTAATGCGCTTTGGTTTCGGTCAATCGGTCCCGCGCAACGAGGACCCGCGTCTGCTCACCGGCCGAGGCCGCTTCGCGGACGATATGAATCTGCCGGGCCAAGCCTGGCTGGCCATCGCACGCTCGCCCCATGCCCATGCCGCGGTCACCGGTATCGATGCCGACGCCGCGCGTAGGTCGCCCGGCGTCCTGGCCGTACTCACGGGTGATGACGCCGCGTCGGACGGGCTTCGAGGTATCGAGGTCGACGACACGCTCAAGAACCGCGACGGCTCGTCGGCGGTCGCCGTGCCGCGCCCCGTGCTGGCGCAAGGGCGGGTGCGCTATGTGGGCGAGCCGATTGCCCTGGTGGTTGCGGAAACCGAAGCCGCCGCGCGCGAGGCGGCGGACCTGATCGACGTTTCCTATGAAACGCTTGCATGCGCCGTCTCGGTTCGTGACGCGGCGGCGGACGGCGCCCAGCTTCTCTGGGACGAGGCGCCCGGTAATGTCGCGATCGACTGGGATATCGGCGACGCGGCGGCGACCGAGCAGGCTTTCGCCCGTGCAACGCATGTGGTCGACATCGAATTGGAGAGCAACCGCGTCATTGGCTTCCCCATGGAGCCGCTGGCGATGATCGGTGCCTTCGATCGCGACGAGGGCCGCTATACGCTCCATGCGCCGAGCCAAGGCGTGAACAAGGTTCGTGCGGCGCTGGCCCATGTGCTGGCTGTTCCGGGGCACGAGCTGCGCGTGGTGACCTCGGCGGACGTGGGTGGCGGCTTCGGCGTGCGCGTGTCGGCCTTGCCGGAGCATGCGTTGGTCCTGTGGGCGTCGAAGCGCGTTGGGCGGCCGGTCAAATGGGTCTCGACGCGTGGCGAGACCATGCTGGTCGACCCCCATGCGCGCGACCATTGGACGCGCGCTTCACTGGCCCTCGACGAGAAGGGCACGATGCTAGCCGTGCGGGTGGATACCTTGGCGGCCCTCGGTGCCCATGTGACGCCGCACGGACGGTTGATTCCGACCAAATCTTATGGCGCCGGCATCACCGGCCTCTATGCCATCCCCGCGGCGCATTTGCGTGTGCGAGCGATGTTCACCAACACGGTGCCGACCGAGGCTTATCGCGGCGCGGGCCGGCCCGAGGCGCTGTATGTGATCGAGCGGCTGACCGATCTGGCGGCGAAGAAGTTGGGCTTGAGCCGCGAGGAGATCCGCCTGCGCAATTTCATTCCGCCCGCATCCATGCCGCATAAGACTCCAACCGCTGAAATCTTCGACAGCGGCGAGTTCGCGCGCAATCTGGGGGATGCGCTGACCAATGCCGACGCCGCCACCGTCGCGCGGCGCAAGGCGGAGGCGCGCGCGCGTGGCAAGCGTCTGGGTATCGGGATTTCCGCGTATGTGAAGATCAATGGCGGCTCGCCCGACGAGATGGCGGAAATTCGCTTCGATGGCGGTGGCCGGGTGGCTGTCATCATCGGCACCCAGGCCAACGGGCAAGGGCATGCCACGTCTTTCGCCCAGCTGGTCGCCGATAGGCTGGGCGTGCCGTTTGAATCCATCCAACTTGTCCAGGGGGATTCCGATCAGGTGCCCTATGGCAACGGCACGGGGGGATCGAGCTTTCTGTCCGTGGGCGGTTCGGCCGTGAACGGCGCCATCGAAAAAGTGATCGAGTCCGGCAAGAGGATCGCGGGCCATCTTCTCGAGGCGGCACCGGCCGACCTGACCTTCGCCGCGGGCCGCTACACGATCGCGGGCACCGATCGCAGCGTGCCTATGACCGAGGTGGCGCGCGCGGCGTTCCGCGCCGGACCGTGGAGCCAGGAAACCGGCTTTGGCCTGGCCGAGCGTATGTTTTACCAGCAGAAGGGCAAGACCTTCGCCAATGGCTGCCATATCTGCGAGGTGGAGATTGATCCGGAAACGGGCAGTCTTGAAGTCATGCGCTACACGATCGTCGATGACGTCGGGCGGGTGATGAACCCCATGTTGGTGGAGGGCCAAGTCCATGGCGGCCTCGCGCAGGGGCTGGGCCAAGCGCTCATGGAACATACGGCCTATGATTCCGAGTCGGGACAGTTTTTGGCCGGCTCGCTGATGGATTATTGTCTGCCGCGCGCATCGGACTTCCCCAACCTCAAGATCTCCTTCAACGAGATTCCCTGCGCGACCAATCCGCTGGGTGTGAAGGGCGTGGGCGAGGCTGGGACGACCGGTTCCATGCCCGCGCTCGTGGGCGCCGCGGTGGATGCGTTGGCGGAATATGGCGTCACCCATCTGGATATGCCGCTGACGGCGGAGCGCGTCTGGCGTTCGATCCATGGCGGTAAGATCGCGTGAAGGGAATTCTTGCCGTGATTCCGGGACAGGCTTATTCTGCCGGCATGCTTAACGGAGCCTGTCGCATCTCCTGATGAGCGACAAAGTACTTCTCGTCGTCCACTCGCGAACCTCGGATACGGGCCGAGTGGGCCGCATTCTTGGCGAATTGGGCTACACCTCCGATATTCGCTGTCCGCTGCACGGCGACGTTTTGCCCGACACGATGGACGGTCATGCCGGTGCGGCCATCTTTGGTGGACCGCAGAGCGTTCACGATCGCACGACCCTTCCGCCCATCCAGGCCGAGATCGATTGGATTCCGCGCGCGTTGGAATCGGGCAAGCCGTTCCTGGGCATCTGCCTGGGCGCCCAGATGCTGGCCCATGCGCTGGGTGCCCGGGTGTCACGCCATCCGGCTGAAATTCATGAGATCGGTTATTCGACCATTCGCCCGACGAAGGAGTGGCGCGACACGCTCGATGCACCGCATGTCTTCTACCAATGGCACTGCGAGGGCTTCGAGGTGCCGCGCTGCGCGACGTTGTTGGCCACGGGTGACACGTTTCCCAACCAGGCGTTCCGGATGGACGGCAATGTCTACGGCCTGCAGTTCCATCCGGAAGTGACCAAACCCATCATGGCGCGCTGGATTTCCGATTCGGTGAACATACGACGCCCCGAAGCGCAGCCGGGAGAACAGCAGCTCGCCGCCGCCGAAGCTTACGACCCGCCCGTGGAGGACTGGACGCGCGCCTTCCTCGAATCCTGGATCGGCCGGTCCCGCCGCAACAGTGCCTGATAAAACCGCCGGTTTTCTGGCGTGGCCGCGCGCGCTGCGGGATACGATTCGCCGCTACCGGCTAGACGAGCGTATCAGCGGACGCATCCACGAGGCCTTTACGGAAGAGGAGCGCAGTTCCGCCGCGTTGGCATTCCGCATCCGCACGGCCGCCCTGTGCGGGCTCGCGGTCATGTTCTTCCTTCTGCAGCCCGAACTCACCCAGCTCTATTACGTCGGAATCATCCTGCTTTTGGTCCTGTTCGGGGCGATCCACGACCGGCTACGCCGGAGCGCGCTCTACCGGCCATGGCAAAGCTATGTCTTCGTGACTCTCAACGTGCTGACGGTGGCCCATGCGCTGCTGCTGCCGAATCCGCTGTCGGACAAGACATATCCTATCCAGATGGCGTTGCGGGCCGAGACCTTCCCATTCTTTTATCTGTTTCTGGCTTTCACGGCTCTTAGCTACGCGCCAGGCCGAGTCTTGTGGACCGGCTTCGTCACCGCCCTGGTCTGGGGGGCGACCGTGATAGCGATCTCATTTCGCTCGGATTCGATCGTCTATTTCGGCCTCCGTACCAATCCCAATCTGGATCTCGCCGGCTATCTCGACTCGCATTTCGTCGATCTTCTGCAGCAGACCATCCAGATCTTGCTGTTCCTGATCGTGACGGTAACCATGGCCGTGGGTGTGTGGCGGACGCGGCGACTGGTGCGTAAGCAAGTGGAGGCCGCGCGCGAGAGGGCAAATCTCGCGCGTTATTTCTCCCCCGATATGGCGACAGAACTGGCCAAGATGGACGAACCGTTCGGCGAGGTGCGCTCGCAGAACGCAGCCGTGCTGTTCGCCGATATCGTGGGGTTCACCACGCTGGCTGAAAATCGGGCGCCGGAAAAAGTCATTATGATGCTGCGGGAATTCCATGGCCTCATGGCGGATGTGGTGTTCCGCCACGACGGTACGTTGGACAAGTATATCGGCGATTGCGTGATGGCCACGTTCGGTACGCCTTGGCCGCGTCCGGACGATGCCTCGCGGGCCTTGGGTTGCGCGCGCGACATGGTGCGCGAAGTAGAGAAATGGAGTGCGCAGCGTGCCGCGCGTGGGGAAGCGCTTATCCGCATAGGCGTCGGACTTCACTATGGTCCGGTGGTTTTGGGCGATATCGGCGATGAGCGGCGCTTGGAATTCGCCGTGATTGGCGACACCGTGAACGTCGCCGCGCGACTGGAGGCGCTCACGCGCAAGTTGAACGTGGCCGTGGTGGCCAGCCAGGAACTGGTCGATGCGGTCATAGGGCAGGGAGGGGCGCCCGAAGTCGGCTTGCCGGACTTTCGGCCCGGCGAGCCACAACCGATCCGCGGGCGCGGCGAGCCGGTCAACGTGTGGGTTCTGCCGCGCGCGGCCTAGCGCCGGCGCAGCGATTGCGACAGCGCGATGATGCGCCGCGTTTCGGTCCAAAGCGCATAGTTGTCCAACTCGTCCTGCGACACCCAGAGCGCCCGGTCCACGTCGTCGCTGGCTACAGGTTCGCCGGAGACCCATTCGGCGGCGAACTCGATCAATGTGTAGTGGTATTCGACACGCCCCGCATCGTCGCGGCGTACCGAATCGACCACGCCCAATTGGTCGGTCAAGTGCACGGTCAGGCCGGTTTCCTCCCGCACCTCGCGCAGCGCGGTTTCGCCGACCGTTTCGCCCAACTCCTGCAACCCGCCTGGAATGCTCCAGTCGCCTTTGCGGGGCGCACGGCCCCGGCGCACAAGCAGGACCGCATCGCCGCGCCAGACCACCACGCCGACACCGCAAAAGGGCCGGTCGGGGTATTGACGGTTCATCATGGGGAACGGTACTCGCGCTCGTTCTTGCCGCTTGAAGCTACTTCGCACGGGCCGCTATCGTGCGCAAGTCGCGGATGGAGAGGCCGATGTCGTCTTTGGACAGTTTGGTTATCGTGGGTGCTTCGCAGGCCGGCGGTCGCGCCGCTCAAGCCGCGCGCGGGGCGGGGTTTGACGGCCGTATCGTGTTGATCGGCGAAGAAGAATGGATTCCCTACGAGCGGCCGCCTTTGTCCAAGCAACTTCTCAAGGGCGACGAGGGAATCGAGCGCGTCCAGCTTCATCCGCGGTCGTTTTACGAAGAGAAAAGCATCGAGCTGAAGCTAGGTACGCCCGTGACCGGTATCGACCGCGGCGCGCGCCAGGTACGCGTGGGCGGAGAGGTCGTCAAATATGACCGGTTGCTTCTCGCCACGGGCGCGCGCGTGCGCAAGCTGCCGCTGCCGGGCGCCGATCTGCCGGGCGTATTCTATCTACGAACGATCCAGGACTCGCATGCCATCCGGGCGCGCCTGAAGGCCCAGCCGCGCGTGGTCGTGGTCGGTGGCGGCTTCATCGGTCTGGAGGCGGCCGCGAGCGCGCGTGCCTGTGGCTGCGAGGTCACGGTCTTGGAAGCCGCCGACCGTCTGATGGGACGCGCCATCGCCCCCGAGGTCGGTGCCCATTTCGTCGAATTGCATCGCAAGCATGGGACCGATGTGCGCTTGGGCGCCCAGATCGTGCGCTTCGAGGGTGCGGGGAAGATCGAGCGCATCCTGTTCGCCGACGGTACGTCGCTTGCCTGCGATCTTCTGATCATCGGCATCGGCATCGTTCCGAATGTGGAACTGGCTGCCGAAGCGGGCCTGGTCGTTGACAACGGTATCGTCGTTGACGAGCACGGCCGCACCTCGGACCCCGACATCTTCGCGGCCGGAGACGTGGCTAACCAACCCAACGCCTGGGCCGGCCGCCGGTTGCGTCTCGAGTCCTACCAAAACGCCCAGGACCAGGGCATGGCGGTGGGCCGCAACATGGCGGGCGAGAGCCATATCCACAACGACCGGTTGTGGGTCTGGTCGGACCAGTATGAAACCAATCTACAGATGATCGGCGCGCCTTCGGCCTGGGATCGCTTGGCTTATCGCGGCGACTCCGCGTCTGGCAGCTTCACGGCCTTCTATCTGCACGGCGGCAAGATCGTCGGTATCAACGCGATCAACAACGGGCGCGAGGTGCGCACCCTGGAACGCCTGATGGCATCGGGGGTTTCCGTCACGCCGGATCAGTTGGCCGATCCGGCGGTTAATTTGCGCAAGATCGGCGGGTGATTTCGCGCCGGACGGTATTGGCGGCGTCGCTGCTTGCGGCGCCGGCCTGCTGGACGTTTCGGGCCTGGGCGGACGATTTCGAGAATGTCCTGGCCGCGCTCGAACGGCGCCATGGCGGCCGCCTGGGCGTGGCGATGCTCGATACGGCGAACGGCAAGCTGCGCACGTATCGCGGTGGCGAGCGCTTCCCGCTCTGCAGCACCTTCAAGTTCCTGGCGGCCGCTTTTGTGTTGGCGCGGGTTGACCGCGGCGAGGAAAGGCTGGACCGCCGTGTTCTGTATTCGAAATCCGATCTGGTCACCTATTCGCCCGTGACGGAAAAGCACGTCGAAGGTGGCATGACAGTCGCGGGTATCTGCGAAGCGGCGGTCACCCTTAGCGATAACACGGCGGGCAACCTGCTGCTCGATAGTTTCGGCGGACCTGCTGGGCTCACGGCGTATATGCGCTCGCTCGGTGACGATGTTACGCGGCTCGACCGGCGGGAAACGGCCCTGAACGAGGCCGCGCCCGGCGATCCGCGCGACACCACCACGCCCGAAGCGATGCTCGAGACCATGCGCAAAATCGTTCTTGGTGCGGCATTGTCGCCTTCGTCACGCGCGCAACTGGCCGATTGGATTCTTTCCAGTAAGACCGGCGACAAACGTTTGCGGGCGGGCGTACCAAAAGCATGGCGGCTTGGGGACAAGACCGGCGGCGGCGGCCGCAACGCGACGAATGACGTCGCCGTCATCTGGCCGCCCGACCGAGCGCCAATTGTCGTCACGGCTTATTACATCGGAGCCGATGCGTCCGGCGATCAGCGAAACGCCGTGCTGGCCGAGGTCGGCCGACTGGCCGCCGCGATCTAGCGAAAGCCGGGCGGGCGCGACAGAAGAGTTTCGGCTTCCTTCGTGATCCGCGCCACGATCTCCGCCGCGGGCGGCAGGTCATGGATGAGGTCGATGTTTTCGCCGGCGAACATCACCATCGTGTTCGTATCGCCTTGGGCGGCGGCGTCCTTATAGCGCGGGCCCTCGGTTTCCATGGCCGCCTGCAGCCCGGAATCGTTGCCGTGCCAGCGTTCGAGGAACGCATTGCGGATCGCGCGCCCGTCATAGGGATGGGGCCAGGTGTAGCCGCGCACCGTGTCGAACACCTTCGTTCGTGTGGTCGAATCGCCGTCGGACTCGACGATCTTCCTCTTCAGATTGGGGTGTGTCAGGGATTCTTGCGAAGCGGAGAAGCGCGTTCCGACCAGCACGCCCGCCGCGCCCAGCATCAACGCGGCGGCCATGCCCCGCCCGTCCGCGATGCCGCCCGCGGCCACCACCGGCACCTTCACGGCATCCGCGATCGCTGGAACCAGCGTGAAGGTCGCACGGCCCGCGCCGTGGCCGCCTGCCTCGGTGCCCTGCGCCACCACGATGTCGGCGCCCAGGGCGGCGACGGTCTTGGCATCCTTCACGTTCTGCACCTGGCAAATCAAGAGCGCGCCGGCGTCCTTCACTTTCTTGGCGAAGGGCGCGGCATCGCCGAAGGATAGCATCACCGTGCGCGGCTTCCGCGCCAGCGCCATGTCCAGCAACTGCGGTTGCTTGGCCAGGCTCCACGTGATGAAGCCGATACCGACAGGCGTGTTGCCCGCGGCGCCGAACTCACGCTCGATCCAGGCGGGGTCGCCGTAACCGGCGCCGATCAGACCGAAGCCACCCGCGCGCGTGACCGACGCGGCCAACGCGCCACCGGACACCATGCCCATGGGAGCCAGCAAAAGAGGATGCTCGATGCCGAGCATGTCGGTCAGTTTGGTTTTCAGCGGCATGGCAGCGCTCCGTGTTTCGGAATGCCCTTCAGTCTAAACCCTTAAACATGAGAAGGACGCATAGGTCTTTTGAGCAAGAGGGATCATCAAGGGCGGCGTGGCAACCCGTCGGCGATCTGGAGCCAGCCGACGCCGCTCGATACGCAGACATGGATGCTGGGTTCGATGTCGCTGGCGTCATCCAGAGAACCGATCATCACTTCCCATTGATGGGGCTTATCGAGCAACTCGAAGAACAGGGCGCTGCCGCAATCGCCGCAGAAGTGGCGGATGCCGCGCGCTGAACTGGCATGGGTGTGTGTCGTGCCCTGTAGCATCCGAAACGAAACGCGAGGGAACGCAACACCTAGGAAAATCGGCGCGCCCGTCGCGCGGCGGCACAGGCTGCAATGGCAGTACCCCGCGCCCAGAGGAGCCGCCGTTGCTTCATAGCGAATCGCGCCGCACAAGCAGCCGCCGCGATAAGGCGCGGGCATCAGACTCGCTCGACCACCATGGCGATACCCTGGCCCACGCCGATGCACATGCTGATCAGGGCGTAACGCGCCTTCGCGCGCTCAAGCTGGTTGACGGCGGTCAAGGCCAGGCGCGCGCCGCTCATCCCCAGCGGATGGCCCAGCGCGATGGCGCCGCCGTTCGGGTTCACTTGCGGCGTATCGTCGGGCAGACCCAAATCGCGCGTGACCGCCAGCACCTGCGCCGCGAAGGCTTCGTTCACTTCAATCACGTCCATGGCGGAAAGCTTGAGGCCGAGGCGATCCAACACCTTGCGCGTGGCGGGCGCGGGGCCGATGCCCATGGTGCGCGGCGGCACACCGGCCGTGGCGGTGCCCAGCACGCGCGCGCGGGGCTTGAGCCCATGGCGTTTGATCGCGGCCTCCGACGCCACGATCAGCGCCGCCGCGCCGTCATTCACGCCCGAGGCATTGCCGGCGGTGACCGAGCCGCCTTCGCGGAACGGCGCCTTCAACTTAGTCAGCATATCCATCGTTGTGTCGGGGCGTGGATGTTCGTCCTTGTCCACCAGCACCGTTTCCGCGCGGCCTTTCTTGACTGGCACGGCGACGATCTCGGCCGCGAACACACCGTCGGCCTGCGCCTTTGCCGCGCGTTGTTGGCTACGAAGCGCGTAGGCATCTTGGTCCGCCCGGGAGATTTGAAGCTCCGCCGCCAAATTCTCCGCCGTTTCCGGCATAGCATCGGTGCCGTACTTCGCCTTCATGGCTGGATTGACGAAGCGCCAGCCGATGGTCGTGTCTTCGACGGTCGCTTGACGGGAAAAAGCCTCTGTTGCCTTGGACATCACGAACGGTGCGCGCGACATGCTTTCGACACCGCCGGCCAGAAGGAACTGGTTATCGCCGCCCATGATCGAACGCGCCGCCGCGGCGACCGCTTCCAGCCCCGAGCCGCAGAGGCGATTGACGGTCGCGCCCGGCACCTCGACCGGCAGGCCCGCCAGCAGTACGGCCATGCGCGCCACATTGCGGTTGTCCTCGCCGGCTTGGTTGACGCAGCCGAGATAGACGTCGTCGAGCTGGCCCCAATCGGTGGTTGGTGTCCGCGCCATCAGCGCCTTGATCGGGAGAGTGGCCAGATCGTCCGTCCGGATGGAGGAGAGCGCGCCGGCATAGCGGCCGATGGGCGTGCGGATTCCGTCGCAGATGAAAGCGTCGGCCATGATTACCTCGAGGCAGGGAAGGTCGTACCGCTCAGCGTCAGTCCGGCGGCTGCGCGGCGGCGCAGAAGGGGCGACGCGCGATAACGGTCCTCGCCATAGGCGCGGGCGATGTTGTCGAGCGTGACCGTCACGTGCGGCAGGCCGATCCGCTCCGCCCACGCCACGGGGCCGAGCGGATAATTGAACGCGGCCTGCATGGCCAGATCGACGCCGGCCGCATCGGCGATCCCGGCATGAACCGCGTCGAAGCCGAAATTGGCCAGCATCGCCACGGTGCGCAGCACGATCAGGCCGGGAATGTCGTCGACCGTCGAGACTTTCATGCCGAGCGCCTGGAAGAAGCCGGTCGCGGCGGCCAGCGCCGCGCGCGGAGCCTGATCTGCCGCCGTGATGGCGATGCGTGGGGCCACCGCGTAATCGAGCGCGAGGTCGAACAGGACGAGGGGAAGCGTATTCTCCTGTGCCATGCGCTCCGTGGCTGTCCGTCCGTCGGATAGAGCAAGCCGGCATTCCGGCAGGACCAGAGCGCCAGTACCCGGCAAGCGGCGGACGGCGATGCCCGCGCGTCCGGCGCGGCCTTCCAGCGCCGCGGCGACGCCCAGGTCGCCTTCGATGGAGACATGGGCGGGAACAGCGGTAGGCGCCGCTTCCTGCGGCCGGGGCGGGCCAGCGCCCTCGCGGTAATCATAGAAACCGAGCTTCGTTTTACGGCCCAACCGGCCGGCCGCGACCATCTCGCCCTGGATGCGGAACGGCTTGTAGCGCGGATCTTGAAAATACGCCCCGTAGACCGAATTGGTGACCGCCCAGTTCACGTCGATACCGACCAGATCCAGCAGCTCGAATGCGCCCATGCGAAACCCGCCCGCTTCGCGGATCAACGCGTCGTAGGTCGCGACATCGGTCGCGCTTTCCTCCAGCGTGCGCAGTGCCTCGCCATAGAACGGCCGGGCCACGCGGTTGCCGAGAAAACCCGGCGTGGACTTCACGTGGACGGGCTTCTTGCCCCAGGCCTTGGCCGTATCGAATACGATTTGCGCCACGCCGGCCTCGGTCGCGAAGCCCCGGATGATCTCGACCAACGGCATGATGGGCGCGGGGTTGAAGAAATGCATTCCCGCGATCCGCTCGGGCCGCTTCAGGCCGCCCGCGAGTTCCGTGATGGACAGGGACGAGGTGTTGGTCGTCAGAATTGCATCGGGCTTCAGAAGCTCTTCCAGCTCCGCGAACAACGCCCTCTTCACCGCCATGTCCTCGACGATGGCTTCGATGACCAGGCCGGCATCTTTGAGCTCTGAAATCGACCCGCACGGCCGAATGCGGGCAGTCAGGGCGGCCGCGTCCGCCTCGCTCATGCGCTTGCGTTCGACCAAGCGAGCCAGGCCGCCTTTCATCAGTTCGATCGCATGTGCCGGTGCATTGGCGCGCGCGTCGAACAACAGCACGGGATGGCCGGCGGCGGCGGCCACCTGTGCGATGCCCGCGCCCATGGTGCCGGCGCCGATGACCGCAACGGGCGTGGTGGAGGGAAGGCCGGACATCAGCGCCCCTTGAACGCGGGCTTGCGCTTTTCGCGGAAGGCCGTGACGCCCTCGCGGTAGTCCTCGGAACCGCCCGCGATGCGCTGCAGGTCGCGCTCCAAGTCAAGCTGCTGGTCCAGCGTATTGGTGGCCGAGGCGTTCAGCAGCCGTTTGATGAGGCCCAGCGATTTGGTCGGCGCGGCCGCGAGGCGCGCGGCCATGCTTTGTGCCTCGGTGGCCAATGCCGCGTCATCGACGCATTTCCAGATCATGCCCCAGGCTTCGGCCTGTTCGGCGCTGACGGAATCGCCAAGCATGAATAGAGCGGCCGCGCGCGCTTGGCCGATTTTGCGCGGCAGCGTGTAGCTACCGCCCGAATCCGGCACCAGGCCGATACGCGCGAAGGCCTGGATGAAGCTGGCCGAGCGCGCGGCCAGCGCGATGTCGCAGGCCAGCGCGAGATTCGCGCCCGCGCCCGCGGCCACGCCGTTGACGGCGGCCAGCACCGGTTTCTCCAAGCCGCGCACAGCGCGGATCAGCCGGTTGTAGTTGCGGTCCAACCGCTGGGCCAGATCTCGGCCGGCGCCGACGTCGGACGGCTTCACTTCCTGCAGGTCCTGGCCCGCGCAGAAACCGCGCCCCGAGCCGGTCAAAAGAACGGCGCGAATCTCGCCGTCCTTGGCGATTTCGCCCAGGGCCGCGCGCAACTCCTCGTGCATCTTCGCAGTGAAGGCGTTGAGCTGGTTGGGACGGTTCAGCGTGATCGTGGCCACGCCGTCCTTCTTGTCGAACAGGATCGTCTCGTAGGCCACGTCAGCGCCCCTTGAACACGGGTTTGCGCTTTTCGAGGAAAGCCTGGACGCCTTCGCGCCGGTCCTCCGTCGCAAACAGCAGGGCGAAAACCTTGCGCTCGTAGTCGAGCCCGGCCTCGAGCGTCATCTCCTGCGCTTTCAAAACGGCTTCCTTGGCCAGGCGCACGGCGACGGGCGGCTTGGCCGCGATCATCTCGGCCAGTTCGAGCGCGCGGTCGAGCGCGAGTTCGGGCGGCACGATCTCGGCGATCAGGCCCGCGGCCAGCGCGGCGCGTGCGTCGATGGCTTCGCCGGTCAGCACCATCTTCATGGCGCGCGACTTGCCGACCGCGCGCGTGAGGCGCTGCGTGCCGCCCGCGCCGGGGATGAGGCCCAGGTTGATTTCGGGTTGACCGAAGCGGGCGCCTTCGCCCGCGACGATGATGTCGGCGCACATGGCCAATTCGCAGCCGCCTCCCAGGGCGAAGCCGTTAACCGCGGCGACCAGCGGCTTGGGGAAACTGCGCAGCGTATGCCAGCCGGCCATGCGCCGGTCCATGCCCACCACTTCGACCGCTGTCCGGTCGGCCATCTCGGCGATGTCGGCACCCGCGGCGAAGGCGCGTTCGTTGCCCGTCAGCACGACGGCGCGCACGTCGGTATCGTCGCGCGCCAAGGCAATGGCCGCCGCCAGTTCCTCCAGCAAGGTGGAGCGCAGGGCGTTCAGGACCTTTGGACGGTTGAGAGTGATGAGGCGGACGCCCGGCTTCGGCGTATCGACCAGGATATCGGTGTAGGCCGTCACGGGCATGTCCTTCTGCGGCGCGTGACGGCCAAAGTCTTATAGGCCGCCGGGTGAGTCAATCCAGGCGCTTACTCCAGGACCTCCCATCCTTCCCGCTCCGCGACCGCGCGCAGCCGCGCATCCGGGGCAACCGCGACGGCCCGGCCCGCGGCATGTAGTAGCGGCAGATCGTGCGCGCTGTCCGCATAGGTGACCGCGTTTTCCAGGCAGCTGCCCAGACTTTCGCAAAGAGCCCGGGCCAGTACCGGCTTGTCGCGATCGAACGGATGCACGGCCGGCGGGGCGACGGTGAATCGGCCATCGGTGATAGCGCAGCGCGTGGCGCTCCAGTGGGCGACACCAATGGCGGCCGCGAGGGGACGGGCGAGAAAATCCGGCGTTCCAGTCAGCAAGGCGATCTGGTCGCCACGCGCGCGGTGTGTGGCGATGCGCGAAAGAACGGATGGGCGCAGCTTCGGGACGATGGTGCTCCGCGCGAACATCTCGGCGGCCGATGCCACGCGTTCGACCTCCAGGCCCGCGAGATAGGCTTTATTTTTCTTGAAGACATGCCGCCCGTGGCGCGGAGCCCAACGCACGGCGAACCAAGCCACCGCGATGCATTGACGGATGCCGATAATGCCGCGCTTGAACAGTTCGCCGATGAAGCGCCGTTCGCAACTGGGGCCGTCGATAAGCGTGCCGTCGACGTCCACCAGCACGACGGCCACGTCAGCGCGCCTCTCGCATGATCTTCGGCCGGGCGACGACTCCCTCGGCCCATAGATATTCGATGACCACGGGTACCGCCCGCGCGACGCACATGATCACCGTCGCGAAGACGAGGATATCGCCAGCCGCCGCAAGGGTTGCCTTCCAGGCGTTCCACAGCTCGGGATACAACGCGGGCCAAGGCTGTATGAGAAACAGCCAACCGAAGGCCGCCAGCTTGAGCGCGCCATAAAGACCGCGCGCGAATCGGCCGGCCACCAGCAAGCGCCCCCAGCGCGAGCGCATCATGCCGAAGACGCTCTCGCCTTCGGCCACGGCTCGATAGCGAATCGAATCGACGATGATGCCGCGCGTCAGAAAGAGGATGGCGACCCAGAGCGGAAGCAAATTCAAGTAGGCCAGCACGAGGCAGGTGACGTTCTCGACCACGCGGTCGACCATGATGTCGAATACGGAGCCGAATGTGGACGTTTCGCCGCGCCGGCGGGCCACGTAGCCGTCGATGCCGTCGAGCGCGATGATGAGGACGAGAAGGGGCGCGTTAGCCAACTGCCAGGCAGGCGGCGCCTTGAGCGCCAGGGCTACCAGCACGAAGAGCAGCAAAAACCGGCTCAATGTGATCAGGTTCGCCATTACGCAAGCCCCTTGGAGAAGCGCCCCGGCGACAAATAAAATATGCCACGGGCCCGGCGGTTCCATCAACGCGCGTGACTCCGCCCTACCGTTCCGGGGGGTGAAGCCGGTACAATCGGTCCTGTCCCATGATTTCCGCCGTCAAAGCCTTTTTCGACAAGCATTCCTCGACGTTGTCCTATGTGGTGGCCGATCCGGCCAGCCGCCGGGCCGCGATCGTCGATCCCGTGCTCGATTACGAGGCGCGCTCGGGCCGCACCTCGACGGTCCTTGCAGATGAGATTTGCGCTTTCGTGCGCGCCGAAGGGCTGACGGTCGATTGGATTCTGGAGACACACGTCCACGCCGATCATCTGTCGGCAGGCGGTTATCTGCGGGATAAGCTGAAGAACGCCAAACTGGCCATCGGCGAACACGTCACGACAGTCCAGTCGACTTGGAAAGGCATCTACAATCTAGCGCCGGATTTTCCGGTCGACGGGTCCCAATTCGATCACCGCTTCCGCGACGGCGAGACGTTCAAGATCGGTGGTCTATCCGCGCGCGTGATGCACACGCCTGGCCATACCCCGGCCTGCATCACCTATGTCGTGGAAGATTGCGCCTGGGTCGGCGACACGATGTTCATGCCGGATTACGGCACTTCGCGGGTGGATTTCCCTGGTGGCGACGCGGCCACGCTTTACCGTTCGATCCGCCGGTTGTTCGAATTGCCCGGCCAGACTCGTCTTTTCATGTGCCATGACTATATGCCGCATGAGCGTGCTCTCGCGTGGGAGACGACCGTGGCGGCGCAGCGGGCAAACAACGTCCATGTTCATGACGGCGTGACGGAAGGAGAGTTCGTGAAATTGCGTACCGAGCGGGACAAGACATTGCCCCTGCCGGAACTTCTGTTGCCCGCGGTCCAGGTCAATGTGCGCGGCGGCGTCTTGCCCGCGGCGGAAGAGAATGGCACGCGCTATCTGAAAATTCCGATCAACCGCTTCTGAGGTATTCGTGCCCGACCGGCAGACTCTCGACGCCACCGGCCTGAATTGCCCGTTGCCCGTTCTTAAGGCGCGCCGTGCGTTGCGGCGCCTCAATGCCGGGGACGAGCTGGAGGTATTGGCCACCGATCCTGGCGCGATCAAGGATTTCCAGACCTTCGCCCAGTCCACCGGCCATTCGCTGCTGGAGTGGAACGAGACGGATGGCGTCTTCAGTTTCTTGCTGCGCAAGGCGGCAACGCAGTGACGACGCTTCTGTTCACCCATCCGGCCTGTCTCGATCATGACCCCGGTCCCCAGCATCCGGAGCGCCCCGCGCGCCTGGCCGCGATCCTGAACGCATTGGATGGACCGGACTTCGCCGCGCTTGACCGTCGAGAGGCACCGCTTGCGGACGACGCGCAACTCACGCTCGTCCATCCCGCGCTCCACGTGCAGCGCGTGTTGGGGGCCGTGCCGCCCCAGGGGCGCACGCGTATCGACGCCGATACGGCATTGTCGCCGGGTTCGGGCGAAGCCGCGTTGCGCGCGGCGGGGGCCGTCTGCGCCGCGGTCGACGCGGTGGTGGCGGGCGAGGGGAAGAACGCATTTTGCGCGGTACGCCCTCCGGGACATCACGCGGAGCCAAACCGCGCCATGGGCTTTTGCCTGTTCAACAACGTGGCCGTCGGCGCGCTGCATGCCCGGAAGAAACATGATCTGCGCCGCGTAGCGGTGATCGATTTCGACGTCCATCATGGCAACGGCACCCAGGCCGCATTCGAACGCGACGCCGACCTGTTCTATGCCTCGACCCATCAATCTCCGCTCTATCCCGGCACGGGCGCGATGGACGAACGCGGCGTGGCGAACAACATTTTGAATTTGCCGCTGCCGCCGGGTGGAGATTCCGATCTGTTCCGTTTGGCGATGGAAAAGGGCGTCCTGGTTGCGTTGGAAGCGTTCCGGCCGGAAATGGTTTTCATCTCCGCCGGGTTTGATGCCCATGCGGACGATCCGCTGGCGAATCTGAATTTGACGACCGAGGATTTTGGCTGGGCAACGGAGCGGTTGGCGGAGGTGGCGCGGAAGGCTTGCGGCGGGCGGCTGGTCTCGACGCTGGAGGGCGGCTATGACCTTGCGGCTTTAGCCGAATCCGCCGCTGCCCATGTCCGTGCGCTGATGGCGGCCTGACCCGGCGGCTTGCCGCACGGGACCTGCTTCCCTAGACTGCCGCCTTCCCAATTCAGGTCACCCATGGCTGCCCCGACGATCCCTCCGGACATCGCAAAAATGAGCTTCGAAGCGGCTTTGGCCGAACTCGAAGGCATCGTGCGCAAGCTCGAGGATGGGCAAGGCAAGCTTGAGGATTCGATCAAGGCTTACGAGCGCGGCGCGGCGCTAAAGCGCCACTGCGAGACCAAGCTGCGCGAGGCCGAGGCCAAGATCCAGCAGATCGCGCTGGGGCCCGATGGATCGGTTGGGGTCAAGTCCGCGGACATCGACTGAGGTTTCCATGACGGCGCTCGAAACTGCTCTCGCCGCGACCGCGGCGGAGGTCAACCGCACGCTGGACGCCTTGATGCCGGCGATGACCGGGCCCGAGGCGCGGGTGCGCGAAGCCATGGCCTATGGCTCGCTCAATGGCGGCAAACGCCTGCGGCCGTTCCTCGTGGTGACCAGCGCCGACTTGTTCGGCGTACCGCGCAGCCGCGCGATGCGGGTCGCGATCGCCCTCGAATATGTCCATTGCTATTCCCTGGTCCATGACGACCTGCCGGCCATGGATGACGATGATTTGCGCCGGGGCAAGCCAACCACCCACATCCAGTTCGACGAGGCCACGGCCATCCTGGCGGGTGATGGGCTTCTGACCTTGGCCTTCGAGGTGCTGGCCGAGCCGGAGACTCACGACGTGGCCCAGGTGCGGACCGAACTGGTGCTGAGTCTGGCCCGCGCGGCTGGCATGGAGGGCATGGTTGGGGGGCAAATGTTCGACCTCCAGGCCGAGGCTCTCAGGACCGGCTCCCTCGACCTGGACGCGATTACCCGGCTCCAATCCATGAAAACCGGGGCGCTGTTTCGGTTTGCGTGCGAATCCGGCGCGATCCTGGGCCAGGCCCCGGACAGCGCCCGGAAGGCGCTACGGGACTATGCCAGGGATATGGGCTTGGCCTTCCAGATCGCCGACGACCTTCTGGACGCCGAGGGCACCGAAGAACAGGTGGGTAAGAAGGTGGGCAAGGATGCGGCCGCCGGAAAAGCCACTTTCGTATCAATCCTAGGTACCGACGGGGCCCGCCGGAAGGCCCGGGAGATCTCGGACCGTGCGGTCAAACATCTTGATTCATTTGGAAAAAAGGGCGATCTTTTGGCGCAAGTCGCTCGTTTCGTCGTCGATCGGCGAACTTAGGAGCCTTTCTTGTCATCAATAAGCAACCGAACGCCGTTGCTCGATACGATCAAGAGCCCGGCTGACATGAAGAATCTGACTCCCGAGCAGCTCAAGCAGCTCGCGGACGAGGTGCGCTCTGATCTGATCGATGCGGTTTCCGGCATCGGCGGTCATTTCGGCGCCAGTCTGGGGGTGGTCGAGTTGACCACGGTCCTACACCACGTCTTCAACACCCCGGACGACATCCTGATTTGGGACGTCAGCCACCAGGCCTATCCCCACAAGATCCTGACCGGGCGCCGTGAAGCGCTGCGCAAGATTCGGCAGGCCGGGGGCCCCTCGGGCTTCACCCGTCGTTCGGAAAGCGCTTACGACCCGTTTGGCGCGGCCCACAGTTCCACCTCGATCTCGGCCGGCCTCGGCTTCGCCGTCGGCAGCGAGTTCAAGGGCAAGAAGAACACCGTCATCTCCGTCATCGGCGACGGCTCCATGAGCGCGGGTATGGCCTATGAGGCCATGAACAACGCAGGCGCGCGTGACACCAAGCTGATTGTCATCCTGAACGACAACGACATGTCGATCGGGCCGGCCGTGGGCGCGCTTAACAACTACCTGTCCCGCCTGGTGTCGTCCAAGCCCTACCGCTCCATGCGCCACCTGGGCCGCGAGATCGCCAAGAAGTTCCCGCGCCCGATCGAGCAGGCCGCGGTGCGTGCCGAGGAATATGCGCGCGGGTTGGTTACCGGCGGCACGATGTTCGAGGAGCTTGGCTTCTTCTATATCGGCCCGATCGATGGCCACGATATCGATCATCTTCTGCCCGTGTTGCGCAATGTGCGCGACGCCAAGGAGCCAGGCCCGATCCTGGTCCATGTGGTGACCAAGAAGGGCAATGGCTATGGCCCTGCGGAGAATGCACCGGACAAGGGGCATGCGGTCGCGAAGTTCGATATCGTCACCGGCGTCCAGGCTAAGCCGGCCGCCAAGGCGCCGACTTACACCAAGGTCTTCGCCGAAGCGCTGATCAAGGAGGCGGAGAAGGACGACCGCATCGTCGCCATCCACGCCGCCATGCCGGATGGCACGGGCCTCAATATTTTCGAGAAGCGCTTTCCGAAGCGCACCTTCGATGTCGGCATCGCCGAGCAGCATGCGGTGACCTTCGCCGCGGGCCTGGCTTGCGAGGGCATGAAGCCGTTCGCCGCCATCTATTCCACGTTCTTGCAGCGCGCCTATGACCAGGTCGTGCACGACGTGGCGATCCAAAAACTGCCGGTGCGCTTCGCCATCGACCGCGCGGGCTGCGTGGGCGCCGACGGCGCGACCCATTTCGGCTCCTTCGATGTCGCCTATCTGTCCTGCCTGCCCAACATGGTGATGATGGGCGCGTCGGACGAGGCCGAACTGGTGCACATGATCGCCACGGCCGCGCAGATCGACGATCGCCCGAGCGCGTTCCGTTTCCCGCGTGGCGAAGGCCTGGGCGTGGAATTGCCCGCCCAGGGCTCTCTGCTGCCCATCGGTAAGGGCCGTATCGTCAAGGAAGGGACGTCGATCGCGCTTCTCAGCTTCGGCGCGCGTCTCAACGAGTGCATCAAGGCGGCCGAGGAATTGGCTGCCCACGGCCTCTCGACGACGGTGGCCGATGCCCGCTTTGCCAAACCGCTGGACACGGACTTGGTTCGTCGTTTGGCGCGCGAGCACGAGGTCCTGGTCACGGTCGAGGAAGGCTCGATCGGCGGCTTCGGTAGCCATGTGCTGCATTTCCTGGCCAGCGACGGGTTGCTGGACGCTGGGCTCAAGGTCCGCACGGTCCATTTCCCCGACCTCTTCTTCGAGCACGACAAGCCGGAGAAACAGCTCGAGATCGCGGGCCTGACGGCCAAGAACATCGCGGCCACGGCTTTGACCGCTTTGGGGCGCGCCAGCCAGAGCGGATCGGCGCGGGCGTAACGCAAACACAACGTCGGCGATGCACAAGAACGGCGGCCGGCAGGCCGCCGTTTCTGTTTGGGACCGGGCGATGACGGATAGAGACACGAAAGCGGAGGGACCGCGCCGCATGCGGGCGGACGCGCTGGTTCAAGCGCGGGGCTTGGTGGAAAGCCGCGCCCGCGCCCAAGCCCTCATCATTGCCGGCAAGGTGATGACGGGCGACAAGCGCGTGGAAAAGCCGGGCCAGATGCTGGCCTCGGACATACCGCTTGCCCTCAAGGAGCCGGATCATCCCTGGGTTTCGCGGGGAGGGCTCAAGCTTGCGCGGGCGCTGGACCATTTTCGCATCGATCCCGCGGGTCTGATTTGCCTGGACGTGGGGGCTTCGACCGGCGGCTTCACCGACGTGCTGCTTTCGCGCGGCGCGGCGCGGGTTTATGCGGTTGACGTGGGGCATGGGCAACTGGCCTGGAAGCTGCGTCAAGACCCGCGCGTGACGGTGCTGGAGCGGACCAACGCCCGGCATCTGACGCGCGCCGAGGTGCCGGAGACGATCGGCCTGGTTGTCTGCGATGCCAGCTTCATCGGGCTTGAGGTTGTGCTGCCGGCACCCTTGGCGCTGGCCGAATCGGGCGCGCGCCTGGCTGCTTTGATTAAGCCCCAGTTCGAGGTCGGCAAGAGTCAGGTGGGCAAGGGCGGCATCGTGCGCGACCCGGTCTTGCATAATGAGGTCTGCGCGCGTATCCGGTCGTGGCTTGCGGCGGTGGGCTGGACGGTCGAGGACGTGATCGACAGTCCGATCGAGGGACAGGACGGCAACAAGGAATTTCTTGTCGCCGCGCGGAAGGACGGCTGATGCGTCACGAAGTCGAAGTGAAGGTCGAAGAGATCGCCGCGCGCGGCGACGGCGTTGGCCGTGCGGGCGACAAGCGCCTCTATATCCCGTTCACGACGGCGGGCGACCGCGTCGTCGCGCGCGTGAGCGAGGCCCAGGGCGACGGCTTCGCGGCGCATCTGGTGAAACTGGTCGAGCCCGGTCCCGGCCGGGCCCAGCCACCCTGCCGCCATTTCGGCGAATGCGGGGGCTGCGCGCTTCAGCATCTGTCCGACGAGGCGTATCTCGCATGGAAGCAGGACCTGGTGCGTTCGGCGCTCAAGCGCCGGAACCTGCCGGTCGAACGCCTCGAGCCGATTCGCCCGGCCGCCCGGGCCACGCGCCGCCGCGCCGACTTCACCGCCATCCGGCGCGATGAGGACATGCTGTTCGGCTTCAACGCGCGCGGCAGCCACAGGGTCATCGACCTCAAAGAATGCCACGTCGTCTTGCCCGAGATCGCCGGGCTGATCGCGCCTCTGCGCGCGTGCCTGACCGCGTTGCTGCGCCCGGGCGAGAAGGCCGAAGTGGTGGTCAACGCGACCGACAACGGCCTGGACCTTCTGCTGATCACCACGGTCTCGCTGGGGCAGGGAGGCAAAAAGCGCTTCGGCGTTCTGGCCGAGCAGCACGACATCGCGCGCGTCTCGCGCCGCCATCCGGCCGAATCGCGCGCCGAAGCGCTGGTGGAGCGTCGCCCGGTGCGCGTGACTTTCGGCGGCGTGGCGGTCGAGGTGCCGCCGGGCGCTTTCCTGCAGGCGACCAAGGCGGGCGAGGCGGCACTGACCGAGGTGGTGATGGCGGGCGTAGGCGGCGCCAAGCGTGTGGCCGACCTGTTCGCCGGTAGCGGCACCTTTACGTTCCCGCTGGCCCATGGCGGTGCGTCGGTCGCCGCGTTCGACGACAACGCGCGGCTGGTGCAGGCCGTGGAGCAGACCGCCAAGACCGGGCGGATGACGCGTATCAGCACCAAGGTGCGCGACCTGATGACAAAGCCTTTGGCGCCGAACGAACTGGGCGCCTACGACGCGGTCGTGTTCGATCCGCCGCGCGCGGGCGCCCAGGCGCAGTCGATGGCTTTAGCCAAGTCTCGCGTGCCGACCGTGCTGGCGGTCTCTTGCGAGCCCGGCACCTTCGCCCGCGATGCGCGCATCTTGGTGGACGGCGGCTACAAGCTCGTGCGTGTCCTGCCGGTGGACCAGTTCCTCTGGTCACCGCACGTGGAACTCGCGGCGCTGTTCAAGCGGTAAGGGCGGGGTCTAGCGGCTGCGCTTGTGGTACTCGGCGTTCGGCATCATGTCGGTGCCGATAGCCATGCGATTCGACGCGTTATAAAACGCGGCCACGTCGCAGATATCGAAGATATCTTCGTCGCTGAAGCCAACCTTGCGCAGAGCCTGGCGGTCAGGCTCTTCGACTTTGGTCGGCGTCTCGGTCAGTTTCCAGGCGAAGTCCAGCATGGCACGGTGGCGCTTGGACAGCTTCGCCACGCGGTAGTTGCGCGTCAGCATCTCACCCAGTTCCGGATCGCCGGAGAGATGCCGCACGGCCTGACCGTGCGCGACCAGGCAGTAGTAGCAATGGTTCACGCAGGAGACGACGACCGCGATCATCTCGCGTTCGAGCTTGGACAGGCCCGAATCGCCCAGCATCAGCGTGTTGTAGGTGGCCACGAAGTTGCGCAGCTTTTCCGGACGCAGCGTGTAGGCCTTCAGCACGTTGGGGACGAAGCCCAGCTTCTCCTCGCACAGCTTGAAGTAAGCCTGCATCTCCTTGTCGAGCTTGGGCGATTTAGGGACCTTCAACGCCATCACGTGCTTGGGCTGGGGCATGTCCGCTCCGAAATTTTTAATCGCACTGCGCTTTGTGGCGCATCCAATGGTCCGCCAGGACGCAGGCCATCATGGCTTCGCCCACCGGCACGGCGCGGATACCGACGCACGGGTCGTGCCGGCCCGTGGTGCGTACGTCCACATCCCTGCCGTCCACGGTCACCCCGCGGCGGGGTGTCAAGATCGAGCTGGTCGGCTTGACGGCGAACCGCGCCACTAGGGGCTCACCGTTCGAGATGCCGCCCAGGATGCCGCCCGCGTGATTGGACAGGAAACTGATGCGCCCATCCTTCATGCGCATTTCGTCATGGGCATCCTCGCCGCGCATGGCGGCGGCGGCGAAACCGCTGCCGATCTCCACACCCTTGACCGCGTTGATGCTCATCATGGCGCCGGCCAGATCGGCGTCCAGCTTGCCGTAGATCGGCTCGCCCAGACCCGCCGGAACGCCTTCGGCCACCACTTCGATGACGGCGCCGGCCGAGGAGCCTTCCTTGCGAACCTCATCGAGGTAAGCCGCCCACTTCTCCGCCGTCTTGGCGTCGGGGCACCAGAAGGGGTTGTTCTCGATTTCGGCCCAATCCCAGCGGCCGCGATCGATCGCATGCGGGCCGATCTGGACCAAGGCGCCGCGCACACGAAAGGCGCTGCCCAAAGCCTGGGCGAGGATCTTGCGCGCGACGGCGCCGGCCGCGACACGCGAGGCCGTCTCGCGCGCGGACGAGCGTCCGCCGCCGCGATAGTCGCGAACGCCGTACTTTGCCCAGTAGGTATGGTCCGCGTGACCGGGGCGGAACCTGTCCTTGATGTCGGAATAGTCCTTGGAGCGTTGGTCCACGTTCTCGATCAGGAGCGAGATCGGGGTCCCCGTGGTAACGCCTTCGAAGACACCGGAGAGGATTTTGACTTGATCCGGTTCCTGGCGCTGGGTGGTGAAGCGCGACTGGCCGGGGCGTCGGCGGTCGAGCCAGGATTGGATGTCGGCTTCGGCCAGGGGAATACGCGGCGGTGCGCCGTCGACAACGCAGCCAATCGCCGGACCGTGGCTTTCACCCCACGTCGTGAAGCGGAAGATCTGGCCGAGGCTGTTGCCGGCCATCCTCAGGACTTGGTGCTACTGAAGTCCGCCAGCATGGCGGAAACCTCGGCCGCGTTGTCCACGGCCATCATGCCGATGACGTTGTAGCCGCTGTCCACATGGTGAATCTCGCCCGTAACGGCGCTGCCCAGATCGCTCAGAAGATAGAGCGCCGAGCCGCCAACCTCCTCCGTCGTCACGTTGCGGCGGAGCGGGGAGTTAAGCTCGTTCCACTTCAGGATATGGCGGAAATCGCCGATACCCGACGCGGCCAGCGTCTTGATCGGGCCGGCCGAGATCGCGTTGACGCGAATGCCCTGCTTGCCCAGGTCGGCGGCAAGATAACGCACGCTGGCCTCCAGCGCGGCCTTGGCCACGCCCATGACGTTGTAATGCGGCATCACGCGCTCAGCGCCGTAGTAGGTGAGGGTGAGCAGGCTGCCGCCGCCGGTCATCAGCGGCGCGGCGAAGCGGCACATCTCGGTGAAAGAGTAGCAGGAGATGTCCATCGTGCGGACGAAGTTATCCCGCGTCGTGTCGACGTAGCGGCCCTTGAGTTGGTCTTTGTCCGAGAAGGCGATGGCGTGGACGGCGAAGTCCAGTTTACCCCACTTCTTGCCCAGTGTTTCGAACAGAGCCTGGACGCTGGCCGCATCGGTCACGTCACAGGGCTCCAGGATGTCGGAGCCGATGGACTGGGCCAGCGGCCGCACGCGCTTCTCCAGCGCCTCGCCCTGATAGGTGAAAGCCAGTTCCGCGCCGTGGGTGGCCGCCGCCTTGGCGATGCCCCAAGCGATCGAGCGCTCGTTTGCGACCCCCATGATGAGGCCGCGCTTTCCGGCCATGAGGCCGCGCGCTTCGGTCATTCGCCTTGTCTCCTTGACGTCCGGTAACGAGGGAGCGGCATCCTACACAAATACCGGCAAACGAGGAAGGCGAAGGGCTGCGAATCGACGGGGACGCGGCCGCTTGCGCCCCGATCTTCCGGCGGCCTCCGGGGTTAACTGACGATGCGCCAGTTGCCCTCGGCGTCCCGGCAGGCCGTTCCGTAGCCTTGCTCGGTCTTGCCGCTGACGGTGATGGTCTGCTGATACTCCCGGCAGTCCTGGCCCTGGGCGTTCTTGAAGGTCCTGGTCGGGGTGACGGTGCCGCTGTTGCCGTTATCGGGGTTCTTCCAGGTCGATGTCTGGCCGGTGGGCGAGGTTTCCAGCGCCTTATTGGCGGTCTCGTTCGCGGTCTTTTTGTCCTGACTGTCGAGATAGCTACCCATCGCACCGCCCAAGAGGCCGCCGACGATGACGCCGCCCGCGATGGCCGCGCCGCCGCCGCCGGCCGCAGCCGCGATCAAGCCACCGCCAGCCGCGCCGCCAAGCGCGCCGATGGTGGTCTTAGTGCCAAGTCCGCTTCCGCCGTCGTCTTGCTGTGCGCAGGCGGCCAATGCCGCGACGGCGATCAGGGCAACCCCCATTTTCTTGGTGATCATGGTGCTGTCTCCGTTCGGAATGATCCCCGTGCCCGGAATCCGATCACCACGCGAAACACGATGGCGCCATTCTCCAGGCCCTTTTCCCGGCCCCCTCGGGAGCACAAATTATGTCGCAGCCCGGGATTCCTGTCTAAAAAGACTGGTGCCGGTCGAGTACTCTGAGCCACGAAACGAAAGCAGGACCAACACCGATGGACGACGAACGCAAGGCCGACCCGATCGGACTTTTCCGCGAGTGGTTCGCAGAAGCGCAGAAGAGTGAGCCGAACGACCCGAATGCCATGACGTTGGCCAGCGCCACGCCGGCGGGGCGGCCCTCGGCGCGCATGGTGTTGTTGAAGGACGCCGACGAACGCGGCTTCACCTTCTTCACCAATTATGAGAGCCGCAAGGGACAGGAACTGCTGGCAAACCCGCAAGGGGCGCTGTTGTTTCACTGGAAATCGCTGCGCCGGCAGGTTCGGGCGGTGGGGCGGATTGAGAAGGTGTCGGACGCGGAAGCCGACGCTTACTTCGCCACCCGGGCGCGTGGCAGCCAGATCGGAGCTTGGGCTTCCGATCAGTCCCGGCCGCTCGAGGGCCGCTTCGTGTTGGAGAAAAAGGTGGCGCAGTTCGCCGCCAAGTTCGGCCTGAGCAAGGTGCCGCGCCCGTCTCACTGGTCGGGCTTCCGATTGGTGCCCGATGAAATCGAGTTCTGGAAGGATGGCACGTTTCGCCTGCATGACCGTCTGATGTTCCATCGCACGGGCAGCGGCTGGCAGACCGAACAGCTTTATCCCTGATCCCATGACGTTGCAGCCGCCGGACGCGAGGGACGATCCTGGGCGGCTGATGCGCCAGGCGACCTATGCCTCGGTGTCTGTCGCGGCGGTCCTGATCGCGCTCAAATTCGCGGCATGGCTGGCGACCGGTTCGGTGGCGATGCTGGCGACACTGGTCGACTCCATGCTCGACGCCGCCGCTTCGCTGGTGAATCTGTTTGCCGTACGCCAGGCGTTGACGCCCGCCGACCGCGAACATCGTTTTGGCCATGGCAAGGCGGAGCCGCTGGCCGGGCTGATCCAGTCGGCCTTCATCGCGGGCTCGGCGTTGTTCTTGTTCGTCGAGGTGGCGCGCCGCCTGATCGACCCGCATCCGGTCGAGAAAGGCGTCCTGGCCCTGGTCGTAATGGGGATTTCCGTCGTGATGACGCTGGGGCTGGTATCGTTCCAGCGCTACGTCGTGCGCAAAACCGCGTCCTTGGCGATCTCGGCCGACAAGCTCCACTACCTGGGGGATATGTTGGCGAACGCCGCCGTGGCGGTGGCACTGGTTCTAGCCACGCAATTCGGTTTGCATTGGGCTGACCCGGTTTTCGGAGGCGTCATCGCCGTCTACATCGTCTGGAGTGCTTGGCAAATTATCCGGCAGTCCCTGAATCAGCTCATGGACCGCGAACTGCCGGACGAGGATCGGAAGCGTATCCGCGAAATCGCCCAGTCCCATCCGGAGGTGAAGTCCGTGCATGATCTGCGCACACGCGCATCGGGCCGGGACATCTTTATCCAACTTCATATCGAGCTGGATCGCGGAGCCACCCTAGCGCGCGCGCACGAGGTTTCCGATGCGGTCGAAGCCAGGCTGCGGGAAGCGTTCCCTGCCGCCGAAGTCATCATCCACCAGGACCCGGAAGGGCTCGACGAGCCCCGGCAGACCTTCCCGGTCGGGTAAGGTTTACGCCGCGCGCTGCAGGTGCAGGCGGTCCCAGATCTCGCCGAGGGCCAAGACCAGGGCTTCCATCATCGCGTCGGTGTGGAAGGGCGTCGGCGTCAGCCGCAGCCGCTCCGTGCCGCGCGGCACGGTTGGATAGTTGATCGGCTGGACATAGAGGCCGTGGCGGCTCAACAACTCATCGGTCGCTGCCTTGCACAGGCGCGCATCGCCCACGATCACCGGGACGATGTGGCTGACGGAATCGAGGAACGGGATGCCCGCGCGGCGCAGCATCGCCTTGAGGCGCGCGGCGCGCTCCTGATGCCGTTCACGCTCGGCATTGCTGGATTTCAGGTGGCGCACGGAGGCCAGCGCGCCGGCCGCGATGGCGGGCGGCAGGGCGGTCGTGAAGATGAAGCCCGGTGCATGAAGGCGCACGGCGTCGATCAGCGCCGCCGAACCGGCGATATAGCCGCCGACCACACCGAACGCTTTGCCCAGCGTGCCTTCGATGACGTCCAGGCGATGCATCAAGCCTTCGCGCTCGGCCACGCCGCCGCCGCGCGGGCCGTAGAGGCCGACAGCATGGACTTCGTCCAAATAGGTCATGGCGCCGTATTTCTGCGCGAGGTCGCAGATGCGGCCGATGGGCGAGATGTCGCCGTCCATCGAATAGACGGATTCGAAGGCGATCAGCTTGGGCCGGCCCCGGGGCACGGCGGCCAGGAGCTCTTCCAGGTGCGCCAGATCGTTGTGGCGGAAGATGCGTTTTTCCGCCCGGCTGTCGCGGATGCCTTGAATCATCGAGGCATGGTTCATCTCATCCGAGAAGATGACCACATCGCCGAGAAGCTGGGCGATGGTCCGGATGCTGGCCTCGTTGGAAACGAAGCCGGACGTGAACAAGAGAGCCGACTCCTTGCCGTGCAGGTCGGCCAGCTCGCGCTCCAGCATGACATGGACGTGGTTGGTGCCGGAGATGTTGCGCGTCCCGCCGGCCCCGGCGCCGTATTTGTCGATCGCTGCCTTCATGGCCGTGCGCACGACCGTACTTTGGCCCATGCCGAGATAGTCGTTGGCGCACCAGACCACCACGTCGCGGGGGCCGTTCGGGCCGTGCCAGGTGGCGATCGGGAAATTGCCCGCCTGCCGCTCCAGATCCGCGAAAACGCGATACCGGCCTTCCGCTTTAACCTTGGCGGTGGCTGTCTTGAAGATCGTTTCGTAATCCATCGCTCGCCCGTTACTCGCCGCCGTCCAACGGCGCCGCATTAAGTCCCCAGAGGGCGCGCAAGCCTCACCGTCCCGGGCGAGGCTTGCGCCCTATCGCTCTTAAACCAGGCCCTTTTCCTTGACCATGGCGTGGGTCTCGTCCAATGCCTTGCCGAACTTGCTCAGCATGCTTTCGATTTCGTCGTTCTTGATGATGAGCGGCGGGCAGAAGCCGATATGGTCGCCCATGGCGCGGATGATCAAGCCGTGCTCTTGCGCGCGGTTGGTCAGATAGAGGCCGACGAAGGCTTTTGGATCGAAGGCTTCCTTGGTTTTCTTGTTCTTGACCAGCTCGATCGCGCCGATCAGGCCGATGCCGCGCACTTCACCGACCAGCGGATGGTCGGCGAATTTGCGCAGGCCGTTCTGCAGGGTGGGCGAGATGCGCTTGGCATGGCCGCCGATGTCCAAATCCTCGTACATCTTGAGCGTTTCGAGCGCGACCGCCGCCGCGACCGGATGGCCGCTGTAGGTGTAGCCGTGGCCCCAGTTGCCGACCTCGGCGCTGCCCTTGGCGAGAGCTTGGAAGAGCGTTTCGTTGATCAGCACGCCCGAGATGGGGAGATAGCTGGACGACAGCGCCTTCGCGCAGGTGAGGATGTCGGGCTTGAGGCCGTAGGTCTCGGAACCCCAGGTGTTGCCGGTGCGGTGGAAGCCGCAGATCACCTCGTCCGCCACGAACAGGATGTCGTACTTCTTCAGGACCGCCTGAATCTTCTCGAAATAGCCCTTGGGCGGCAGCAGGACGCCACCGGCGCCCATGATGGGTTCGGCGAAAAAGGCCGCGACCGTCTCCGGGCCTTCGTCCTGAATCAACTTCTCCAGTTCCGCCGCCAGGCGGGTGGAGAATTCTTCCTCGGTCTCGCCGGGCTGCGCGTTGCGGTAGTAGTACGGGCAGCTCGTATGCTTCACCTCGGCGATCGGCAGGCCGAAATATTTGTGAAGGTGCGGCAGGCCGGTGAGGCTGGCGGCCGCCAGAGTCACGCCGTGATAGCCGCGCAGGCGCGCGATGATCTTCTTGCGTTCGGGCTTTCCGCGCACGGCGTTGTAGTACCAGATGATCTTGATCGCGGTGTCGTTGGCTTCGGAACCGGAATTGGCGAAGAAGGCCTTCGACATCTTCACCGGCGCCATGCCGATCAGCTTTTCGGCCAGATCGATACCCGGTTCGTGCGCCTTGGCGCCGAACTGGTGATAGAAGGGAAGCTTGCGCATCGCATTGGTGGCGGCGTCGATCAGGCGCTCCTGGTTCCACCCCAGCGACATGCTCCACAAGCCGGCCAGCCCTTCGATGTACTGCTTGCCGCTGTCGTCGTAGACGTAGATGCCCTTGCCCTCGCGGATGATCAGCGAGCCGGTCTTCTGGTGCGCCTCCAGGTTCGTGTAGGGATGAAGCTGGTAAGCGATGTCGCGTGCGGCGGGCGAATTGGGGGCGATGGCCATGGGGTGCTCCTTGGCTCGGACGAGAGAGACGCCGTTCGGAAAAATCGACCGTAATCTAACAACTTAACCCCGGTCGCCTCAAGCGAATCCCGGCCCCTGGAGGCTGGATTCCGGCCTCAGGAACGGCCGTAACGGTCCTCGAGCCGCTCGATGTCGTCCTCGGACAGAACGGCCCCGGATTGGACCTCGATCAGGTGCAGGGGCTGGTCGCCGGGGTTGGCCAACCGATGGACCTCGCCCAGGGGGATGTAGGTCGATTCGTTGGGCTGAAGACGGAAGGTCTCCGTCCCGCGCGTGACTTCGGCCGTGCCGCTGACCACGACCCAGTGCTCGGCCCGATGGGCATGGCGCTGGAGCGACAGGCTGGCGCGCGGCTTCACGGTCAGGCGCTTCACCAGGAAGCCCGTACCCGTATCGATGGTCCGGTAACTGCCCCAGGGGCGGTAGACCACGGGGCTGGAATCGGCCTCCGTGCGGCCCTTGCGGCGCAGCGCCTCGACCGCGCCCTTGATGTTCTGGGCCTGGTCCTTGCCGGCGACCAGGACTGCGTCTTCGGTCGCCACGATGACCAGGTTCTCGACCCCGACCGCGGCCACCACCGGCCCCTCGCTGCGGATATAGCTGCCGGATGCCGCATCCAGCGTGGCCGGGCCCAGCACGACGTTGCCGTCGCCATCCTTCTGGCCCATGTCCCACAAAGCCGACCAGGCGCCGACATCGCTCCAGCCCGCGTCCAGCGGCACCATGGCCGCGCGCGCCGTGTGCTCCATCACGGCGTAGTCGATCGAATCCGATGGAGCGGCGACGAAGGCCTCGGCATCCAGGCGGAAGAAGTCCAGATCCATGCGCCCGCGCTCGACCGCCCGGTGGCAGGCGTCGGCCATCTCCGGGCGCAGGCGGCGCAGCTCGTCCAGATAGGCACCGGCTTTGAACAAAAACATGCCGGCGTTCCAGTAATAGTCGCCGGCACCGAGATAGCGTTTGGCGCGGCGTGTATCGGGTTTCTCCACAAAGCCGCGCAGGCGGAAAACCCCGGGCGCGTGGTCGAAGGGCCGGCCGCGCCGGATATAGCCATAGCCCGTCTCGGGCCGGTCCGGCGTCACGCCGAAGGTGACCAAGGCGCCGGCCTCGGCGGCCTGCGCGGCGGCGTTGACGGCGGCCATGAAGGCGGCATGGTCGCGCACCACGTGATCCGACGGCAGCACCAGCAGCAGGGCGTTCGGGTCGACGATCTGATAGGCCGCGGCGGCGATGGCGGGTGCTGTATTGCGCGCGGCCGGCTCCAGTAGGATCGCGCGCGGCGCGACACCTTCGGCGCGGAGCTGCTCGGCGATCACGAACCGGTGCGCTTCGTTGCAAACGACCGTGGGTGGCACGAAACGATCGGACGCCATCACGCGGCGCACCGTCTCGACGATCAGGCTTTGGGACGAAACCAGGGGCAGAAGCTGCTTGGGGTACTGCGCCCGCGACATCGGCCACAGCCTTGTACCGGCGCCGCCCGACAGGACGACGGGATGGATTTTGGTCACCAACGGAGCTTCCCTAGTTTGCGCGCGGAGTTTCTCCAATCGTCGTGCAAAAGTCCAACCAAGCGCGCCTTGACGCGCCGCCCGGCAGCGCTGCTAAGCTTCCGACCGAAACCGATTTTCCCCTTCAGTGCGAGGAGTTCCGGACATGGCCATCATCAACCGAATCGCCGAGTTTCATGGCGAGATGACCGAGTGGCGGCGCGATATTCACACGCACCCGGAGACAGCCTTTGAGGAAGAGCGGACCTCCGAGTTCGTGGCCAAGAAGCTGGCCGAGTTCGGCATCGAGGTACATCGCGGCTTGGCCGGTACCGGCGTGGTCGGCACGCTGAAGGGGCGGAAAGGCGACCGCGCGGTCGGCCTGCGCGCCGACATGGACGCACTCCACATTCACGAGCAGAACGGCTTTGCTCACAAGTCGAAGAACCAAGGACGCATGCATGCCTGCGGCCATGACGGCCACACAGTGATGCTGTTGGGTGCCGCGAAATACCTGGCCGAGACCAAGAACTTCGACGGCACGGTCCATTTTATTTTCCAGCCCGCCGAAGAGAACGAGGGCGGCGGCCGGGTGATGGTGGAGCAGGGGTTGTTCGAGAAGTTTCCGGTCGAATCGGTCTATGGCCTGCACAACTGGCCCGGCATGCCGGTGGGCTCCTTCGGCATCCGCCCCGGCCCGCAGATGGCCGCCTTCGACATTTTCGAGATCGTCGTCACTGGGAAGGGCGCACACGGCGCCATGCCGCACCAGGGCATCGACCCCGTGGTCGTGAGCGCGCAGATCGTGACAGCCTTCCAGACCATCGTCAGCCGCAACACGCACCCGCTCGACGCCGCCGTCATCAGCGTGACGCAGATCCACGGTGGCGATGCCTGGAACGTGATTCCCGAGCAGATTACGCTGCGCGGCACCACGCGCTCGTTCAAGCCGGAGGTGCAGGACCGTATCGAAGAGAACATGAAGCGCGTCGCCGAGGGCATCTGCTCGGCCATGGGTGCTTCGATGAGCTGGCGTTACGAGCGGCGCTATCCGTCGACCATCAACACGGAAAAAGAGGCCGCCGTGGCCGCCCGCGTCGCGGGTGATGTGGTCGGCGAGAAGAACGTCGTGCTCGATCCCACGCCCAGCATGGGTTCCGAGGATTTCGCGTTCCTGCTGCAGGCCAAGCCCGGTGCGTATATCTGGATGGGCAACGGCCCGGACACCAACAACCGGCGCCTGCATAGCCCGCACTATGACTTCAACGATGAGGCTCTGCCGGTGGGCGCGAGCTATTGGGCGCGGCTGGCCGAGACGATCCTGGCCAAAGCGGGCTGACGCACGTTCCACAATCGGCTGACGGGGGCGGCATGAAAGCGCGCACGGACCTGGCGTTCTCCATGGGCGAGTACGAGCGTCGCCTCAAGGGCCTGCGCGAGCGCATGGTCCAGCGCGGTGTCGATGCGATGTTAGTGACCACGCCGGAGAATCTCCACTATTTGACCGGCTACGAGACGCAAGGCCTGTGGTACTTCGCCGGCCTGGTCGTGCCGCTCTCCGGCGAGCCCTTCATGTGCACGCGGGCGGTCGAGGACACGGTCGTCGAATCCGACACCTGGATCGAAGTCAGCCGCCCATTCCAGGACAACCAGGAGCCGATGGCGGTGCTGGCCGCCGCGCTCAACGAGTTCGGCCTGGCCAATAAGCGGATCGGCTACGAACGCTCCAGCTATTTCTTCCGTGCCAGCGAGCAGGACCAGTTGTTCCCCCGCTGCCCGAACGCGACCTTCGTCGACTGCTCGCACATCGTCGAGGAAGGGCGGGTCATCAAGTCCGAGCCCGAAATCGCGATGATGCGCCGCGCGGCGCGGGCGAGCGAAGGCGGTGTGCGCGCGGGCGTGGCGGCGGTCAAGGCGGGTGCGACCGAGAACGAGGTGGCCGCCGAGGTCTATCGCGGCATGCTGCACGCGGGCGGGCACTACTGTTCGATGCAGCCCTTTGTCGTTTCCGGCCCGCGTTCCTTTGTCAGCCACGCGACCTGGCGCGGCCGGACGATCGAGCAGGGCGACTGTGTCTTCTTCGAGATCGGCGGCACGGTGCACCGCTACAACGCACCCATGATGCGCACCATCTCGGTGGGCGAGCCGAGCGCCGATCTGCGCGAGGCGGAGAAGCTGGTGCTGGAGGCCATGGCGGCGGCCGAGGCCGCGATCAAGCCCGGGGTGCCGACGGGTGCGGCCGACGCGGCGGGTCGCAAGGTGATCGCGCGCAATCGCTTCGGCGCGACGCAATACACGCGCGTCGGCTACGGCATCGGCACGGCCTGCACGCCAGGCTGGGGCGAGGGCCACATCATCGACATCAAGCAGGGCGACACGCGACTCTTCCAAGAGAACATGTGCTTCCACCTGATCCCGTTCCTGCAGATTCCAGGCAAGGCGGCGGTGGGCATCTCGACGGGCCTGCGCGTGACCGCGACGGGATGCGAGCCGCTCCACACGCTGGAGCGGAAGCTGTTCGTGGTCTGAGCGGAGCTACTCGGCGGCGTTGATCTTGGGCTGCCAGTCGGCCGCGCGGACATGTTCCTGGCGCGGGAACGGCGTCGGGCGCAGCCCCATCTGGAACCACGAGATCAGCGTGAATATGTCGTAGACCGGCATCCCCGTCGCCTTGGCCAAAGCTGGAGCGAAGGGCGGCATGTTGGTGCATTCCAGCACGAAGGCGCCGACCTCCGGGTGCTTCGCCAGGAGTTGCTTGCCGGCGGCTATCAGGTCCGCCTCGCAGCGCGCGAAGTCGTATTCCGTCGCCTTGTCGGTGAAGACGCGGGTCAGGATCTCGCCGTTCTCGGTGCCGATTACGGGTGTGTCCGTCGGCACGCCGGCACCTTCCATGTGACGCTTGGTGAAGTTGCGCGCATCCGCCGTGATGATGCCGACGCGCTTGTTCGCGGGCAGAAGCTTCTGCACCAGCGGCACTTGGATGACGCTCGACGCCGCAACCGGCACGCCGATGCGCTCGGCCAGCTCGCGTTGGTAGATGGCCAGGAAGCCACAGGTGGTGGTGATGCCGTTGGCGCCCTTGGCGACCAGCTCCTTGCCTGCCTCCACGAAGGGATCGAGCAACCCGTCGGCCTGCTGGTCGACGACGCGGAAAGGCGTGGCGCCCTCCACCTTCTTCAGGAGCACGGGGAATGGCCAGGTCAGCGGCTGGCCGCCATCGCCGAAGACGCGCGGGAATTTCGTATCGAGCAAGAGGATGCCCACGGTGGCCTGGCCGTCGGGCCAGGTCTTGCGGGTCATAAAGGGCTCGCGTGCCATCGTCATGCTGTTCTCCGTTCTCCGCGTTGGGTCGCGCGCGGATCGAGCGCGTGCTGCAGTCCGTCGCCGAGGAAATTGAAGGCCATCACGGTAACAAAGATCAGCATGCCGGGATAGACGACCAAGAGTGGCGCCGACCAAATCAGTTCCTGCGCGCCGGTCAGCATGTTGCCCCAACTCGCGCGCGGCGGCTGGATGCCGAGGCCCAAGAAGCTCAAGACCGATTCGAACAGGATGACATGCCCGACCGAGAGCGTCGTCGCCACGATGATGGGCGAGGCCATGTTGGGCAACAGATGCACGCGCATGATGCGCAAGGGCGTGGCGCCCAACGCGGTGGCCGCGCGCACGAACTCCTGTTCGCGCAGGGCCAGGGCCGCGCCGCGCACGAGGCGCGCCACCGTGGTCCAACCGAACAGCGCGATGATGACGACAATGCGGGTCAAATCCGCCCTGTCGCCGCCACGCCAGGCTTCGGGGATGCCGAGCTTGGCTGGATCGATGGCCGCGACCACGATCAAGACCGGCAGCAAGGGCAGGGCGATGACCGCGTCGGTCACGCGCATCAGGATCGAATCGACGCGCCCGCCGTAATAGCCCGCCCAGAGTCCCACCAGCGTGCCGACGATCGTGCCGATTAGCGCTGCCACCACGCCGACGAAGAGCGAGACGCGCCCGCCCGCGAGCAGGCGCAGGAATACGTCGCGCCCCAACTCGTCCGTGCCCAGCGGATGGGCCCAGGTGGGCGGCTCGAAGCGGGCCAAGAGATCGACGGCGTCGGGGTTCTGCCCCATGGCGGCGACGATCAGCGGCTGGCAAAGGGCTAGGAGGACGAGCACGAACAGAATCGCGGCGCTAATCGCAGCGGGACGGTGTTCCAGGAAACGGTGCCAGCCGCGCGTATGGGCGGAATGGCGGAGCAACGGCGCGGTCAGCGCGTGCATCATGTCAGGCGGCCGCCCGTTCCAGGCTGACGCGCGGATCGAGCGCCGCATAGCCGAGGTCGGCCGCCAGATTGGCCAACAGCGTCAGCAACGTGGCCAGCAGCAGCCCCGCCAGAGCTAGGTTGTAGTCGTTGGCCATGATCGCGTCGTAGATCATCTTGCCCATGCCGGGGTACGAGAACATCGTCTCGGTGATAAGTGCGCCGGAGAACAAGGCGCCGAAGTTGAGCGCGACCAGCGTGATGACGGGCAGAAGCGCGTTGCGCAAGACATGGTGCAAGACGACTCGGGATTCCGACGCGCCCTTGGCGCGCGCCGTGCGCACGAAGTCGCGGCGCAGCACTTCGATGGTTGAAGCGCGCATGAAGCGTGCATAGCCCGCGACGCTGGCGAGCGTCAGCGTCGCCACGGGGAGGACCAGATGCGCCGCCCGGTCCCAGAATCCGCCGTCGCCTACGGTCGCGACCCCGCCTGCCGGCAGCCAACCCAGCGCGACTGCGAACAGCATCATCAGCAGCAGCGCCAGCCAGAATGGCGGCACGGAAATGCCCGCGAAGCAGAATAGGTTGATCGCATGGTCGGCCGGCTCGCCCTCGCGCCGCGCGGCCCAGATGCCGAGCGGCAGCGCTAGCGTCACGGCCAGAAGGAAGCTGAGCCCCATTAGAAGCGCGGTGTTGCCGAGATAGGGCATCAGCACGCTTAACACGGGCTGGGCATGCAGGCGCGAATAACCCAGATCGCCGCCTAGCGCGGGTCCGAGCCAGGCCAGATAGCGGTCCCACAGCGGGCGATCCAGCCCGTGCAGGGCACGCAGGCGCTCGGCGTCCGCGGGTGTGATGCGCGGATCGCCCGAGATCATCAGGTCGATCGGGTCGCCCGGCATCAGGCCGATCACGAGATAGACGGCAAGCGACATGGCCAGCATGACCAACGCCGTCTGGATCAACCGTCCGGCGAGGTAGCGCCCCATGGCGTCAGTTATCCGCACGCCAGTTCTCGACCCACAGCGTCGAGGGATACTGATGGCCGGTAGGTTCCACACCCTTGAGCCAGAGCGGCATGATGAAGGCGTCGGAGCGGACATAGAGCGGCAGGGCGGGCAGCTCGTCCGCGTAGATCGCTTGCAGCTTGTACCAAAGGGCGCGGCGCGCCTCCTTGTCCAACTCCACCTCGATGGCATCGATCAGCGTGTCGGCCTCGGCGTTCTTGAAGCCGGTGTAGTTCTGGCCGGCATAGTTGTTCGCCGCGGTCGGGATTTCGGTCGAGCGCAAAG
>CADEGL010000001.1:72956-162905 GCA_902826885.1 uncultured Alphaproteobacteria bacterium | reverse complement strand
TAGTTCTGGCCGGCATAGTTGTTCGCCGCGGTCGGGATTTCGGTCGAGCGCAAAGTCGTGCGCGGCACGTTTTCGGGCGAACTGATCCAGGCGAACATGGCCATTGCGGGAAAACGGCGCATCCGCACCGTGTCGCCGAAGAAGACGCGTGCCGGTTCGTTCTTGATCTTCACCTCGATGCCGGAGGCGCGCCACTGGCTCTGCAGCACCTGTTCGACCAGCTCCCGCGAACGGTTGCCCGCGGTCGAGTTGATTTCGAACTGCAGGGGGGCGCCGTTCTTGCTGCGCATGCCGCCCGCGCCCTTCTTCCAGCCGGTCTCATCCAGCAGCACCGCCGCGCGCGCGGGGTCGTAGGGATAAGTCTTGCCGTCCTTGTCGTACATCCAGTCGAGCGGGTTGACGAAGGAGTTGGCCATGGCCTGCTTGCCGTCGAACAGCTTCTTGTCGATGGCTTGGCGGTTCAGCGCGTAGAGAAGCGCTTGGCGCACGCGCTTGTCCGCCAGCACCGGGTTGTCGAGATTGAGATCGATGTGTTCATAAATCAGGCCGGGCTTGTAGACGATGTTGAAGCGCTTGCCCTGCCGTTTTTCGAAGGCCAGCGCCTGATCCAGCGTCAATCCGAGTTCACCGGCGATATAGTCGATTCCGCCCGATAGAATGTTGGTCTCCAGCGCCGCCGTATTCTCGATCACGCGTACGACGATGCGCTTGAAGTAAGGCTTCTTGCCCCACCAGTTTGGGTTCTGATCCAGCACGACGTGCGAGCCGCGCACCACTTCGGCGATACGGTAGGGCCCAGCATAGAGGCCGGGGTTGGTCGTGTCGGTGTCGTAGAGTGTCTTGTTCTTGTACTGGGCCGGGTCCGCGAAGGCCGCGCGCTCCAGGTGCGCGGGCAGGATGTCGAAGCCGGTCATGTGATTGTAGTCGAAGGTGACCCGGTCGACGTGCATGACGAAGGTCTTTTCGTCGACCGTGTCGATCTTGAGGATGCGGCGGAACCCTTCGGCGCTGCTGACCCCCGACATGGGGTCTTTGCCGACTTCCCAGGTGAAGATCACATCGGCGGTGGTGATGGGCTTGCCGTCGCCCCAACGCGCGGCGGGGTCGATGGTCACGCGCAGCGCGACACCCTTCTTGCCGTCCGGGAGCGTCTCCAGTTTGGCGCGGCCGTTCTCGAAGGTCGGGATCTCGGTGCACATCAGGCAGACGAGCTTCCAATCCTTGTCGTACGTCATCATCGGCCGCCGTGCCATGCCCAGGATGTAGGACTTGGCCACCATGGCGTCGATCATGGGATGGAAGGTCGAGGGGAACTGGGTGATGCCGATGGTGAGCTGTTCGCGCGGTGCCGTTTGCGCGCGGCTTTCGGTGGGGAGGGTAAGGGCGAGAAGGGCCAGGAGCAGACTGCCGAGCGGGCGGATTCTCCAGGCGCGGCGTGGGGCGCGGCTCATGCCTTGGAGATAGCAGAACCAGTCCGCACCGTCACCGGATAGTCACAAGCGGCGGCGATGCTTTGTCGCGCGAACGCGTCAAAGTAGCCGAGCAGGGTTGACCGGCCGCTTATCGCCGTTAATACTTAACTATAGAGTTAACTATAAACCATCGTTTCGAGGAGGATTCCATGTCGTATGTCGATGGCTTCGTCGTTCCCGTTCCCAAGAAAAAGGTGCAGGCCTATCTGAAGTTGGCGCGCTTGGCCGCGAAGGTCTGGAAAGACCATGGCGCGCTCGGGACGTGCGAGGCGGTGGCCGACGACGTGCCGATGGGCAAGTGGACGTCATTTCCCCGCAGCGTGAAGAAGAAGCCGAGCGAAACGGTGATCTTCTCCTGGATTCTCTACAAGTCGCGCAAGCACCGCGATGCGGTGATGAAGAAGGTGATGAAGGACCCGCGTCTGGCCAAGATGATGGACCCGAAGGCGATGCCGTTCGACGGCAAGCGCATGATCTTCGGCGGCTTCAAAGTCGCCATCATGACCTGACGCCATGAAGGCCGTATGGCGCGGGCGGGTGGTGGCGGACAGCGAGCAGACGCTCGAGGTCGATGGCTATCGCTACTTCCCGCGCGCTGCCGTGCGGATGGACATGCTGCGGGCTACGCCCAGGACTGACGACGATCGGGAATGCCCGCACGGAGTTCAGTTCTACGACGTGACCGACGGCACCGCGACGAGCGCGCGTGCCGCCTGGTCTTACGAAGCGCCGCAAGCATCGATGAAGCCGGTCGATCATTGGATTGGCTTCTGGGAAGACGTGACGGTGAATTAGCCGCTCAGGCGGAAGCGAACCGGCACGTTCACGCTGCCCGGTACTGGTTTACCACCGGTCAGGGCGGGTTCCAGCTTCCAGTCCTTGAGCGTGTCGACGGCGGACCGGTCCAGCACGTCATAACCGCTGCTTTCCAAAACTTCCGCGCCCGTTGCGCGCCCGTCCGCGGCGACGGCGAGGCGCACGACCACGCGTCCCTGATAGCCGTTCCGGCGCGCGATCATGGGGTAGGGCGGGTAAGGCGTGGAGCCGGAACCCAGCCTGTAGCGCGGCGGACGGTCTCCTTCGCCCGTACCCTGCTGCCCTGACGATGCGGCGGCGTTCGCGCCGATGGCGGCCGTACCCGACATGCCGCCGGATTGGCCCGAGCTGCTAGAAGGCGAGGGCGGCGCGGCGCTGCTTGCGGCCGGCGCGGCGGCGGATGCGGGCGCGGACTGCGGCGCGGGCGTTAGGGGCGGGGGCAGCGTGACGGCATCGCTCTGCGACGGCGCTGGAGGCAAAGCCACGGGAGCAGACGGCATTGTCTGCGGCTGGCTCTCTTGTGCGGCCGGCGGAGGCGGCTTGTTCGCGCGGGCCGTGCCCGGGGCCGTGGGCGGCGTCTGGGTGGCGCCGGTGTCGGCTGGCTGCTCGGCGCCGTCCGAACCTACGATAGTGACCTCAATGGTGACGGTGGCCTCGGGCGCGTCGCCCGATGGCACGAACAGCCAGATCAGTGCGCCAATGACGACGGCATGAAACGCCAGCGACGCGGCCAGCGCCAGCCGCCGTTCGCGCCCTTCGGCGCCGGTCAGCGGAGCGAAGGCGCGCGCAAACATGATGCACAAGTCTCTCGGACGGATTCGTAAGCGGTTTCGGCCAGCGCGCGGCCGATGGGCGTGTGGAGGCCGCAATGGGCCAGGCTGCCCTCGCCGTCCATTGCCGCCACCAGAATGCAATCCGTGCCGGTGCCGGTGACGGGGCGCGCGCCGTCCGGCATGGTCAGGCCGAAGCCCATGACCGCAGCCGTGCGGGCCTCCGCCACGATGGACAGGGCTTCGATCTGGGCGGCAAGGGTGAGTGGTTGATCGATCACAGCCACGACATTGATCGTGCCGACGCGCGCGGCCTTGATCGGAGCCGGTACGGCCATGGGCGGCACCGCGCTTTCCGCGTTGCCCAGGCCGCTTGTGGCGATCACGGAGACGCCGGCGCGATGCGCGGCCGCAAAACCGGCGAGGTCGGCGGCCGTCATCAAACCTGCGTCGAACGAAATACCGGCCGCCGCGGCGCGCTCGGCGAAATAGGCGGAGGGATCACGGTCGGGCGGCAGGTCGGCATTGCGCACCTGCAACCACGCCACGCGGCGCGCGCGCCCCATTGCCGGGCCGACGACGGGCCAGCCAATAAGACGGTGGTCTTTACCGAAGTCGAGGAGAAGCCAGGGCGGCCGAAGCTCCGGCTGCATGCGGAACGCGCCGCCGCGCGGACCGGAATCCGCGCGGCGGTCCATGCAATCCGTCAGGCCGCTGCTTTGCGGGACGCCAGTGCGGCGCGCGCGCGGCGCTCCGCCAGGGCGACCAGCACGAGATGGCCTGCCGCCAAGGCGACGAACCACACCGCGTTGATGACGGCGACATAGGCGATGACCTCCGGCGTGAAACCGGCGCCCGCGCCTAGGAAGGCCGAGGCCGCCCACTGGGCCAGCTGGTTGACTATCAAGGCCGCCGCGAAGCCGATGGCGAGGCCTGCGACGTCGCGGCGGGCGCGGACGCGCCCGGCGGCCAACGCGGCCAGCAACGCGGCGATGCCCAGAGCCAGACCCCAGCCCAAGGTGTAGACGTCCGTCGGATAGTCGAGGGTCAGGAAGCCGACGGCTTGGTTGCCGATCCAGAGAGCCAGCACGGTGGCTAGGGCCTCGCGGCGTGGCAGGGTCAGGCCGGCCAATGCGGCCACGGCCGCGAAGGGCGCGACGCACGCCAAGGCGCCGGTCGCGACGACGCTCGGCACGATCAGCAGGCCGATCCAGGCCGCCTTCACGGCGCGGCTTTGCGCCGTCTCGGCGCGGTCGCCGACGCCGAAGAGCTTGAGAGGGGTCATTTCAGTCTCCTTGTCCTGCTCGTTTGCCGGTTCCTAGAACTTGATTCCGATCTTGCCGGTGAAGTTACGCCCCGGCATGGGATAGGCATTGTAGGTCCCGTAGGTCGCCGTACTGGCAATACCATAGTCGAAGTAGTTCTCTTTATTCAGCAAGTTCTGGACGGTCAGCGCCCAATTGAAGCGGTCGATTTGGCCGCTCACCTTCAGATCGACCAGCGTGACCGCGGGCATCATCGGCTGGAAGTTGGCTGCGTCGTTATCGAAGCGCCGCTTGCCGATATAGCGCAGGTCGGCATCCAGCATGATGTACTTCTGGAAGACGTTCCACGAGATGCCCGCATTGCCCGACCAGCGCGACACCAGCGGAATCTCGTTGCCCTCGAACTCACCGCTGCGGAACGTCGCGTCGATATAAGTCAACGAGCCTTTCAGCAGTACTGGATCCGAGATGTGGTACGTCACGCCGTTCTCGACACCGACTCGGCGGGTGGGGTCCAGGTTGGTGTTGGTGAAGGTGGCGGGGCTGAAGAAGATTTCGTTGTTGAGGCTCATCGCATAGGCGCTGGTCTGCCATTCGAGGCCGCGCCAGTTGATACGAAAGCCGCCTTCGACGTCGCGCGAGGTTTGCGTCTGCAGCGCGAAGTTTGGCGGCACTCCGAACGGCACCGAGCCGACTCGCTCGTCCACGTTGGGCAGGCGGAAGCTGCGTCCCATGCGGCCGAACAGGGTCCAGACGTCGGTCAAGTTGTGGCTGGCGCCCAGGTGGGCGCCCCAATCCGTCTGCGTGTTGTTGTAGGGTACGCCCTGCACGCCGAAGGCGCCGCCTGGCGCGCTGGCGTCGTAGGTGTCGGACGCGGAGACCCAGGCCGTCTCCGTGCGCGCGCCCAGCGCGATATCGGTATTGCCGAAGGCTGTCACCGTCTCCTGGAAGTAGGGACCAACGGTGATCTGCGTCAGGTCGTAGTGGTGAATCGGTGCGTCGCCTTGATGGAGCGCGCGATCTGAATCGTAAAGCGAGCCGTACGTGTCGACGCCGGTCAGAAGTTTGCCCGGCATCTCCAGCAACTGATGCTGTGCATCCAGGCGCGGCGTGAAGGACGAGGTCGTCAGCGTGGTGTTGTTGTAGCTATCGAAGGCGGGGCCAAAGGAGCTGAAGATCCCTGATTGCTGGTCCTTGTTGCGGACGCCGGCGTCGAGAATCACCTGCACGCCTTCCGAAATCTTGTGCGTGCCGCCCAGGGTGAGGTTGAGTCCTTGCTTGTTGGCGTAGTCGTAGGGCGTCGATGTGCCGGTCGGATCGGTGGCGACCTCGCTGGTGGTCAGAGTGACCAGGCGTCCGCCGGGCAGGCCCAGCCGTTGCGTATCTGCCGAGACCGTGAGGTACAACTCGCCGCCTTCGAGTTGGTAGCGCGCGTCGCCCTGGATGTTGCGTTCCTGGAACCGGTTGTTCTCGCGATAGGCGTTGGAGTTGATCAGCGTGCCGTAGAGCGCGAGGGCCAGATTGTCGAACGACTGGTTCGCCGCGATGTTGGCTTGGGTGTAGTCGAACGAACCATAGGATAGGTCGGCGCGGTAGGCATTGGGCACCGCGACACCGGTCTTGGTGATGATGTTGATGACGCCGCCCATCGCGCCATCGCCGTACAAGACCACGCCCGCGTTGCCGCGCACGATTTCGATACGCTCGATGCTGTCTTTTGGGATGGCGGTGAAGTCGACACCCGCCATGTCCACATCGTTCAAGCGGCGTCCGTTGATCAGGACCAGCGTGTTGGAGACGGCCGAGGCGCCGAAGCCGCGCATGTCGATCGTGTCGCGCGCGCCGTCCGTGCCGCCGAATAGGTTTTGCACCTGGATACCGGCCTGGCGGGACAGAAGGTCCTGCAAGGTCATGTCGGGTGAGCGCTTGATGTCCTCTTCTGTCAGGACGGTGGTCGAGGTGCCCGCGATGCCAGTGCCCAGGCGCGTCGCGGTGACGTTGACCTCCTGCAATTCCTGCTGCGGCGCGATCTGCTGGGCCAGGGCGGAGGTGGAAAGGGCGGCGGCAAACGTGGTCAGCGCGGTGGTTCGCCCCAACCGCTTAAGGTGGAAGTTCCAAGGCATGACGTGCTCCTTCGTCTCGGGCGTCCGCGGAGGACGCCAAGCGGGGTTGACCCGAGGCGAAGGACGTAGGGTCACGCGCGGCCGCTTGCGCGGCGTGCGTGCGATCGTCATCGCGGCCGCGAGAAAGGCCGCTCGTCGATCAAGGTCCCGGAATGACGTGGAAGGAAACACCCCCAACGGCCCCCGCATCGGAAACAAACGTCACCGCTGCGAAAGAACCGCTCCGTATGGACTCCCCGCCCATCGGTTGGGTGACTGCGCTGGCAGGTCTCCTGGCTCGCGGGTCAGTGCCTGTGGCGGTCCGGCCTTCCCGGTTTCCCAGTGGCCATGCGGACCAAGGCTCGCCGCTGACAGTTGCGGGGGCAGCCACGGATTAGGCCGCGGAAGCGGCCGACCGTGTTCCCTCTTTCCTCCCCGGCCTTACGTCGGGGAACCAACACGGAAGGAAGAATTTCCGATCACGCCGGGCTGGTCAAGGGCCCAGGGTTCGGAAATCCGGAAGACGCGCTATTTCTTTGCCTTGTGCGCGTTCGCGGCGGCCCAGCCGTCGGGGTCGGCCAGGAACTTCTCGATCTGGTCCAGGTTCGCGGTGGGGAAGTCGTTGCCGCGCCGCGCTTCCGCCAACACGTCGTGCCACGTGGCGAGCCCGTGCAGGCGCACGCCGATCTCCTTCAGGCTTTCCACGCTCTTCGGGAAGATGCCGTAATGGAACACGACGACGACGTCCTTCACCACCGCGCCCGCGTCGCGCAGCGCCTTGATGAAGACATGCTTGCTGCCGCCATCGGTGGCCAGGTCCTCGACCAGCGGCACGGTCCAGCCCGGCGGCATGTCGCCCTCGATTTGCGCCATACGGCCGAAGCCCTTGGGCTGCTTGCGGACGTAAAGCATGGGCAGGTTCAGCCGGTCGGCCATCCACGCGCCGTAGGGGATGCCCGCCGTCTCGCCGCCCGCGACGGCGTCGATGCCGTCCACGCCGATGTCGCGCCGGATCAGGTCCGACATCAGCGTCACAATCTCAGTCCGTTGCTTGGGGAAGGCGATGATTTTGCGGCAGTCGATGTAGACGGGGCTGACGCGGCCCGAAGTGAAAATATAGGGCTCGTCGGGACGGAAGTTGACCGCCTTGATATCCAGCAAGGCGCGCGCGGTGATGCGCGCCGCTTCTTTCTTGTCCGTGCCTGCGGCCATGCCCGACCCTCCTTGGTTCGTGGCTGTTTACGGCGCATCTCCGCCCGGTGGCAATCGGATTCTGGAACCCGCTCGGCTAGAATGACGCGATGATGATCCGAACACGCATGATCGCGGCCTCTGCCGCCCTGATACTCTCCGTGGCGGGCGCCTGGGCGGCACCTGCCAAGCCTCAGAATGTCGACAGGGAAGACGCTTTTCTCGATTGGGCGGCGGAGAAGCCGTTGGTCGCCGAAATGTCGGTGCAGGAGCCCGGCGTGGTGTGGGTCGCGCTGAAGCCCGAGGGCTACAGGTCGCCGGACAATGTGCGCAAGCTGGCGCGCGAACTGGCGTGCGGCTATGACAAGATCGTCAAATTCAAGGGTTCCACGGTCACGATCTGGCCGGAGACTGGCACGGGCGGTTCCTTCGTCGCACGCGAACAGTGCAAATAGACGCTCAGCGCGGCAGCAGACTTTCGGCCAGCATCCCCGAATCGCGCAACTCGGCCAACGTTCCCTGCGTTGTCACGCGTCCTAGCCGCATCGCGTAACCGCGCGGCGCCAGCGCCGCCGCCGCATCGAACGCCTGCTCGGCGACCAGGATGCCGGGGCCGCCGATCGCGGCCGCGCGAATCTGGTGGGCGACGTCGCGTATCAGCACAGGCGCCAGGCCGAGAAACGGTTCGTCGAGCAGTAGCAGAGCCGGTGCCTGCATCAGCGCACGGCCGATCGCCAGCATCTGCTGCTGGCCCCCCGACAAGGTCCAAGCGCGCGCGGAAGATTTTTCTTCCAGTTGCGGAAACAGGAAGAAGGTTTCCTCCAGGCGCCGCCGGCGGGTTGCCACGTCGCACCAGGCGCCCACCTCGAGATTCTCTTGCACGGTCATGCCGCCGAAAATCCGGCGGCCCTCCGGCACATAGGCGATACCGCGCCGGGCGCGCTCCTCCGGCGGCATACCGGCCAGTGTTTTCCCGTGGAGGAGAATTTCGCCACGCGCGAGTGGAGTTAGGCCCATGATGGCTTTGAGCAGGGTGGACTTGCCCGCGCCGTTGGCGCCCAGCAGGGCCGTCACCTCGCGGAAGGCGAGTGTTAGCGACACGTCTTCGACGACGGGCACACCGCCATAGGCGACGGTGACGCCGCGTAGTTCCAACAGCACGCTCACGGCTTTTTCTCCGCCGTGCCGAGATAGGCGCGGCGCACGGCTTCGTCGGCCAGTACGGCGCCGGGTGTGCCTTCGGCGATCACGCGCCCGGCCTCCAGGCAGACGAGCCGCCTGGCCAGGCCGGACAGGAACGGCACATTGTGATCGATCACCAGCACGGCGGCGCCCTTGCTTGCGAGGTTGCGCAGAAGACGGACCAGTGTCGTACGCTCGTCCTCGGTCAGACCCGCGCTCGGCTCGTCCAGCACCAGAAGGCGCGGCCCGCGCACTGTGGCGCGCGCGACCTCGGCCAGCCTGCGCACACCGGCCGGCTGCGCGGCTGCCTCTTCCCAGGCCCGGCTGGTCAAGCCAGCCTCTGCCAGCACGGTGAGCGCGCGGCTTCGCGCATGGGGCAGGGACGGGTTCGCCGTCGCGGCGTAGGCGACCGCGATATTGTCGATCAGGCTCGCGCCGGCGATCAGTTCGGCGGTCTGGAACGTGCGCCTGACGCCTAGCCGTGCGATCTCGTGGGGGCGCAGCGTCTCGATCGGCGTGGTGTCGAGGCGGATGCGTCCCCGGTCGGGGCGATAAAGTCCGGTGATGAGGTTGGCGAGGGTGCTTTTGCCCGAGCCGTTGGGACCGATCAGCCCGACGATCTCGCCCGGCGCCACGCGCAAGTTGACGCCGTCAAGCGCCGCGACGCCGCCGAAGCTCTTGGCTAGATTTTCGACGTGAAGCGCTGCTCCGCCGACGTGCGCTCCGCGGGTCGAAGCCGGTATGAAGGGCAGGGTCTCGCTGCGCCCGCGCCCGCGGCGCCAGAAGCGGTCGACTATGCCCGCCAGCCCGTCCGGCGCCAGGATCACGACCAGCAGCAGCGCCGCGCCATAGGCGATCAGGTAATACTGCTCGAGCCCGCGCAGCCATTCCGGCAGATGGACCAGCAGCACCGCGCCTAGGATCGCGCCGGCGATGCGGCCGCGCCCGCCGACCACGGCCATGGTCAGACAGGCCACCATGATCGAGAAATCGAACACCTCGGGTGAAAGGACGCCGAGGGTGGTCGCGTGCAACGCGCCCGCCGCGCCGCCATAGGCCGCGCTCAGCACGAAGGCGGTGGCTCGCAGCATGCCGCCGTCCAGGCCAACGGACGCGGCGGCCAACGGGCGCTCACGCAACGTGTGATAGGCCAGGCCCTTCATGCCGCGCGTCAGACGCCAGGCCAGGAGGCCGCCGACCGCGACCAAGCTCCAGACGAACAGGAGGAGCGGCCAGCCGGTGACGAGGCGCGCGCCGAACAGCGTCACGCGCGGCACGCCCACGAGGCCGTTGGCGCCGCCGGTCAGCGATTCCCAGTTCACGGCGCCGATCAGCGCGACCTGGGCCAGGCCGAGCGTGGCGAGAGCGAAGTAATGTGTCTCGAGGCGTAACACCGGCGCTGCGATCAGGAGGGCAAATGCGGCGGGTAGGAGGACCGAGAGGGGGAAGGTGGCGAGAAAACCCCAACCGAACTTCGTGCCTAGGATGCCAGTGACGTATGCGCCGAGGCCGAAGAAGGCACCTTGTGCGAGCGAGAACGCGCCGGCGTGACCGAAGACGAATTGATAGCCAATGACGAGCAGGGCATAGACGCCGGCCTGGGTCAGAAGCCGCAACCCATAGAGGTCGCCCATGAACGCCGCGTAGAGCGCGAGCAGCGCTGCGCCTGCAATCCAAGGCGCGTGGGCGGCGCGAAACGCGGGTTGAGAGGGTGCGGAGGTGACGCTCATGCGCGCCGCCCTTCCACTTCGCCTAGGATGCCGCCCGGCCGGACAAACAGCACGATCAGAAGCACGGCATAAAGCACTGCCTCGGCGATCGGCTGGGACAGGAAGGCTGCGACCACGCTTTCAAAAAGCGCGATCAAAAGCGCGCCGATCACCGCACCGCCGATACGGCCCCAGCCGCCGATGACCACGGCGATATAGGCCTTGAGCATCAGGCTGCCCCCTTCGGCAGGCGTAACGAAGTAGCGGTTGCCGAGCAGCAGCCCGGCGGCGCCCGCGAGAGCTGCGGCAAGGGCAAAGGTGAGGGCGATCATGCGGCCCGTGCGCACGCCGAGCGCGCGCGCCATCTCGGGATCTTGCGCCGTCGCGCGCATTCTCTTGCCGATCTGGGTGTGCGTGAGAAGAATCTGCGTGGCGGCTAAGAGAACCACTGCGGCTGCGATCATGGCGGCTGACTGTCGATCAAGCGTAAGGCCGCCGAGCGACAGTGCGCCGTCGCCCGCGAGCGGCGGGCCGCCGCGCGGCGCGGCACCGAAGATCGCGTTGGCGCTGTTCTGCAGCATGACACCGACGGCGATCGTCGAGATGAAGACCGCGACCGGCGGCCGGCTTCGCAGGGGCAGATAGGCCGCGGCCGACAATGCAAGGCCGAGAATTGCCATCAGCGCGGCGACCAAAGGCAAAAGAACGATGCCCGGCACGGGCAGCGCGCCGGCCAGCGCCACCGACAGGAAGCCGCCCGACATCACGAGGTCGCCGTGAGCGAAGTTCACGGCGCCTGTCGCGTTGATGACCAGGACGAAGCCAAGTGCGACCAGCGCGTAGGCCGCGCCCAAGGCCGCGGCGTTAAGCAGAAGCTGGACGAGCGTCAGCGCGTCCATTGGCGGTCAGCGCGCGGCGTAGCGTTTGACGATCGTGGGCACGCGGCTCGATCCGTTGTAGCAGACGATCACCGCGTCGTGGGCCATGTTGCCGGTGCCGTCCGATTTGTAGGTCATCGCCAGCCCCTCATAGCTGCCGGTAGCCAGCGCGTCACGCACTTTGGAGGCGCTGCGCGCGCCCTTGCCGATGGCGTCCAGCACCATGCGTGTGCCGTCATACTGCGCAACGGCGAAGGCGTCCGGCTCGGCGTTGAACTTGGCGCGGTAGGCGGCGGTGAACTTCTCCATCGCGGGAGAGCCGCCGGAAATGGGCGACGAGCCGCTTTCGGCGCACACACCTTTCAACTCGGCCGGTTCGAGCAGCGCCGCGGTCGAGGGCTGATGCATGGCCGAGCCCGCCACGATGGGCAGGTTGGCTGCCGAAGCCGCCGCTTGTTTCACGAACAGCGCGGTCGGGCCGGAGTGGAGCTGGAGCACGATCACATCGGGATTGGCGGCTTTCAGTTTGGCGAGAACGGGCGCCATGTCCTTCACGGCGGGCGCCAGCCCTTCCTCGAACACGATCTGTGCGCCTAGGCGTTTAAAATTATCCATCAAGTGGGCCTGACCGCTCTGCCCATAGGCCGTGGTCTGGTAGACAAGCGCCACGCGCGTTTTCTTCAGTTCCTCCACGACATAGCGTGCCTGGGCGACCTTCACCACGGCGTCGGTTGGGAAGAAGCGGAAGACATACGCGTTGCCCATCTCGGTGATTTTAGCCGTGCCGGAGATGGTCACCAGCGGCACCTTGCGCTCGGCGGCGATGGGCATCATGGCCAGCATCTGCGGGCCGAAGATGGAAGCTGCGACGGCCACCACATTGGGCTGGGCCAGCGCGCGTTCCAGCGCATTCACCGCTGTCTCGGGCGAGGCCGCGGTGTCGGTCACGTCATAGCCGGCCTCGACGCCGCCGGGCTTTTCATCCAGCGCCATGACCGCGCCGTTGCGCTGGCTGGTGCCTTCGAGCGCCAGGATGCCTGTGATGGGGACCAGCACTGGCATCCGCACATTCTCCGCCGACGCGGCGAGAGGCGCTGCGGCCAGCAGGGCGATTGCGATGGTGGCGGTGCGCAGGATGCGATTCATCCGTTCCTCCTTTGCGGCGGGGGAGGGCTGGATCACGAAACGCCGAGTGAGTGGATTCGAACGCATCACGACCCGTGTTGCTCCCTCCGCCAGCATTACCTGGTTCAGGTTCCTGGGTCTGTTCTCAGCCTCGGCGCGCGGGAAGCGGCCTGGGCACCCCAGCCTCACGTGGTTCGAGGAGGATGGCGTCTGCGGCCGCGCGAAGTCAAGGCGCGGACTTTTTCTTCTCCGTGCGCGCCACCGCATCCAGCACGGGGCGGAGTGCTGTGCGCCAATCGGGCGGGTCGATACCGAAGCGCTCGGACAGTCGCGCAAGCGACAGGCGTGAATTGAGTGGCCGCTTGGCCGGCGTTGGCATCTCGCCGGACGGTACCCGTATCACCCGCTTTGTTTCCAGCGCACAACCGCGTTTAAGCAGGCCGTCCACGATGGCGCGCGCGAACTCGTGGCGGCTGGCCGTGCCCGTAGCGGCGGCATGCACGGTGCCGCCTGACGTGGCGAAAGTCTGGTGCGGATCGCCGGCCTGGAGGATTTCCATGGCGATGGCAGCGACGAGGACGGCTGGCGTGGGGGCGCCGATCTGGTCGTCGACCACGCGCAGTTCTTCTCGGGTTCGCGCTGCGCTGAGGATCGCGGTGAGAAAGTTGTGGCCCGTGGCGTCGTAGAGCCACGAGGTGCGCAGGATCAGATGCGGCGCGCCTGACTGGGCGATGGCCTCATCGCCAGCCGCCTTGGAGGCGCCATAGGTGTTGAGCGGCGCGGGCACTTCGCTTTCTTTGTGCGGTGTGTCGCCCGCGCCGGAATAGACATAGTCGGTTGAGACGTGAAGCAGCGGCACGCCGCGCGCTGCGGCCCAGCGCGCCATGATCTCCGGGGCGGCGGCGTTGACTAGATAGGCCTGGCGCGGTTCCGATTCCGCCCGGTCGACGTCGGTATAGGCCGCGGCGTTCACAACCAGCTCTGGCCGGATGGACTCCAGCGCATCCTTTAGCGCTTGGCCGTCGGACAGATCGAGCGTCTTACGGTTGGGTGCCGTCAATTCCCCCATGTGTTTGAGCGGCTGCACCAAAGCACGGCCGAGTTGGCCGTGGGCGCCGGCGAGCAGGATCTTCACGGCGCGGCCCGGTAGATGGGCAGGACGGTCGCGTTTGCGAGCAGAGGTGCGGCCTCGTCCTTGGCGGACAGGATTGGCGCTGTCACCGGCCATGCGATGCCGATGGCGGGATCGTCCCAGCGGATCGCCCGGTCATGCGCGGGCGCATAATAATTCGTGCAGCCGTACTGGACCAAGGTGTCGTCGGTCAAGGCGCAGAAGCCGTGGGCGAAGCCGCGCGGAATCCAAAGCTGCTTCCGGTTGGTCGCGCTCAGTTCGACGCCGACCCAACGCCCAAAGTGCGGGCTACTGCGCCTGATGTCGACGGCCACATCGAAGATCGCGCCGGACAGCACGCTGATCAGCTTGTCCTGGGCGTTGGGCTCCTGGAAATGGAGCCCGCGAATGACGCCTTTGTGCGAAGTGGTGAGGTTAGTCTGAACGATACGCGCGGGAATGCTCGCGGCTGGCAGCTTATCTTCGCGCCAGAGTTCCATGAACGACCCGCGCGCGTCGTCGTGCCGCTCGGGCTCTAGCAGCAGGACTTCCGGCAGGGAGGTCGGCGTCACGCGCATGTCGGCCTCACGGCTCAACCACTCGTCCGAGTCCGAGACGCTGGCCGCGGTAGCGGCGGTGCGTCTCGCGCCACCAAGCTGCGTTGGCCACATACCAGCGCACGGTTTCCTCCAGGCCGGCGGGCAGGGTGATTTCGGGCCGCCAGCCGATCTCGTCTGTCAGCTTCGCGGAATCGATCGCATAGCGCCGGTCATGGCCTGGCCGGTCGGCCACATTGACGATCAGTTCGGCATGGAGTTTCCCGCCCGCGCGGGGACGCAGCTTGTCGAAGATCGCGCAAATGGCGGTGATGATCTCGCGATTCGTGCACTGGACGCTGCCGCTCACGTTGTATGTCTCGCCCGGGCGTCCCTGGGCCAGGACGGCAGCGATGGCGGCGCAATGATCGCTGGCGTGCAGCCATTCGCGAACATGCGCGCCGTCGCCGTATAGCGGAACGGGCGTCTCGGCCAGGCAATTGAGGATCACGAGCGGCACCAGCTTCTCGGGAAACTGATAGGGTCCGTAGCTGTTGCAGCCGTTGGTGATCAGGGTCGGCAGCCCATAGGTGCGGTGATAGGCCAGCACCAACGCATCCGCTCCCGCCTTCGTGGCGGCATAGGGCGAACTGGGCTGGAACGGGCTGTTCTCGGTGAAGCGCCCTTCCGCGATGGAGCCGTAGACCTCGTCGGTCGAGACATGGAGCAAGCGGAAGCTTTCCGCTTCGGCGGAGCGCAATTCGCGCCGATGGGCGCGCGCGGCGTCGAGAAGGGTGAAGGTTCCGAGGAGGTTGGTCTCGACGAACGGCGAGGGATCGTCGATCGAGCGGTCCACATGGGTCTCGGCGGCGAAGTTCACGACCGCATGCGGCCGGTGGCGAGACAGAAGCCGGTCGACCAGCGCGCGGTCCGTGATGGAACCCTGAACGAAGGTGTGGTTTGGGTTGCCGTCGAGAGAAGCCAGGCTCGCGCGGTTGCCGGCATAGTTGAGCGCATCCAGAGTGATCACCCGCGCGCCGGAAACGATCGCGCGGTGAACGAAGTTCGCGCCGATGAAGCCGGCACCGCCGGTGACGAGAAGGGGGCTCGGCAGAGAGGTAGCGAAGCCGGTCATGACGCCTTGGGCAATTGGGGTTTCCGTAGCGGCGACGAGGCCGCATCATCGCCCATCTAAACGTCTCCTCGCCGAACCGGCAAGGCAGGCCTAATCGGCGAGGTCCAGCACACGCGACGCGCTTTGTCTGTCGCGCAGTCCTTCGGCAAAAGCCCTTGGCACAATACCGAGACGATCGGCCAGCGCCGCGGCGTTTTGGCGCTTGTCTTCACCTGCGCGGTTGAATGAATCCGCGCCAAACGGAGGCTTGAAACCGAGCCCTTGCGCCATGTGGGCCGCGGCCGATAAAGCGGCCGTCGGTACTGGCGCGATGCGGAGGTGCCGTCCCGCCGTTTTGGCGCAGAGTCGCAGCATGTCGGCATAAGACAGCGCTGGGCCGGGCGCCGCGATCGGCGCCCCGGGCGCATCCGAGTCTGTCACTGCGGCTGCCAACGCATTCACAATGTCATCGATGAAGATGGGCTGCACCGTGCGGCGCCCGCCATCGGGCAGAGGCAGCACAAGTGGAAAGACGCGTGGCCAGCGGCGCATGAGAGCCAGAACTTTCTCCACGTTCTGATCGTCATCATGGCCATAGATCAGGCCGGGATGGATCACCAGCGCCGGTATCCCGCAACGAGCTAGGGCTTCTTCCGCGAGGGCGGCGTATCGCCCGGGCTCATCCGGTTCCGCCAAGAACCGCCGCATGGTTCCCATTTGGATGACACGGTGACAGGTGGACGGGAGCGCGGCCAGCAGAGCATCGACAAAACGCGCCTCCGCCGTATTAACAACCACTTCGGCTCCATCGAGCGCGGCGCGAAGGGCGATGGGCTCCTCGAAACTCGCGACCCGCCGTTCAGCGCGGGGATCGGAGAATTTGGCCAAGCGCGCCGGGGAGCGGCCCACGGCAATCACGCGCATGCCATCGATCACGAGCCGCGCGACGAGATGCCGTCCGGTCTTGCCAGACGCGCCTATGACGGCGACCCCCATTGTTCTTCCGCGACTGTCAGGTCCGGAGGATTGCATTCATATCGTCCTATCGAGAAGGCACGAAACAGGTGCGCTTGGCGCATCTAAACTCGCCATGGAGAGAGCGGCAAGGCGCGGCGATGCTCGCCTCCCTGCGCCGAAACGGTTAAAACCGCCGGGTGGCGCCGTCTGCGCCGGCCAAAAGGGGAATCGCGGTTGCGAACGGCGTTGATCACGGGGGGAGCCGGCTATATCGGCAGCCACGCTTGCAAGGCTCTAGCGCGGAGCGGTTGGCGTCCCGTCAGTTACGACGACCTGTCTCAAGGTCATCGCGCACTGGTGAAATGGGGGCCGCTAGAAGAAGGCGACATTCGCGACCGCGCGCGTCTCGATGCGGTGCTCGCGCGCTGGCGGCCCCAAGCAGTCTTACATTTCGCCGCGCTGAGCCAGGTTGGCGCTTCAGTCTTGCAACCGGACCTTTATCGCGACGTGAACGTCGCGGGCACGGAATGTCTGTTGGCCGCGATGCGCGCAGCGAACGTCGAGACGTTGGTCTTCTCCAGCACGGCCGCGGTTTACGGCGTGCCGACGCGGTTGCCCATCACCGAGACCACGCCGGTCGCACCGACCAACCCCTATGGCGAGACCAAGGCCGCTGCAGAGGACGCTATCCGCCGCGCCGCGGAGGGCGGCAAACTGCGCTATGCGATCCTGCGCTATTTCAACGCTGCGGGTGGCGATCCGGACGGTGAGACGGGCGAATCTCATGATCCCGAAACCCACCTGATCCCGAACGCGATCGCCGCAGCCCTGGGCAAGACCCCAACGTTGGACATATTTGGTGACGATTACCCGACGCCGGATGGCACCTGCATCCGCGACTATGTCCATGTCTCGGACGTGGCGTGGGCTCATATCGCGGCACTGGAGTGGTTGGAAGCGAACGACGAGCCCATTACGTGCGACCTCGGAACGGGGCAGGGCACCTCGAACTTGGCGGTTATTTCGGCCGTCGAGGCGGCGACTGGCCGTCGGGTTCCATGGCGTACGATGCCGAGGCGTCCAGGAGATCCGCCTGTCCTCTACACCGCAGGTCGCGCCGCTCGAGAGACGCTCGGATGGATGCCGCTACGATCCGACCTTCCGTCAATCGTTGGAGATGCACTCAAATGGAGCCAACGCTTGCAGTGAGAGGGTGGAGCGTTGGCGAGGGGTTTTTTTGATGTGTGACGAGGATTAATCATCGGCGAAGATACGGCTGAAGAAGCCACATGATTTCTTTTGTGATTGAAATCGTTTTATCGACTTAATCATCACAATTACTGCTTGCGCTGAGGGCGAGAGCGCATAATTTGCATCTTGGTCTTAATTCCTAACCAAAGAAACGTTCGGGCGTCATCACAATCATTTTCCGCTCGCCAGCGCGACCGACGGCGACCTGAAATTTGAAATCATGGAGATGTCGGTCCTCCGCAAGATACGCCTGATATACGGGTATACGCCCGCCAGGATGGGCCCTTGACGTTGGGACACGGGCTCTTCGATCGCGCTCTGCCTTGCGAGGTGAAAACCACATCGCTCGGTGGTGCCGGAGCAACCGCGGCCTTCGGCGTTGCCGGAAGCCTTGCCCCGGTTGCACAAGGACGTGGAACGCGGCGTCCATCGTTTCAAGAGCCGCGACTCCAGCAAGCGCATGGCCGATCTCGACCCCGCGAACGCGCGGCGACCACGCCGCTGCTCGCGCCCGATCTGCCAAAATTCTATGGCCACGAGTAGCTATAGAACAATTCTATCGGAATTATATGGGTCTATTCTTCGTAAGTTGGTGACGTACTTCCGTTCTCTAGGTTTAAGCTGACAGATCTTTCAAAATCTGTTGCGCCCGATGGCGCCAGAGATGGTTGGCCAAAACAACTTTTTGCGCATTCCTGGCCATGGTGACACGCGCGGTCGAATCGGTGAGCCACTTCATGGCGACATTGTCGAAGTTCGCCTTGTCAAAGGAGATGTAATGAATGCCTGGTTCGAAATAGTTGTGCATCCCGCCTTCGGCCCCGTCATGGGGTGAGGTGTGCATCATTACCACGCCACCTGCATGCATGCATTCCAGCGTACGACTGTGAAGGCCGAGACCATGGGTATTGTTCGCGAGGTTGAGTCGGCTCTTTTGGAATAGCCGGTACAACTGGCGCGTATCGTGGATTGTGCCTTTGGCGAAAGGAGCGAACTCTGGATATTGGGTCCAGCCCGGTCCGTAGAGGACCAGCTTGGACGTGATGTTCATCGCTCGTCGGATAAGATTGATGCGGTCCAGCATTCTGGGATAGTGGGTGGAAAAATAAACAAGGTCGTCTCGGCACATGTATTCGATGGGTAGCCATTTCGGATAATAACGTTTCGAGACTTCCTTCAGGGCATTGACGATCTCATAAACATCAAGTTTGCCGGCCAAGGGGACGTGGCCAGCCTCGACCGTTGCCTGATATTCGGACACCAGCCCGGGAACGTGTCGCCACGGCTTGTAGGAGATCTCGCTCATCTTGGTCCGCATGTGCAGCCAGCGTGGTATGCGCACGGGCGCTCGCAGTGCCTGCTCGATGAGGGTCTCACCCGTCGATCGAAGTGCTGGGTCCCTTGGCGGTGGGATGAAGCCGGCGAGGGACATGGAATATTCCGGCGGACCGTCCGGCTCCGTCGGCAGTCCGGATGCCGAAACGCCCGTGTAGAGATGGGAAAGCCTGCAAGGAAGTTGTTTTCTCAGGCCAAGCGAACGCGCATCACCTAGGAAGTAGATGAGATCATCCTTCTCGATGACCTTCAGTTCTTTGTTCTGGGTAATGTAGTGAAAATCCTGGAACCAACAAACGTGCCGGATTCCCTTCGGCAACTCCACGGCACGCGGACGGCCGGCGTTGATGCGGAAGACGACGTCCGGTTTTAATCGTAGACACAGCCTACGCAATGTCCGAGCGTTGACCGGACCCATGAGGAGATGAACCTGCACGCCAAGTTCCCGCAGCTCGGTGGCCAGCGCATCCGTCATGACTTGGTCGTATCGATTAGCCACGGCTGGAATCATCAGGATTTTCATGACGTCGCGCCCTTGATGCACACCAGCCCAGCCCGGAGTGCTGAATTTCTCGACAGGTCCGTTCTGATGGAACTCTACAGGAACAAGGCCATCAGTCTTCCAATTCGCCCCAGCCGGACTCTTTCACGCATACAGTGGGTGACCGCAAGATGAAAATCGCGATCTTTTGCTCGCATGGCCAGCAGATTTGGGAGATCGTCGCCAAGCGCTGCAAGGAGGGCGATCGGAGCGCCAAGTAGGCGGTCTCGTAGTCCAGACTGAGGCGCCCCATGCAGAAGGTCGAAGAAGGCATTCAACACGGATGTGCGCCGAATGGGGTCGTTTAACCCCGCGCGGCCGAACGAGGCGGGATTTTCCGTGACCTCGGCGCCAGGATGAGAGGTCCAGGCCACACCAGAAAGCCATGCGGCGTCATAGGCTGCATACCAGTCCGCCAGCCAATCCAACTCCATGCGCCATCCACCAGCCTCTGTCAGGAGGTCGCGACGCAAGAACGCAGCAGCAGTAGGTAGCCAAAAATATCGGTATCTCATGATTCGAGACAAGGCGCGTGGCGACAGATAGCCCGATTCACGCAAGGCACCGAACGTATATCGCCGCACCTCTTGCGAAGGAGCGCGGATGGTGACCTCTTGAGCCAGAATGCCGGCGTCAGGATATCTGCCGGCCAGCCAGCCCATACGTATACCGAAGCCTGGAAGCAAATGGTCATCCGCCGCGAAAAGGCCTACATATCGTCCGCGCGCGTGCAGCAGGGCCTCGGCGCTTGCCGCCAAGAGGCCTCTATTTTCCGGCAGGCTGACAAAGCGTGCGCGAGGGTGCCTGCTCGCGAATTCCGCAAAAATTGACGGACTCTCGTCCGTGGAGCCATCATCCACCGCGATGATTTCGTCGTCGGGGCCGGCTTCTGTGCCGATCGCTTTCAGGGCGCGTGGCAAGGACCGGGCATGATTGAAATTGCATATCAAATAGGAAAATCTGGTCATAGCGAGGCCATGGCAAGGTTATGAGTGCCGTGATCGTATTGGCCCGTTGGTCGAGGGGCCGGTTTGCCCTGAGTGGCGAAATAGCTTAAGGGGCGCGTACGGATGACAACTCGTTTCCAACGGTAGTCCAGAATATGTCGGTTCTTGTTTCGCTCGACCGCGCGACTGTCGCATACCCGCCAAACCATCGCACGATGTCGCTCAAGCACCGGCTGGTGGGCCGGCATGGCCGGAAAGCTGAGGAATGGCTCACCGTGCTCCACGACATCACGCTGTCCGCAGGGCCGGGTGAGCGAATCGGTATAGTGGGCCGGAACGGTGCGGGAAAGACGACGCTCCTCAAGATGATAGCGGGAATTCTGCCTCCCTTGTCTGGCTCGTGTCGTTCCGCTGGCAAGATCGCACCGGTAATCGCGCAAGGGTTGGGATTTGATAACCAATTGTCGGTCCGGTTGAACATCCGGCTGGCACTTCTTCATGCCAATCGTTTGGAGGAATGGAATCCGGATTTCGAGTCGCGGATTCTAGAGTTCTGCGAAATGGAGGAGTACACCGACCGGCAGTTTTCCGTCCTCAGCTCGGGTATGCGTTCGCGTCTTGCGTTCGCGATCTCAATGTTTCAAAAATCCGACATTCTGGTTCTTGACGAAGTCTTTGCCGCCGGCGACGCAGCTTTCGTGCGAAAGGCACAAGCGCTGACGATGGAGCGCATCAAAGACGTGCCGCTGTTGTTTTTCGTCAGTCATACCGAGGACCAAGTCGTTGCGCTGTGCCAGCGTTGCATACTCATCGATCATGGCCGAGTCGTTATGGACGGGCCGACGGATCGCGTCCTCGCGGCGTATAAGAATCTGACAACGGTGTAGAAGAAATGCACGACGGGCTGGCGAATAAGTCTCTAGGAGATATCTGGAGTGCGGTCCGAAAGATCTGCAGAGATATCTGGTTTCTGGCTTTCATCGGCCTTTACAGACGCTACTGCGGTTCCATGTTGGGTCTTGCTTGGTCGCTTTTGAATCCAATTGCTCAGGTCGCCACCTTGTCATTTGCGTTCGGGCTCGTGCTGGCCATGCCAATCCATAATTACATTGTTTATCTCGCGAGCGGTCTGTTGCCATGGGCGTTCATGGCGACCTCCGTGGTCGGGTCGACATCCTCTCTGACGACCCGTGTCCATGAGCTCAACGCCAGTACCGTGGCGACCTACGTATATGTTATTTCTGACGTGACGATCGAATTTCTGAGTTTTTTGATCGCATACGCCGTTTTTCTAGTTATCGCTGTCACCGTTTTCCAGCCTGTTGGATGGTATCTTCTTTACGTGCCACTGGCGATGTTGCCGATCGTTCTTTTCACCATCGGAGCCAGCCTCTTCTTCTCATATTACAGTGTTCATTATCGTGATCTGCAGCATCTGCTCAGTGTGACGCTATCGGTCGCTTTTTGGGCGGTGCCCATCGTTTATCACTGGAGCGCAGCTCCGCTCTTCCTCCAGGATTTGCTACGCTACAATCCGCTAGCTCTCTTGATCGGGCCGCTGCAGATCGTGGTGCACGGGCGCTCCTTGCCGAGCTTGGATTTTTTGGTCGCTAGTTATGCCATAGGCATCGTTATGCTGATCATGGGGCTCGATGCCTACAAACGCCTGAACCGCCAGATCGTGTACTTCCTGTAATATGGTACGAGCGATCTTAGGCCTGCACGGCTACGAGCGACGCGTAGCTTAGGGCTGGAAGCGCGCGTTTATCAGCCTTGGCTTCCGCCCATATCTTTTCCACGCGCGCCCATTCCTCCCGAAACACTGGGAAGAGCGGATGGTCGGAAAAATGAACCGCCCGTTCCCGATATCCATCTACGCCATACGTGTTCCAGTTGAGCAGCCCCTCATAGATGATTTCGTCGCATTTCAGCCGCTGCCCGAGCAGAGCAAAATCAGCCATCTCGGTGAAATTCTCTTTCTGAACAACGAAAGATATGGAGAAGTTCTCGATCCGGCCACGTTGCCGCAGCTTCGAGATGAACTCCAGATTGCCGCGCACGGTACGCCAGTCCCCGCCGAGGCGAATGCGTTCGTACGTGCACTCCTGCGCCGCGTCGACCGATACCCGAATCGATTCGACCATGTCATGGATGTTCGGGAATTTTTCCCACTCGCCCGAAAAGATGACGCCGTTGCTGATGAACCGAAGCCGTAGATCGGGCATCTCCGATCTGCTTATGCTTCCGAGAATGTGGCGGCACACACGGCTGGAGAAAATGTCTCCATACCCGTTTAGCATCACCGTCCTCGCCGATTTCAGCAGGGGCAGGACCATGTCGTCTGTTTTGCGAATGAGTTCATCCTGCCGCTCGCGCTTGAGGACCATTTTCTCGGTGCGGCACGACGGACACCATAAATTGCAGGACGGATCGTAAGATAGTCGCACGTCCCGTGGGACGTAGCTGCCGCTCGATAATGGCGTCCTCATCGGAAGGTGGCCGCCCATGATCTTTTCGCAGTGAAGCCAGCGGCAGTACTGGAACGTCTGATCGCGAATGGAAGCGTGAATGCTCTTCAATCGGGGCGATTCTCGTAATGCGTGCGGGCTGTCGATGACGTTCAGATTTCCAACCGGATGAGGGAGATAAGACGGACAGCAGACAAAGATTTCACCATCCGAACGCACCTCGAAATCTCCGAATGGGTTGCCACAGTATTTCCCCTTGAAGTAGTCGAGATACTCCAGGCTGCCGCAAGCCAGCGTTCGCACGAGGGGATGGTTCTGCGCACCCTCTCGTTCGTGGCGACTTTGCGCCATGTCGACGTCGGTGAGGAAGTAGTCGGCGCCGAATTTCCGTTGATAGCCTTCGATCAATGCCCGTGCGTTGGGCCGCTCGGCGCGACGATAAAACGTCTGGGCCGCACCGGCGACCATTCCGCGTAGGGCAAACGATGCGAGGCCGTGAAAGCCCCGCGAGTCGACAGCCATCAGGTCCTCGGCGGTCCGGTAGATGCCGCTCCGCCCCGTCGAAAGCTCGACGGTCAAACGGCCTTCACCGGTTACGCACACGCGCAGCGGCAGGTCGGTTTCGATCAAACGGCCAAAATAGTATGCGACGCCGACGGCATCTTCAGCCTTCGCGCGTGCGACGAAAGCAGCGAAATCGCTTTCCGCCGTGGCCAGCACCTTTGTGGTGGTTTCTGATTCTGTGACGGTTGCAGCAGTCTTTCTTTCTCCCCGTTTGCGGCAGGACCGCGTCTTCACCCGTATCGTGTCTTGGCGGCTATCGAAGACGACGCGCTGGAACCAGGGGGCCGGCCATTCTCGCGGCCGCGAAACGGCTTCTGCCACGATGACCTTGTTCGGGTCGGCCGACTTGGCCCAGCGCTGCCATGTCTCTCGCGCGATCCCATCTATGGCTGACGTGATGCCAAGCTCGTGCATCGTTCCCATGAAATCGGACCGCCTGGACGATAGACGGCAGCCGAGGCCGGCAAAGAATGATGCGGGTAAGGCGGCGAAGGGATCGGCCGCTATCGACGCTTCCTTATAGGCTTCCCCGTCGATGGACAACCAGCAGCGGCGCTCGAAGGCATGATAACCGCCGAACAGCAGCACCCATCGACCCACGGGGATGGCGTGGGTAAGGTCGACGTTCGCGACACGCCAATGGATTTTCGCAATCCTTCTTGTCTTATCGGCAGTGGCGAACCGCAATTCGAGGGCGGCACCGGCCGCCTCGCCGCTTACGAAGTCGAGCAGTGTTTGCACCTCGCGGCCTGCGCGGGAGGCGCGAATCCAGGTTCCGAAACACAAGCCCGAAGGATCATCGCGGCTAATCTTCAATCGCACTGGAGAAGGGCCCGCGAAACCGCCTCTGCCGAGAATATCCACGCGTTGGGGCGTAAGCTTGATGATCGCGGGATGGGTGCGCGTGAATCGGACATTCCGGCGTATGAAGCGTCGCGCGCGGCGTATGGCGGAGCTAGACGCTAGCGATAAGTCCATGTCCCTTGTGGATCTCCGGCGACGCTCCGATGCCGCGCACGGGGAGGAGGCTCATTCTGCCTTGTAAACGTCCGTAAAATGGCCGCACCAGTCCCGGCGTTCCGTAACGGGCCAGATCGGGTTTTGGGCCGGGCCGGTATTCAGTGAAGGACGCGGAGCGTTTCGCCGGCATTGACCGTTAGACGCCGATTGCCGGCCAAACTCGTCGCCGTCTGGCCGCCAAAACATGCAGCGAAAGCAGCGCCGGAGATAGAACCATTCGTCCTCGCGCCGGTATTCCGGCAGGCGATTCAAATAAGCAAAGTCAGTCGCATCGTTTTCTGACGAATCCGGAAGCACGATCGGGCGCTGGACCGTTGATGGTGGCGATGAACTCATGGAAATCGCATCAGACGAAGTTCAGATGCATGGGTGCGCGCTGGCCATCCAGGGACGGCAGCGCGACCTGGCCCTTTTGATAGGAGTCCAAGAACTCGTTCACTTTGTGCTGGAGGCAAAGCGTGCCGCACATGGTCTGGGCGTTGAAATCCGGCGAGGCCAGATGATTGACCACATCCCAATAGGCATCCGATGCCCAGATGTCGCGGAACCGCTGCTCGCAAATGTTGCCGATGTGGAATTTTTTGTAGCGCTCGTTAAAAAGCATCCCGCACGGCGCTACGAGTCCTGACCCCGAAATCTGCAGCATGAACGGCGGACCGTAGCAGCGCTGATAGGTACGTTTGGCGCCGGCCTGAATTTTCGACCACTTCACGACAACCTTGTAGCTCTCGTCGGAAAGCGCCTCGGCCTCGTGAAGAGTGGCGTGAAGCTTCTCATAGGCGTCATAGTTCACGCCCAGGGAGCCGTCCTCGTCATCGGAGCAATGTTTTATGACGAGATAGTCGGGGCGAAGCTCCTTGCCGAGCCTGGCGAGGGGCATGATCTGATCCGCGTATTCGGGCATGAGCACCATTTGGAGCCCGATCGTGACCGGCAGCTTGTCGCGCTGTTTGATGCGCATCATGGCGCGGATGTTCTCGCAAACCCGCTCGAACCAGTGCTCCTTGACGCCCATGATCTCCGCGTACCTCTTGGACTCGCCCGCGGAGATATTGATTCGGAGATAGGTGAGGTGCGGCAGGACGTCCTCGAGCTTGCGGTCGTTGAGAACGAAGCCGTTCGTTCCGCAGGCCATCGAAATGCCAAGTTCGCTGCCCTTGCGGACCGCGTCCACGAAAGCGGGAGAGATGGTGCTCTCTCCATCGGAAACGAGGCTGATACCTTTGACGCCGATTTCCGCGCAGTCCTCGAGGAAATCGAAAATCACTTTCTTGTTTATGACCTTGCGGTCGTTCTCTTGAAGCATCGCGTAGCAGTAATGGCACGCGAAATTGCAAGCGCGGGTGAGCGCCATGTCGATCGTGATGGGCGCGATCTTCTCGCCGCGCTCCCAGGCCTCGATGCGATCCTGATGCCAGGCAATCTTGGTGCCATCGAGGATCAGATCAACGTGTTCGGTCATTCCCGTCATGACGCGCGTTTTTCCTTGCGGCGCAAATCGCGCCTGCTCACAGCCGGCGAATGGAGTTCTTGTCTTTCAACGGCGCCAGATGGACCTGAAGCTTCGGTTCCACGCGGCCTTTCAGCCATCTTTCCAAGTCCCTAAGGACCGAAGGCTTTGTTTGGGTTGACAAACCGTCGCCCAACTCTACCAAAACGCGGACCGGGTACCCAAGCAAATCTTCGTCCAACGACAGCGGCTGGATGGTGCCGGAGGGCCAGCCGCCCGAGACGATAAAGGCCGCTACCGCGGCCGAAATGCGCTCCAGCCGGGCTTCCGGCTTCAGGGCGAGCCATTGCGGAGCGGGCGGGGCCTCGAAGAAGTTGGCGGTTCCGGCGGCTCCCGTCGCGGCCGCATGGGCCTGACATGCGCCGCGGACGAGGCGAAGGGCGGCCGCCACGTCTTGTCCCGCGTTGGCCACCAGCAGAACGCCGGGAACGGTGCGTGGGGTGCCGGATGCCGTGCGCAGCCGGTCGATAACAAGTATCCCCGCATGGTCGCTGGCGTCCTGGACGGTCCGACCTTCGATCAGTTGGCACATCAGGTCGACGAGCGTCTTGCGGTCCGCGGAAGCGATCGCCTGGTGACGGGCCTGGGCGATTCGTCCGTCAGGCATCACATCGAGCGACAGAGTATCCCCGTCCTGTTGACACAGATAGCGGACCGAACCTTGCGGAACCGCGACCAATCCCTCGCGCGAGATCTTGCCGTGCGCTGTGGCGAGGTTGGCGGCCAGGCTCGGGTGAATGCCGGCTGTTTCCCGCCGCTTGCCTGACGACTCGCTTCTGTTCCTTGCCGCCGCGGTCGAAGAAGGGGAGGGCCCGTGCCCCCGGCGGGCTATGGCGCTTTGTCGGCCGATGCCCGTGGCCTCGATAAGGAAGCTGGCCTCCTGCGCGGTGATGTCGATCGAGGCCAGCCCTTCGGCCATCTCGCGCAAACGCCCGAGATCGCCCATGCCAAGCGTTTGCGCCGAAACCTGAATCGATATGGCATCGAGACGGTCTATTTCGGCCGCCTCGATCATGTTAAGAAGACCGCGAATCGGGTCTTCGTCGGGAACCCAGTGCTCGAGGAAGGTGCCCTGGGCACCGTGCCCGCGCAACTTGTCGGTCAAGGACGTGTTGTATTCGCGGGCAAGCCGGTCGTAATCCAGACGGTCCATTTGGATGGATAAAGGCCCTGGTTGTGCGGTGGAGACGTCGGAGGCATTGTAGCGCGCATGCTCTCGAAACCGGAAGATATTTGCCTCGATACGCCCCCGGTCCATGGGATGTATTAGGTGAATACTCGTCTCCGCAGATCTTTTCTATTTTTCGCTGTTACCCTGTTGGCCGATGAATCCCGATCTTAAGAACGTCTTGGTGACCGGCGGAGCCGGCTATGTGGGCACCGTGCTGGCGCCGCAATTGCTTGCCGCTGGCCATTCCGTCACCGTGTTCGACACGATGTGGTTTGGTTGCGAGCTCCAGTCCCAGCCCCGCCTGAAGCTTGTCCAAGGCGATATCCGGGACGCAGAAAAGGTCGAGGAGGCGCTTTGGGGGGTCGATGCGGTCATTCATCTGGCCTGCATCTCCAACGACCCAAGCTTCGAGCTCGACGAAACCCTATCGACGTCGATCAACTTCGACTGCTTCGAGCCTCTGGTGCTGGCCGCCAAACGGCAAGGCGTCCGCCGCTTCATCTATGCGTCGTCGAGCTCGGTCTACGGCGTGTCGGACGCACCGGACGTGCGCGAGGAGCATCCGTTGCTGCCCTTGACGCTCTACAGCAAATACAAGGGCATGTGCGAGGAGGTCCTGAAGCGCCACCAGGCGCAGGATTTCGTCTGCGTGACGGTACGGCCGGCCACCGTGTGCGGCTACAGCCCGCGCATGCGGTTCGACCTCACGGTCAACATCCTGACGAATCATGCTGTCAACGCCCGCAAGATCACGGTGTTCGGCGGTTCGCAAAAACGCCCGAACATCCACATCCAGGACATCTGCGACGTCTATAAACTCCTGCTCGATATCGAGGGGGCGAAGATCGCCGGCCGGACTTACAACGCCGGCTATCAGAATTACACCGTCGACGAGATCGCTCAGATGGTGAAGCACGTGGTCGAGGCGGAATTCGCCGGCAAGCCGGTCGAGATCGCGAAAGTGTCGACGAACGACCTGCGTTCCTACCACGTCAATTCCGACAAGATCGCGAACGAGCTTGGCTTCGTGCCCCGCCACAGCATCGAGGACGCGGTGCGCGACCTCTGCGCCGCCATGAAGGAAGGCAAGCTGCCGGAAAGCATGACCGACGAGCGTTATTCGAACGTCAAGGTCCTCAAGAGCCGAGGCGTCAGTTGACGGCGAAGAAGATCGCGGTCGTGACCGGCGGGGCGGGCTTCGTCGGCAGCCACATGGTGGACCTTCTGCTGACGCGCGGCTTTGGCGTGCGTGTGATCGACAATCTGGTCGGCGGCCGGGCCGAGAATCTGGCGCATCACGCCCGCGATGCGGGTGTCGTCCTCGACGAGCGGGATATCCGTTCGCTATCGGCGGACGATTCCCTGTTCGAAGGCGCCACTTACGTTTTCCATTTCGCCGGCATCGGAGACATCGTCCCGTCGATTGAAAAGCCCGCCGAGTACATGGACGTGAATATCCAGGGCACGGTCAAGGTCCTGGAGGCGGCGCGCGCGGCCAAGGTGGCGAAGACTGTCTATGCCGCGTCGTCGTCGTGCTACGGCTTGGCCGAAACGCCGACCGCCGAGACCCATCCGATCCAACCCCAATATCCTTACGCTTTGTCGAAGTATCTCGGCGAAATGGCCGTGATGCATTGGCATCAGGTCTATGGCCTGCCGGTCAACGCGATTCGGTTGTTCAACGCCTATGGCCCGCGCTCTCGCACCTCCGGGGCCTATGGCGCGGTCTTCGGTGTGTTTCTGCGGCAGAAGCTGGCCGGCAAGCCGTTCACCGTGGTGGGCGACGGAACGCAGACTCGGGACTTCATCTACGTCACCGACGTGGCGCGAGGCTTCCTGGCGGCAGCGGAAGCGCCGGTGGTGGGTGAGGCATTCAACGTTGGAGCCGGAAACCCCCAATCGGTCAATCGGCTGGTCGATCTGTTGGGTGGCGAAACCGTCAGCGTGCCAAAGCGCCCTGGCGAGCCCGATTGCACCTGGGCCGATATCGGCAAGGCGAAGCGCCTGCTCGGATGGGCGCCGCAGGTGAGTTTCGAGGAGGGGGTCGCCTCGGTAGTGGAGAACATCGACTACTGGCGCAATGCGCCGCTTTGGGACCAGGCGTCGATTGCCGAGGCGACGGAGACGTGGTTCCGCTATCTCACCAATCCGGCACGAACGGCCTGACCGGCTGCGGCGTTATTCGTCCGCAACACCACAAGCGTTTCGGAAATCTGCTCCCACATTGCGCCACCAGGCATCGACCGAGAGGATCGAGCGAGCTTTCATGGTGGCCCGCGCGCCCATTTCCTGGCGCAGGCTGGGCTCGTTGGTCAATCGGCGCATCCAGGCGATCGCCGTCTCCATGTCCGGTTCGGCCCAGATCCCGGTCGGCGGATAGATGCCTTGCGGGTCCGCGACAGGCACCTCCTTGGCGGGCACGAGGCAAGCGGTCGTGTCGTCGGTGAAATCCCGCGTGCCGGACCAATCGGTCACGATCGTGGGCTTGCCCGCCAGCATCGCCTGCGCGACGACCAGGCCGAATCCTTCCGCGCGATGGAGCGAGACAAAGGCGTCGGAGGCCGCGATCAGGGCATCCATGCCTTCTTGCGAAAGTGCATCGGTGACGAGGCGCACGCCCGCGCGTCCAGCCGCCACGCCGATCTTGTCAAGTAGATGTTCGTGACCGGCGTATCCGCCGACCTTCAGCACGAGAACAGGGCGGTCGGCGCTCGTCTGGTCGAACGCGGACGCATAGGCTTGAATCGCACCCAAGGGGTTTTTCCGCGCCAAGCTGGACCGAAGATCGCAGACAGCCAGGAAAATAACCTTTTCTTCCGGCAGACCGAAGGCGGTGCGATCGCGCGGCGCGGCGAAAAAGCCCGCCGCGGCGGGGTGAGGCACGACGCGAACGGGCCGGCCCAAACCCGTAAAAACCTCCGCGCAGTATCGGCTGGGAACCCAAATCTCGTCGACGAGGTTGGCGGCGGAACGCCAGGCGCGCGGCAGTTCTTGCAGCTCCCACACCCAGGCGCCGATGCGCATTCGGCCCGCCAAATGGCGCCGTCGAATCTTCGTCAATGCCACCCAGAATTCCGGCGGATTGGCATGGAAAAGGATCGGACCCTCATCCGTTTGACGCGGCGGCTCCGCCGGCAAGGGGGAGATCATGTCCTCGGGTTGGAAGCGCGCGGACAGATCGACCGCCGCCGGAGCGAGGCCTCGGTCGGACAATGCCGTCCACGTCAGCCGGCCTGCCGCTCCAATACCGCTCGGGCTACGCAGAAACCCTGTGACCCATGGCCGTCCGATGCGAAGCGGAGCCTTCGCGCGGCCCGGCGCGGACAATCGCCGCAGTCCTATGGCTAATTTATGCCGCACCCGTTGCATGACGTTTTCATCCCGATCGGTAATGCACGACGTGCAGTTCTCAAACGAACGTGACTTTTTGGGAAGAAATAAAGTGCGAACCGCACCAAGCTTGCGAACTATGCGTTTGACTACGCTATATTGGATAGCTGATCTGCGGGCACTTAAGCTGGCAAAGCTCTGCCAGGAAATCAAAAACTTCCACGGACATGGCCATGATTAACACGAATTCGCCGCGCGTTCTTAAGCGGCTGGCGGATAACCCTCAGTTGATTCTGGGCGCCATGGCGAAGTTCGGGCCAGCCGTTCTTGGAGCTATTTTTATTCTCTTGTCCGGCATGCCGCTTCTGGCGGCGAAATTTCCGTATATGTTGCTCAACGGGGATAGCCTGGATGCTTATTATCCGCTGTTCACCTACTTCATCGACGGTATGAAACAGGGTGAGATTTTCTACTATCACCCATTTCTTTTCGCCGGCGAGCGCTTGTTAGGAAATGCGACTTTTCAGCCCAACCCCATCCAATTGCTTGTCGGTTTTCTCTTCGGGTCCAGTGCGATCTATGGACCTCTCAATCCGGCCTATATCCTGGAACCACTGGTAGGCTATTTCGGTATTTTCTTTTTGCTCGGTGCCTTGGGCATCAAGATACCGAGTTACACGCGCGCGATCTTGGCGGTGGCCTACTCGTTCTCGCTTGGATATGCCGTGTTTCTCGTTTTTCCCACTATGTCTTTGCATTTTTCCATACTGCCCTGGATCTTATATTTCCTGGTTCGGGCGCAAAATTCTCCGTCAGGCTGTATCTTTGCCGCGTTATTTTTCCTTCTTTACGTTCAATTTGCGTACGGCTTTCTTCAATTTTCCGTGTATGTGATTTGGTTGGCCTTGTTTTTTGCCCTGTTCTGGGCGCCTTGGCCCAAAAAAGCCCGTGTTACAGCGCTGCTGGCGGCTTCCGGCATCGTGGCGACACTAGCAAGCGCTCACTTTCTCATCCCGCTCGTCGATAATTTATACATCGCCGAGGGCTCTTCGGCGGCGCGAGTCGCGGACAAGCTAAACATAATGCGACAGCTCGTCCCCGATTTTTATCTTATTCGCCTATTCGTTCCCGGCATCGAAGATCACGCGGCTCCTTGGTGGCCACTTCGGGAAAGCAATTGGAGCGAGCTGGAATCGTTTAGCGTTTACCAAGGCCTGCCGATCGCGATGCTCGCTGTGTTCGGACTATTTCTTTCGAGTACGCCTCGATTTTTTCGGGCCATGTACATCCTGCTCGTTGTTTCGGTCGTGACGTCGTTTGGGGTGATGGCGCTTTATTTCATTAACCTGGGGGCCGAGGTGCCCTATGGACGCCAGACGGCGCTGCTGGAAATCGTTACCCCGATCATCGCTGGCTATGCGCTATATCGGATCAATCATGATCGAAAAATTGCTGGTGCATTCACGCTTTGGTGTTTGGCGTTTTCAATATTGTTTTTCTCGATTCTGCTTTTCAAATTTCCGGAAGCTATCGTCGAATATGCTTTCTCTTTCGCCAGGGCGGCATTCAACCTTGCTTATGATCCATCCGCCGCAGGGAACTTCTACAGAAGCTATTCAGCAGCGTTGACGAAAGAGTTCGGCCAGCCATTTATTTGGGCGATCTCGTCGTCGTTGATCGCCGCTATGGCTTTTATTCGTCTGCGAAGTCGAGCCACCGAACGCGGATATGTCACCCCTGCAGTCTTGACCGCATTACTTTGCCTTCTCGCACTGGCCCAAGCTTATTCATACTCCGAGAGCACCGGAATTCGGGCGATGTATGCCAAGGTGATCGATCGCGAAAAAGCAGAGGGCGGAGGGAGGGTGGCTTCGTTGAGCGTTCGGCATCCTGTCGAGGACGCTCTAATTGCGGCAGGTGCGCAGGTATCCCATGGCCCAGTTAAGTATCGGATGCATGTCGATATTTACTTCCAGGAGCAAAGAACGGGAGCCGAGCAAACGTGGCGCATAACAGGCGCCAGTCCAGAAGAGAACCGCTTCCGAACATTGCCAAATGCTCTCGCCGGTGAACGAATCCCTGTTACAACCGGATATCAAAATGTCGTGCCCCAAGCGAACGAATATACGGACATGATGATTCCGCACTATGGCCAACCGTTTTGGCGGGCGATGGGAGAACGGGCGACACTTCATCCCTATATTATGGACGCGTTCAGTATCCGATGGGTTCTACGTCATCAGCCGGATGTCATTGATAAGCTTAACGGACGCCAAGATTTCGCAGCTGATCGTTGGGAGCAGCGGTTTTTGGCGTCGAGCAGACTCATCTACTCCGATAGCACATATCGTCTCTACGAATATCTGGGCGCGCGGCCAGCGTTCGATGTGCCCGACCGTATTGTTTTCGGGGATCGCGCAAGCGACGCGCTCCGCGCGCTAGAAAGCCCTGATCAGCCGTGGATTCCTACAGCCGCTATCCCTGAGCAGGCTCTTGCCATGCTTGCCCCAGAATTTGAGGCGCGGATCACGGCGGAAAGTGGTGTGAAGACATTTCGGCAGAGCGGAAAGATCGTTAAGGCGGATGGTGAAGCCGGCAGTTGGACTCAACTAGAGGTCGAGGCCGACACTTCGGCACTTGTGCTTATCGGAACCAAGTTCGACCCATGGTGGAAGGTGACCGTTAATGGGCAGCCAGCACCTCTTATTCGAGCGAATGGAATATTTGCGGCGGTACAGGTCCCAGCCGGAAAATCAGAAGTGATGGTTACTCTTCGTCCTTATAGCGTCTGGATTGGAGTGGCGGTCAGTGCGGCCACGTTTTTGGTGATGCTGATCGGATTTGCCGCGACGTATGCTTACCGACGCCTGCGGCGTCCGGCCGGCGGGCAGGCGGATGGCGTCCGGGTCTAGTTCTACCAGAGTGGCTCGGTCGCTTTGGTGCGCCGGGTGAATCGACTGGCTTCACGCTGTAGGCTTTCGCCAGATTCCAAGCACGGACTTGCCAATAGAGTATCCAAAGAGCGGGTCCAGGCGTTGAGATACGGGGACAACCCAGCCGTCCCAAATCCGCAACGAAGCTTCGGAGGGTGCTGCGCTCCGTAAGATCAGGCGATTAGCGAGCGATAGCAATATGCCGACACTATCCAAGTAGACCAGCTTTACCAAGCTGAGGGAGTCGGGAATGGCCGCCCGCAGGCTGCTGCGGCTGTAACGTCGATGGTGCCCCACGGCTTTGTCGAACGGGCTGAAGAGGAATTGATGCGCGGGGGACAACACGATCAACGCCCCACCAGGCGCCAAGTGTTGGGCAGCTAGCGCTGCTTCACCGCGATGATCGGGCAGATGCTCGAGCACATCCAAATACAGAATAGCATCGAAGCGCTCGTCGACCGGTAAGTTCTGCAGCGTGGAGGTCTCCAGGCGGCAATGCGGCGGCAGTGAACCGGAATCGAGCTTTTGGTGCAGCCGGGCCGCCAGCGTCGGGTCCGGCTCCAAGCAAATCCATTCGGCAGCGGCGGCGGCGAGAAACGGGGTCGATCCGCCGCTGCCGGCGCCGACCTCCAGTACGCGCCCGCGTACGTATGGTCGAATGATGCTCGCCCAGTAGGATTTCCAATTTTTGGCGTTGTCGAAGAGCTCAAGTTCGGCTGTAAGATTTGCTGTTGCGTACGGCAAGGTGACTCTCGGCCGTTATCTATCGGTGTGCTCTGGCACAATCGATGGAAGTCACCGATGAAATCGCAAACCTATAACGCTCGGGCTCCACGATAAGCGAGATCGGATTTCTGCCGCGGGCAAGAGTCGCCAGAAGGGCGAATAGCACGGCCTGACCAATCAATAGCGCGAGAATTCCGATGACATAGGTCGCCCATCCTGCAACCGCATAGTTCGTGAAAAGACGGATCGCTGTAACCGCCGCGATGCCAACCAAACCGCAAAGGATGAGTGCCGCCGACAACAACGTGACTCGGACGAGCGCGATTTCGCTGAAGACCAAGATGCCGTTCACACCATGGATGATCAGGCTGACGATATTCTGGGACGTGCGACCGTCATAACGAGCGCCGCGGAAACACGGTACGCGCTCAATGGGAAGGCGCGATTTCATGAACGTCGCGGCAAGATTGACCGGCAGTTCGGCCATCGCGCACAGACGTGGCAAATGGCGTCGCGGTATCACGGAGTAGTTTCCGAAGGTCATGTGCTGGCCGACGAGCACCCTGAACATCGCGCGATACAGTCTATAGCATTGCTTGAAGACTAGGCCTTCCGACCGGCCGCTCCGCTCGGCGACGATCAGGGAAGACGGATGACCGTCGTGCGCCGCGAGAAGTTTCGCGAGATCGCCCGGAATATCCTGCCCATCGGAGTCCATGACGACCACTGTCTCGCAGGGAACTTCGTCGCGAACGAAGCTCAGGCCAACGGCCAACGCATTCTGATTCCCGAGATTTCGAACCAACTCGACCACTCGAAATTCGCTGATACGTTCATATTTTCTGGTGAAAAAGTCGGCATCCGCCGGGCTTGAAGCACCGCCGTCGTTCATGACGACCACGATCGCGGTGCGTCGGCTGTCGATCAGCGCCCGGTCGATCTCGGCCAACAGTCTAGGGAAACAAGCCCAATCATTGTAGACGGGCAGCAAGACGCACATGTCGACTTGCGTTGGCCGATCGTCTTGCGAAGACCCCATGTCGTACCGGCTTGATCCTGTCGATCCCCCGAGGATCGCTCGTCACTTAAATCAGGTTTTCGGCGGCGTCTCAAGCGCCGCTATTGCACGCGGCTGTGAGGCGTCATTCTTCTATCTCGCCCTCAGCCGCCGTTGAAACTCGAAGACCTTTCATAGTACTAATCGGCCGCGCGATCACATCCAGAAAATTGCCGTATATGATAAGATGCCAATTGTGCCGCGGCGCTGATCTCGTCGAATTCCTCGACTTGGGGAAGCAGCCTCTCGCCAACAAGTACCCCACCGAAGCGCAGTTCCAAGCCGAGCGGTTTTTCCCGTTGGCGATGTTCTTCTGTCCCAACTGCAAGAACGTGCAGTTGACGACCATCGTGTCTCGCGAGCTGATGTTCGAGGACTATTACTATCTCTCCTCGGTCAATGCCGGCCTGGTCCGGCACTTCGAGGGGTTGGCCGAGAAGCTGGCCGGGGCGCGCTTCGTCGTCGATGTCGGCTCGAACGACGGCATCCTGCTCAAACCGCTGAAGGCGCGCGGCGTGAAGTGCGTCGGCATCGAGCCGTCGCTCAACGTTTCCAAGATCGCCAACGATCGGGGGTTGACCACCGTCTGCGCGTTCTTCGACGCGGCCTCCGCCGCCGAGGTGGAGAAGCAACACGGCAAGCCCGACGTCATCGTCGCCAGCAGCGTCTTCACGCATCTTGAGAATCCACACGATTTCATCGATACGGTGCGCGCGCTTCTCGACGCCAAGGGCAAGTTCATCATCGAAGTCGAGTATATCGGCAACATCCTCCGGCATACGCAATTCGAACGGTTTTACCTGGACCGAATCTTCTACTACTCGCTTACGTCGCTGAAACATCTGTTCGACGCGCATGATATGGCAATCGTCGACGCGGAGCATGTCGAACCGCACGGCGGATCTCTGCAGGTGACGATCCAGCGTAAAGGCGACGCCGTTCCATCCGTGCGCGTGGCGTCGCTGCTGGCTGAGGAGGAGCAGAGCCTCACGATCGCTAGGCTCCGGGAGTTCAAGGAGAGCGTCGATGTCCAGGTTGCTGCGTTTCGCGATCTGTTAACCAGCTACAAGAAGTCGAACTTGAAGGTGGCCGGCTACGGCGCGCCCGCGCGCGTTTCGACGATTTGCAACTTTGGCGACATCGGCCCGTCCCTAGTTGCTTTCACGGTGGACGACAGTCCGCTTAAGCAAAACAGATTCACGCCCGGAACCCATATTCCGATCGTGCCGAAGATGCACTTGGACAGCCATAAGCCGGATGTCCTCGTGGTTTTCGCATACGAGTACTTCGCCGACATTCGAAAGAAGACCAACGGCCGATATCGGTATCTGCAACCTATTCCGCCAAGGGAATTGACATGAACGCGGCCGACCATATGCAGGAAGACATCCGGGCCGTGGTTCGGAATCTTGGCGCCGATGCGCATCGGTTTTCGGGCAAGACCGTTCTTCTGGCGGGCGGCGCCGGTTTTCTCGGGCGCCATTTCATTTCAGTCTTCCGCTTCCTGAACAAGGAGGTTTTGTCCGAACCATGCAAGGTGCTATCGGCCGACAACTTCATCACCGGCGACAAAGTGGCGCTGTCCGAGGATAGCCGCGACGATCCCAGCATCGTCAGCGTCTGGGCGGATATCACTTATCCGCTGCCGGTCCGTGAAAAGCTGGACTTCGTGATCCACGCGGCTGGCATCGCTTCCCCGGTCTACTACATGAAGTATCCGTTGGAGACGATCGAAGGTGCCGTACAGGGCACGAAGAATCTTTTGGAGCTTGCGCGCCTGAACAAGGGACTTGAAGGATTTTTGTACTTCAGCTCCAGCGAAATATACGGCGACCCCGATCCGAAGTCGGTGCCTACGCCCGAAACTTATCACGGTTACGTCTCCAGCGTTGGCCCGCGTGCCTGCTACGACGAATCCAAGCGCCTGGGTGAGACCATTTCGACCGTGTACCAGCAGCGTTATGGCGTCCCGGTCACGATCGTGCGGCCGTTCAACGTGTTCGGTCCCGGCATGCAGCACAACGATCGGCGCGTCATCCCGATGTTCACGTACGAAGCGCTCAATGGGCGCGCGCTTCCGGTTCATGGTGACGGGATTCAGACCCGCACGTTCTGCTACATCAGCGACGCGATCTCGGGGTTCCTCAAGGCGCTGCTCAAGGGAAAGCGCGGCGACGCGTACAATATCGGCAATAGCAATAACGAGATCTCCATGGCGGACCTCGCCAAGATGTATGGGCGCGTGGTGCCGGGCTCGACGGTCCGTTTCATCCCTTATCCCAACACATATCCCGCTGGTGAGCCGCAACGTCGTTGCCCAGATCTCGCGAAGGCCAGAAAAGATTTGGGTTATGATGCGAAGATCGAATTGCAAGAGGGATTACGGCGCTTCGTGACGTGGGCAAGCGAGCGCGAAAGCTATCGAGGGCAGCCGGACGGCTAGCAACGGTCGGCGGGCCTGGACCGCATCGGAACGGCGCGAGGTGTGATGGCTCTGCGGCTGGGACTGGTGGGGCGCGGGCGCTGGGGGCGGAACATCGAGCGCGTACTGCTGCTGTTCCCTGACGTATCGATCGTTCCGATATCGCGGGAGGGTGGCTGCCAGGAGGCGCTTGACGGCGTTTTGATCGCCACCCCGAGCGCGACCCATGCTGAAGTAGCCCTTCCGTATATCGAAGCGGGCATCGCCACCTTCATCGAAAAGCCGATGGCCACATCGGTCGAGGACGCCGACCGTATCCGGAGCGCGGCCGCCCGCTCCGGTGCGCCGGTCTTCGTGGGGCATATTTTTTTATATAACCCGGCATTCTCGACCGCCTTGCGGTTGCTGCCGGAGCTGGGGCTGATTCGCTATTTGCATTGCGAAGGAGCCAACGACAGTCCGCGTGCGGACTCATCGGTGCTGTGGGATTGGCTCCCCCACGACCTCTCTATGGCGCGCGCGATTTTCGGCTGTGATGCCAGCATGGCGAAGGCCTGGAAGCTTCTGGGACGCGCGCGCGCGGAAGTAGCCGTGTCTATTTTCCAGTTCGGTGACGTCGGCGTCGTTTCCACGATGAGCTGGCATTCTCTCGTGCGTACCAGGAAGATCACCATCGTTTGCGAGAAAGCGACCCTGATCTTCGACGACAAGGCCGCCCGGCGGCTCGCGCTTTACCGGAAGGACGGCGAGATATCGTATCCGTCTTATTCCGATGAGCCGCCTCTTACCCGCGAGATCGAGGCGTTCCTACAGGCTGTCCGGTCGAGACGGATGGACTCGCCTCACTTGGAAATAGGCCTGGCCGTCGTCCGTGCTATCGCGGCGGCCGAACGCTCCGTTGAAGCCGATGGTCAGACGGTGAGAATTCAAGAGTGATGCCGTCAATCGGTTAGCGGCCCGAATAGAATTCCCGGACCGTCTTGATCACGTGATCCTGCTCTTCACGCGACAGATGCTGATCCGTCGGGAAGGTGATGATGCTGGTGGCATGAGCGTCGGAGATCGGGAAATCACCCTCCTTGTAGCCTAGGTGGCGAAGCCCGTCCTGCAGGTAGAGCGGGATCGGATAGTGTACCTTGGCCTCGATGCCATGCTTGACGCAGTGGGCGAGGAGTTCGTCTCGACGTTCGGCGAAGACGACATAGAGATGATAGACGCGCCGCCGGTTTGCCTGGCGGGGTGGGATGCGGATGCCTTTGATCTTGCCTAGATGGGCGTCGTAGTACTCGGCGTTGGCGATCCGCTTGGCCGTGATGTCGCCGGTTTGGTCGATCAGCCAATTGCCAACGAGCGCCTGGAGTGTATCGAGGCGCGAGTTGTAGCCCAGGATTTCGATCTCGTCCCGGTTGCGCATACCGTGGTTGCGCAAGAGGCGCAGCTTCTTGTCCATGGCGTCGTCGTTGGTGACCACCACGCCGCCGTCGCCCCAGACGTTGAGGTTCTTGAGCGGGTGAAGAGAGAACGCGCCCGCTGCGGCCCAGGTACCCGCACGCTTCCCGCCGATGTCCGCCAGGATCGCCTGGCAGGCATCCTCGACCATGGGCAGCGCGTGCTTGGCGGCGATCGCCATCAACGGCTCCATCTCCGTCATGTAGCCGGTGAAGTGGACGGGCACGATGGCCTTGGTCTTCGGCCCGATGGCGCGTTCGACCTGCGACACGTTCATGCAGAACGTGTCATCGCAATCGACGAAGACCGGCTTTGCGCCGATTTCGGCGATGGCGCCGACCGTGGCGATAAAGGTATTGGCTGCGGTGATCACCTCGTCGCCGTGGCCTACGCCCAGCGCCTTGAGAGGCAGCTTGATGGCGTCGGTGCCGGATCCAACTCCGATGGCGTGCTTCGCGCCAATCAGTTTGGCGAACCGCGTTTCGAACTCACGCAAGGGCGCGCCCAGGGTGAAATCGCCCGTGGGCACGAACTTGGCGATGGCGTCGAGCAAATCATGGATTTGCCCGAATTGCTGAGGCAGGTAGGAATAGCGTACTTTCATGAATCCACGCGGATCGTCTGGGGTCAGAACGGGCCGGCGAAAGCCGGGTTCGGCTGGTCGATGGAAACCTTCGCGCGTTGCTGGCGCAAGGCGGACACGGCGCGGTCGATCTGTGCGGCGGACGCCCCGGCCAGCTTTCCGGCCGCCGCCGCGATGGCGTCGCTGCTGGGGTAGAAGCCCTCCATGAGCGCGCGGGTCGATGGGGTCGGATGATCGGGCAGACCGAGGCGAACCGGCGGTGCGCGCAAGTCGCCCAGACACGATTCCGCGATTCTGGCGACGATTTCGGCTCCGAAGCCGCCGGTCTTCCATCCGGAATCGATCACCACCAAGCCACCCGTGCGCCGCACGGATTCGATGATCGGCTCGGTTCGCAAGGGCCGCAGAACCCGCATGTCGAAGACGTCGCATTTCACGCCCGCCTCCGCCAACGCTTCCGCCGCGAGGCGGGCCTCGATCGCCATCAACGACGTGGCCACGATGGTGGCGCCATCGCCCTCGGCGATGCGTCGCGGCCCATCGAGGGGCAGGGGGGTGTAGCCAGCCGGGACGGTGCCTTTGACGTAGTGAATCCAGCGATGTTCGATGAAGACCACCGGATTCCCGTCTTCGATCGCGCCGAGCAAGAGCCCCTTGCAATCAGCCGGTGTCGCTGGCATCACGACCTTCAGTCCAGGAATATGGGAGAAGATTGCTTCCAGGCTCTGGGAATGAGCAGGGCCTTGTCCCCAGCCACGGCCGACGATCATGCGGATCACGAGCGGCACGCGGTGCTTGCCTGACGAAACATAGTGCGTCTTGGCCGCATTGTTGAAGATCTGTTCCAGGGCCAGCAACGCGAAGTCGACGCGCTGGTGGATCATGATCGGCCGCATGCCGACCAGCGCCGAGCCTATGGCAATACCGGTTAGGCCGTTCTCCGCGACCGGCATCTCGACGATGCGCTGAGGACCGTACTTCTCAACCAAGCCGCTGGTCGTACCAAATATGCCCTTGGGGTCGCAAACACCTTCGCCCATCAGGTAGACGTTGGGGTCGCGCGCCAGCGCTAAATCTTGCGCTTCGAGAATGGCTTCCGCGGCGGTCAGTATTCGCTCTGTCTGGCTGGCGTCAGGCATAAACGCCTTCCGCGGCTGTGCGCAATTCGGGGAAGGGGGAATCTTCAGCGAAGCGGAAGGCTGCGTCGATCTCGGTTTGGATGCGGGCGGTGAGCGTGTCCTCGCGCGCCGCGTTCCATAGACCGCTCTTCTCGAGCTTGTTGCGCAGCCTCTCCACCGGGCATCGAATGCGCCAAGCGTTGAACTCGTCTTCGGTGCGGTAGCCGATATGGTTATCGTAATTCGGGCCGCAATGTTCGAGCCAGCGATACGTGTCGGCCAAAAGGAAGCTCGGTCCTTCGCTGTTCCGTGCCTGGTCGACCATCTCTGACATGACGTGCAGCAGCGCGCTAAGGTCATTACCGTCCACATGCTGCGCGCGGATGCCGTGCGCTTCCGCCAACTTAGTCAAGGGGCGGCTTGGTTGACGGTCGTCCAAATGGGTATAGACCGAATAAAGATTGTTTTCGCAAACGAAGATCACTGGCAGTTTGTGCCGCGCAGCAAAGTTAGCGCTTTCATGCCATACGCCTTCCTCGAGCGAGGCGTCGCCCAGGAAGACTACCGCCACGTGCGGCTCGCCGCGGCGCGCGAAGCCGAACGCGGCGCCCACGCCGATTGGGATCGAGCTAGCGACGATAGGCAGCGAGAGGAGCAGGCCTGCACCCGTATCGAAAAGGTGCATTGAGCCGCCGCGCCCGCCGCAACAGCCGGTACTTTTACCGTAGAGTTCGGCAATCATGGCGTTGAGGTCACCACCTTTGGCCAGATAATGGGCGTGGCAACGGTGGGTGCTAACTGCTTGGTCAGTGCGCTTGAGGGCAGCGCAGACACCAACCGCGATGGCCTCTTGGCCGATGGAAAGGTGCACCGGGCAGCGCATTTTTTGCTCGGCATAGCGCTTGGCGATCTCCAACTCGATCTGCCGGATTCGCCGCATGGCCGAGTACAGCGGCACCAGCTCTTCCAAGCGCGCATGGCTTTCGGTGATGGGGTTCGGTGTCATTTGAGCAGTGTGTGGCAGTATTTCAAAAGGTCGATCTTGCCGACGGATTTGCGGTGACCGACGATGTTGACTTTAAGCGCGCCGGCGGCGTTTCCGATGAAGATGATATCGTCCATCTCACCGTCTATGGCAATCAAAGGGGCTGTGACCGAAAAGAAAGCGTCGCCCGCTCCCATGGTGTCTAGAACGTCGCGTGTGAAAGCCGGTGCCCGCACAGGCTCTTGAGCGCGCCGCCATCCAACACAACCATGGCGTCCATGGGTAACGACGATCCGGTCGCAATCGATACGGTCGGGCAGTAGAGTCGATGCCAATTCTTCGATGGACGCGCTGCGCGCGCCGCACGCCAGCCGAGCCTCTGGGGCGTCGACACAAACGTAATCCGCTCTTCTGTAGCGCGTGATCAGGTTGAAACCGACGTTGGCGCTATTGGTTTGCGCGTTGACTGCCAAAAATTTTGCGCCATAGGCGCAGTCCTGCATGGCCGGGGTCATGAAACCGTGACCGAAATCCGTAACGATGGTGACATCCGCGGCCCGAATCGCCTTGTCGACCGTCGACTGCACCTCGTCTTCCAGCGAGCCGTGCAGTGGCGTGTCGTCCATGTGGTAGACCTCAAACAGCTTGCGCCCGTAACTAAGGTCGACGAATCGCACCTTTCGGGTTGTAGGTGCCTTGGGGCGGAAGATCGGCGTAAGGCAGACGTTTGGCTTCAAGGCCGTGCGAATGATGCCCGTGTTTGAGTCGTCTTCGCCCAAAACCGTGACGATTTCGACTTCTTTGCAGAAATCAGCCACGTGGTTAGCAGCGGCGAAAATACCGCCCGCGAAGATTTCAGACTGATGGAAGCGGGTTGGGACGAGGTTCTCCTTGGAGGATTTCCCCATCGGATCCACGTAATGATACTCGTCGACGATCGCGTCGCCGATCAGAACGACCTTCAGGTCGGCAGCCCGTTCGATGAGATCGTTGATCCGGGGGGCCGCGTTGCGAGTCCGCGCGGTTTCCAGATAGTTGCGCAACTCGTCGTGATAAATGTTGCCGTATCGGTTAATGAGCGAGGAGGAGCTAAAGGTGATGTCTTCGGTGAAGACAAGCTGTCCTCCGCCTTCCTCAACTGCGCGCCGTTCGTCCAGGATTTTTCCTGTAACGTCCTCCGACGTGTTCTTGTAGTCCGCGCCTTTCACGTAAAAGGACGGCTGAATGATCCGAATTGGTGGTTCGGCCGTGGGGCTGTCGTTTATTGCAACCCAATCGACATATTGGGTCGCCGCCAGCATTTCCGCGCGCAGTTCGGCCGGGAAAACCGGCCGGTCCGGTCCCCGACGCACATAGCGGTCGCTGGTTACCGTGGCGATCAGCACATCGCCATGCCGGCGCGCCTGCATGAGATGGCGGACGTGGCCGATATGAAGCAAATCGAACGTGCCATGGCACAACACGATTCGCGCGCCGTCCTTTTTGAGGTCGGCGGCAATGCGACCCAGATCCTTAAGATCCTTGATCTTGGAAGTGATCATGTGCGGCACATCCGGCATCACCGACTCTTGGCCTGAAACGAGCCGTTTCGCGGAATGGGCGGCGTCGGCAGGGCAAGAGAAAACATCCTTTCCCAGGCCTTGTCGAGGTTTGTCCTAGCGTTTCCGCGGGCGAGGCGGCTGGAACGTCGTTTCGCGCCGGACGTGGAGAAAGAGCCCATAGGCGTCCCATGGCACCACAAGGCGTTGCCGGATCAGATCGTTCACCCGGAACAGGCGCATCGCTTCGCCTTCGCGGAGTTCCATGCGGCGGATATCGCCGGGCTGGATAGGGACGTCGAAGAACAGCTTGCGCCGGGACGGCACGCCGAGCTGGGGCAGGCTAAACGCCATCTCCGTAAATTGGTGCGCGACCGCAGGGTGGAAACCCAGTTCCTCATCCAGTTCACGGAGGAGGGCGACCTTAGGCGTCTCGCCTGGCTTGGCCCCGCCTCCGAAAAGCGCCCAATGACCGGCCACGCGCAGCCAGGGTTTGGCATCGCGCTTTTGCATGAGATATCGCCCGTCCGGCGTATGGAGAAGGGCGGCCACATCCACCACCGTCGGCAGGTTGCGGCGAGCCATGGCGGAGCGTTCCGTCAGGCGCCGAAAAATTCGTTGATAGTCCGCGCCACCCCTTCGATCTGCCGTCCAGATGCGAACTGATGGATGGGCAGTGAGAGGATACGGCCGGACTGGCGCTCAGAGACGGGCAGGCTGCCGGGGCCATGACCTAAGCCCGTCGCGGCAGGCTGCAGATGGATGGGAATGGGGTAATGGATCGACGACCCGATCCCGTGCTCGCCCAGGTGGCGCTGCAACTCGTCGCGCCGATCGGCCTGGATGACGAATAAGTGAAAACTGTTGAACTCATCTTTCTCGCAGACTGGAACCTGAACGTGATTGGTCTTGATGTGCTCGCGGTAAATCGCGGCGTTTTGCCGCCGCCGCTCGATAACGGCGTCCAACTTGCTGAGACGCATGCGCAGGATGGCGGCTTGTAGCGCGTCCATGCGGGACACGAAGCCGAAGCGGACGACGGTGTTCCTGTCCTTCAGGCCGTGGTTGCGTGCCAACCTGATCCAGGAGGCCAGAGCAGGGTCGTTCGTCGAGACGAAGCCGCTGTCGCCCGCTGCGTTGAGGTTTTTTAACGGATGGCAGGAGAAGCAGCCCGCGTCTCCGATCGTGCCGGAGAGACGGCCGCGATAACGCGAGCCAATGGACTGGGCCGCATCCTCGATGACCTTGAGGTTGAACTCGCGCGCCAGCGCCATGATCTCGTCCATGCGGCACATCCGGCCAGTCAGGTGGACGGGCATGATCGCTTTCGTGCGCGGTGTGATCTTGCGGCGGATGTCGGCGACGTCAATATTCTGATCGTCGCCTACGTCGGCGAACACCGGTTGAGCGCCCAGGTGAACGATGGCCGCCGTAGAGGCGACGAAGGAATTGGGCGGCGTGATGACTTCGTCGCCGGCGCCGATGCCCAACCCGGCCATGGCCAGGATGAGCGCGTCGGTGCCAGAGTTCAACGCGATCACATCGCGGACTCCCAAATAGGCTGCTAGGTCCTTTTCGAGACTTTCGACCTCGGTTCCGCCGATGAACTCGCCCCGGGAAAAGACCCGGTCGACGATCTCCGCGATCTCCGACTTCTCTTCTTTGTACTGGGCCGGAAAGTCGACGAAGGGTACGGGGTGGGGCATCTGGCTTGCCTTGATATGGTCCAAGGTTATTGATAATAGCCGCTTCCGGCCCATCGCAAGCCTTATCCGATGCGCGATTGGAAATTGGCCGTCAATGGGGCCTTCATGAACGACCGCGAGTTCCTCGACGATTACTACGCACGCCTGTGCCGCGCGGCGCGGGTCGATGGGGCCTTGGGGGAAGGCATCATCCAGCTTCGCGACGCATGGCGGAAGACGGGCAAAGCCGGCGGTCGCGTGCTTCTGTTCGGCAACGGCGGCTCGGCCGCAATCTGTGCCCACATCGCCATCGACTTGTCGAAGAATGCCGGCATTCCGGCAATGTCATTCGATGTGGCCGCGGTCACTTGCTTGGCGAACGATTACGGACATGAGAACTGGATGCGCAGCGCCATCGACATCTGGGCGACGCCGGCCGACTCAGTGGTGGTGATCAGTTCGTCAGGAAAATCCCTCAATACGATCGCGGCAGCCGCGCGGGCGCGGGAACGCAAGCTTTCCGTGGCAACATTAACGGGCATGGCGGCCGATAACCCGCTTCGCGCGCTGGGCACCCCCTCGCTTTGGTGCGATTCCGACTCCTACAATATTGTGGAGACGTCGCATCAGTTTTGGTTGATGGCCGCGGTCGATCTGTTGATCGGCAGTCCGGTCTATTCCGCATCCAAGCCATTGCGGACGAAGCCCACGAGCTAAGGCGCTTGCCTAGCTCCGTGTGGGCGCTTTGGCCGAAGGTCTGATCACATAGGCATCCCGCTGGAAGTAGGTTTTCGGATTCCAACATAACGCGCTTGCCACGTCCGCGGTGGAAGCGCGCCGGACAGCCTGTATCTTCCGTCGTTGCAGCCAAACCGGCGGCAGACCCCGCACTCCATCGAGAATAGCCTTGGACGTCACGCTAGCATTGCCGCGGTGCACCGCTTTTACGAACAGGACCAGGAGTGCCAAGACGTGGAGCGGAAGCATTAGCCAGAAAATCGCCGCAGGCATGTTTTTCACGAAGACCCAAATCAGGTTTCGAATGCCGTGATAGCGGGCAAAGGAGCCCGCTGCATCGCTGGTAGCGCCGCCAATGTGATACACCTGTGCGTTTTTCAGCTGGATGCATTTGCTGCCCATGAGTCTAAGCCGGAACGCCAGATCCACGTCTTCAACATAACAAAAAAAGTCTTCGTCGAAGCCCTTTACCTGGCGAAAGGACGATGCCCGGTACGCGGCAGCGGCGGCGCATGGGGCGAACGTTTCGTAATCCTGTGGGGCTGTTTCCACGGGATGCCCCATGCCGCCGCGCCAAGGAATGCCTATCGCCAAATACGCATCGCCGACGCCATCCAACTCGGTCGGAGACCGTGCGTTGATTTGAGTAGAGCCAAACATATCAGCGGCGGAATATTTTTGTGTGGCGGCGCTCAACTCGGATAGCCAGTCGGGAGATGGGAAGGCGTCAGGATTAAGCGTGACCAACCACTCGCCCCTGGAAACGCTCGCGCCGCGATTGTTACCCGCGGCGAAACCGACGTTGTGCGGCATACGGATGAGCTGAATGCGGGGGTCCGACAAATGTTCGTGACAGTGGAAAAGTGAATTGTCTTGGGAGTTGTTGTCCACGATGATCGCCTCGAACGCGTCAAAGCTCTGCGCGCGCAAGGCCTTCAGACACCGTTCCAAATACTCGCCGGCATTGTAGTTGACGATCAGAACGGAAAAGAACGGGGGGCCGGCGGACATCAGTCTTTGATTCCAGGGCGATCAGGGACGGAGGTTGGAGGCCGATTTGATCGCCTCCATGCCCTCTCTTAGGTCACCCTCGGCGATAATTCCGCTCGGGCCGACAATGCGATAGTGCCCGCATGCGTTGGCGGGCAATGAAACCGGGCGGTCTGTCACGACGGTGATCAGTCGGCCTTTTCCCAGGTCCGCTTCCACGCGGTGCCAAGCGGATGCCGTAAATTCGGCGGTAGTGGCGCTCAACAAGCCGTTGAGGATCAAGTTGTGGGCCGGTGAAGAAATGGCGAGCGCGAACGCCAATTGATCGAGAGCCCAGTCAGGATAAATAGAGAGCTCTTGTTCGAACAATCGGCCTACGCCGCTGGCTGCCTGAACTTCTTTCAACCTGACGGTGATCCCTCGGGAGGCTCCTTGCGCGGCCAGTATTAAGCGCGCCATTCCCGCGCCGCTGAAGCCGCCAATTTGTCCGTGCCATCGCGTGAAAAGGGAGATTTCGATTTCGGGCCGGTCTGACTTGATCAATCTCAGCGGGGGAACTGTGCCCGTGATCATCACCAGCATCGGTGCGGTGTGGGACGAGGCCACGAAAGTCGAATTCACCACGGTCCGTGTTGGGGAGCCTAGGCGGCGAAATGCGATGATGCCGGCGACCATGAGCAGGGCGGCGGCGGGCAGCACGGTCAAACTAGGCATGGTGCCGTACCAGTAGGTATGCCGGTATGCGGCGAGAACGTGCGTCACCGGATTATAGCTGGTCAAAATGCGGCTGGCCGAAGGCGGGATATCTTCCATCCCGTACATGAAGGGCGAAAGGAACCAGACAAGCACCGCGAAGGCGATGATCGGGGCCTGGCTAACCACGACTCTCGCACGATGCAGAATATCGACGACGATTACGAGAACTGCTGTCCAGAGACATTGAAAAAGAATGACGACAGGAAGGGCCCACAGTGTGGCCAAAGACTGCCCTTCCGCACGTACCGCGATCAGCCATGCCAGGGCGAGCGAGAGAGACAGTAGGAACGCGAGCGTAGAAGGGGTCATCACCGCGACGATGGCGCCGATATGGCCATAGCGCGTGACTTCGGAAAGGCGCGTGCGGATGACATGCAGATTCAGAGCTTGGAAAAGACAGCTGAGGGTCCAACGAAATGAAATCAGTCCAAGCAAGAGAAAATAGAATCGCAGAGGTTCGGAGCGATCGAAAACCGTGGCGAGCACGAAATAGATCGTGGCGCTATAGATGAACGGGTCGAGCGTTGCCGCCAGCAGATAGAGTGCGCCCACTGGCCGGTCGAGACGGTAGCGAACCACACAGGCATTGATCGACACCGCCATGAGCGTGCGGAGCAATCCATGCCGGGCTGCGTGCGCGTTGACCTGCATTTGTTCAATACGTTCAGGCAATAGGAATGCCGCAATATATCAGGAAATTCTCGGGGCCAGAATCAGAGATATCCCGTGGCCAGGTCCGGTATCTTGCCGACACGCGTTCGATTTCGGACACTCATGACGGCCCGAATGCCTGGGCGCTAGAAAAAACATAGAGCCAGCTTTTGTGATCGTCGGCCTCGAAAAACGGACACGCCTTTCCCTCGTTGGCGTATGGGCGGTGTTCTTTTTCATCTTCAGCGGACTGTTCTGTGGATTCCTAATTGCCCATTTTTTCCCGGAGCAGGTCATTCGGCTCATCTATGGGGTGAGCACTGACGCTCCGGCCCGCGCGCCCGCGGAGCCGGGCGTGGCGGCGGAGGAGACGTCCACGGCTGGAGAATCCGTGGTGGCCGGAAGCGGGCGGGAGCGTGATTTGTCGGAGTCTCTCCGGCTCCAGTCCGCCATGGAAGCCGCGGGACCGATCGCGCTGGCCGAGGAGGTGGCGGATACCCCTCCGAGCTTTGCCAAGCGCCGTAAGCCCTCGCCGCCGGCCGCCGCGGTGCCGCCGCCCGCGGTGCTTTCCGCTCCCGCAGGTCATGCTACGTCTTCGTTCCTCCCGGCCGCTCAGTATCCAGCCGCCGAATGGCGCAAGCTCGATGCACACGCGGGTTTTGTGGACGCGGCCGTAATCGCTTCCACGGGCGGCAAGCTGGGCAACGTCATGCCAAAGCTGACAGACTTTATCGAGCTGTCGGGTTGGAGCGGTGATCCGGCTCTCGGTATGCGCTTCAAAGATGTGCTGTTCGGCATGTGCGGCAAGATCGTGGGGCATGCCAAGATCGGTTCACCTCGGCCGGACGTCGCGAAGACCGTTCATCCGAACCTCGAACCGTCTGGCTGGCGCGGACGGCTTTATGTCGCATATCTGCCCTACTGCCCCAACGCGGCGATTCAGGTCTTGGGCGCGATCCCTGGTAGTTCCACCGTCGTGCCCGTTGGCGATCCGGTTCCCGTGAGACTGCCACTCGCGGAAAAGCGATCCGGTAACGATCCCCCGGGGGCACTCGTGTTCACGCCGAAAAGCGTCGTGCCAGCCAAGTTCATATCGATCGAGGTGACCGATACCGCGGATTTAAGGCGTTGCGGCGCTGGTGAATGTGCAATCGTCGGGCAGATCGCGAAGGGCCGTTATCAAGGCTATATCGCCGAAGAGAAGGCGGATGGTTGGGTGCTGCTGATTCTTGCCGATAAGGCTGGATGGCTGTCGCGCTCTCAATTGACGTGGGCGCGATGAAGGCTGCGCGGCTGGCGCCATTCGTCTGGTATGGCGTCGCGCTCGCGCTCATGGCGACTTTCGTCAACATGTTCGCGCTCTGGCGCGAGATATCCGCGCTGATGGGGGACGCGGCGGGCAACGTGCCATATGTCGCCACGTTACTCGTGCTTGCCTGTCTCGGTGTGGCCGCCGTGCGGACCGCACGCACGCGAGCGCGAACGGATTGGTTCATTGTCGTTTTGGCGTTGGCCTGCGCGTTGATCGGGCTATTGGCGACCGATCCCGAATTTCCATCCAAGCGCATCCATGTGCCCCAGTATATCGCGCTGGCGCTGGTGGTCCGCCGCGGTTTGTGCTCCCGCGTATCGGGATGGCCTCTGACCCTTTCTGGTTGGCTTATTACGGTCATTCTCGGCTGCCATGATGAACTCATTCAAGGTTTCCATCCGCAACGGACATTCGGTCTGGTTGATGTTCTGACCAATGCATGGGGCGCCGCGGCGGGATCGTTGCTGGCCCACGGCTTTGGCTGGATGGAAGCCGGCCGGCCGAACGGCGTACCGCCGCCCCGGGCCGTGATCGTTGCGATGCTGAGTGTGCTGGCCGGGGTAGGATTGGAACTCGTCGCACTCAATGCGTTCAAGGAGGCCATTTTACCCTATTGGACGATCTTGCCGTTGCTCGGCGGCGTGCTGGCTTGGGCATACGCCGATGCCGTTTCAGGCTACGGCGAGGGATGGCGCCATGCGCTCGTCGTTCTTATTCTTCTCGCGGGCGCGACCGCGCTCTATCCGGTGATCTCTCATGTCGCGCCGCTGGCTTTCAACTAGCCTCGCAGCCCTCGCGTTTGCTGCTGCGGCGGCTATGGCCATCGGCGAGCTTGCCTTGTCGCGCCGGTTGAACGTCATCGTCTTGACGGTGGAAAGCACGCGGGCGTCGGATTTTACCGAGGCGAATTTTCCCGCGGTCTTCGCCGCCGCACGCAGCGGCACGCGTTTCGTCAATCATCGCGCTGTCTCGGCATGGACCGCTCCCAACATCATCGCCGTGCTGTCGGGTCTCTCTCCCTTCGCGCAAGGCGTGCATGCGCGCGATCAGTCCCTGCCGCAGGACGTCGCGACCCCGCTTTCCGAGATGGCCAAGGACGGTTGGCGCGTCGCCGGCCTGCAATCCTTTATGGCGATCAGCGTCTTTGATCATCTAAGCCTATCGGTCGAGTCCGAACGAGATCTGAACGGATGGCTCGCGGTGCGGGTTCGTAACCGGCAGCCGTTCGTGCTCTGGTATCACTACCTTCCCACCCATCTGCCCTATGCGCCCTCGGCGGAGCGTCTGCCGGACTGGCGCGCGCTTTTGCCGCCGGGCGACGCCGCCGCCGAAAAGAGGCTGGAAGCGGTGATGACGGAGCCGGTCATTCCTTCTGGTTCGATAGCGTTTCAAGCTACCGATCGCCCGGCCATCCGCGCGCTTTATCTGGCCAACCTGCGCGGCTTCGATGACTGGTTCGGCTCCTTTTGGGAATTTTTCAATCGTTCCGGCCTGCGCGACGACACCATCCTTATTCTTACGGCCGACCACGGCGATGAGCAGCTCGACCACGGTGAACTCGGGCATGCGTCGACCAACCGGCATGGGCACATGCCGGAAGAGATCGTGCATGTGCCGCTCGTGATCTGGTTACCGCCGCGCCTGGCCGGACGCATGGCGCCGGGGGTGCGGGAAGACGAGACTTGGCATACCGATCTCATGCCGACCGTGCTTGATCTGCTCGGACGCAAGCCATCGGTGACGCTCGTGGGCCGCAGCGTCCTGATGCCGCCTTCCGAAAACCGTGTCTGGAGCGCAGTGACCAGCGGTGCTGGCTACGCCGAGCCTGATCCGAACCAAATCCGGCGTTATGTCTTCGCGCGCAAGGACGGACCGTGGAAGCTGCAGATCGAAATCATCGACGGTGCGGTCACGAAGCGGGAGCTTTACAACCTGGCCCAGGATCCTGGCGAGTTGCGAAACCGGATTGGCGACGAAGCCGAGCGCGCCGCTGGCATGGAGGCGGCGCTCATGGCCGAGCGCGCGAATATGCGGCCGCCATCGCCCGCGCGAGCGGCCAATGCGGTGACTTCGGCGGAGCGTCCTGTGTGGGTCTATCCGGTCGGACAGCCGGTGATGGGCTATGACGATTTCGGCGGGAAGTTCCGTATGGAATGGACCGGCGCCGTAGATCAGTCCTATGTGATTCAATACGAGGTCGGCGAAGGCTGGAAAGCCTTCTCTGGCGAGATGCAGGTCACGGGCACCGTGAAGGATTTCGGCGCCGTCGACCGCGCGTACTGGGACCGGTGGGTCGTCCCTTATGGCCGGGTGCGCGTTCGTGTCGGGCCCACCGGCCGAAACGATCTATGGAGCCAGTGGTTGGACATCCAACTGGTATCCCAGCGATGAGAAGCCGATTTCCAGCTTGGGTCGGGTTTGCGGCCTTCGCCGTTGGTCTCGCGATCTATGCCGCCGGTGCGCTGCAGTCGCCGCTCATGGATGAGAAGACCGGCGAGATGCTGCGTGTCCTCGCGCGCACGGCGGATATCGACACGGCGGCGGAGGAGAAGCTGGCGCGCGCCTACTGGACGCGCTATCCCGACGTGGCCGCGAGCCCGCTGTACGGTGAAAAGGGTGGCATGGGCGTCTTGGGCGCGCGGGAGCACTACATGAATCATGGGCGCCGGGAAGGGCGCATTTGGGGGCCATGACGTTATCCGTTCGAAGCGCCCGATCGGGCGGTTTCGCGCGCGCAGGACTCGTCCTCGCCGCCGCCGGCGCGATGATTGCCACCGCAAATTTTTTCGCATCGCTGATTCCAATCGATCTCGGCGTGTCGCCGGATATCGAGCCGATGATCGTCATGATGCATGCCGGCGCCGCGATTTTGGCTGTCGGTCTTTTGCTCGTTTGCATCGAACGCCCAGCGATCGTGATCCCTTCCCTAGGCCATCCGCTGGTTCTTGCCGCTCTCGCTGTGTCGGCATGGAGCGCGCTTTTGTCTCCGTTTGTGGAGTTTCCGTTCAACTCGCTGTTGGGGAGTCCTTCCTCGGGCGAGGGTGTCCTGATGTACGCCGAAATCGCGCTGTTCATGGCGGCGGCCATGGTGTTGCGGCGTTTCCGCATCGGCGCTTGGGTGGCCGGCATCGGGGTGGGCCTTGGCGCATTGATCCCTGCACTGGTCGCCGCACACGTGGGGCGGCCGGAATTTTTCGCGGAGTATGTTTCTTTTTTTGCGCCCGCTTCGGCGGCGCTGGCGATCGCGGCCTGCCGCCGCCTGCCGCCACGCTCGGCAGTCGTGCTCGGGCTGGTTGCGGGCGTGCCCGCGCTGGTTCTTTCCAACAACAACACGGTATGGGGGGCTTTCGCCGTCGCGCTCCTCTCGGCCGCGTTCATCCTTTGGCTGGGACGTGACGGATTGCCCGCGGCGCGGCGCGACCGCTGGCTTGCCGCGTCGCTGGTCCCTGCCGCGCTTGCCGCGGCCACCCTTGGCGCCGCTTTCGTGGGATACGAAGGATGGGTTCGCTCGCTGACCGCGCGTCTCTATCTCGACCGCATCGGGCTTGAAGCGATCCGGGACCAGCCTCTCTCCCTTTTGATCGGCCAAGGCTGGGGGCGGGCAAGCGAGATCATCAACATTCATTTCAACGCCAGCGGGGCCGTTTTATGGGACGGAAGTTGGGATGCGACGACTCGCCGTTACACCGATCTCCACAACGTCATGTTCGAATCCGTGTTGGCCGCCGGAGTGCCCGCGTTCCTCGGCATTCTCGCGATGATGGCAATGGTGCCGTTTTACGCGCGGCGCGGCATGCTGGCCGTTGCGACCGGCTTCGCGACCGCGATCGCGGCGCTCTTGGCGCTGTGGTTCCAGGTCGTCGTGACGGTTCCTCTTGTCGCTCTGGCCGCCGGCTGGCTGGTAGGACCGGTACGGCTTAGAGGGAGGCTGCGCCGTGCGCTGGGCACGCGCTCCGGATGGGCTGCGGTTCTAATGCTGTGCGCCCTGTCATCGGCGGGCGCGGCCGGCTGGCTTGCGGTTTATGGCCTTTCTCTCCGTCATGCCTATTTTTCGGAGAGTATCGCGCCCGACCCGTCGCTCATTTGCGAGAAGCTGCCGCTTGATCTCGACCGCGGCAGCTATACGCTCGCGCAGGCATTTGCCGCCTCCTATGGCGATGTTTTTGCCGACGAGCGCGACGGCAAGCCTGTAACCGCCGGGCGCATGAGTCGGATGGAGCGCCTTCTTTGCGCGGTCGGACGCGCGGCCGGCAAAACCCGCTCCGCCGATCTATTGATCGTGCCAGTGTTGTTTCGCAGCGAGATCATGTTCGATCCCGCGCTTCCAGACATGCGGGCACGATTTGCCGATCTCTTCGGCACCTGGGAGCGCGCATTGGACCGCTTTCTTGTGCGGGCGCCCCGGCGCACCGACATCGCTTGGCCCTATTTGGCTTGGCGCATGGAACGTGGCGACTATGCGTCGGTCTTGGCGTTCGCGCGCCGGCTTCTGGCCCGAGACCCGGCAGATCCCGTCGGGTTGTGGTTTGCTGGAATGGTCCTTGTGAACTCGCCGGACCCATCCACCCGAGAGAACGGCATCGGTTTGCTGCGCCAAAGCTTGGTATCGGGAATCGAGCGGGTTTCGCCCGTCCCGGCGAACCTTCGCCCTCGGCTCGTGGGCAATGGGCCCTGACGGCGCAATGCGCCGAAACCCGATAAGACTCTGATAACAAATAATATTACATGATGACGCAACATTTGTTGGTGATGGTCGTTTTATCGCTAAATATTGTGGTTCTGGTATGTTGCAAAATTGCAACTTTCCGTTGTGAACGATCGAGAACCGGCTGTGAGGTTCGGATGATCCTGGACTCCTGATCCGGTGTTCCTTAAAAATTCCGGTGGGTTAATAGGCCAAACGTAAGGCCATCGCCACGGGTGGGGACGTCTATGATCAATCGGTTATTGGCTTGCGGTGTTACGGTGGCCGTCGCGCTTTTTAGTGCCAGCGCGCTCGCCGCGTACAACACGAACTCGACCTCGACCGGCTCGTCGACGGTGGTTGCGGGCACCAGCGGCAATTCGATCAATACAATCTCCGGCGGTTTCACCTCCGGCATGTTTACAAAGACGGGCGACGCCGGCACCGGATCGAAGTATGCGGTGAACGGGAAGCGCCAGGGCGGCGGCTTCGCGGACAGCGGAGCGGCAACCGGTGCTTCGGCGGGTGCCGACGAGCAGCGTTTCGGCGTTTGGTCGAACTTCACGGGCTCGGGCTTCAGCGAGACCCAGAGCGCGATCGACACCAGCGGTCAGGTTTACACCTTCGCGCTGGGCGCGGACTACCGCATCAACAACTGGGTCTTGGCGGGCCTGTCGGTCGGTTATGAGCGCCAGGACATCAACACCAACTTCAACAACGGCACCTGGGACGCCAACGGCGCGGTGGTGGCGCCCTACGTCCTGGTGCAGCTGATCCCGAACCAGTTGTATCTGGATGCGACGGCGGGTTATGTCGGCAACAGCATCGACCTCACGCGCAACAACGGCGCGATCACGGGTGATACGTCGGGCACGCGCTTCTTCATGGCCAGTAACCTGACGGCCACGCTGGCCTCCGGCAACTTCCAGTTCCGGCCCTCGATCGGCGCCAACTGGATGTACCAGGGCATCGACGGCTACAGCGAGACCGGGACGGGCGGGAACCCGAGCGTGCCCGATACGACGGTGCATTTCGGCCAGTTCCTGGCGGGCGGCCAGGTGGGCTACCAGTTCGGCAACGTGCAGCCCTACCTCTTGGCCCAGTATGTCTATGCCTACAAATACGACCTGCCGACGGTGGGCCCGGGGCAGACGCAGCCGACGGCCTATAAGAACTCGGCCAATGTCGGTGGCGGCTTGCTGTTCGCGCTCAGCCCGCGTTTCTCGGGTGGCGTGCAGTTCCAGTCCCAGGTGGGGCAGACGGATTACATCTCCTACACGGGTTCGGGGACCATCCGTTACGCGTTCTGATCCGTGAAACCTGAACGTCCGAAGGCCCACCTGAAACGGTGGGCCTTCTTCGTTTTAGCCGTCGTGTCGGTGGCCGCTTGCGGCGATTCTGCGTTCCTCTATGGCGGACGCGAGTTGGCCGACCGGGTGGCCGCGCGCAGCGGCTGGGAGCGTTTTCAGACCGTCTCCGGCCCTTTCAGCCTGGTTGGCTTCCGATCCATCCGAACGCCGTCCAACAGCGATCTCAGCGTCTATATCGAAGGCGACGGCTTCGCCTGGGTGACCTCTACTCAACTTTCCTCCGACCCGACGCCGCGCATTCCGATCGCGCTGGAATTGGCGGTGCAGGATCCCTCCGCCAACCGGCTTTATCTGGCCCGGCCGTGCCAATACCAGTCGGAAGCCGAGCTCGCGCGGTGCAGCCCGAAATACTGGTCCGGCGCGCGGTATTCGGAAGAGGTGGTCGCCGCGATGAATGCGGAGATCAATCAGACGGTGCGCGCCACGGGTGCTAAACGCCTGCGGCTATTCGGCTATTCCGGCGGCGGCGCCGTCGCGGCATTGATCGCGGCGCGCCGTACCGACGTGATTCAGCTTGTGACCGTCGCCGGTAACCTCGACCATGCCGCCTGGACCTCGATTCGCAAGGTTTCGCCGCTCTCGGCCTCGCTCAACCCAGCCGATATGACGTCCTCTTTGAGCCGCATCCCGCAAATTCATTTCGTCGGCCAGGACGACACCAGCGTGCCGCCAAAGGTTGCTCAGTCTTATCGCAGCCGATTTTCAGATCCCGACCGGATCAATATCATCGAAGTTCCGGGTGTGGATCACGATTGCTGTTGGGAGGAGCGGTGGCCTGGGCTGCTGAAGCAATATGTCTATATCGGCGGTTCATAACGCAGGTTCCGGTGTGAACACGCCGTCTCGCATCTTGCCCGTTAAAGACACTTCGGGCGGCTCAGACGATCTCGTCTCGGTCGTGATCGTCAATTTCAACGCTGGCGATTATCTCGCCGCAGCGGTGGATAGTGTTTTGGGCCAAGCGGAAGTCGAAACGGAAGTCATCGTTGTCGACAATGCGTCATCGGACGGCAGTTTGCAGTCCCTGCGAGCCCGCGTGCCGGCCGGCAGCATCCGGATCATCGAACTCGACGGCAATTATGGTTTTGCCCACGCCTGTAATGCCGGCATCACGGTATCGCGCGGGGGGGCGGTTCTACTCCTCAATCCCGATTGCCGGATGCATGACGGCTCCTTGGCGCTTCTGAAATGGATGATTCAGGAGCGTCCAGACGTGGGAATGACCGGGCCTTTGATCGTCAATCCGGACGGCAGCGAGCAGCGCGGCTGCCGGCGTGATATCCCCAATCCCTGGCAAATCTTCTGTGTCGCGTTCGGCTTGCATCGGCTGATGCCGGACCATCCGCGGTTTCGAGATTTTGCCTATGATGCCGCCGTGCTGCCCGACCGGCCGTCGGAAGTGCCGGCGATTTCCGGCGCTTGCATGCTGGTGCGCCGCGCGGCGATCGACGCGGTGGGCTATTTGGACAGCGGATACTTCCTTCATTTCGAGGATCTGGACTGGTGCCTCCGCTTCCAGTCGGCGGGATTTAAGATCCTGTTCGTGCCGAGCGCGGTGGTTGAGCACACCCAAGGCGTTTGTAGCCGTACCCGTCCCATCCGGGTCGAGGCGCATAAGCATCGTTCTCTGGTCCGGTTTCTGCGCAAGAATTTCACGGCCTATTATCCATCGAGCTTTATGGCCGTGGTTAGCACGCTGGTGCTGGCCCGGTTCGCATCCGTTTCGGTAAGAATGTTCATTCGCGGGCATATCGCACGGCGCGGCGCGTGGGAACGCTTGATGCGCGGACCGCGTACGCCGGGGATAGGTTCTCAAGGCGAGTAGGCGGCGTGACTATGTGCGGTCGACGATGCGCCGTACGAACGGCAGCAGATTGCCGCCCGAAAAAAGATATCCCGGTATTCCAGCTGCCGTCGCAGCTTCCAAATCCGTCTGCCGGTCGCCGATCAGAAAGCTGCCGGCTAGGTTGACCGGCCATTCCCGCATCGCGCTGAGCAACATTCCCGGTGACGGTTTTCGGCACTCGCAAGTGATCCGGTAGGGCGGCGCGCCTTCCGTCGGATGATGGGGGCAGAAATAGAACGCGTCGATCCGCGCGCTCGAGTACGCGAGTTGTTCGCCGACCCAGCCATGAAGGGCCAATACGTCGGCCTCGCTATAAAGCCCGCGCGCGATCCCGGCCTGGTTGGTCACCACGAAGGTCAGATAGTTCCGCTCGTTCAGATAGCGGATCGCATCGATCGCTCCATCAACCCAGACGAAATCCGCGGAGCGATGGATGTACCCCGTGTCATGATTGAGGATTCCGTCCCGGTCGAGAAAAGCCGCTGGCCGAAGGGAGGATGAAGGAGGCATGGCAGGGGCAGTCGTACCGCTCCGCCCGGCGCCGGGCAAGAGCGCATCAAAGCCCTCGCCCTTTGGCAATGGAGGCCTTACCGAGCTTCTTTCGGACTTGGTCTAAGGCGCGCTCTACTTGAGCGCGGCGTGTGGCATCCGGGTCGAGCAGGTCGGGCGGATCGGCGTTGACCGCGCTTTCAAGCGAACTCACGCCCACGCCGATCAGACGATAGGCGGTGCTATCGACCTCGCCCTTCAGGAGGTTCGAGGCGGCGCGGAAAATGACTTCGGCGAGTTGGGTCGGCGCGTCGGTCATTCGGCTTCGGGTGCGGATCTTGAAGTCGGCCGTCTTTAACTTGAGCGTGACGCTTCGGCCGGCCAATCCTGCGGTCTTCAGTCGCTCGGAAACGGTTTCGCACAGCGGCCAGAGCGTCTTGGAGAGCGCCGCTTCGGACGCCAGATCCCGCTCGAAGGTGGTTTCCGCGGAGATGCTTTTAGCGGGCGAATCGGGCTCCACCGTGCGGCCGTCCTGACCGCGTGAAAAGCGCGACAAACGTCGCCCGATGGAGCCATAGCGGCGAACCAGGTCATCTTCCGACAATTCGCGCAATTGCCCGATGATCAAAAGCCCATCGCGGGCTAGTGTCTTCTGCAGCGAAGGGCCCACGCCCCAGATGGTGCCGACGGGCCGTGGCGCCAGAAACGCCAAGGCATCGCCGCGCCCGATCACGGAAAACCCGCGCGGCTTGTCCATATCGGATGCCAGTTTGGCCAGGAACTTGTTGTAGCTGAGGCCGACCGACACCGTGATGCCCAGTGTGTGGTCGGCCTTGCGCGCGAAGCGGACCAATGTCTGGGCAGCGCTGCCGTCGTGCAGTTTCTCGGTGCCTGATAGGTCGAGAAATGCCTCGTCGATCGAAAGTGGTTCGACCATGGGTGTCGTCTCCAGCATAAGCTGGCGCACTTCGCGGCCGACGCGTGCGTATTTCTTCATGTCGGGCGGGATCACCACCGCCTCCGGGCACAGCTTCCGCGCCTTGAACATCGGCATCGCCGAGCGGACGCCGTACATCCGCGCGATATAACAGCAGGCCGCGACCACGCCGCGCGTTCCGCCACCCACGATCACCGGGCGGTCGCGCAGCTCCGGCGCATCGCGCTTTTCGACGGCTGCGTAGAATGCGTCGCAATCGACGTGGGCGATGGTCAGCGCGTGCAGTTCGGGGTGGCACAGGAGACGGGGCGATCTGCAGGTGCCGCACCGGCGCATATCTTCGTCCGGGGCGACCGCGCCGCAGTCACGGCAGACGGGCGCGGCTATGCTCACTGCGTGGTTTCTGGCCACAGCCAGGCCGCGCCGCGGACGCCGCTGGAATCGCCATGTTGGGGCGGCAGCAGAGCCGTGCTGATCCGCTCCGCGTGAACGTAGCGGTGCCATAGGCGCGGTACGTCCTCGTAGAGGGATTTCATCTTGGACATGCCGCCACCCAGAACGATCGCGTCGGGATCGACCAGGTTGATGACGGTGCCTAAGGCTCTCGCCAAGCGGTCGGCATAGCGTGCCACGCTGTCCCGTGCCGCGCGGTCGCCGGCCAGGGCCGCGGCCTCGATGTGCGCGGGCTGTTTCGGCGGTGCGGCGGTCGCGGCCGCGTGGTCGCGCGCAAAAGCCGGGCCGGACAGAAATTGTTCGATGCAGCCACGGCGCCCGCAATAGCAGTCTGGCCCCGGCGTTTCATTTTCGCGTGGGGCGGGCAGGGGGTTGTGGCCCCATTCGCCGGCGATTCCGTTATGGCCGTCATTGGCTTGCCCGCGGATAACCAAACCACCGCCAACTCCGGTTCCCAGGATCACGCCAAAAACGACTGGCAACCCCGAGGCGGCACCATCGGCTGCTTCCGAAAGGGCGAAGCAATTGGCGTCGTTCGCGATTCGAATGGCCTGACCGATCGCGGCCTCCAAGTCTTTTTGCAGCGGCTTTCCAACCAGGCACACGGAGTTCGAATTGGTCACCAGACCAGTTACCGACGAATAAGTGCCAGGAATGCCAATTCCGATGGAGGTGGGCTTTCCGAGAGACTGTTGCAGGCCGCGGACAAGAGCCGCCGTGGCCGCGACGGTGCCCGCGTAGTCGCCCTGGGGCGTGGGCACGCGCTCGCGAGCCGCGATAGCCCCTGTCGCCGCCAAGATGACAGCCTCGATCTTTGTACCCCCGATATCGACGCCAATGCGCAAATGGCCTCTCCTTTGCATTTAGCAGGATAAGGGGGCCACCCAAGCGGGAGTATCCTATTTTTGGGAGGCAGAACGCTTTGCTAAGCGGTTAGGTTTCGAAGGACATTAGATTGCAACATCACGCGACTGACAGTATCCATACAGGCCTGCCGAACACGACCCCATCCATCGTCTGGGTCTGTTTTGCCTATCCCCGGCCGCGAAAGGCTGTGCCGTGATGGAATCGGGTTTACTTGCGTCCACGTCGTCCGGATCGCGCGTCCCCGGCGTGTCCTCGAAGACGGTTCTCGTCGTCGAGGACAACGAGCTCAACATGAAGCTCTTCGAGGATTTGCTGCAGACCCAGGGTTATCGTGTGCTATCCGCGGCTCATGGCCTGGATGCGCTAAGCCTCGTGCGTCAGCACCGGCCCGACCTGGTCGTCATGGACATCCAGCTTCCTGAAATCTCGGGGCTAGAGATCACCCAGGTGATGAAGGCGGATCCAACGCTCCGGCACATCCCAGTCATCGCTGTCACGGCGTTCGCGATGAAGGGCGACGAGGAGCGCATGCTGCGGGGTGGATGTTCGGCGTATATCGCCAAGCCCATCTCGGTGGCGCAGTTCCTCGAGACGGTGAAACGCTTCTTGAAATAGAAGCCTAAAAATGAAAACGGCCGCCCAAGGCGGCCGTTCGGAACGGTAAGCCGTTTGGACGGCTCACTTCATCTTTGATTCCTTGAACACGACGTGCTTGCGCACGACGGGGTCATACTTGCGCATCTCGAGCTTCGTCGTCGCCTTCTTCGGGTTCTTCTTGGCCACGTAGAAGAAGCCCGTGTCGGCGCTGCTGACGAGCTTGATGAGGACCGTGTTGGACTTGGCCATATTCGTTCTCCGGGGTGCGGAAGGCCGGGAGAATAGCGGCCTGCCGCGCCCTGTCAATCCCTAGGGGTCAGCGGCCGGCAACCTCGGCCATGGACAGGCGGATAACCTGCCGATAAGCGCCGGAATCGGCCAAAACCTGGCGTGCGACTTCCATATCGACCCCCCGGGTGGTCCGCTCGGAGCGGCAGGTGGCGCGCAGTTCGGACATGCTGTCCGATTCGGGCGAGGTCACGGCATGCCAACGCTGGGCAGCTGCCTGCATCTGGTCGGAGGGGCGCCGCTGGCTTTCCAAGATCTTGGCCGCCGATGCGCTCGTCCCCGAAGTACCGCTGGTGCATAGCATCGGCAGGATTCCCAAGTGGTGCAGCGAATAGCCCGACGGGGCGTAAAGCCGCGACCAGGTCAGCACCAATTCACCGTCGTTGGGCATGTGGATGACGCTCTGCACCGTGCCCTTGCCGTAGCTGTTGGTCCCGATAACGACGGCGCGCCCGTTGTCCTGCAGGGCAGCGGCCAGCACCTCCGCGGAGGACGCGGTTCCGCCGTTGACCAGGACGGCGAGCGGCAATCCGCCAGTTACGTCCGTGCCGCTCGCGTCCACATGCTGGACGCTATCGGGATGGCGTCCCTTGGCGGTCATGATCGCGCCTTTTTCCAGGAACAGATCCGCGACCTGAATGGCTTGATCCAAGAGACCGCCCGGATTGTCCCGCAAATCCAGAACGACCGCAGATACTTGGGTGTTCGGTTTCGCGAGCGCCTCGGCCAGCTCTTGAGAGACCGCGCGGCTGGTATCCTGATTGAATGCGCTGACTTTGATCTCGAGAACGCGGCCGTCCATCTGGGAAATCACGGTGCGCGGGATGATCTTCTCCCGCACCAATTGGAACGTCAGGGAATCCGGCACGTTGGCGCGTTCGATGACGAGCTGGACCTGGGTTCCAGAACCGCCCCGCAGTTGCTCGATAATATCCTTTACGTCGCGGTTTTTGATGCTCACGCCATCGATCTGGAGAATCCGGTCGCCGGCCTTAACGCCCGCGTGTGCGGCGGGTGTGTCGGGCATCACGGACAGGACCTCGATCCGGCCGCCAGCGGTTTGCAGCCGCACGCCCACACCGCCAAATCCGACCCGCCGATTGCGTTCCTCGCGTGCGGTCTCGGGGCCCGAATAGCGGGAAAATCCATCGAGCTTGGCGAGGGCCGAATCGAAAACCGCCTGATAGACCGCATCGTCGTCCGCGGCGTTGACAGCTGGGGAGACCACGCGAACAGAGATGATGGCGCTAGACGTCAACGCGGCCCAGCTTTTCGGGTCGTTGTTCTTGGGCATTGGGAACGTGCCAGCATCTTGGCCACGCGCCACGAGCTTGATGTTGCCGTCCGCTTTGCTGGCGGTCACGGTCGGATCGATGGACGACAGACCGTTGAGCCCACTGATGGCCAGGGTCTCGAACGTGACAGGTTCCAGATAGCGGTCGGAAATGCTGCCGTAACTCGCGGTGAACAGGCGGTTGGAGTTCGCTTCGAACGAGGGGTGGTCGTTTCCAGGCGAGCTCGAGCATGCCGCCAGAGCCAGAACCAGCAGGCCAACGGTCGCCCGCACGGTCGAGCGTGGAACCGACGAGAAGGTCACGTGCCCCCGCATGAGGTTTGCGCCATCAAATACATCGTCTCGGGATGGCGCAATAAATGCGCCAAAATCATGCGGTCCCGGTGCGAATCGGTCAATCGCGATCTGAAAGCAGTGCTTTTAAGCTGGGTCGGAGGCGTCCCATGACAGTAAGGCGTCTGCGCCGCTGGCTTCCAACGAACGTAAGTAATTCTTACCAAGCCCGATCCCTCTGTTCGCCGACCGTCTCTCGGCTCAATGGAATTTCCGGCTGGCGCAAGAGTCGTCATGTCAGCGGTGTCGGTGACGAATTCAAACGGCTGCCATTCTGGCACCCGCGCACGAAAAGAGGGTGTGATGGCCGCCACGCTGGCCGCCCGGAGCCTAAAGGGCGCCTTGTGGAGCGTTCTGGAAGGCGTGGGTGTTACCGCGCTCTCTTTCGCTTCTTTCTTCGTGATGGCCCGCGTCCTGGACGCGCAGGACTTTGGACTCGTGGCGCTGGCCGGCGTCTTCGTCTTCTTCTGCAATCTTGTCGCGGGCCATTGCTTCGCGGATGCCATCGTCCAACGGCGTGAACTCGATGCGGCCGCGAAGGATACCGCTTTCTGGGGCACGATCGCGGTCGCCCTTATACTTTCGGTCTCGTTGATACTTGGCGCGGAGCTGTTGGCAGATCTGTTTCGAGAGCCTGCCATGAAGCGAGTTCTCGAAGTCCTGGCGCTGAGTATCCCTCTAGGCGCGGTGGGCAATATCTCTGCGGCGCTTTATCGCCGCGATCTTAGATTTCGAGAACTTGCCCTGCTTTCCGTTTGCGGCCGCGCCATGGGAGCGCTTGTCGGCATCGGCATGGCCTTCACGGGCATGGGGCTGTGGAGCTTGGTGGGGCAACAGGTCTCGGGCGTTGCGGTCACCAGTGTTGGCGTCGTCATCGTCCGGGGCTGGCGGCCCGGCTTCAATCTGTCGAAATCGCGGCTGTGGGAGTTGGGGCGTTTCGGGTCGACGGTATCTGCGGGTCAAATCGTGACGGGAGCAAGCGAACAGCTCCTTAATCTGGCCACGGGTGCGCTGTTCGGCACGACTGTTCTGGGATACGTCAATATCGCATGGCGTATGGTGCAGCTTGTGCGCGGGCTCATCTCCGGCGCCATGTATCATGTCGGCTTCAGCGCCTTCTCGCGCCTGCAGGACAAACCAGAAGACCAGCGCCGCGGCTTTATCCGTGCGACCGAGTTCAGTTGCCTGGCTGGATTCCTGGTCGCAGGAACCCTCGTGGCGGTCGGCGACCCTTTGGTCGTCATGTTTTTTGGAGAGAACTGGGCACCAAGCATTCTCCTGCTCCAGATCCTGGCGTTGGAGCTTTTCACATCCTTCTTCGCGATGTTCTTCAGCGCATCGTATCGCGCGTTGGGACGACCGGAATTCGTGCTCTGGATGTCGCTGGCGTACCTGTCCACGGGACTCTTCGGCGTACTCGCGTTCGCGTGGGCCGGGATCACCGTGGTCGTCGTGGCATGGGCCGTGCGTTCATATTTATTGATGCCGCTTCACTTGCGATGTTTGCGCGCGGCAATGGGGATTTCGGGCTCGGCGCTGCTACACCCGATATTGCCGCTGGGGCTCAGCGCGGCGGCGATGATCGTGGCCTGCAGGCTTTCATTCTATCTGTTCTCGGGCATGTGGCCCACGGCGCCAGCGCTGATCGCCGCGATTTCGATCGGCGCTGCCGTCTATTTTTTGACCGTCGCGATTATGAGGGGCGATCTGCTGTCCGCTGGACTGCGCGCGGCATGGCTGGTCGTTCAGCGAACTTAAAATTTTTCAATCCAATCGGGAACAAAGGGATCAAGAGACGCGTCGGTAACAAGCGCTAATAGCGAATGGGGACAGCCATGGATAGGCGTACGGTATTGGGCTCCTTGGCCGCTCTCTTTGCCACGGCTTCTTTTCCTTTTGCCGAGACCTTTCGCCACGCAGGCGGCTATGGCGCGGCTACTCGAATCGGTCGCATCTATCTCTCGAAAGTTCCCAATGAAGCCGATGCCGATCTTCTGCGCGAATTAATTGGCGTGGTGCCATTCGCGCGGGAAAGCGGCGATTGGAAGGCGCATTTCGACCACTTGAAACGAGAAGATTTTTCCAAAGCCGACACGATCATTGTCGATGGTTGGTTGCTCGCACGTTGCGAGGCCCGCTTCTGCGCGCTTCTCACCTTCGCCTGAACGCTCGTGTTTGTGGACTTCCGAAAACTCGGCCAGAACTCGCGGTTAGATACGGATATCTGCATTATTGGTGCGGGTGCGGCCGGCATCACTATCGCGTGCGAACTTGCGCGCACACACCGTCGTGTGGTCCTGGTCGAAAGCGGCGATTTCGAGTTCGACGCGGCGACGCAGGCGCTTTACCAGGGCGAAGTCGTCGGTGAGCCCTATCCCGCGCTGGACACGCCGAGGCTGCGGTTGTTCGGTGGAACGACGAATCACTGGGCCGGTCATTGCCGGCCGCTAGATCCTATCGATTTCCAGGTGCGCCCTTGGATTTCCCATAGTGGCTGGCCCATCGACCGGCCGACGCTTGAGCCGTTCTATGCTCGCGCGCAGAAAGTGTGCGATCTGGGTCCCCCAAACTACGTGGCCGATGAATGGCCGCAACTCGCGGAGTTTCTTATTCCCTTCCAGCCCACGCGGCTGGTGAATCGGATGTGGCAATACAGTCCGCCCACGCGGTTCGGGGAAAAGTTCCGCGAGGATCTTGAGCGATCGCGGTCCGTAAGCGTGCTTTTGAACGCCAACGCAGTCGAGGTGGTTCTCGCGCCGTCCGGAGCACAGGTCACGGGCGTGCGGTTGAAGAGCCTCGACGGCAAGGAAGGCGTGATCCGGGCGCGGCAGTTCGTTCTCGCATGCGGCGGCATCGAGAATGCCCGGCTGCTTCTCGATTCGAACGGTGTTGAACGCGATGGTGTCGGCAATCGCAGGGGCTTGGTCGGACGCTATTTCCTGGAGCATCCTCATGCCATCGTCGCCTATGCCATCCCAGAGACGCCGATCGCTCGATACGAAGCATATTACGCTTCCGTTGAGGTCGACGGGATTCCGATCCAGGTTAAGCCGGGGGTCTCGGAGATCGCTCAGCGCGAACTGAAAATCCTCAACGGGTGCATCGATCTGGGTTACGGATTCGATCGGAGCCCCGGTTACTTGGGCATCTATCATATTATCCGCAACGTGCGCCGTGGTCGCATGCCGAGCGATGTCGACGAAGCCATATGGCGGGTTCTGATGGATTTGGATGGCGCCGGCGCGGGACTGTATCGCGAACTTAAGGGACGAAAAGCTCTTTGGTTTGGCGCCAATTTCGAGCAAGCGCCCAATCCCGACAGCCGTGTCCTACTTTCCGCGGAACGCGATGCCCTGGGCGCGCACCGTGTGAAGCTTGATTGGCGTCTTTCACACATCGATAAGCGGAGCGTGCGTGTCGCCTGCAAGATCGTGGGGGAAGAGCTCGGGCGGCTTGGGCTGGCCAGAATGAGATTAGACGATTGGTTTCTCGCCAACGATACGACGTGGAACGATCTGGAAGGGCATTTCCACCATATGGGGACGACTCGGATGAGCGACGATCCATCGATGGGAGTCGTCGATCGGAATTGCAAGGTCCATGGCGTACCGAATCTTTACATCGCAGGCAGCTCGGTTTTTCCGACCTGCGGGTACGCCAACGCCACGCTTACAATCGTGGCCCTTGCGCTGCGTTTGGCGGACCATCTCGGTGACCGGTCCTAAGCCGCAGATCGCCGCCAAAAAGGGGCCAGTTTTTATCTTTTTCCGATATGCGGCTCACTGCATGGGGCCAGCGAATTCCGAAAGCAGGGTCGTCGAACCTAACCCCGCGTTCCGCTGCGGGCGTATAGAACTCTGACACCATGTAGTGTGCCTCGGTGCGGTCGACATGGGTCTGAAAGCCGTGGGCGAAGCCCGCGGGCACGTAGAGCGCGCGATAATCCTCCTCGCTCAAATCAACGCCGTAATGCCGGCCGAACGTCGTTGATTCAGGCCTCAGGTCGATGATGACGTCGTGAAGGGCGCCACGGAGGCACCGCACCAACTTAGCCTCCGCGTACGGCGGCTCCTGGTAATGCATGCCGCGAATCGTGCCAGCCTCCTCGCTAAGCGAAAGATTGGCCTGGGGGAAGTCTCCGGCGAGGCCATGGGTCTCGAATTCCTTGCGGCACCATGTCCGCGTGAAATAGCCACGCCCGTCGCTGTGACGCTCGAGTTCGATCACGAACGCGCCCGGCAGCGGAGTTTCAAGAAATCGCATGGGGCTGCCAATATAGAGATCCGTCGAGCTGGCGAGTGTCGCGCAAGGCCTGAAGCTGCTTTAGCCGGGTATACGGAGGAGCTTCGAACGTCTCGCGCGTCATGCGGATGCGTTCGAACAGCGAACGCAACTGCCGCGCACCCGTCTTGGCCTCGACCAAGCCGGTATACGCGGGAAAATGTTTTCGGATCTTCGCGAAAGAAACTCGGTAACTACGGTTATCGCCCTGGTTCGATCCCGTCGTGACGTCGCATTCGGGGAAAACCGACGATACCGCCTCGGCAATGTCGCGCACCCTATAGTTCTGCCGATCGCAGCCTACATTGAAGATCTCGGCAAAGACCACGTCGGATGGGGCGTTGAGGACCTCGATCACGGCACGGCCGATATCCATGACGTGAACCAGCGGCCGCCATGGGGTTCCGTCGCTGCTGAGTTGGATCTTGCCCTTGGTCCAAGCAAGGCCGGCTAGGTTGTTTAGAACGATATCGAAACGCATCCGGGGGGAGGGGCCAAACGCGGTTGCGTTGCGAAGAAAGGTGGGAACGAAGGATCGGTCGGCCAGCGCCGCCACGTCGCGCTCGACCATCAGCTTGCAGCGGGCATACGCGGTTTGGGGGTTTGGTTCTGATGCCTCGGTCTTCTCGCCATCACCGCCCGCGCCGTAAACGCTACAGGAAGACGCATAAATAAAGCGGCCAACGCCGGCCTTTTTCGCCTCCTCGGCGAGCCGAACCGAACCGCGGTGATTGATGTCGTATGTCAGGGATTCATCAATCTCGCAGGTTGGATCGTTGGAGAGCTCCGCCAGGTGGACGATCGCGTCATAGCCGTAAAGATCCTCCGCGCGAATGACGCGGGTGTCGCGGGTGATTATTCGGGGTTTGTCCTGCGCGTCATGGTAGAGCCAGCCCGCGCGATAGTAGCCCGTATCCAGGCCTTCGACGGCGTAGCCCTGCGCGTGGAGAAGAGGCATGAGAGTGGCGCCAATGTAACCTTCCGCTCCAGTGACCAGAATGCGCTGGATATGGGTGTTGGCGGGCGTGCACTTGGACACGCCGTTCACCACACCTTCCATGGCGCGTCTCCCTTTTGCCAAAGGCCCTCCAGAAGGTGGCGATCTCTCAATGTGTCCATGTTCTGCCAAAAGCCATCGTGGCGATAAGCCGCTAACTGTCCATCGCGGGCCAAGCTTTCGAGCGGATCCTTCTCCCAGACCGTGTCGTCTCCGCGGATGTAATCGTGAACCTTCGGTTCAAGGACGAAGAAGCCGCCGTTGATGAAGCCGCCATCGTCGTTTGATTTTTCCCGGAACGCCCTGACGCTGTGTTCTTCCGATGAGAGCGACAGCGCCCCGAACCGCCCCGGTTGCCGCACGGCGGTCAGCGTCGCGAGAAGTCCCCGCTGGCGATGGAACGCAAGAAGCGCGCCGATGTCGATGTTGGACACTCCGTCGCCGTAGGTGAGGCAAAAACTTTGGCCGTTCAAGTGCCTCCTCACGCGCCGCAGTCGCCCGCCGGTCATGGTCTGTTCACCAGTGTCGATCAACGTCACTTGCCAGGGCTCTATGTCGGAATGGTGCAGCTCCATTCGATCCCTGGCCAAATCAAATGTGACATTGGAACGTGCCAGCATGTAGTCGCGAAAATATTGTTTTATGGCGTTGAATTTATATCCCCCGCAGATAACGAACTCGTTCAGTCCGTGCGCGGCGTATATCTTCATGATGTGCCAGAGGATTGGCTGCCCGCCGATCTCCACGAGCGGCTTTGGTCGGACGGCGCTTTCTTCGCTTATTCTTGTCCCGAAGCCTCCCGCCAGAATCACGACTTTCATGGGTTCGCTCCATGCGAAGATTCTAATGTCGGAAACGGCAAGTCATCGCGATTGAGCTCGCGGATCCCCAGAGGCACGGACAACCTTTGGTAGAGAGAGATATGTTTTTTTGCCGCGATTCGTATGTCGAATTGACGCTCGGCCTTCGCGCGGGCGCTTTGACGGAGGAGGGCGGCGCGCGAGTCGTCTAGACACCACTCGATCCCGGCGGCTAAGTCGTCGGATGACTGGGTTACCGCGAGATAGCCGTCGCTTTTGTGCGTGACGACGTCGATTTGGCCCGAGTTTGCGAAAGCAACCACGGGTGTTCCGCATGCCAAGGCTTCGAGTCCCGTCTTTCCGAGATTTTCTTCTATGGATGGTACAACCATCACGTCGGCTGCCGCGTAGAGAGAGGCAAGGCTGACCGAATCCTGGAGCGAGCCGAGATAACGCGTATCCGGAGCAAAGCCCTTCGGACCATCTTCCGCTCCGAAGATGACGACGACATTTTTGCTATCTGGCGAACACGTCGAAATTTTGCGAAGCGCATCGCGGAAATAACGGAAGCCTTTTCTGGGGTCCGTCGTGCAGCGAAGGGCGCCGAACAGGATGATCTTTCTGTCTTTTGGAAGACGCCATAACTCGCGGGCAACGTTGCGATTCATGGGCCGATAGACGCCCAGATCGATCCCTGTATGAATCAGGGAGACTTCGTTGTCCGAGACGAGCGGGCTCTTCCGCGCATAATCGGCCATCCAATTGCTGAGCGCGATGAATGTGATTGGGATGCCGTTCCATGCAGCGCGTTTTCGGCGCCACTGCCACGCGCTGAGATCATATGGCAGGCGGGAAGACAGTTGCGGACAGTTCCCACAGCCGCTTAGGAAGCGCTCGCAGCCATGCGAATAGTGGCACCCGCCCGTAAGCGGCCACATGTCCCGTAGAGTCCAGGCAATCGGCGTCCCTTTGAGGTAACGCAGCAATTGAATGGGGGCGAGTCCGCGACCCGTCCAGTGAAAATGAATGACGTCCGGCTGTAATTGGCGTATCGCCTGCACGATATCTAGGTACAGCCAGCCCACGGTCCACCACGTGTCTTTCCGATGGGGGTAAAGTGTAAGAGGAAGGCGATCGAGCCGGTCGCGAAGAGCGACGGAAATGATGTTGCCTTTGGTGCTCGACGTCCTCACGGTCGAATCCACGCTGTATTTGCGTTGAACGAGCATGACGGAATCGACGCCCAAGGAGCGTAGGGCCTTGTGGATCGCATAGGTGCCCTTCTCTGCCCCTCCGCCGATGTCGGAGGGCGAAACATGGACGACGCGAAGAGGGAGTGCGGTACAAGCGCTCATTGGCGGATAGCATGGACCGAGATAGGGGAAGGGCTCCTGGCAAGGCGCACCCGCCGTGCGTCGCCACGTCCCGGAAAACCCGATAACTTTGCCCGATGACAGACCCGCTCGTATCGATCGTCACGCCGGCTTATAACGCCGCGCCGTTCATTCGGCAGTGCATGGAAAGCGCGCTCGCGCAAAGCTACCGCACGATCGAACATATTATCGTCGACAACGCGAGCACCGACGATACGCGCGCCATTGCCGAAGGCTACGCGCGGAGGGATTCGCGGGTCAGGGTTGTCACGCGCGACGTAACGGTGCCGTTCGTTCAGAACTGGAACAGCGCCGTCGAGGCGATATCCCCCGATGCGCGCTATTGCCACACGCTTCATGCGGACGATTGGCTTTATCCCGCCTGCATCGAGAAAATGGTCGCTCTCGCCGAGCAGGATCCAAGCATGGGGGCGGTCGGGAGTTTGCGGCTGCGGGGGGAGATCGTGCAGTGCGGCGGATTGCCCCCGGAGCGGTCGATTTTTCCGGGTCGCGAAATCGCCCGCATGTTCATGCGCGGAGAAGTGTTCGCCATGGCGCCGACGACGAATATGATTCGCGCCGATATCGTGCGCGCCCGGCAGCCGTTCTACCCGACCACCTATCTTCACGCGGATATCGCGGCATATCTCGATTTTCTCGCCGATACGAATTTCGGCTTTTGCCATGAGGTCCTCGCCTTCTCCCGGACCCACGATGCGTCGATCACTCAGACCGTGGCCGAACGTAAACGAACGTTTCTGCGAGAGTGGCCGATGCTGATGGCGGAATATGGCCATCGATATTTCTTGGATGATGAGCGCGAGATCCTTCTTCGGAAGCATTTTCGCTACCATCACCGAGTGATCCTTCGCTCGATGTTGACCGGCGCAGGGTCGGAGTTCCTGCGTTTTCATCTGGATGGCATGCGCAAAGCAGGGCACAAGCCGACGCTTTCCGCTTTCGCCCGAGCGGCGGCGGATGAGGTGGCGAGTGCCGTGATACGACCTGGTCAAGCGATACGGCATGTCCAAAGGTTTCTGCTGCGCGGTTGGCCGAAGCCTATGCGGTGACCTTTTGCGGTTCCGATACTGAAACGGATTCAAAAAATGTTTGATCTTGTTCGGCGCGTAATTCGTCGATCAACCGATGTCCGGGCAAGACAACGTCGTCGTAGGTCAGGATGTCGTCCTTCGGCAGATCGCGCGTAAGGCGGCAGCCGGGCGCGATACCGATCGGAAGCAGGCGCTCCGAGTGCGCTGTGATTGCGTTCTCGCAAAGCCCATAAGTCATGAAGTGGCCGAGGTCGTCGAGCGTCTCTCCGGCCCTGAGGTCGCGCTTCGCCGCCGCAACGACATCCACGCGCGGCGCGCCGATGGGGGCGATCGTCGCGTCGCCCAGCAAAGCCGCGCGTGCGATTGTATTGGGCACTTCAAAATGACAAAGGTGATACGGCGTGTAAAAGCAGTAGATTGGGCCGGTGCCCAACTTATAGAGCGCGAGAAAATGTTTTTGCCGCTCGTCCGCTGTCGTTCCCAGGACGAAGACGCCTGGGGCGGGCGCCGCCCCGATGACGTAGTCAACAATGCCATTTGAATCGAGAAGCATCGAGGCGGGAAACAGCGCAGCCGCGGTTTCGATGGGCGTTCCGGCGGGCACGCTGGGGCCGAACATGCCTCTTTTGCCGACCGACATGCCGGTAGCGTTGGCGATGATTGCCTGCTCGAAGGAGACTTTCGTGCCGTCGGCAAAGGATGTCACCATCGCAGCCTTCTGACCCCAGCGGGTGGCGAATTCCTTTTGGGTTTCCGGCGTGCGATAGGGGTCGTGCAGGCCTTTGATGTTCCCGCAGAGAACCGGCGTCACTCCCAGACCGCATACGAATCGGTACAGATTCATAGTGACGCCAGGCTGATCGCCATCGACGTTCGTGTAGACCACGCCGGCCTCGTCTGCTTTTCGCTTGAGAAGCGGCCCGATCGTGCCGTCGAGCTCCGCGTTCATCAGCACGACATGCTTCTGATGCGCGATCGCCTGAAGCAGTATGCCGGCCGCATATTCCAGCGAGCCGGTCGTGTCGAGGACGACGTCAACCAGTTCCGATTCGATGCTTGGCCGCCAATCTTCCATGATGGCGGTCTTGCCGTCGCGAAACGCGCGGCGCAGGTCACCCGCTGTCTCGGCGATCTCGGCATCCGCGATCCCGATACCCGGACACGCTTCCAGCGTTTGTTGGGGATCGCGCGTAACGATCGAGACAAGGCGGATGGCTGGAACTTTTGTCGCGATCTGCAGCGCGACAGCGCGCCCCATGAAGCCCGGGCCGATCAGCGCGACGCCGATAGGCCTCCTTTCGGTCGCACACCACTTGATGGCGTTGTCGACGATGATCATGCCGCGGATTCAGCACCTCAACGGATAGAATTACGCGTGACAAAGGTGTGGCGGACCCTAAGGCCCATTCACCGCTGGCGGGGCAAATGTCGGCGCTGGCTGCCGCGTTTTTGGAAATTTGTCTTTGTAGCTCGGCTGACGGAGCCGGTTTCGCCCCCCTCGATCAGATCGAAAAGCAGGCTGCCGGTCAGGGTGTTGGCTTCGACCAATCGCACAGTGACCCGCATTCCCAACAAGAAGTAGCGGCCTGTTCGCTCGCCTACTAGGCGCTGATGGCGCTCATCGTGGAAATAGAAATCTCGAGGCTCCAGGCTGCGGATGGGAATGAGCCCGTTGGCGCCTGTCTCGTCGAGCGTAACAAACAACCCTACCCGGGTGACCCCGGTGACACGGCCCTGGAATTCGGCCTCTACGTGTTCGGCCATGAAGGCGGTGATATAGCGGTCCAGCGCCTCGCGCTCCGCCAGCATGCCTCGCCGCTCCATGGCCGAGATACGAACGCCTAGGTCCTCGAATGCGGCTTCGGCGCTGTCGGGCAAGCCGCCTTCGCCCAATCCCAGCGCCCGGATCAGACCGCGATGCACCAGAAGGTCGGCATAGCGCCGGATGGGTGAGGTGAAGTGGCTATAGCGTCGCAGGCCCAAGCCGAAATGACCCAGATTGTCGGGCGAATAGACCGCCTGGGACTGGGTCCTGAGGATCATGTCGTTGATCAATTCCCAGTGCGGCGTCCCGCGCGCCTGAGCCAAAAGGCGGTTGAATTGGGTGGCCGTCATGACCTGTCCCTTGGCCATGCGGAAGCCGAGCGCGGCGACGAAGTCCGCCAAGGCCGCGACCTTGGCTGGGTCCGGCACATCGTGGACCCGGTACATGCACGGCGTGTGGCGCGCCTCCAGCGTCTCGGCCGCGGCCACGTTGGCCGCGATCATGAATTCCTCGATCAGCTTGTGGCTGTCGAAGCGCCGGCGCGGCGCGATGCGGCTGATATGGCCGTCCTCGCCGATCTCCACCTTACGCTCGGGCATGTCGAGATCGAGCGCGCCGCGCTTGTCGCGCGCGGCGGCCATGACTTCATAGGCGCCATAGAGCGGGGCGATGACGCGCTCCATCAACGGGCCGGTCGCGTCATCGGGCGCGCCGTCGCGCGCAGCCTGCACCTGATCGTAAGTTAGGCGCGCGGCCGAGCGGATCATGGCGCGTTCGAAGCGATGGCGACGGATGCGGCCTTGCGCATCGATCCAGATATGTGCGGCCAAGGTCGCGCGATCCTCGCGCGGTCGCAGCGAGCAAAGGTCGTTCGACAGCGCCTCGGGCAGCATCGGGATGACGCGGTCGGGAAAATAGACCGACGTGCCGCGCTGAAGCGCCGAGCGATCGAGCGCGTCGCCCGGCCGCACGTACCAAGCCACGTCGGCGATGGCTACGATCAGGTGCCAGCCGCCGGGATGGTCCGGGTCCGCTTCTGCGAAGACGGCATCGTCGAAATCGCGCGCGTCCGAACCATCGATGGTGATCAAGGGAATGCGGCGCAGATCGGTCCGGCCGTCGAGCGGCGCGGGGCGGCACGCCTCGGCCTGCGCGATCGCGTCGGCGGGAAACTCGAGCGGAATACCCTGGGTATGGGCGGCGATCAGGCTGATCGTGCGCGGATCGTCCTCGCGGCCGATACGGTCGACAACCCGGGCGCGAATCGGCCCCAGGCGCGGGGCGGAGGATGGCAGCACCGCTACGATGTCACCCTTCCGGGCATTGCCCACATCGCGCGCCGGAATGATGTACTCGGCCTTGTTGCGCCGGTCGGCCGGCCGCACGCGGCCGCTGCCGTCGCCTTGCCGCTCGAACACGCCGATGACCCGGGCGGGGGCATTCTCGACCGCGCGCAGGACCTCGGCGGAGTAGACGCCTTCGCTTTCGCGCCGTAGGCGGGCCAGGACACGTTCGCCCTTTCCGGGGGAATAACCGCGTTTGCGTGTGTACTGAACCAGGATCTTGGGTGGTGGCGTGTCCGATTCCCATTCGGCCGGGCGAGCGTGAACATCGCCGTCGCGGTCGACGCCGCTGATCTCGATCACGGTGATCTCGGGCAAGGCGCCAGGCGGTGCCAGGCGGTGTCCGGCTTCGCGTACCAGAACTCCCTCGGCCTCAAGTTCTTTCAGCAAGGCCTTGAGCGGGATGCGGTCGGCGCCGGTGACGTTGAAGGCGCGCGCAATCTCGCGCTTGCCCACGCGCGAGGGATTGTCGCGGATGAAAGCGACAATCTGGTCTTTGGTGGGGAACGGTGCGCCGCGCCGGCGGGACTTGACCACAGACGCCGGTCAGCCCGCGGCGGCCCGGCGCGCTGTCTTGCGCTTGGCGTTGGCGGCGGCCTTGGGCGGCGCGTCGGCGCGCGCCTTCGCTTTGCCGCGGCCGCCGAAGCGCTTGCCGCCGCCGCTGGCCTTGCGGGCGGCCAGGAGCGCCACGGCCTCTTCCATCGTGACTTCCTCGGGACTCTTGTCCTTCGGAATGGGCGCGTTGGTCTTGCCGTGCTTGAGATAAGGACCGTAGCGGCCGGACATGATTGCGACGGGCGCATTGTCCTCGGGATGAGCCCCGACCGTGCGCAGGCGCGTGCCGCCGCGCTTGGGTGCCTCCGCCAGCATATCGACCGCACGGTTCACGCCGATGGTGAACAGATCCTCGGTCGATTCGACCGAACGGTAGGTGCCGTCATGCAGGATATAGGGGCCGAAACGGCCAATGGCGGCCGTGATCGTCTTTCCCGTTTCCGGATGGATGCCAACCTGACGAGGCAGGGACAAGAGCTTTAGCGCCGTTTCCAATTCCGCGGCGGCGGGATCGCTGCCCTTCGGAATCGAGACGCGCTTGGGCTTGGCCTTCTCGTCGGCCGCGTCCAATTGGAAGTAATAGCCGTAAGGGCCTTTGCGTACGGTCACTTGGCGGCCGGTCTCGGGGTCGTTGCCCAAAACCTTGGGGCCCGCGGCCAGCTCGGCATCGCCGCCGTTCAAGCCGCCCGCCGCGAGCTGGCCGGTGTATTTACATTCCGGATAGCGCGAGCAGCCGACGAAGGCGCCGAACTTGCCGAGTTTCAAACCCACGCGGCCTTCGCCGCAGGACGGGCAGGCGCGCGGATCGGTGCCGTCGGCGCGCGCGGGAAAGAAATGCGGCCCCAATTGCTCGTCCAGCGAGGTGATGACCTGCGAGACCGACAGGTCCTTGGTGCCGGCGACGGCCTGATGGAAATGCTGCCAGAAGTCGCGCAAGACGGCCTTCCAATCGATCTTGCCGTCCGAGACCTCGTCGAGCTTTTCCTCCATCTCGGCGGTGAAGTTGTACTGGACGTAGCGCTCGAAGAAATTCGACAGAAAGACGGTCACGATACGCCCGCGGTCCTCGGGCACGAAGCGCGCCTTGTCCATGCGGACATATTCACGTGTGCGCAAAATCTCGAGGATGCTGGCGTAGGTGGACGGACGGCCGATACCCAACTCTTCCAGCCGTTTCACCAGGCTGGCTTCGCTGTAACGCGGCGGCGGTTGGGTGAAATGCTGCTCGGGCTTGACCGCGCCACGCGCCATTCGGTCGCCGTTCGTGAGCGGCGGCAGGGCGCGGCTTTCGCCTTCTTCATCCTCGGCTGGATCGTCGCGGTCTTCCTGGTAGAGCGTCAGGAAGCCGTCGAAGACCATGGTCGAGCCGGTCGCGCGCAATACGATCTTGCCGTCGTCGGAGCCGATGTCGGCAGCCACCTGGTCGAACTCGGCGCTGGCCATTTGGCTCGCGACCGCGCGCTTCCAGATCAACTCGTAGAGGCGCTGCTGATCGGCATCCAGATAGCTGGCCACATCCTTCGGACGGCGCGTCGTATCGGTCGGGCGCACACACTCGTGCGCCTCTTGTGCGTTCTTGGCCTTAGTCTTGTAGACGCGGGGCTTTTCGGACAAGTAATTCGCGCCGTAGTCGGACTGCACCATGGCGCGCGAGGAGGCGACCGCCTCGTTCGACATCTGGACACTGTCGGTTCGCATATAAGTAATGAGTCCGACCGATTCGCCACCGATTTCCACGCCCTCGTAGAGCTGCTGGGCCAAGCGCATGGTGCGCATGGCGCTGAAGCGCAGTTTGCGGCTGGCTTCCTGCTGCAGGGTCGAGGTGGTGAAGGGGGGATAAGGGTTGCGGCGCGTGCGCGACTTCTCGACCGATTTGACCGCGAACTCGCGCGCTGCGATGGCATCGGCCACGGCGCGCGCGGACTTTTCGTCGGGCAGGGCGAACTTGTCGAGCTTCACGCCGTCGTGATGCGTCAGGCGCGCGGTCACGCTCGCGCCGTCCTTGGTCTTGAAGTCGACCTCGATGGTCCAGTATTCGCGCGGCTTGAAGGCCTCGATCTCGGCTTCGCGCTCGCAGATCAGGCGCAGGGCGACCGACTGAACGCGGCCGGCCGAGCGGCTGCCGGGTAGCTTGCGCCACAGCACCGGCGACAGGCTGAAACCCACCAGATAATCGAGCGCGCGGCGGGCCAGATAGGCCTCGATCAGTTCGCGGTTCAACTCGCGCGGATGCTTCATGGCATCCAGGACGGCGTCCTTGGTCACCTCATGGAAGACCACACGCTTCACTTCAATGTCGTCCAGAGCCTTGCGCTGATTGAGCACCTCGCGGACGTGCCAAGAGATGGCTTCGCCCTCGCGGTCTGGGTCGGTGGCTAGAATGAGGCGTTTGGCGCCCTTGAGCGCCTTGGCGATGGCGCCGATCGGCTTCTCGGCCCGGTCGTCGACCTGCCAGAGCATCTCGAAGTCGCTGTCTGGACGCACCGATCCGTCCTTGGGCGGCAGGTCCCGCACGTGACCGTAACTGGCGATCACCGTGTAGTCCTTGCCCAAGTACTTATTGATGGTCTTGGCCTTGGTGGGCGATTCAACGACAACGACGTTCATATTCACCCGGTGTCCCAGTTGAATTCAAAAAAGTCCGTTTTTACAAAGGTTTAAAGGATGGACACCTGATTGCCAGGGTGCCGCTCCAACCGTCCCGCCAGCTCGAGCTCCAAAAGCACCAAGGAGACGGTCGCGGGTGACAATTGGCATTGCCGAACGATTTCGTCAACCGCGACGGGTGTTGGGCTCAGTAATATAAGGACTTTGTTCCTTGATTCGTCCATGTCACGCGCGGACAGGTCCTCTAAGTTATCTTTTGTATTCAATATTTTAACACGCGAATTGGGGTGAGTTCCCGCGATCGGGGCCAAAACGGCCAGAATGTCGGCGGCGCCTTCCACCAGGGTGGCGCCCTGGCGGATCAGGTCGTTGGAGCCCCGGGCGCGCGGGTCTTGGGGCGAGCCCGGGACGGCGAAGACTTCGCGGCCCTGATCCAAGGCCTGCCGGGCGGTGATGAGGGAGCCAGAGCGCAGGGCGGCCTCGACCACCACGGTGCCCAACGCCAGGCCGGAGATGGTCCGGTTGCGGCGGGGAAACAGGGCGGCAATGGGCTCGGTGCCGGGCGGCATTTCCGCGACGATGGTACCCTGGCTTGCGATCTGGCCGTGAAGCGCGCGGTTCTCTTCCGGATAGATCACGTCGACGCCGCCCGCGACGACGGCGATGGTACCGGTGGTGAGAGCACCCTCGTGAGAGGCCGTGTCGATGCCCCGCGCCAGGCCGGAGACGACGGCGAAGCCAGATTGACCGATCTCTCCGGCCAAAGTGCGGGCGAAGCGGCGGCCGGCTGCGGACGCGTTGCGTGCGCCTACCATGGCGACCGCGGGGCGGGACAGGAGGGCGACGTCGCCCAGCACGGAAAGCGCGGGCGGCGGATCGGCGATGGCGGACAGGGGCGCGGGGTATGTGTCGTCGCCAAGGACGAGCAGCCGTGCGCCCAGCCGCTCGATTGCCTCGGCCTCGTGAAGGGCGTCTGCTTCCGGGCATAGGCGCACGGGGCCGCGCCGGCCGCCTTGACGCGCAAGATTGGGCAACGCCTCCAGCGCCGCGCCCGCGGAGCCGAAACGGTCGATCAGGCGCTGGAAGGTGACGGGTCCGACATTCTCGCTCCGCGCGAGGCGCAGCCGGTCAAGACGTTCACGGGGCGAGAGGGCCGGCATCGCGCCCTCCGCTTTCAGCCGCCGGTGCCGGCGCGGGTGCCGTCGTCGTTCTTCGTCTCGCCGATACGCGGCTCCTGACCCTTCATCAGGCGGCGCAGGTTCGCTATGTGGCGCAGGATGATCAGCATGGCGATGCCGATGGCGAACTGGCCCATTTGCTCGGTCCCCAGCCATTTGAACAGGGCGGGTGCCGCGACGGCGGAGAGCACGCCAGCCAAGGACGAGAACCGCGTCACGCCCGCGACCACGAGCCATATAACAACCATCGCCAGTCCGGCCTTCCAGTCGAGCGCCAGTGCCAGGCCAAGGGCGGTCGCAATGCCTTTGCCGCCCTTGAAGCGGAGCCAGACGGGGAAGCAGTGGCCGAGCAGCGCCGCCCCGCCCGCGATCATGCCGGCACCCGCGCCCAGATAGGCCGTGGCGATCAGGACCGCGGCGGCGCCCTTGCCGCCGTCGAGCAGGAGCGTGAGCGCGGCCAGGTCCTTGCGCCCCGTGCGCAGCACGTTGGTCGCGCCGATATTGCCCGAGCCGATGCGGCGCACATCGCCCAGGCCCGCGAGCCAGGTGACGACCAGGCCGAACGGAATCGAGCCCAACAGATAGCCGCCGAGCACCGCGGCATAGAACGGCCAGACCTGCTCCAGCGGTCCCCATGCCGGCGGCATGCCTTCGAGAAGAGGATGCTCCATGGCCTAGCCCGCCGCGTCGCGCAGGAAGACGGCGCGCCCGTCGACCACCGTGCGCAGCACCACGCCCTGCACCGGGCGTTCGTCGAAGGCCGAATTCTTGGATTTGCTGACCAGAAGATCGGCGTCGATCTGCCAGGGCCGGTCGAGATCGAACAGCACCAGATCGGCCGGCGCGCCAGGCTTCAAGCGCCCGAGCGGCAGGCGCAACAGGTCGGCCGGCCGCACTGTCATCAGCTCCAGCACCTTGAGGAGCGGCAGATGCCCGCCGTGATACAGCTCCAGCGAGACGGCCAGGAGAGTTTCGAGGCCCGAGGTGCCGAACTCCGCCTGCATGAAGGGCACGCGCTTGGAATCTTGGTCCTGCGGCGCGTGGTCGCTGGCGATCACGTCGATGGTGCCGTCCTTGAGCGCGGCCACCACCGCGCGGCGGTCGTCCTCGCTGCGCAAGGGCGGAGACAGCTTGGCGAAGGTGCGGTAATCGCCCACGGCGCTTTCGTTCAGCGCGAAATAGGGCGGCGCCGTATCGCAGGTGACGCGCAGCCCCCGGCGCTTGGCCTGGCGGATCTCGTCGAGTGCTAAGGCCGTCGATAGGTGCGCGGCGTGATAGCGGCCTTGCGTCATTTCAACCAAGCGCAGGTCGCGTTCGACCATGATCAGCTCGGCCGCGACCGGAATGCCCGGCAAGCCGAGCCGCGTCGCGATCTCGCCCTCGTTCATGGCCCCCGTGCCGGCCAGGTGCTTCTCTTCCGGGTGCTGGATCACCAGCGCATCGAACGCGCGGGCGTATGACAAGGCGCGGCGCATGACCTGGGGGTTGGAAACCGCCGCCGTGCCGTCGGTGAAGCCGGTGGCGCCGGCCTCGTTCAACAGACCCATCTCGGTCAATGCTTCGCCCTTCAACCCCTTGGTCACGGTCGCGTAGGCGAAGATCTTGCACAGCTTCACCTCGCGCGCGCGCCGCGCGACGAATTCCAGAACGGCCACGTCGTCGATCAAGGGCTCGGTGTTGGGCAGGCAGACCATGGCGGTCACGCCGCCGGCAACCGCCGCGCGGCTCGCGCTGGCGATGGTTTCCTTGTGCTCCTCGCCGGGCTCGCGCACCTGCACGCGCATGTCGACCAGGCCCGGCGCCAGGCAATGGCCGCCGCAATCGACGATGGCGGTGCCCTCGGGCTGGCCCTTGGCGGAAATCTCCGGCCCCAGCGCGGCGATGGCCTCGCCGTCCGTGACCAGCCCGCCCTTGGCGTCCAATCCGCTCGCGGGATCGAGCAGGCGCGCGTTTACATAGGCCACGCGGCCGGTCGCGGGCTTGCGGGCGTCGCCCTGGGCGATGTCGCGCGCCGCCATCTCAGGCCGCACCGCCGTTGGCCGGCGCCAGATTGCGCGTCAGCACGTCGAGGCACGCCATCCGCACGGCGACACCCATCTCCACCTGTTCGCGGATCAAGCTGCGGCCCAGATCGTCGGCCACTTCGCTGTCGATCTCGACGCCGCGGTTCATCGGCCCCGGATGCATGATCAGCGCGTCGGGCTTGGCCGTCTCCAACTTCTCGTAGTCCAGGCCCCAAAAGCGGAAATATTCGTGCACCGAGGGCACGTAGGCGCCCTGCATGCGCTCGGATTGCAGCCGCAGCATCATCACGATGTCGCAGCCCTCCAGCCCCTTGCGCATGTCGGTGAAGCATTCGACGCCCAGCCGCGCGAAGGGGCCGGGCAGAAGGGTCGGCGGCGCCACCACGCGCACCCGCGCGCCCATGGTGTTGAGCAGGTGGACGTTCGAGCGCGCCACGCGGCTGTGGCTGATATCGCCGCAGATGGCGACCGTGAGCCCTTGCAGGCGGCCGAGGCGCCGGCGGATGGTGAGCGCGTCGAGCAGCGCCTGGGTCGGATGCTCGTGGCTGCCGTCGCCCGCGTTCACAACCGCGCCGTTGACCTTTTGGGACAGAAGATTGACCGCGCCCGAGAAGGGCGTGCGCACCACCAGCACGTCGGGGTGCATGGCGTTCAGCGTCATGGCGGTGTCGAGCAGCGTTTCGCCCTTCTTGATGGCGCTGTCGCCGACCGAAATGTTGATGACATCGGCGCCCATGCGCTTGGCCGCCAGCTCGAACGAGGTGCGGGTGCGCGTGGAGGTCTCGAAGAACAGGTTGATCAGCGTGCGGCCGCGCAGGACCGCGCGCTTTTTGTCCGGCTGGCGGTTCTGTTCGACGTAGGATTCGGCGAGGTCGAGAAGAAGCGTGATTTCCGCCGGCTTCAGGCCCTCGATGCCCAAAAGATGCCGGTGCGGAAAGCCGGTATTGCTGGGCTGGGCGGCGGAGGTTTTCATTAAAGGCGGACTATAGGGCCCGTCCGCCGGGGGCGGCAAGATCGCCCGTGCCGTTTAAGCGCTTTGAGGCGCGCGCGGCCGCAAGGTCACAAGGGACAGCATCAGCGCCCCGGCGCCGCAGAGGGCGATCGCCAACACCATGGGCAGGGCGGTGCCGTCGAAGAACTGGCTGATGACCGCGATCATGAGGCCGCCGACCATCATTTGGAGCGTACCGCCGAGCGCGGACGCCATGCCGGCGATGGGGCCGTGGTTGTCGAGCGCCAGGACCATGGTCGAGGGGATGACCAAGCCCAGGCAGGCGAAAGCGCAGAACAGCAGCGCGATCAGGACCGCCAAGCTGTCGATTCCCGCCATGGTCACGGCGAACAGGATCAGGGCGAACAGCGTGTGCAGAAAAGCCGCGCCGATCACGAGCCGCCCCATGCCGAACCGGCCGCCCAATTTCGCCGTGAGCTGGGACGCGCCGATGAACCCGATGGCGTTCACGGAGAATGCCAGTCCGAACTGGGTCGGCGTCAGGCCGTAGTGGCCGATATAGACAAAGGACGAACTGGCCAGGAAGGCGAAGAAGCTCGACATCCCCAGCCCGCCGATGAAGGTGACGCCGAGAAAATGCCAATCGCGCAGAAGGCGCCAGAAGCCGGCGAACGCGCTGAGGAATCCGCTCGCGATCCGTTCCGATGGCGGCCGGGTCTCGCGAAGAAAGAGGGCGGTCAAGGCGAACCCCGAAACCGCGACCACGGTCACCGCGGCGAAAACCGCGCGCCATCCGAATTGGGCGATCAGGAGGCTGCCGATCAGCGGCGCCAGGATGGGCGAGACGCTTAGGACCAGCATTACGAAAGACATCAGCCGCGCCGCTTCGAGCCCGGTATGGAGGTCGCGGATGATCGCGCGCGGAATCACCATGGAGGCCGATGCGCCGATACCTTGGATGAAGCGGAAAAAGATCAGCCACTCGATGCTGCCGGCCAGGGCGCAGCCGACCGAGCCGGCGGTGAAGAGGCCGAGACCGAAATAAAGCGGCGCTTTGCGGCCGACCATGTCGGACACCGGCCCATAAACGATCTGGCACAGGCCGAACGCGACGAAGAACGACATCAGCGTCATTTGCGTGGCCGCCGTCGTCGCGCCCAAATCGGCCGCGATGGTCGGCAGGGCGGGCAGATACATGTCGATCGCGAACGGGCCTATGGCCGCGAGCAGGCCGAGGACAATGGCGTTCTTTGCATAGGGGGAAAGCATGCTGTTCACGCATTCATAACGGAGGGCGCGCTGGAACGTTGTCGCCAACGCCGAGAGAAACCCAGGCCGCAAAGGTTGAAGTATCTGAAACCGAACGCACGCCGTAGCCCCTAGCCGTCGCGATTCGGTCGGCCGGGACTATATCCGAGTCTTGCTTCGCTGCGCGAGAACTTATATGCCGCGCTGGGCTCGGGGTTAAACGAACGCCAAAGGTTTTCGCGCCATGCCGGAACAATCGTCCAATTACGACTTCATCATTGTCGGCAGCGGTTCGGCGGGCTCGGTCCTGGCCCACCGGTTGAGCGAGGACAGCGCGACCCGCGTTCTGCTCTTGGAGGCGGGGCCGGAAAATCGCGACTGGCGAATCCAAATGCCGACGGCGATGGCCCAAGCGATCACGGGGTCCCGCTTTAACTGGCAGTACGTGACCGAGCCGGAGCCCCATCTGGGCGGACGCGTGATCGACCAGCCGCGCGGCCGGGTTCTCGGCGGCTCGACCTCGATCAACGGCATGATGTATGTCCGCGGTCACGCACGCGACTACGATCGCTGGGGCCAGGCGGGGTGCCGCGGCTGGACCTATGCCGACGTGCTGCCGTATTTCCGCCGCGCCGAACGCCACGAGCTGGGCGGGGATGACTACCACGGCGGCGAGGGGCCGCTGGCCGTCGCCGCGTCGAAAATGACGAACCCGTTGTGCAAGGCCTTCGTCGAGGCTGGCGTCCAGGCCGGATATCCGCGCAGCGAGGACGTCAACGGAAAGCGCCAGGAAGGTTTCGGCCGGTCGGACCGCACGACCTCGCCCGATGGCCGGCGCGCCGATGTCGCGACGATGTATCTCGCGCCGATCCGGCACCGAAAGAATCTCACCATCGCGACCGGCGCTTTCGCCACCCGGGTGCTCATGGAAGGCCGCCGGGCCACGGGTGTCGCCTATGAGCAGGATGGCGCCGAGCACCAAGCCAAGGCCGCGCGCGAGGTTATTCTCTCCGGCGGCGCGATCAACTCGCCCCAGCTTCTGATGCTCTCGGGCATCGGCCCGGCCGATGAGCTGGCGCGCCATGGCATTCCCTTGGTCCATGACTTGAAGGGCGTCGGCCGCAACCTGCAGGACCATCCCGACATTCCCGTCGTCCAGGCGTGCCTCAAGCCCGTATCCCTGCACAGCGCGCTGACGCTGTGGGGCAAGGCGAAAATCGGCATGCGCTGGTTCCTGCTGCACGATGGGGTGGGTGCGAGCAATCAATACGAGGCCGTGGCGTTCATTCGCAGCCGCGCGGGTCTCGAGCACCCGGACCTCCAGCTCACCTTCCTGCCCGTGGGGCTAGGCGAGGTGAAAGACGGTTCGCTGATGGACTCCAGCATCGGCCAGCATGCCTACACCACCCATGTCGACCTTTTGCGCCCAACCAGCCGGGGCCGCCTGACGCTCCGGAGCGCCGACCCGCACGACAAGCCGAAGCTGCTCGTTAATTTCCTCGCGACCAAGGAAGACGCGACCGCCCTCGTGGAATCCGTGAAGCTCGTGCGCGAGATCTACGCCCAGCCGGCCTTCGCGCCGTATAGCGGCGTAGAACTCAAGCCCGGCCCGTCGGTCGTGAGCGACGCCCAGATCGATACTTGGGTCCGCGCCAATGTGGGATCGTCCAAGCATCCGGTCAGCACCTGCCGCATGGGGCCCGCTGGCGACACGATGGCCGTGGTCGATCCGGAACTGCGTGTGGTCGGCGTCGAACGTCTGCGCGTCGTCGACGCCTCGGTCATGCCGGACCTGGTCAGCGGCAACACCAACGCGCCCACCATCATGATCGGCGAGAAGGCCGCCGACATGATCCTCGCGCGCGCGCCGTTGGCGCGTGACGACGCGGAGGTTTGGATCAATCCGGCTTGGGCGTCGGCGCAGCGATAGGTTCGGCGGCCGCTGCCTACTTTGCGTCGTGGAAGATGATCCCCAGCGTCTGGCGATGACCGGAACGCAGACGGCTCACGCCATGGCGCATGGTCGCGCGATAAAACCCGCGCGACCCGCGGATGGGGCGGTGACGAACGGGAAAAATCACCGCGTCGCCCTGGCTCAGCGGCATCACCTCGACGCGCGATTGCATGCGCGGGCGCTGTTCGGTGAGTACGAACTCGCCGCCGGTGAAATCCTTTCCGGGCGCGGACAGCAGGATGGCCGCTTGCAGCGGGAAGACGTGGTCACCGTAAAGGTCTTGGTGCAAATGGTTGTAGTCGCCCGTCTCGTAGCGCAGCAGAAGAGGCGTCGGCTTGGTCTGTCCCGCGCGGTGACAGACACGTAGATAGGCCGCGTGATCGGCGGGATAGCGCGTCTCAAGATCCATGGCTTCGTTCCACCGGTTGGCCAGATGCGCGAGGCATGGATACAAAGACGTGCGCAGTTCACCGACCGGGTTGGGCAGGGGATAGGCGAAATAGCGGTACTCGCCGCGCCCATAGCCGTGACGGGCCATGACCACGCGGCTGCGGAAACGTTCGTTGTCCGCGTAGAGCGCGGACAACGCGTGGCATTCCTTGGGCGTCAGGAGACCATTCACGATCGCGTGGCCATCCGCGTCGAGCGATGCTGCGATGTGCTTCCAGTCAAGCGCCGCGATTCGCTCCCCAACGGCGGCGTCGCGGCTCATGCGGCCTCCCGCGCCAGGAGCGCACGCTTGCGCCGCACGCCCCACCGGTAACCCGAGATGGAGCCGTCCGCGCGCACGACCCGATGGCAGGGAATGGCCACCGCGATCGCGTTCGCCGAGCAGGCCTCGGCGACGTCCTTCGCGCTTCCCGGTTGTCCGATGCGCTTAGCGATCTCGCCATAGCTGACCGTGTCGCCGGCTGGCACGTCCCGGAGTGCCTTCCACACACGCTGCTGGAACGGCGTGCCCCGCGGGTCGAGGGCGAGGCCCAACTCCTGGGTCGGGCTCTCGATGAAATCCACGATTTGGGCTAGCGCCTGGCTGGCTTCGTGGTCGCTTTCGATCAGGCCGGCGTGCGGGAAACGGTTTCGAAGATCGCGGACAAGCTCGCCCGATTCGTCACCGAACAGGACCGCGCAGAGGCCGTCCTTGCTGGTGGCGGCCAAGATCAGGCCCAGCGAGCAAGAGCCGGTGGCGAAGCGGATCGTCTCGCCGTCGATATTGGCTGGAATGGTTGTGTTCGTCATGACGCTCTCCTTCCTCTTTCCATGTCTTATGTAGGAAATCGAGAAGGAATCGGCACTCCGGTTCTTGCGCCCGAATATGTTCATTCACCGCTGGAACAAGGTGGCGCAGGCAAGCGTAGCGGCCGGCGCGATGGTCATTACCCATGCCTCGGCCGAACCCATCGTCCATAGTGTCATGGCGCTGACAGCGCACCAGGCCAGCGGTACGGGCATCAGCAGCCATGCCGCGCGTCCGCGCACCGACAATAGAAGTGCGCCCAGCGTGGCCACAGCGGTTGGATCGGGTGCGAGGGCGAAGAGCTCCGTTTGCATCCAGGGCCGATCGAACAGAAGAGGCCCGGCCAAGGGTTGAACGGCAAGCGCGAAGATGAACAGTGCGAGGCCGAAGCGGTTCTTCGTGTCCGACGACGGGCCGAGATGGACTCGCCGGCGCAGCGAAACCGCGATCAGCAGCACGGCCTGTAGGGCGAAGGCCGCGGCGAAATATTTGGCCGCCCAGTTGATCGTATCGTAGCGCGTCAAGAGATAGGCCCAGGCAACCCATAGCCAGCAGGCGGCCAAGAGCACCGGAACGGCGCGGTTGCGTTTTGCATCGCGACGCAAGAGAAGCGCGGCAATCGCGATGCCCACGGCCAGGGCCAGAAACTGGCCGGGCCAGATCGATTCGTTATAAAGCGCGAACAGCCGGTAGTAGGTGCGCGGCGCGAACAGCAGAAAATCCGACGGCGAATAGGTCAGCCAATCCGCCATCACAGGCTTTTGACGTACTCGGCCATGCGCGTGCGCAGGGCGGTGTCCGGCATGCGGCCGGCGGCGGCGGCCATGTTCTCCTCCACATGATCCACACGGCTGGTGGCCGGAATGGCACACGTCACGGCGGGGTGCGAGACGGCGAACTTGAGCAGAAACTGCGCCCAGTTGGTGCAGCCGATCTCGCCGGCCCAAGAGGGCAGGGGCTTCTTCTCGAGCTGGGCGATCAACGCGCCGCGCCGGAACGGGCGGTTGACGATCACGGCCATGCCGCGCTCGGCGGCCAGCGGCAGGATGCGTTCCTCCACCTCGCGGTCGCGGATATTGTAGGTGACCTGCACGAAGTCCAGCTTTCGCGCGCGCATCACCTTCTCGAATTCGTCGTGGCGGCGCCCTTCCGAGGTGGTGATCCCGACATAGCGCAAGCGTCCATCGGATTTCAGCGCGGCCAGCGTGTCGAGATGCGCCTCCCACGACAGAAGATTATGGACCTGCTCCAGATCGAACTTGGGGATGCCCCATAGATGCTCGGACGCGGCGATCTGCTCGCGCCCTTCGCTGCGTGACGAGGTCCATACCTTGGTCGCCGAGAAAAGCTGCTTCGGCATGCCGAGCGTCTTGAGCCCGTAGCCGATCACTTCTTCCGACGAGCCGTACATGGGCGAGGAATCGATCATGCGGCCGCCCGCGCGGAAAAAGGCGCGCATCACGGCCGCGCACGAATCGCGCGCGGCCGTGTCGTTGCCGACATTGAAGGTGATCCAGGTGCCCAGGCCCACGACAGGCAGGACCTCGCCGCTCGAAGGGATCGGCTTGGTGACCAGGGGCGCGGCTTGCGCGGCAACCCATCGCGGCAAGGCCAGCGCCGCGCCGCCCGCGCCCAGGGCGCGAAGGAATGCGCGGCGACCGGGGGGCCGCGCCATCGCTCAGGGGCCCTCGGGCAGGGGAATGAACTCGTGTTCGCCGGGCACTGGCGTGCCGAAGCGGTCGCGTTTCCAATCCGCCTTGGCCTGCTCGATGCGCTCTTTGCTGGAGGAGACGAAGTTCCACCAGATGTGGCGCGGGCCGTCCATCGGTTCGCCACCCAGGACGACCAGCTTGGCGCCGTGGGGCGCTGTGACGACGATCTCGCGTTTGGGAGCGAAGACGAGCAACTGGCCGGGCTCGAACGCGGTGCCCGCGACATCGATGGAGCCTTCCAGCAAATAGGCCGCACGCTCCTCATGCGCGGCGTCGAGGGCCAGGCGGGCGCCGGGCGCCAAGGTCACGTCCGCGTAGAACAAATCGGACAGGGTTTCCACGGGCGAGGTCTTGCCGAACATCGAGCCCGCGATGATGCGCGCGCGCAAGCCATCGCCCTCGACCGTGGGCAGGCTGGCCGCGCCATGATGGGCGAAGCGCGGCGCGGTTTCCTCGTATTTCTTCGGCAGCGCGACCCAAAGCTGCAGTCCATAGGCTTCGTGTGCGCTGCGCCGCAGTTCGGGATCGCTGCGCTCGGAGTGGACGATGCCGGACCCCGCCGTCATCCAGTTCAGATCGCCGGGCACGATGGGCTGGATGCTGCCCACGCTGTCGCGATGGATGATCGTGCCGCGGAACAGATAGGTGACCGTGGCCAGCCCGATATGGGGATGGGCGCGCACGTCGATGCCCGTGGCGGCCGGGAACGTAACCGGGCCCATCTGGTCCAGGAAGACGAAGGGGCCGACCATCCGCCGCTCGATCGATGGCAGCACGCGCCGTACCTCGAAGCCGCCCAGGTCGCGCGCGCGGGGCACGACGACCGTCTCGACCGGAGGGCAGGATTCCGGATGCCGTTCGTCCGGCGCGTTCGAAGGAAGATTGCTCATGGATGACTCCCGTTCAGTGCGGGCAGCCGCCGCGCGACAGGCGAGGACTGCACCAGAGATGTGTTCGTCTGCGCGAAAGGAATGATGCGGTCGATGATGCGTTCCAGATCGTCGACCGAACGGACGCAGGCTTTCGCGATGAAACAGTCGTCGCCGGTAACCCGGTCACATTCCGTGATCTCGGCGATCTGGCCGAGCAGCGCCACCACTTTCTGTAGCTGGCCGGGCATGGGACGGATGCGGATATAGGCGGCCAGTGCGTAGCCCACGGCCGCGGGTTCGATCTCGACGGTGAAGCGGCGGATGACCCCGGCTTCTTCCAGCCGTTTGAGACGTTCGGAGACGCTGGGCGCGGACAGGCCCAGGCCGCGCGCGAGATTTGAGATAGAGACCCGGCCATCGGCCTCCAGCGCGCGCAAAAGCCGCGCGTCGACATCGTCCATGCCCATGTTTCGGTATCGAAGGCGTTTCATCGGATTCGCCATGACTTTGAAGGGAAAAGCGGCGGTTTTGCGCCCGTTTACCCATGCATTTTATCCGGTATGCCTGGCATTGAATAGGAATGCGACCGCCTTTCACATCCCGCGCCGCCGCACCGGTGCCGCCCCATCTTTGGTTCTTGGTCAGCGCGGTCTTTCACTATCTAGGACCGTCTTTCGCCGTGCTTTTGTTCCCGGCGGTCGGCGTATTGGGCGTGGCCTGGTTCCGCATCGCGAGCGCGGCGGCGGTGTTCGCGGTGTGGACCAGGCCCGGACGCGTCTTCCGCATGGCAAACCGGCGTCTGCGCATCCGCCTGATCTTGCTGGGCGCGTGCCTTGCGGCGATGAACAGCGTCTTCTACTTGGCCATCGATCGCCTGCCGCTCGGCCTCGTGGCGACCATCGAGTTCGCCGGCATGATCGCGGTCGCGGCGCACGGCCTGCGCTCCCCGCGTAACCACGTGGCCTTGTCCATGGCGGCGGCCGGGGTCTTCCTCCTCACCGGCGTTCATTGGGCAAGCGATCCGCTGGGCTTGGCCTATGCGGTCGCGAACGGCGTGTTGTTCATGGCGTATATCGTGCTCGGTCACGGCATCGCGCGCGAGGGGGCGGGCGAGGGAGTCGGGCGGCTGGGCGCCGCAATGGCGGCCGCCTTTGCATTCGTCATGCCGATCGGATTCGCCGACGCGGCGCGCGCCTTCGCGGAGCCGTGGCTGATCGCGGCCGGCATCGGCGTTGGCCTGTGCTCGTCGGTGATCCCGTATGTTTGCGACCAGCTCGCCATGTCGCGCCTGCCGCGCAATACGTTTGCGCTGATGCTGGCTCTTTTGCCCGCGATGGCGACGCTGATCGGCGCGCTCGTGCTGGGCCAAATCCCTTCGGCGCGCGATCTGGCCGGGATCGGCCTCGTCATGGCGGGGATCGCGCTCCACCGGCCCCGCTTCTAGGTCGGGCCAGCCATGCGGTTTCGGCGGGGGACGGCTATTTCATAACAGTTTTTATTATATTATTTCTTATTGTTAGCTAAACGAATTTC
>CADEGL010000001.1:0-72856 GCA_902826885.1 uncultured Alphaproteobacteria bacterium | reverse complement strand
TTGTTAGCTAAACGAATTTCCGGGCGCGCCATGGACCGTCTTCGCACCATCGGGTTCCTCATCAACGACGTCGGCCGCCTGTACCGGCGCCGCTTCGAGCATCGCGCGAAGGCGCTGGGGTTAAATCTCGTCGAGTGCAAGGCGCTGGGCTATCTGAGCCGCAACGAGGGCATCAACCAGATTCGCCTGGCCGATCTCATCGAGCTGGAGCCCATGACCCTCGTGCATCTTCTCGACCGGATGGAAAAAGCCGGCTGGGTCGAGCGGCGGCCCGATCCGCGCGACCGCCGCGCACGGTGCCTTTATCTCGGTGCGAAGGCTAAGCCGGTTTTTACCGCCATATGGCGGATGGCCGACGAAACCCGCAACGAGGCGCTGACCGGCCTGTCCGAACGCGAGCGCGAGACCTTCGCCGCCATGCTCGAACGTATCCGCTCGAATCTTCTGGGCTTCGAGACTGTCACGCCCCGCGGCCGTGCGCGCCGCCGGGCTCCTTCCGGCCCGCGGGCCGCGCGCACTGTGCGGCCCAAGACGAAGAAGAGGGCCGCGTCATGAGTATGCCCGCCGAAAGCGAGGCGTCGTCCGAACGGCCCAGCGCCACGGTCAGCGTGCTTCCCGCCCGCGCGCCGCGTTCTTGGCGGCAACGTTTGCGTTTGCCGCTGATGGTGGCCGGGCCGCTCGTGGTTCTGATCCTCGGCGGTTACTACTACGTCACGGGCGGGCGCTATGTCTCCACCGATGACGCCTATACCCAGTCCGCGCGCACGACGATCAGCGCCAACGTGGGCGGCGAAGTGGCCGAGATCGACGTTCAGGACAATCAGAAGGTCGCCAAGGGCGACGTGCTGTTCAAGCTGGATGAGCGTCCCTACCGCATTGCGTTGGACGAGGCGCAAGCGCAGCTGGCCGCGGCCAAGCTGCAGGTCGAGGCGCTGAAAGCGACGTACCGCCAGAAGCAGGCCGATCTGAAGGCGGCGCAGGACACGGCCGCGTTCCAGCAGCGCGAATACGACCGGCGCAAGACGCTGGCCGAGCACGGCGTCTATCCCAAGGCTCAGCTCGACCAGGCGCTGCACGCGGCCGAGAACGCGCGCCAGCAGGTGGTCTCGGTTCAGCAGCAGATGGCCAACATCCTGGCTTCGTTGGGCGGCGCCGTGGACATGCCGGTCGAGAAGCACCCCTCCATCCGCCAAGCGCAAGCCTCGGTCGACCGTGCCGCTCTCAACCTTTCCTACGCCACCGTTCGCGCGCCGGACAAAGGCGTGGTGACCAAGGTCGAGCAGTTGCAGGTGGGCGACCATATCGCCCCCGCCACGCCGCTGTTCTCGCTGGTGTCGACCGACGATCTGTGGATCGAGGCCAACTTCAAGGAAACCGACCTGGCCCATATGCGCCCCGGCCAGAGCGCCACCATCGATATCGACAGCTACCCCGACCGTAGCTTCGCGGCCGAGGTGGTGAGCGTCAGCCCCGGAACGGGCTCCGTTTTCTCGCTGCTGCCGGCGGAGAACGCGACCGGCAACTGGGTGAAGGTGGTGCAGCGCCTGCCCGTGCGCCTCGCGATCAAGGATGCCGATCCGCAACGGCCGCTCCACGCAGGGCTCAGCGCGACCGTCGAAGTCGACACCCATTACGAGCACCCGCTGCTGAAGTTCCTTCACGCGGCCTTCGCCTCGACCGGGACCCGGAAGTGAGCACGCCGGCGCCGGACATGCCGACGGGCGCACGCCGCGCCCTGATTACGGCGTCGATCATGGCGGCGACCTTGATGCAGTCGCTCGATTCGACCATTGCCAACGTGGCGTTGCCGCGCATCCAAGGCTCGCTGATGGCGACGCAGGATCAGATGAGCTGGGTTCTGACCTCCTACATCGTGGCCGCCGCGGTGACGATGCCGCTCACGGGGTGGTTGGCCGGCCGTTTCGGCCGCAAGCAGATCTTCCTTCTGTCCGTCGCGGGCTTCACGGTCACCTCCGCGCTTTGCGGCATGGCGGTCACGCTCGATCAGATCGTCATCTACCGCTTCCTGCAAGGTGTCTGCGGCGCGGGCCTGGTGCCCTTGTCCCAGACGGTGCTGTTCGACATCAACCCGCCGGAGCATCACGGCCGCGCCATGTCGGTGTGGGGCACGGGTGTCACGCTGGGCCCAATCCTGGGTCCGGTTTTGGGCGGCTGGCTGACCGACAATTACAATTGGCGTTGGGTTTTCTACATCAACCTGCCGGTTGGCGTGCTGGCTTTCGCCGGCATCATGGCCTTCCTGCACGACCACAGGGCGCACCAGCACAAGGCGTTCGACTTTGTCGGCTTCGCCACCTTGAGCCTGGGTGTCGGCGCGCTGCAGCTCATGCTGGACCGGGGCGAGTTGAAGAACTGGTTCGGCTCGACCGAGATCGTGATCGAAGCCGTCCTGATGGCGCTCGGCTTCTATCTGTTCATCGTCCATACCTGGACGACGAAGAAACATCCGTTCCTCAGCCCCGGCTTGATGAAGGACCGGAACTTCGTCACCGGCAACGTTTTCATCTTCATGATCGGCGTCGTGCTCTACGCCACCCTCGCGCTCCTGCCGCCGCTGTTGCAGAACCTCATGAACTATCCGGTGGTAACGACCGGGCTGGTCACCGCGCCGCGCGGCATCGGCTCGATGATCGCCATGATCGTCGTCGGCCGCCTGGTCGGAAAGATCGACGCGCGCCTGATCGTCGCGGCCGGCTTCGGGCTTTGCGCCTTCTCGCTGTGGCAGCTCATGCACATCTCGCCGCAGATGGATTCCAGCATCATCATCTGGTCGGGCTTGATCCAGGGCTTCGGGATCGGCTTCGCCTATGTACCGCTCAGCACGATTGCTTTCGCCACCTTGGGCACGGATTTGCGGGCGGAAGGCACGGGGTTGTTCAACCTCCTGCGCAATCTGGGCAGCAGCTTGGGCATCTCGGTCGTGCAGGCGCTACTGACCGAGAACACCCAGATCGCCCACGCGGGGCTGGCGCGGAACCTGGTGCCTGGGCCGCTCACCGATCCCATGCTCCAGTCGCACCACTTTGACGTCACGACGCCACAGGGCGTGATGGCGCTGAACGGCTTGGTCACCAAGCATGCCGCGATGATCGCTTATATCGATGATTTCAAGCTGATGATGATCGCGACCCTGGCGATCCTGCCGCTTCTCTTGATCATCAGGAGCCCCAAGCGCAGGACGGCCGCGCCGCACGCCGCTTTGGACTAGCCCCGGCGGAAGCGCAGCGCCTCCAAGGCGCCCTGCAGGATGTAAGCGGCGGCGGCCTTGTCCACGACCTCGCGCCGCCGCGCGCGCGAGACGTCCATCTCGTCTACCAGCATGCGCTCGACGGCAGCGGTCGACAGGCGTTCGTCCCAAAAGACCATCGGCAGGTCGATCTTTTCGAGAAGGTTGGCCGCGAACTGCCGCACGGACTGGCAACGCGGTCCTTCGCTTCCGTCCATGTTCACCGGCAAACCGACGACGATCCCCGCGGCTTCGCGCGCGCGGATGAGCGCGATCAGCTTTTCCGCGTCCGCCGTGAACTTGGTCCGCCGGATCACGTCGATGGGTGAGGCCGTCATAAGAAGAGTGTCGGACAGGGCGACGCCAACCGTCTTGTCCCCGACGTCGAGTCCCATCAAGCGTCCGCCCGCGGGCAGCGCGGATGCTAGCGCTTCGAATTCAAGAATCGGCATGAGGTAGCCCTGATGTAAGAGCGGTCGTCGATGCGTATGGGTAAGAACCCTTACATTAAACCGCCGTAACGGACACAAAGTCGCCACAAAAAGACCGCCCATTGGAAAGGCGGGATGAAAGGGATCTATCGGTGATCCGACCGCCCGGCTAGCGCAAAGACATAGCCGCCATCAAAAAGTAGGAACAGGAGGCCGTATGAAGAATATCAATAGCTATCTGATTGGAATGGCGCTCGGGGTGTTGGTCGCCGTCGTGGTGGGGTTTAGCGCCCACTGGGTTGTCACGACGTCCAAGATGGAAAAGGAGATCGCCGATTCGCGGACCGACCTGTTGGCCGGTATTTGCCTCGCCGACGCGAAAAAGGAGCTCCAAGCGCAAAATCCCGTCCCCGATTTGACCGGCTGGGCCCAGAGCGAAAACCGCATCAAGCTCGCCACGGAGAATGCGCTGGTGTTGCCGGGCGAAACGGCCCCTGGCAAAGACGTCATTTCGCGGTGTGCCGACGGAATTCAGGACGCACAGCTCAATCGCGGTTGAAATAGAAAAGAGCCCCGCCGGAAGGCGGGGCTCTCAACCGAATCACGCGGGCAATTTTAGTATGCCGGAACGATCCGGATCTCGCTGGTCTGAACGATCGGCGCTTGGACGACGGTGCCCTGCTGGGCGTTCACCATCACACGGCCGTCGGTCAGGAGCGAGGCGCTTTCAGCCGGAATGAACATATACCGGTTGGCACCCAGGAACGGACCGCTGGCGACCAGATAACGGACCTGGCCCGTTTGATTCGAGACCGCGACGGACTCGACCATGCCGATTGTCTGGCCCGCGGTATTGGCGATCGGACGCCCCGCCAATTGGTTTTGCGCGGTGATCGACACCGTGTCGGCCGCGGGCGCCGGAGCGACGACAACCGTGCCCGGCACGACGGTCGGCGCGACATAGACCACGCCGGGTTGCGGCGCGGCCGTGATGACCGTGCCGCCGCCATAGGTGGCGACCCGGGCCTGGCTGCTGCTGGAGGATTGGTCGTGGCTGGCGTTCCAGTTGTTGCTTCCCATGTTCTGTGGCGCGCTGTTGCCACCGCACGCGGCGACGGACAGAACGAGCGCGGCGCAGGCGGAACCGAGCAAAAATCTGTGCATGGTCATAACCCTTCGTTCGTTGAACTCGCGTTCGTGACATCCTTCAAAGAATCAACGTGAGTGATCTTGCCAAGTTCCCCTCCGCGACGCGGCCCGCAGAAAAAACCCTCGGAGTCGCGAGGAAAATTTGGAACAAAGAAGAGGGAAGAGCGGCGGCGATCTCTCGCCGCCGCTCCGCCTGGGGCGTTGTTCCGATTGCGGGTCGGAACGGTGCCCTAGACGCGGGCCGAAGAAGGCGGCGCGTTCGTGTGCGTGGTGCGTGTTGTAACGACGCGCGTCGCCACGTGATGGCGTGTGCCGATACAGCCGCCGACGCAGGCCGCGACGGCGCCAACGACCACGACGACGAAACCCCAGAAGGCGATGTGACGGCCGGCGATGACGGCCTGATCCGCGGCCATCCGCACCTTCTCCCTGGCCGCGGCGGCTTCGCCCTGCCACTGCTGCAAACGCGTCTTGGCTTCCTCGGGCGAAATCTCCGCCTTGGCCGCGATCACGGCAGCCAGCCGATTCTGGTCGACCGACTGGTCGCCTGCCGCGATACGGGTCAGCCCCGCCGCGACCTCGGCCACAGCGGCCTCATCACCCAGCCTTGCCGGGTCTTGTGGGCGCAGAAGGCCGCGCGCCTGATCCATGATGCGGCGCGCTTCGGCCGTGGGACCGCCGTCGCGCGGATCGCGGGGAGCGTCGGATGCCAGGGCACCGGCTGCCACACGGCCGGTCCCGCTGGCGATGCCGCCGATCGCATGGCCCATGGTATTGACCGCTTGGCTGACCGCGCCGGCCAAGATCAAACCGCCCAGCACCAACGCCGCCGCCCAGGTCACAAGGCCGTGCAGCAGCCCGTCTTCAGTATGATCGCTGCCCGCGAGGCGCGCGGCGACATAACCGCCCGCGACCAGCGCGATCCAGTTCGTGACCACCCACCAAAGCCCGCCGCCCAAGCTGATGATCGCGGCGTCCGGTGCCTCGCCCGTGGCAGGGCGGACGGTGGAGAGGCCGATACCGACGCCTAAGAGCGTGAGAAGCATCTGCAGGGCGATGACGAGCGCGAGGCCCGCAATGATGCCCCCCCACGAAATGCGGGAAAATGGATTGCCGGGGATCTCCGCGGTATCCGACTGATAGCGCGTCGTGGTTGAAGTGGTGGCGGCCATGTCGACCCTCATATGTGGAACCCGGCCTTAGAACCCCTCAATGTTCGCGGGGTTCCGTTCCACGGAACAAACCGGCGGACGGCACGTTGGGCGATTGGGAACACGGCGCGGCCCGGTCTGCGCCGGGGGTGCTTGTCAGTTTCGGGCTCCCATGCGTTGGTTGATCGACCTCTTCAAGGAAATCCCGCTGTCTGTCGTTTTGCGCGAACGGTTGCGCACGGCGCGCGAAGAGACCGCGCGTCTCGACGCCGCCCTGGCCGCATCCGAAGCCGACCGGGTCGCCCTGGCCAAACAGCTTTACGCCGCGCGCGCGGAGATAGAGCGCTTGCGCACCCGCCGGGCCGCGCGGGCCGTGGACGATTACGACCCGCTGGAGCGCTTCTGAGACCGGCCGGCGGCTTGCCGCTCTTCGCTTCGGATGCTAGGTTCCGCCGCCTCAAAAAGGCTCCGGAAACCTCTCGAAACACAGGCTCGCAAGCGGACACGCCATGGCGCTGGACAAGGACAAGGTCGCCCACATCGCGCGGCTCGCGCGCATCCGCGTCGAGGACAAAGACCTCGCGCCGATCGGCAAGGAACTGGACCAGATCCTGTCCTGGATCGAGCAGCTCAACGAGGTCGACACGGCGAATGTCGAACCTATGACCAGCGTGGCGTCGCTGAAGTTGAAGCGGCGTGCCGATCAGGTGACCGACGGCGGCTATCCCGAGAAGGTCGTGGCCAACGCCCCGGCGGCGGCTCATGGCTATTTCACCGTGCCCAAGGTGGTCGAGTAACCCATGGCCGCGCTGACCGATCTCACGCTCGCCGCCGCGCGCGACGGGCTCAAGAAGAAAAGCTTCTCCGCGAAGGAGATCGCCGAGGCCCATATCAAGGCCGTCGAAGGCGCGCGCGCGCTCAACGCCTTCATCACCGAGACGCCGGACAAGGCGCTCGCCATGGCGGCCCAGTCCGACGCCCGCATCGCCAAGGGCGAGGCGCGGCCGCTGGACGGCATCCCGCTGGCCATCAAGGATCTGTTCTGCACCGAAGGCGTGCTGACCACCGCCGCCTCGCACATTCTCGACGGCTATAAGCCGCAGTACGAATCGACCGTCACGTCCAACCTCTGGCGCGACGGCGCGGTGATGGTGGGCAAGACGAACTTGGACGAGTTCGCCATGGGCTCGTCCAACATGACCAGCTATTACGGCCCGGTCGAAAGCCCCTGGCGCCGCCAGGGTGACAATCGGCCTTTGGTGCCGGGCGGCTCCTCCGGCGGATCGGCCGCCGCCATCGCGGCGCGTCTCGCGCTGGGTGCCACGGGAACGGACACGGGGGGCTCCATCCGTCAGCCCGCTTCCTTCTGCGGTATCGTCGGGCTGAAGCCGACCTATGGCCGCTGTTCGCGTTGGGGCATCGTGGCCTTCGCGTCCTCGCTCGATCAGGCCGGTCCCTTCGCGCGCGACGTGCGTGACACGGCCATCTTGATGCGCGCCATGGCGGGGCATGACCCCAAGGACTCGACATCGGTCGACATGGAAGTGCCCGATTTCGAGGCCACGCTGGATAAGGGCGTGAAGGGGCTCAAGATCGGTATTCCGAAGGAATATCGGGTCGACGGCATGCCCGCCGAGATCGAGAAGCTTTGGAATCAGGGCATCGAATGGCTCAGGGCGGAAGGCGCGGAGATCCGCGAGATCAGCCTGCCGCACACGAAATACGCGCTGGCGACATATTATATAGTCGCGCCGGCTGAAGCCTCGTCCAACCTCGCGCGTTATGACGGCGTGCGGTTCGGCCTGCGTGTGAACGGCGATTCTCTCGACGACATGTATGAGCGGACGCGCGCGGCGGGTTTCGGCGCCGAGGTGCGGCGGCGCGTCATGATCGGCGCCTATGTTCTGTCCGCCGGTTACTACGACGCCTATTACCTGAAGGCCCAGAAAGTGCGGGCGCTGATCGCGCGCGACTTCGAGCAGGCCTTTGGCCAGGTGGATGCGATTCTGACGCCGACGGCGCCTTCGGCGGCGTTCGCCATCGGCGACAAGATGGATGATCCCATCGCCATGTACCTGAACGACGTCTTCACCGTGCCGGCCAGCCTCGCGGGCTTGCCCGCACTGTCGCTGCCCGCTGGTTTGTCGGGCGACGGGCTGCCGCTGGGCTTGCATCTGATCGGCCGCGCCTTCGACGAGGCCACGGTTCTGCGCGCCGCGCGGACCATCGAGAAGGCCGCCAACTTCACCGCGCGGCCGGGAGCGGCGTCATGAGCCTGATCAAGGGCGAGACGGGGGAGTGGGAGGTCGTCATCGGCCTCGAAGTGCACGCCCAGGTATCCTCCAACGCCAAGCTGTTCTCGGGCGCGGCCACGGCGTTCGGCGCGGAGCCCAATGCGCAAGTGTCCTTCGTCGATGCCGCCATGCCGGGCATGCTGCCGGTCATCAACGACTATTGCGTCGAGCAGGCCGTGCGCACGGGCTTGGGTCTCAACGCCCAGATCAATCTGCGCTCGGTGTTCGACCGCAAGAACTACTTTTATGCCGATCTTCCGGCGGGCTATCAGATCTCGCAGTACCAGCAGCCCATCGTGGGCACGGGTACCATCGTGCTCGACATGCCGGACGGTTCGACGCGCGAGGTCGGCGTCACGCGCCTGCATCTGGAAATGGACGCGGGCAAGAGCCTGCACGACCAGGACCCGCGGCTGACCTATGTCGATCTCAACCGCGCGGGCGTGGCGCTGATGGAGATCGTTTCCGAACCGGACATGCGCACGTCGGAGGAAGCGGGCCTCTATCTCAAGAAGCTGCGTTCGATCGTGCGCTATCTCGGCACATGCGACGGCAACATGGACGAAGGTTCCATGCGCGCCGACGTGAACGTCTCCGTGCGCAAGCCGGGCGGCGAGCTGGGCACGCGCTGCGAGATCAAGAACGTCAACTCGATGCGCTTCGTCCAGCAGGCCATCGAGTACGAGGCGCGGCGCCAGATCGAAGTGATCGAGGGCGGCGGAGCGATCAATCAGGAAACGCGCCTGTTCGATTCGAAGCAGGGCACGACGCGCTCCATGCGCTCGAAAGAGCACGCACACGACTATCGCTATTTCCCCGATCCGGACCTGCTGCCGCTCGAACTCGATCCGGCATGGGTGGACAACATCCGCGCGTCTCTGCCGGAACTGCCGGACCCCAAGAAGGCGCGCTTCATGAAGGAGTACGGCCTGTCGTCCTATGACGCGGGCGTGCTGGTGGCGGAAAAGGACACCGGCGCCTATTACGAAGCCGTGGCCAAGGGGCGCGATGCGAAGCTGGCATCCAACTGGGTGACGGGCGAATTGTTCGGCCGCCTCAACAAGGCGGGCACGGCTTTGGCCGATTCGCCCGTGTCGGCCGCGGCCGTGGGCGAGCTGGTCGACCTGATCGCCGACAACACCATCTCCGGCCGCATCGCCAAGGACGTCTTCGACGCGATGTTCGAGACCGGCAAGGGCGCGCGCGCGATCGTCGAGGAAAAGGGCCTGAAGCAGATCACCGACACGGGCGCGATCGAGACGGCTATAGACCAGGTCATCGCCGCCAACGCGGACAAGGCCGAGCAGGTGAAAGCCGGCAAGGACGCGCTGCTCGGCTGGTTCGTCGGCCAGGTGATGAAGGCCACGGGCGGCAAGGCCAATCCGGCCAAGGTCAACGAGCTGCTGCGCGCGAAGCTGAAGGGCTAACGCCCTAGTCGGTCGCCAGCACGATCCCCAACTCGCGCACGGGCTTGCCGCGGTCGAAACGATCGACCGCGAAGGGGGCCATGCGGTCGTCGGTCTGGCCGGTGGCCATGGCCTTGCCGATCAGGTCGCCGGCACCGGGCGCGCCGGAATAGCCGTAGGACCAGCCGGCCGTGATCCAGAGGTCGCGCAGGGCTGGATGCGGCCCCAGAAGCGGACCGTAATCCGGCGAGATGTGCAGCATGCCGCCCCAGTGGCGCATGATGCGCACCTGGGCCAGCGCGGGGAACATCTCGAAATAGACCTTGGCCGTGCCGGTCATCACCGGGAGATCGGTCTTGAGCGAGGGGCGCGGGCGTTCCGGCACCTCGATGCCGCCGACCACTTCGCCGCGCCCGGTCTGGTGCATGTAGGCCAGCCGGTCGATCAGCGCGAGCGCAGGGCCGATCATGGGGCGCGTGGGTTCCAGCGCCATGGCCTCGATGCGCATCGGGTATCCGGCCAGCGTTACGCCCGCGAGCTTCGCCATCTCCGGCGAGAAAGCGCCCGCCGCGATCAACACGGCATCGGCGTCGATGCGGTGATCGCCCACCACGACCGCGGAGGCGCGGCCGTTCTCCGTCTCGATCCCAGTCACCTTGCTGCGGTAATGGACCTGCACGCCGCGCGCGCGGCAGGCGGCGAGGTAGGCTTTCATGGGCGCGTGGTGCGGCGCCACGCCGCCATCGCGGAAATGGATCGCCGAAGTCACGCGCTCGGCCGCGATGGCGGGCAGGATCTGTCGCACACCGCCGCCGTCGAGGCGGCGCGAGATCACGCCGTTCTCGGCGTGGATCTTAAGCGCGCCTTCGAGCATGGCGGCGGTCTTGGGCGTCTCCCCGATCATGGCGTAACCGCGCCGGGTGAACATGGGGTTATGGCCGAGTGTTTTGGCCAGGTTCATCCAGCATTGATTGGAATGGCCGAAGAAGCGCGTCCATTCCGGCGAGGCGAAGCCGCCGCGGATGAGGGTTCCATTGCGGCCCGAAGCGCCGCCCTGCCAATAGCCGGCGTCCAGCACCACCACGCCGCCGATACCGCGCAGCGCCAAGTTAAAGGCGCAAGACAGGCCCTGGATGCCGCCGCCGATGACGACCACGGAAGCGCGTTTGGGATAGCGGCTCACCGGTCGGGCTCCACCAGCCCGTCGAGTCCCGCGGCCTGCGCCACCGTCAGGCCGCGGCGGGGCCCGCGATAGGTCGGATGGCCGTATCCGGCGGGCTTGCCGCCCAATTCGTCGGCGAGGAGCGCCGCGAGCTGGTCCCAGCATGGCACGCCCTGGCACGGCCCCATGCCGCAGGCGGTCAGACGCTTCAGCACCTCGACATCCGTCTCGCCCTTGCGCACATGGTGCAGAATCTCCGCGACCGTTACGTCCATGCAGGGACAGACGAAGGCGGCATCGCGCGGCCCGGGACCGAGAATGACCGGCTCGGCGGCGTCTCTCGCGCCGCCTTCGAGGGAAACGCTGGAGAGAAGCGGCGAATCGCGCAGTTGTAGCAGCCCGTCGCAACCGGCCATGAAGGCGAGCGCGGGGTCGGGCCGCCACGGCCCCGCATGGATCAGCGCATCGCAAGAGATTAGCCGGTCGGTTTCGATGCCGGTGACGGCGTTGCGGCCGGTGATTCGGCGCAAGGCGGCGGCGGGGGCCGTCGCCACCACATTGACGCCCAGATCGCGCAGGCGGTGTGCAACCTCGATCTCCGCGCCCGTGCCGATGATGGCCACTTGCGCGCCGGGCGCGACCATGCAATCGACGGCCAGCGACAGGGCCGTCGCCGCATCCATGACACCGGGCAGGTCGGCACCGGGAATGAGGGGTGGGCAGGAGCGCCGTCCGGTCGCCAGCACGATCTTATTCGGCGCGACCACGAGCGCGCTTACGCGCCCATCCAAAGGGGCCGCCGCGACAAAAGCGCCATCGCGATAGATGCCGAAAGCTTCCAGCCCTCCGCGCGCGTCCACGCGATGATCGAGTTCGGGCAGCGAGCCGCCCATGCGCGAGGCCGATTGGCCGGGCGTATTCCCGCGCGAGATCAGCATGACGCGCTCGCCGCGCTGGGCCGCGGCGCTGGCGGCGATGCGCCCCGCCGGGCCGCCGCCGATCACGACCGTATCCACTTCGACGCGCGTTCCTTTGGGCGCCGCCCGTTCGCTCGGCGCGGGTGGCGCGTCGGCCACGCCCGCCATGAAGCGCAGCAGCCTTTCCCAAGCCTCGAAGCGGCGCGTGCCGCTCGGCATCAGGTTGGTGTGTTCGAAGCCCGCATAGGTCGCGCGTGCTGGCAGGAAGCGGGCCAGCGACAGAAAATCCAAATCGGCGTTGGGCCACACGTTTTGCATCCGCACGTCGAGACCTGCCGTGGCGGGCTCGCGGTCGAGGCGGACGTTGGGCCGTCCATCGACGGTCGCCAGCGAGCCAGCGATGAACGTTCCCGACAATCCGATGGGCCGGTGACGTTTGCGGGAGCGTGCCGTGGTTGTGATGCCGGCGGCATGCAGGGCAGCCGCGACGGTGTCTCCCTCGCGGGCCTCCACGGGGCGTCCGTTCCAGGTAAAGCTTAGGCGCGCGCTTCGTCCGTGGGGGAGCCGTTGCATCAGGCAGAGTGTCCGTGCGGGAGACGGGAGCAGTCGCTAAGGCCGAGAATCGTATCGCAAGCCATTATGAAAAGTCATGCCCCTGGCCTTGGCGGGGGCAACTCCGGAGACTAGCTTTCTCTGGGCGAAGGGGAGGGGACGGATGATCGACCTCTATACGGCGGCCACGCCGAACGGCCAGAAAATCCATATCATGTTGGAGGAATGCGGCCTTCCGCACCGGTCGCATTGGGTTGACCTGAACGCGGGCGACCAGTTCACCGACGAATTCCTGCAAATTAGCCCCAACAATAAGATTCCGGCGCTGGTCGACCCCGATGGGCCGGACGGCAAGCCGATCTCGCTGTTCGAATCGGGCGCGATCCTCATCTACCTGGCCGAGAAGACCGGCAAGTTCCTGCCCAAGGACGGCGCGGCGCGGTGGGACGTGCTGAAATGGCTCTATTGGCAGATGGGCGGCTTCGGCCCGATGCTGGGGCAGGCGCATCATTTCAACGCCTATGCGCCAGACCGCATCAAATATGCGATGGATCGCTACACCAACGAGGCGGGCCGGCTCTATCGCGTGCTCGACAAGCAGCTCGCGGAGCGGGACTACATCGCGGGCGAATACTCCATCGCCGACATCGCCGCGTTTCCGTGGACGCGGCTCTACGGGCGGCAGGGTTTGAAGATCGAGGAGTATCCGAACGTCGTCCGTTGGCGCGCGCGCATCGAGGCGCGGCCCGCTGTCCAGAAGGACATGGAGCGGACCACCGATACGGCGGGCAAATTCTCGGCGAAGGGCTGGTCGGTCCTGTTCGGGCAAGAACAATACAAGCGACGCTAAGCAGGAGACGGATGATGGCGAAGACACTCGACCTCTACACCTGGCCCACGCCCAACGGGCACAAGATCCACATCATGCTGGAGGAATGCGGGCTTCCCTATAACGTCCACCCCGTCGATATCGGCGCGGGCGAGCAGTTCAAGCCCGACTTCCTGAAAATCAGCCCCAACAACAAGATGCCCGCCTTGGTCGACCCCGATGGGCCCGATGGCAAGCCGATCTCGCTGTTCGAATCGGGCGCCATCCTCATGTATCTGGCCGAGAAGACCGGCAAGTTCCTGCCCAAGGAGCCCCGCGGGCGTTATCTCGTGCTGCAATGGCTGATGTTCCAGATGGGCGGCATCGGGCCCATGTTCGGCCAGTGCGGGCATTTCCGCCGCTATGCGCCCGAGAAGATCCCCTACGCCATCGACCGCTACACCAACGAGACGGGGCGGCTTCTGGGCGTGATGGACCGTCGCCTGGCCGACCGCGGCTATCTGGCCGACGATTACTCGATCGCCGACATGGCCACGTTCCCGTGGGTGAAGCTCTACGACAACATGGGGCACGACATTAACGATTGGCCTCATGTGAAGCGCTGGATCGAGACGATCGACGCGCGGCCGGCGGTGAAGAAAGCGTTGCAAGTGTTGGCGGAGCGGCAGCGCAAGGGGCCGATCGACGACAAGGCGCGCGAGATGCTGTTCGGCAAGACCCAGTATCAGAAACATTGACGCGGTGATGCTCGAAGGCGGCTGTGCTTGCGGGGTGGTGCGCTACCGCCTCGCCTCGGCGCCGATGTTCGTGCATTGCTGCCACTGCCGCGATTGCCAGCGGCAGACCGGCAGCGCCTTCGTGCTCAACGCATTGATTGAAAGCGGCCGGATCGCGCAATTGTCGGGCGAACTGGAGGCCGTCTCCATGCCGACGGATAGCGGCCGACCGCACGACATCTATCGTTGTCCGCGGTGCCGTACGGCGGCGTGGAGCGATTACGGCCGGCGCCGGGCGTTGCGTTTCGTCCGCGTGGGCACGCTTGACGACCCGTCCGCCTTATCGCCGGACGTGCATATCTACACGCGGACCAAGCTTCCCTGGATCATGCTGCCCCCGGATGTTCCGGCGTTCGAGGCGTATTACGATCCTGCTCGGGTCTGGCCCGCGGCCAGCCTGGAACGCCGGCGCGCCATTCTTGGCGCATCCTAAACTCATCGAGAGGCGCCATGATCGATCTTTATACCTGGGGCACGCCCAACGGGCGCAAGGCATCCATCGCGCTGGAAGAATTGGCGCTGGCCTACAAGGTCCATGCGATCGACATCGGCAAGGGCGACCAGTTCAAACCGGACTATCTGGCCATCAACCCGAACGGCAAGATTCCCGCCATCGTCGATCCCGACGGGCCGGATGGAAAACCCATGGCCGTTTTCGAATCGGGCGCCATCCTGATCTATCTGGCCGAGAAGACGGGTGAGCTGCTGCCCAAGGACGCGCGTGGGCGAAGCGTCGCGATTCAGTGGCTGATGTTCCAGATGGGCGGCGTCGGGCCCATGTTCGGCCAGGCGCATCATTTTCGCCGTTTCGCGCCCGAGAAGATTCCTTACGCCGTTGACCGTTACACGAACGAGACCAAGCGCCTCTATGGCGTGCTCGATCGCCGCTTGAAGGACGTGGCGTTCCTGGCCGGCGATTACTCCATTGCCGATATCGCAACCTATCCGTGGGTGTCGCGCCACGAGTGGCAAGGCGTGACGCTGGCGGAGTTTCCATCCGTGAAGCGCTGGTTCGACGCGCTGTCCGCGCGGCCGGCGGTCGCACGCGGCATGGCGGTGCCGTAAGGCAAACGGCTTTCTTTAAAAAATCGCGCGAGCGCCGGAGGGGCGCCAAAGGGCCTTTTCTTCGCGTTGTTCCTATATACGAACATTAATCGGATATTTGAACAACCGCGCGACCGCCGCCATACTCTGCCCAGGCAAATGGCAGCGTGGAGCGGCGCGATGACCGCAAAATTGACTCGTTCCCAGGTGTTTCCCGAAGCGGAATTGCCCGACGCCGTCTCGCTCGTCGCCGAAGGGCGCAAGATGGCGGAGACGGTCACGGTCGGCCGCTCGCCATTCCTCGAGCATTACGGCGTGGCATCCGAGATCGAGTACAAGCGGCGCTGTGTCGAGGAAGGACGCGTGATGATGCACGCGCAAATCGGCTTCCGCGACACGGGCAAAAGCCAGCGCGCCTGGGGCCAGATCTGGGAGACGCTGGACAAGGCCGGCTATCGCGTCGACCGCTATGGAATCTGCCTGGATTGGAGCATGGGCTATCCCCGCGCGCATCGTAAGAACATGCCGCGCGGGACGGGCATGATCATGCAGGAGGTCGAGGACTGGATCGCCATGACCAGCAAGGCGCCGGTCTCGCCCCATTTCGGCGATTTCGTCATCGGCACGCCGGCGGCCTTCGAGAACACGATCGCGGCGCTCCTGTGCGGTTCCACCTCGGTCGGCAATCTGGGGCAGTATTTTGCCTTTCGCCAGCCGCATTGGGACGACGATATCTTCACCACGGCGGAATCGCTCAAGGCCATCGCTCTGACGGCGGCGCAGCCGGTGGAGGTGATCGTTCATTCCAGCCTGGACGACGGTTTTGCCTCGATGTTCACCGATCTGGCCTGCTCTCTGGGTGCGATCCTGTTGGAGCAGTACATCGTCGATGAGTTGTGCGGCGGGCACGCCAGCTATTCGTTCGGCAACACCTATGCGCGGCCGTTCACACGCCATGCGTTCCAGCGCGCGGCGCACAAGATCACGAAGACGCCGGGCACGATGATCTACGGCGCCACCACCATGTATGGGCAGAACTACGCCGCCAACTATGCGTCGCTGGCGACCTATCTGCGCATGGACATCTATGGCCAGAAGACCAGGCCCGCGGGCCATGCCGTCAACCCGACGCCGGTGACCGAGGCGCAGCGTATTCCGGATATCGAGGAAATCGTCGACGTCCACATGTTCGCCAACAAGCTGGTGGAATTGGACGAGCCGCTCCACGCGCTCTACCGCGACGACGAAATCGATCCGATCGCCGACAAGATCGTGGAGGGCGGCCATCAGTTCAAAGCCAACGTCCTCCAGGGCTTTACCGAGGCCGGTCTGGACGTGCGCAATCCGTTCGAAATGCTGCTGGCTATCCGGCGCGTCGGCTCCAAGCGGCTGGAAGAGCTGTACGGACCCGGCCGGCCGACGGAGGGACGCTTGCGCGGCCGGACGCCCGTGGTGCGCTCGCACTCCATCGAGCAGTTGGAGGAGATGGGCGAGGGAGTGGTCGGGCGCATGGACGAAGCCGCGCGCGACCGCATCAGGAACGCCGGTTTCCGGGCCTGTATCGCGACAACCGATGTGCACGAGTACGGCAAGATCCTGATCGAGACCGTGCTGCGCCAACTGGGCGTGACCATCGTCGACGGCGGCACCTCGACCGACCCCAACGACTTGGCCGAGCAGATGAAGGGGTCGGGCGCCGATTTCGTCGCCCTGTCGTCCTACAACGGCGTGGCGCTCACCTTCGTCTCGGAATTGAAGAAGGACATGGTGAAGCTGGACGTGGGCGCGCCGATCTTCGTCGGCGGCAAGTTGAACCGCATCCCGGACGGCAGCAACACCAGCCTGCCGGTGGACATCAGCGAGGAATTGACGGCGGCGGGTGCCGTGGTCTGCCCCGGCGTCGAGACGATGTTGGAGCACATGGCGGCGATGGTGGCGGAGCGCGAAGGCGCCGAGCATGGGAGGAAACGGGCATGAAGATCATCGAGGGGAAAGACGGCGCGAAACGCGCCCTGGCGCGGCTGCTGGCCGAGCGGAAGCGGGGCTATAGCCTGGCCGCGCCCTTCTACCTCGATGACGAGGTGTTCGACCTGGACATGGATGGCATCTTCGCGCGCCACTGGTTCCATATCGGCTCGGCGCCCGAGGTGCCGAAGAAAGGCGATTATTTCACGGTCGATATCGGACGCTACTCGATCATCGTCACGCGCGGCGAGGACATGGAAATCCGCGCTTTCCACAATGTCTGCCGGCACCGGGGCGCGCGCATCCTGACCGAGGCGCGCGGCGCCACGCGCAAGTTCGTCTGCCGCTATCACAATTGGACCTATGGGCTTTCGGGCACGCTCGATTATGCCGAGCACATGGCGCCCCACGCGGACCCGAAATGCCTCGGCCTCAAGCCCGTGCACCTGCGCAACGTCGCGGGCGTGCTGTTCGCGTGTCTGGCGGACGAGCCGCCCGAGGACTTCGCGGAGCTGGAGAGGACCGCCGCCCCATATATCGCGCCGCACCGGATCGAGGAGTGCAAGGTCGCCAAGCAGATCGACCTGGTCGAGGAGGGGAACTGGAAGGCCGTGATGGAGAATAACCGGGAGTGCTACCACTGCACCCGGCATCCGGAGCTTCTTAAGACCTTCTTTCAATTCTTCGGCCACTCCGAAAGCGACGTGAAGCCGCGTCAGCAGGAGTATTACGAGCGCTACCGGCGCATCCAGGGCGAGTTCGAAGCCATCTGGGGACAGCACCGGCTGCAATGGAAAGCGGTCGAGCGGCTGGAGGAGGACAGGCCGACGCCCTACCGTGTGGAGCGCATGGCCCTCGACAACGTGGGCGAGTCCTACACGATGGATACACGCATCGCGTCCAAGCGCCTTCTGGGCGATTTCACCGAAAAGCGGCTCGGCGCCCTCTCGCTCCACACCCAGCCCAACTCCTGGAATCATTTTCTCAGCGATCATGCCGTGATCTTCTCGGTCTTCCCCATGTCGGCGGAGAAGACGCTCGTGCGAACGACGTGGCTCGTACACAAGGATGCGGTCGAAGGCGTCGACTACGACATGGAGAATCTGACCCATGTGTGGAACAAGACGAACGAGCAAGACGCGACCTTCGTGGCCTGGACGCAGATGGGCGTGCGCAGCCCGGCCTATGAACCCGGCCCCTATACGCCGAACGAGAGCCAGCTAGAGCTGTTCCTCGATTGGTATGTCAGCCGGATGAATGCGTATGCCGACGGGCCCGCCCTGCGCGCGCCGGCGACATCCACACCAGCCGCGCGCCGCGCCGGCTGATTTCGAAGGAGAGGGGATGCCGTGCCCAAGATCCTGACCGACGATCAAGTCAAAGGTTTCTTCGAGAACGGGTTCGTCGCGCCTATCCGCGTCATGGAAGAGGCCGATGCCAAATCCTACCGCGCGTCTTTGGAGGCCTTCGAGGCCAAATACCCGGACGACCGGCTGAAACTCGACCAGAAGGCGCACATGATATGCCCCTGGGTCGACGAAATGATCCGCGAGCCGCGCATGCTGGATGCCTGCGAGGACCTGATCGGGCCGGACATTCTGTGCTGGGGCACTTCGCTGCGCGCCAAGAACGCCGACGGCAAGACCTTCGCGGGGTGGCACCAGGACACGGCCTATGCCGACGTGAAACCCATCGTCTTGATCGTAGCGTTGGCCCTGTCGCCGTGCGGCAAGGAGAACGGCTGTATCCGCGGCCTACCCGGCACGCACAAAGGCCCGCTGTTCCCGCACAAGGAGGCATTCGGCACCTCCAGTCTTCTCACTCGCGAGCAGTCCATCGATGCGCCGTTGGATGAAACGAAGGCCGTGGATTTCGCGCTCGAGCCTGGCGAGGTCGCCATCTTCAACAATGCGATCTGCCATTCATCCAATGCCAATTTCGGCAAGGACCGGCGCATCATCTTCCTCTTGGAGATGATCCCCACCCACGCCTACCAGCATTTCCCCCGCGAATCGGCGGCGTTGGTGCGCGGTGCGGACAAGTTCGGCAATTTCGACGTCGATCCCAAGCCGCGCGAGGAGATGGGTAAGGCCGAGATCGCGGCCTGGGAGAAGGCCGTCGCTATCCAGGCCCAGGTTCTATTCCGCGGCGCGCAACGGCCGCCGCGCGCGCTCAAAGGCATGAAGAGCGGCGTCGCTCCGACCGGCTGATCTACTTCGGGTTTCTCCAACAGATTTGTTCTATGATGAACGTACCCGTTCCTGTCCTCGTGTCTGCGATGCCCGCGCGTCAGAAGCCGCCGCGTTCCGCCACTCGCATTCCGCGTCTTCTCTGCCTCTTGGCCGAGATGCCCGACGGCGCGACCTTGTCTGAGCTTAGCGAGGCCAGCGCCACGCCCAAGAGCAGCCTGTTGGCGCTTTTGCGCGCACTCACCCAAAGCGGGTTTTTGCAGTTGCGGGGCAGCCGTTACGCGATCGGGCCGGAATCGGTGAAATTGGCCTCGTCCATTGTCTCGCACCGGCGCTTCCCCGATGTGGCCATGCCGGTGGTGGACGCGCTGTCCGACGCCACGGGCGAAAGCGCGCTTTTGGCCCAGCTTGCGTCCGACACGCCGGCGGCCGTCTATGTCTACGTCGCCCACAGCAAGAACGCGCTTCGTTTCATCGCCGACGTGGGTTCGCGCGAACAGCTTTACGCGTCGTCCGTCGGCCGTGTCCTTTTGGCCTTCCAACCCAAGGAATGGCGCGAGGATTACCTGCGGCGCGCCGTGCTGGAGCCGATCACGGATAGGACTGTGCGGACCAAGGGAGATTTGCGCCGCATCGTCGATGCCGTACGCCGCGAGCGGGTGGCCACCTCGCTGGAGGAAACCATCGAAGGCGTGGCCGGCATCGCGTCGCCCATTTTCGACAAGGCCGGAAACGTGCTGGCGGGGTTGGTCATCGGCGCCCCGGTCACCCGTGTCCAAACACGCGTCCCGCTGATCGAGCGCATGGTCAAGGATGCGGCCGAGGAAATCTCCCGCCTGATGGGCTATGCGGGCGAAGGCGTGAAGGCGCCTTCACGCACCCGGAACGCTTGAAGACGCCAACTCAGAACAACCAAAGAAAAACGGCGACCATACCCGCGTAGGCTGCCACAAGAAGCGCGGTGCCCAACGCATCGATCATGGTCTTGTTGGCGGAAGACGGGTTGAGCCACCAGGCGAACCGTGTGCTGGCCCAAGGCACCAATTTGCTGAGCAGCAGGACGCTGGCGACGTTCGCGATGAACAACGATGCCGCGAACGGCAGGCGCGCCTTTTCGGACAGCAAAGGGGTCTGGACGAAGGCGCCAAACAGAAAGACGACCGGATAGAGCATGAACAGAACCATCATGTTCTGTTTCCAGGCCGGTACTTGCGCGGGCGACGACTCGTCGCGGAACCACTGCTCAAACCCGGTGTGCGCGATCCGGGCGTGAAACTCGGCGGTCAATGGCGCGGCCTCGTCGATCAATTTCTTGCGTTCGGGCGAATTCAACCAACCCTGCAGATGTTCCTCGGTGTCGAAACGGAGGATCGCGACGAAGTCCTCCTGCACGCCCGGCACCGGCGGTTCGAAGCGATAGCCTCGCAAACCGGGGGCCTTGGACTGCGCGATGGCAATCTTACGTTCCCATGCGCGGTATTCGATCTCGCGGCCCGGCATAACACGCGTGCTGATCACGGCCGAAACGGGGGCGGGCTTTATGCCCTGGGCTTCGTCGTGAATGATGTGAACGTCGTCACGCCCGACCAGCATGGGTGCGGCGCCATCCAGCCTTTCGTGCCGTTCGGGCGATGAAAGCCACGCGCGCGCGGTACCGATGCTTTCGAAACGCTGCAGGATGACCCAATCGACCTGCAAAGGCGGCTTGGGTGGCATCAGCCGTTGTTCGATAAAGCCCGGCAGCGACGCCATGAACGTGCTGGTCTCGCCTTGCCAGCGCGCGAAGGCCTCGGCGGCTTCTGGCCGGACGCAGGTTTGCGTCACGATGGTGACGTTGCCCCCGGGCGCGATCATGACGGCGGGGCGAGCTTCGCGAACAGCCGGTCGGGCGTAAAGGGCAGGTGGGCGAAGCGTACGCCCGTGGCGTTGGCCAATGCGTTGGAGATGGCGGGGGCGACGGGGTTGATCGCCGATTCGCCCTGGGATTTGGCGCCCAAGGGGCCGATCGAATCGTGTGTGTCGGCGAAGAAGATATCGGTGTGCGGCGTGTCGGCGAAGGCCGGGATGCGGTAGTTCCGCAATTGCGGGTTCACCATGCGGCCTTCGTCATGCACCATGTTCTCGGTCAATGCCCAGCCGTAGCCCATGGCGATCGCGCCGTCGAGCTGGCCGCGGCACTGCATGGGGTTGATCAGACGGCCGATATCGGCGGCCTGTACGCTGTACAGGATGCGGATTTCGCCGGTGATGCGGTTTACTGCTAGGCGCACGCCCTGCACGTTGAAAGCGATCGAGCGCGGCGACAGATAGGCTTTGCGGCCGACCTCGAAGCGATGGTCGACCTTGGCGCCCGCGGCGTGAAGCGCGTTCAGCGGGATGCGCGTGTTGCCGCAAACGACGGCATCGTTGTCGAGCCGGCACTGTTCTGGCGCGATGCCGGTATGACGGCTGGCAAAAGCCAGAATATCGTCCCGCATGGCTTCGGCGGTGATGTGGACGGCCTTGCCGGCTACGACCGTGCCTGTGCTTGCGAATGTGCCCGTGTCATAGGGCGTACGGTCGGTGTCGGCGTTGATGATGTCGATATCGCCCGCCCGGGTGCCCATGATCGCGGCCGCGATCTGCTTGTGCGCCGTGGTGATGCCGTTGCCCATTTCGCTCGAACCGACCGCGAGGTGATAGGTGCCATCGGATAGCAGCTTCATCGTCGCGCCCGAGCGATGCTCGGTCGGGGGGCCACATTCCAGCATTGTGAGGGCGATACCGGTCCCCTCCGCCCACTCCTGCCCGGCGGGAGTCTTGGCACCCTTGCCTTTGGCCAGTTCGGTCTCGACGATATCCAGGCACTGGCCGATGCCATAGCTGCCGAAGCTGGCGTCGCTCGGTTCCTTCCAAATCGATTCGATGTTGTCGCCGGGACGGACGATGTTCTTACGCCGGATGGCGAAGGGATCGATGTCCAGAAGGCGGGCCAGCTCGTCGATGGCGCATTCGATCGCGAAGGTGGTTTGCGAGCTGCCGTACCCGCGGAAGCCGCCGCCCGGCACCATGTTGGTGTAGACGGCGTAGCCGACGGCCTTTTTGTTATCGCAGCGGTACATCGCTAGCGGGCTTGCCATCGCGGCGGCCAGGGTCTCGCTGCCGTGATTGCCATAGGCGCCGGTGTTCGACACGACATGCACGTCGAGCGCGGTCAGCGTGCCGTCGCGTTTGGCGCCGATCTTGACCTTGGTGGTCATCTGGTGCCGCGTCGTGGCCCCGATGAATTCTTCCTCGCGGGTCCATTCCCATTTGACGGGGCGTCCGGTTTTCATGGCGGCGAACAGGGCGAGGTCTTCCGAAACCATTTCCTGCTTACCGCCGAAGCCGCCGCCGACCCGTTCGGTGAAAACGTGTAGATCGCGCGCGCGCAACCCGAACAGGTAGCAAAGCTTCTTCTGAACGACGAACGGCCCTTGCGAGCTTGTGCGCACATGCCAGCGGCCGTCATCGCCGCGCCAGGCGATCGAGCCGTGGGTCTCCAAATGCACGTGCTGCACGCGCGAGGTCGAATAGGTCATTTCGTGGACGGCCTCGGCTTCGGCAAAACCCTTTGCCACGCTGCCGATCTCGCCGTGAAGATCGCAATAGATATTACCGCTGTCGGTGAGGACGTCCTTGTCGTGGAGGAGGGGAGCGCCGGGTTCCAGCGCGGCGACCGGATCGAACACCGCGGGCAGGATCTCGTACTCGACCTCCAACGCACGGCAGCCAGCCTCCGCGGCGATCTCGCTTTCGGCCACGACCGCCGCGATCCGCTGGCCGGCGAAACGGGCGACATTGTCCAGCACGTAGGTGTCGTCGGGATCGACCAGATGATCTTCATGCAGTGCCGTGCTGTACAGGCGGCGCGGCACGTCCTCCCAGGTATAGACGCCGACCACGCCGGGCACGGCCTTGGCCTTGGCCGTGTCGATCCTGACGATACGGGCATGCGCGTGCGGCGAGCGAAGCACCTTGAGATGCAACAACCCTTCTATGGCGATATCCATCGTATAGCGGGCTTTGCCGGTCAGGATGGCGTCGGTGAAGGGATTGGGCAGGTTTGCGCCGCAGGCCTTGCCCGCGATATCGGGTTCGATATTGGTCCTGCCATGCAGGGCGTCGTCGATCGAACGATAGCCGGTGCAGCGGCACAGATTGCCCTTCAGCGCATGGGGCAGGTCGGCCTTGCGGGCCTCGTCGAAGGCGGCCGAGGCCGTCGTCATGATCATGCCGGCCGCGCAATAGCCGCATTGGAAGGCTTGGGCGTCGTGAAAAGCCTTCTGCACGGGGTGCAGCTCGCCGTTCTTGGAGAGGCCCTCGATGGTCGTGACTTTGCGGCCTTCGGCACGGAAAGCGGGCACCAGACAAGAGTGAAATGGCTGCCCGTCCAGCCATACCGTGCAGGCGCCGCAATCGCCGGCATCGCAACCCTTCTTGACGCCGAAAACCTCCAGATCGCGCAAAAAAGTGCGCAAGCACTGGCCGGGCCGCGGCTCGGCTGAGTAGAGATGGCCGTTGACCTCGTATCGGCTCATGCGAGCTCCGCGCGAATCTGTTCCGCAAAGTGATAGGTCAGGTGGCGTTTGTAGGGCGCGGAGCCGTGAACGTCGGCGAAATAACCGCCGGCCGGCAGATGCTCGTCGATGGCATGGCGCAATGCGGCGGCACTGGGAGTCTTATCGAAGCGCAATTGCACGGGCCTGGGCGTCGATGCCGTAATCGTCAACAGGAAATCTTTGCCTCGGTCGCCCGCGGTACCGATGATCAGGACCGCCGAACGGCCATACCGGGTAAGAGACATCTGCCGCATGGCATAACGTTTCGACAGCGCGGCCGCGGGCAGGTGGATCGAGCGGAGCAGCTCGCCTTTCTGCAGGACGTTCTTGTGGTTGCCGGTGACGAACGCCGTAACCGGAACCTCGCGCGGCGCGCCGTCTCGCGGCCACAGCGTGCAGACGCCTTCGAGGGCCGCGGTGAGCGAGATCATGGCACCCGCCGGAAGCGACATGCAGACGTTCCCGCCGATGGTAGCGGCATTCCAAATCTTGAACGACATCAGGAACGCGTCGATGCAATCGCGGAATAAAGGCGCGGATCGCCACTCGGCGGGTCCCTTGAAGGCATGAAGATCGGCGACGCGGCAGGTCGCGGCGATCTCGAGCCCCGCTTGCGTCGCGGTCAACGACGGCCAGCCCAGCGTATCGAGGTCGATCAGCGTATCGACGGCGACCTGAGGCTCGGAAAAGAGCCAAGTTCCGCCCGCGAGCCAGGCGTATCCATCTCGCCACTGGCCGATCGCATCCGTGGACTTCGGACGCTTGACCTCGACAATGGTGTTCAGGTTCACGAGATCCGCCCTTACTTATAGACCTCGACTGTCGCCATCATGCCCATCTCTTCATGGTTCATCATGTGACAGTGCATCATGAAAATGCCGGTGTAATCGAGGAAGCGGGAACGAAACACCACGCTGCCGCCCTTGCTCGCCACGAGGACCGTGTCGCGCCATTGGGGCGTGTCGAGTTTCTTTCCGTTCACCTTGATGACCTCGAACGGGTTGGTGTGGATGTGGAACGCATGGTCGTCATGCTCATGGGTATTGAGAATGGTCCATTCTTCGACCGCGCCCAGCTTCACACGCTCGTCGATCCGGTTCGGGTCGAACTTCTTGCCGTTGATGAAGAAGCCGAATTCCTGCCAATGCCCGGCGGCGTCGGCTTCGGGTGCCGTGGCCGAGAACGTAAGTGTTCGTTTGCCGGTGATTTCAGAATCCTTGATCGTCTTGAGCGGGGGCTTGGGCAGCGAAGCCGGCAGCTTCATGGACATTGGCTCGCCCGCGACCACCACCCGCGCGAGCGGCCCGGTAGGCGAGGGGTGGCCCTGGTCGTACGGCGCGGCACGAAGCTCGTATGTCCCCGGCGCGCCGGCCTGTACCAGCACGTCGGCGCGCTGGCCGGGACCCATCAGCAACTGCTTGAAATGCTCGACGCTTCCAAGCTGGATGCCGTCATAGGCGACCGGATGCAGCTCGTGCTTCTCCATTTCGACCAGCATGTCGTCTTGATAGGCCGCGTTCAGCATGCGCCAGCGTTGTACCTCGCCCGGACGCATGGTGATAACCGGTCGCCTTTGGCCGTTGATCGCGAGAAAGCGGGTTGCCGTCTCGGGGAATAGCGTCTCGAAGTTCTCGATCATTCCCTTGGAATCGTAGACCACTTGGGTCATCACCAGCACGCGCTCGCGCGCATTGACGATCTCGGGGACGTCTTCGAAATCCCCCTCGACGATGATGGCGCCCACCATGCCGCTGGCCATTTGGACGTCGGCGCTGCCGTGATGATGCGGATGGTACCAATAGGTGCCGCGCGTATGATCCTTCGGCAGCTTGATTTCGATGTCATAAGCTTGGCCGGGAACCATCGAGCGCATCACGTTGTCCGCGATGCCGCTGGGGCTCGCGTGCGAGCCGTGGAAATGGAAGTTCGTGTTGTTGAACTGGTGCGGATTGCTGATGTCCATCGGCATGAGGTCGCGATTCGGCGGAAGGTCGTTAGTCATCCGGATGCGCAGAGTCTCGCCGGGCTTCATGCGGAGCGTCGGGCCGGGAGAACCGCCCTCATAGCTACGGACGTAAAGGCGGACCCCGCCGATATCCCGGTACGCATACGAAATCCGCAGATTCGTGCGAAGTTCGCCGTTGACCGAACGCCGAACCTCGGGCTCGACCAGCGGCTGGTCCATCGCCGCGGGAACCTGGCGCGGGACCAACCCCAGCGTCGAGGGCATATTGCCGTGGTTATGGGCGGTTTGCGCGCTGGCGCCGCGCACGCCAAGCATCAGGGCGCCGATGGCGACGCCGCCATCCAGAAACCGCCGCCGCGAAATTCCCGTCTTTTTGCTCGTCATACGTCAGCCCCGATTTTTACTGTGCAGATGCTCTCAAACGACACGCTAGCTTCCGGCACGCCGGAACCAGCGAGACGTCCAGTATCTACGGGGTTGTGCCTCGGGCGCGCCGCCTCACGGAATATTGGCGGATGCGCGCCGGTTAGAGGCCACTCCCCCGCGTGGCCATGGTCCATAAAAACGTCCGTTCAGGTCCCCCGGTAAGTCGAATAGCTCCACGGCGTGCAAACCAGCGGCACGTGATAATGATCTTCCGGATTGGCGATTGAAATACGGACAGGCACCACGTCCAGGTAGGCTGGATCGCCGACGGCGATGCCGTTCTTGCGGAAATAGTCGGCCAGGCCAAAGCGTATTTCGTAACGGCCGATCGGTACCGGACGGCCGTCCATCAGCATGCAACGCCCCTCGGCGTTCAGCGTCTGCTGGTTGAGTTTGCGCCGTGTGTCGCCCATCAGCTCGTAAAGTTCGACGCTCATGCCTTCGGCCGGCTTGCCGCTCACGGCATTGAGCACATGCGTGTTCATGTTGCCGTTGACCTTTGGCATGCCCGGCCCCGTCACCATGCCGGCCACGCGAAGCCGCGTGATGTAGAATTCTTCCTGCAAGGATGTCGCCAGATCCTTGTCGGGATCGTACGTCATGCGGCGCTCGATCTGGGACATGATGGTCTCGGGCGTGTTGCGCAACACGCAGATCGTGTAGCCATAGCCGAACTTGGCCTTGTAGGCCTTGTTCAGCGCGATCAGGCGCGCCAGGTCCTGATCGTTCAACGCATTGATACCCGCGGCTTGTTGTTCGCGCTTGGAATCCTCCGTGATGCCGCCGGGCTTCACGTTCTTGTCGCCGATATCCGGAAGGTTGCGGAGGAACGTGATGTGCTCGGCCCGCGATGCGGCCTCGAACGTGTCCCACATGGCCTGGTGCAGCGCCGCGACGGTGGCAAACGGCCGTTTGGCATACGCTTTCTTTGCAACCCAAGGTGATAGTTCAAAGGTGTCGCCGAACGTCGCGCTAAACGTCGCCTCATCCATGCGGTTGACGTCTTCAAGCGTGATGGCTTTTGGCTTGGCGGCCGGCTGCGCCCAGCCATAACGCAGGGGCAAGGCCGTGCCTATCGCACCGGCCAGAGCCAGGCGGCAAAAGCCGCGGCGGTCGAGGGTGGGGCGGACCATGGACTCCATGCTCGTCTTGTTGCTGGACAGCTAGGGGCAACCGTCTTCAGTGAAAGACGCCGTAACTCCACGGCGAGAAGGCGAATGGAAGATGGATGCTTCCGGATGGATCGTCGATGAAGAAGCGCACAGGCACGACATCCAGAAATGGCGGGTCGCTCAGCGCGACACCACGCTTGCGGAAATAGTCCGCGACGGCGAAGCGCAGTTCATACCGGCCGACCGTCAACGGGCGTCCGGCGACGATGTCTGCCCTGCCGTCGCCATTGGCCTCGGCTTTCACGATGCTGCGCGGCTGATCTCCGGACACGTCAAAAAGCTCGACGGCCAAGCCGGCGGCCGGCTGGCCGATGGTCGTGTCCAGCGCATGAACGGTCAGGCCCGGCGGCGCCGATTGCGCATGGCTGCCGCCAATCGGCAGCGACATGACCATCAAGGCGAGAGCAAAAAGACTCGAGAGTCGAAAGCCACGACGGTCTGGCACGGAGGAGCTCATCGAGCTTTCACCTTAACAAGGCCGTGGTGGCAGATCATGTGGCGAAGCCCCGTCACTGGTTGCCTGTTTCGCGGTTCGCTGGTGGCGGGGAAAGGGATGCTAGGGAGGGGACTTTGGCATATTTTTGCCCCGCGGGTGCGCTAATTTTCTGCCCCTTACCTGCTTGGCTGCCCCATCTTTGGGATAGGTCGCATGCTGGGATTTCGCTCATAGGGTGGCGACCCATGGGCCTCAAGAGACCATGTAGAAGGAGGCATGACCGGCGCGTCGTTGACAGGCGGATTGGGGGACCTTAGAACCGGGCGCACCCCTCACGGGGGCCGCCCATATACGGACAGGTGGCCGAGCGGCTGAAGGCGGCGGTTTGCTAAACCGTTATAGGGGACTAAAGCCCCTATCGAGGGTTCGAATCCCTCCCTGTCCGCCAATTTTCAATCTAGAAGAACTGTAGCGGCGCCCGATCACGACTCTTTATTTATGGGGCATCGAGAGCACTTCGATGCTCCGTGAGCCATGGCCGCGCCCAGGCAGAGCCATAAGCCGGCGGCTGCTAGGCCTCCGAGCACGTCGGAGAAGAAGTGCACGCCCAACACCACGCGGCTAAGAGCGACGGCAGCGATGATGAAAGCCGCCATGGCAAGGATGCACGCATGTGCGGGGCCGCCGGATGTGGCGCGGTGCATGAGGATATACGCGAGGAAGCCATAGACGGCCGCCGCGCCCGCCGTATGGGCGCTGGGAAAGGATGGCGAGGCGGCGCTTGCCACCTCCAGGAAAATCGGCCGCTCGCGTTTAAGGATGAACTTTGCGCTCCAGACCATTGCCTCGGTACCCAGATAGACGGTCCAGAGCGGGCGCAAGAATGGGCGGTCCGGTCCGAACCATAGAAATCCCGTCGCTGTCAGCATGATGGCCAGCAAAGTGGCGCCCGATCCTAGGGTCGTGACCCACAGGAACACCGCGAGCCCTTGTCTGGAGCGCATGAAATCCAACGCCGCATCTATCGTGGCGTCGATGCCCTGCACCGAAGGTACCGCTATCGAGCCGTAGGCCAGTGCCAGGAAGAGGAAAAGACAGGATACGGCTGGCAGGCCGAGCCGTTTCACGAACGCACCCATTTACCATCCACAAAAACAAAGGCTGACGTTTCTCGCGTGTCGAAATTCGCACCGTCCCATAGCCTGATCGCGCATGTCACGCGATGCGGCTGTATTTGCAGGAGATTGTAGGAATTGGTCTCGCCGCGCAGGCGTTCCGAGATGGCCGTGCCCGCCTGGACCACCAAAATCTCGCGCCTGGCCTCGACGGGGTCGGGGGCGGACTCGGCGCTGAGCGCGTGATGATGATGGCCGCCTAGGACGATATGTACGCCCGCTCCGGAAAGCGCTTCCCGCGCCAGTACGGCTCGCCCGACCAGGGTGGCGGCCGCGCCCTTGGGAGCCAGCAGCGGGTGGTGCGCGGCGACGATGCGGGTCCGGTCCGCCGAGACGTTCGCGAAAGCCGAGACGATGGCGCGGGCCTGGGATCGAGAAACCCGCCCGTTGGCGATGGCGGCGGAGCGCGCGGTGTTGAGACCCAGCACGGCGATCTCGCCATCATCGATGAAGGGGTGGAGATCGCCCGTGATGAAGCGCTGATAACGGGCAAGCCGGCCCACGAAGCGTTGAATCAGGTCGTAGAGGGGAATGTCGTGGTTGCCCGGCACGACGAGGACGGGCTTGCCGAGCCGGTCGAGAAAGGACCGCGCCGCCTCGAACTGGTGGATGCGGCCGCGCTGGGTCAAATCGCCCGTAACGATTGCAAGATCGGCGCTCTTCAACGAGACGTCGGCCAGCAAGGCCTCGGCCACTTGATCGTCGTGGCGCCCGAAGTGAAGGTCGGAGAGGTGCGCGATCGTCCTCATGACGCCGCGTTTTCGGGAACCAGCACGCGCAGCGCGCGCGGCCGGACGCGATAGTGCAGCGGGCTATTCAGTAATAGCGACTCGCCATCCAGCGCCACGTGGATCACGCGCCGGCGCGGGACGATGGTGGCTTCGGTAAGCTGCGCCTGGAGTAAATCCTGCTCCGCCTCCAGACGTCCGAGCAGCGCGCGTAGGGTCAGCTTGAGCAACGCGAAACGGCTGGGACGGGCGACCAGGCAGAGATAGAGCGCGCCGGAATCCAGGCGCGAGCGCTTGGCGCTGCCGAAGACGTCTAAATCGTACGGATTGTTTCCGATGAAAAGACAGGGGGTCTGGCGATCCTCATACCAGCCTTGAGCGCGCACGCAGACGCGATGGCGGGGCAAGCGCCATAACATGGCCGCGGCGGCTACGATGGCGGCGGCCCATTTGGCCACGCCGCGCCGCTGCACGCGCTCGCGCGTGACCACGAGATGCGGATAAATGCCGAGCGAGGAGTTGTTGACGAAGATTCGCCCGTTCACCTCGCCCAGATCGATGGATCTTGCGTGGCCGCGAACCACGGTGGCGACCGCGTCCTCGAGTGCCAGCGGGACGCCCAAATCCTTGGCGAAGTGGTTGAACGTGCCGAGCGGCAGGACGCCGAGCGGAATGTCCGATCCCGCCAAGACGGAGGCAGCCGCATTCACGCTGCCGTCTCCGCCCCCCACGACCACGGCGTTCCAGTCCCGCGTCCGGTCGAGCGCTCGACGAATGGCTTCTGCCATATCCGGGCCGCGCACGGCCTGAATGGTCGGCGTAATGCCATGACGTTCGAACGCGGCCTTGACCAAGGCAAGCCCTTCCCTTGGCTTGTGCCGGGATAGGGTGCCGCCTTTGTGGTTGAGAACAACCAGAACTCTCAAGCCCGCCTCCAGGACGTGCAGCGGGGCCGGGGGGACGACGCCCGTTTCTGTCAACGTTGCAGCGGGGCCGCGGTTCCGAGCGTACACGCCCGTTGCGGAGCATGGGAATGGCATGGGCGAGGGCCGCTTGTTCGCTCTGGTCCGCACGGCCATACTCACCGTCATAAAAAAAGGAATCATCGACGATGAAGAAGTCCCGTTCGATCCGTTTGGCGCTGTTGGGCAGCGCGACGATGGTGTTGGCCGCCTGTGGGGAAGACGACCAGGTGCCGAAGGACGCCAAGTTTTTTTCCGACGTGAAGGATTGCGCGGGTGTCTATAGCGAGTCCGTCTGCCTGGACGCCAAGACGCAAAGCGAACGGGACTACCTCGCGCAGGCGCCCCGATTTTCCCGTAAGGAAGAGTGCGAGAAGGAGTTCGGGGCCGGCAATTGCGAGACGCCTCAGGCCAGTACGGTCAGCAGCGGCGGCACGGGCTTCTTCATGCCGATGATGATGGGGTACATGCTGGGCAACATGATGGGCGGCAACCGGTTCAACGCGCCGGTCTATCGTGGGGTGGATAATTCCGCGGTCATGGCCAGGAACGGCAAGTTCCTGAACGTCGGCAGTTTTGCCGGCGCGGGAGCCAGTAGCGCGACCGCATTCCGTCCCGCGACGCAGGTGACGCCTGTTTCCCGCAGCGGGTTCGGCAGCAAGGCGGCGTCCTATCGTTCCAGCTCGGGCAGCTAGTTCGTGGAGCGCCTTTTGGCGACGCCTCGCCCCGATTGGCGCGAGCATGTCGAGCGGGATCTCGGTTTTGTATTCCACACGATCGACGGCGCGCCCTATTGGGACGAGACGGCCTTTTATCGGTTCACGGCGGCGGAGGTCGATGAGATCGAAGCGGCCACCGCCGAGGTCGAGCAGATGGCGCTGGCGCTCGTCGCACAGGTCGTGAAAACGGGCGAAGAGGCCTATGAGCGCTTGCGCATTCCGCGGGCGGCGTGGGACGCCATTCAAGGAAGTTGGCAGGCCGGCGAAAAGAATCTCTATGGCCGTTTCGATTTTTGCTATGGCGGCGAGGGGCCGCCGCGGCTGCTCGAATACAATGCCGACACGCCGACGGCCCTCTTCGAGGCGGCCGTTGTGCAATGGGATTGGCTAGAAGCTGTTTCGCCGGGGCACGACCAGTTCAACTCGATTCATGAGCGTCTCATCGACGCTTGGCGGAAGTTCGGGCTTGGCCGCGAGCGCCTCTATTTCTCGTCGGTGAAGGACCATGCCGAGGACGGCGGCACGATCGAATATCTGCGCGACACGGCGGTCCAGGCCGGGCTCGTGACCGAACGAATCGACATCGAGGATATTGGGTGGAACGGGCGCGATTTCGTCGATCTCGGCAACCGCCGCATCGGCGCCTTGTTCAAGCTCTATCCCTGGGAGTGGCTCGTCACCGAAGAGTTCGGCGCGCCCCTTCTCAGCGGCGTGACCAAGGTCATCGAGCCGGCGTGGAAGATGGTGCTCTCGAACAAGGCGGCGCTGGCTCTCTTGTGGGAGATGGCGCCGGATCATCCGAACCTATTGCCTGCTTCGTTGGAGCCGGGCGGGATTGAGGGCAAGCGCGTGCGCAAGCCGATCTACAGCCGCGAGGGTTCAAACGTCCAGGTTCTGGAAGCGGGCGGTGGTGTCATCACCGAGACGAGCGGGGCGTATGGCGCCGAAGGGTTCGTCTATCAGGCCTTCACGCCCATGCCAGAATTTGACGGCAACTATCCGGTAATCGGTTCCTGGGTCGTGGCGAGCGAGCCCGCCGGTATGGGCATCCGCGAGGACTCTACCGCCATCACCCGCGATACCAGCCGGTTCATCCCCCACTATTTCGAGTGAGCGCCATGGACATCATGATTTCCCTGCAGGGGCTCGGCAGTTTCCTGGCCTATCTGGCCGCGGCACTGGTCGCGGAGACGGCCTTCCTTCTTTTTTATATGGCGGTGACGCCGCATCGCGAAGGCGCCCTTATCCGTGCGGGCAATACGGCCGCGGCGGTGAGCCTCGGCGGTGCCGTGGTCGGCTTCACCTTGCCGCTCGCCAGCGCGATCGTGAACAGCGCCACGCTGCTGGACATGGCGGTTTGGAGCGCGATCGGCTTGGCCGTTCAATTGATTGTCTTCGTCGCGGCCAACCTGGCGTTGCGCGACCTGTCCCGCCGGATCGAGGATAACAACGTGGCCGCCGGCATCACGCTGGCGGTTGCCTCCATCGTGACCGGCGGGCTTAGCGCGGCCTGCATGACGTATTAGCGGCGATCAGCGGAGGACGAAGCCCTCGTAACCCTTGGCGGCCACGTCCTCGCACTTCTTCGCGTAGTCGGGCACCGGGCCGATATAGGGTGAAAAGACCCGTGGCTTTCCCGCGATGTTGGAGCCCAAGTACCACGAATCGCAATGGGAGCGGAGCGAGACGGCGCCCACCGCGGAGACATGTTCCACCCACTCCGCTTCCGCGTCCGGTTTGGGCTCGATCTGCTGGATGCCTTTCTGCTCCATGAAGACCATGCAGTCGCCGATCCAGTCCACATGCTGCTCGATGGCATTCATCATGTTGGCGAAGACCGACGGGCTGCCGGGGCCGGTGACGGTGAAGAAATTGGGGAAGCCTGCGACCGCCAGGCCGAGGTAGTTGTAAGGCACCTCCGCCCATTTCTCGCGCAGCTTGGCGCCATTCCGGCCACGGATATCCATGGCCAAGAGCGTGCCCGTCATGGCGTCGAAGCCGGTCGCGAAGACCAGGGCGTCCAATTCGTACTCCTTGCCGCCCGTCTTGACGCCCTTTTGCGTGATTTTCTCGATGGGCTTCTTGCTGACGTCCACCAACGTGACGTTGGGGCGGTTGAAGGTCGTCCAGTAATCGGTGTCCACGCACAGGCGTTTGCAGCCGATGACGTTCTTCGGCGAAAGAAGCTCGGCAACCTGAGGGTCTTTCACGATCTCACGGATTTTGCCGCGCACGAACTCGGCGGCCGTCTCGTTGGATTCGTGACTGGCGATCAGGTCGGCGAAAGCGCCCATGAAGGTGACGCCGCCGTCGCGCCACCGTTTCTCGTACTCGCGTTGCCGCTCCTCGGGCGTGACCTCGAGGGCCGATTTCGGATTGAACTCGTAAAGAATGCCGCTCGCCATCGTCTTCGCGCGTGCCCGGAAGCCCGCATAGTCGGCCTTGATGGGGTCGCGCACCTCGGGCGTGAGAGGGCGGTTACGCGCGGGCACCGTATAGTTGGGCGTGCGCTGGAAGACATAGAGATGCCGCGCTTCCTGGGCGATCACGGGAATCGCCTGGATGGCCGACGAGCCCGTGCCGATCACGCCAACGCGCAAGCCCGTGAAGTCCACCTTCTCATGTGGCCAGTTGCCGGTGTGGTAGGTGGCGCCTTCGAAGGTCTCGACGCCTTTGAACGGCGTGTTGGTGGTGGACAGGCATCCCGTACCCATCACGCAGTACTTGCCCGTGACGCGCTGGCCGCTTTCGGTTTCTAGCGTCCAGCGGCCTGTCGCATCGTCGAACGTGGCGGCGTTCACGCGTGTGTTGAAACGGATGTCTCGGCGCAGATCGAAGCGATCGGCCACATGGTTGGCGTAGCGCAGGATTTCCTCTTGCGGGGAATAGACTTCGGACCAGTTCCACTCCTGCTGCAGCTCGTGCGAGAACTGGTAGGAGTACTCCATGCTTTCGACGTCGCAACGCGCGCCGGGATAGCGGTTGTAGTACCACGTGCCGCCGACGCCGCCCGCCGCCTCCAGAACATGGGCGCTAAGCCCGAGTGTGCGAGCCTTGTGGAGCATATAGAGGCCGGCGAAGCCGGCGCCCACGATGACGACATCGAAATCGTTATGCGGCATGGATGGATTTTTCCGAAGCTGAGGAACGGATTGGAAAATTATCGCATCTGCCTCAAGCATGGCAGGGAGAAATTCCTGGTGCGCTGGCGGCAAAGAAAAAGGGCACCGGCTTGTGCCGGTGCCCTTTTAACGTCGCGTACGGGTGAGGCTTAGACGGCCTTGAGATTTTCCGCCGAGCTCTTGCCGCGCTTCGGATCCATCTTCTCCTCGTAGGAGATCTTCTGACCTTCCGCCAGATCGCCGAGACCGGCGCGCTGGACCGCGGAGATGTGGACGAACACGTCCGGACCACCGCTGTCCGGCTGAATGAAACCGAAACCCTTGGTGCTGTTAAACCACTTAACCTTGCCGACAGGCATATCCTAGCTCCGATGATAGAGTGCGTGGGGCCCGCTTAGCCCCTTAGACAAAAACATGCGGGCCGCGCGGGAACGAGTCCCTACCGCCTCATGGTACCCCCATTTTGGCGATGATGGCTTAAGGATACATCCCAAAAACGGCCAAAAGCCAACTCTATTCGCAGGGGCACCAAGGATGTTTAGGTCCCTTGACGTGGCCGTCTTTCTCGGTTTTTTGGCGGTTTACGAGGCCTGGAGAGAAATGCTACCCCGATGAAAAAGAAGAAAGAACTGCCTAAACCGTACGTGGCGGCCACCAAAGATGCCCGCCACGCCGGCACTTTCGAGGTTTTCGTGCCCGCCCCTGGACGGGAGCGCCCACACCGGGTGCCCATCAAGTTCGACACGGAAGGCGAGGCGGAGCGCTGGATTCATAGCCAGGAAGGCGCCGAGGCCATCGAAAAGCTGATCAAGAGCTGAACGGCCCGTTAGGAATATCTAAGCCAATCTTCAGAATTTCTCGATCAACGGGCGGGCGGTCGCGCGGTACGGTCGCGCCCCTCCCAGCCGAGAGGCTGAAACTTTACGGCCCGCCCCTTCGAGGGGGCGGGCCGTTTTTTTCGAGCGATGCTAAAGCAGAAACAAGGCCAGCAACCCCACCGTGGCAAGTACGCCAATGACCGAACCGGTCATCAGTTTTTTGAAATTGGCCCAATTTTGCTGCGTGATTTGATCGAGTTCGTGAGTCACGGACATTGCGACCTCCCGAGCTATCAAAACTCGGGAGATCATAGCACCCGCCAACACCCATAGAAAGATAAGGGTTAATTCGTAGGCCGCCGAAGTTCCGTCACTTGCCCTTCCAGGCGCGCGCGGTGCCGTCGTTCAGAATCTTCTGGAGGGCCGCCGCGCTGCTTACCTTGCCGCTCCAGCCGCCGATGATCTTACCGGCGTCGTAGCCCTGACCGTAGGTGAACAGGTTGTATTCCTTGCTTTGCGTGATCTGACTGCCGCCGATCGCGCCGCCGGCGAAGAGGCCTTGGCCGTAGGAAATGAAGAAACTGTTGATGCCGGTCTTACCGCTGCCGGACGTGCCGCCGCCGAGGCCAAGATCGGCCACCGCAATCGAGGCCTGTCCACCCATGCCGAAAGCGCCTTTCAACATCCGCTCCGGGCCGTCGTCGGACATCAGGACCAAGACGCCTTCGATGACTTGTGCGCCGGCTTGGAAGCCAACCGTTGTTCCGGCCAGTTCGACGAAGACCGGATCGCTCCAGGTATTGCCGTGGCGCACCATGAACACGCCGCTTCCGCCCTCGGCCGCGAGCAGGAAGCCGGCCTGAGTCAACTCGGGGAAAATGGCCACGGCGGTCGCACCGCCCAACATGTTCCGCAAGGCGGTCCATTCCGGGTCTTCGAGGAACTTCTTTGCTACCGCCGTTGCCTTCGGCATGAGATCGCCCGGATTTTCGGGCTTGCCGGTCTTGGGCGACGTCATCGCTATCTGCGGTGCCATATCGCCCGCGCGCACCGGTAAGGATGCAGTCGCAAGACCCGCTACCACCAAGGCGCAGGGAAGGAGACGGAGAGGGTGAAAGTTCATTGGGAGAAGCCTTCGAATGGAGGAACGAATATCGGCAGTTTATCGGGGGCAGGCACCGGCGACAAAGCATTCCCATGGCATGTTCGCCTAGCTCCGCTGCCGCGCGACGGTTTCGGCTTCGCGCTCCAGTTCGGCATTGATCTCGGCGCCGATACACACGGCGTAGGCCGAGACGTAAAACCACATCAGCAAGACGACGGCCGCCCCCACGGAACCGAACATCCGGTCGTAAGCCCCGAAATTCTCGATGTAGAGAGAGAAGCCGGCCGACGCCAGAAGCCAGAGGGCGCTGGCGATGACCGCGCCGGGAATTAGATAATAGATGTGGCGCGGTCGATGGCTGGGGCCGAACCGATACAGCAGCATCATGGCCGCGATTGTCAGCGCGCCGAGGCCCAGCCAGCGGATCAGACGCACGACCTCGTGCAGTTCAGCGGGAAGCGCCAAGAACTTAAGCGCCAGCGACAAACCGATGACGGCGGTCATGACGATCATCGCCACGCCGATTCCACCGAAGGTAAGCGCGAGGGCCAATCCGGTTCTGTGAGCGTAATTCCGCCGTTCTTCCGCAGCATAGGCGAAGTTCAACCCGGACATGAGCGCCTTGCTGCCGCTGGCGGCGCTCCACACGGCTAGGATAAATCCGAAGGCCGCGCCGAAACTGAGCTGGCTGTCATCGCGCATGCTGAGGGCCGTGAGTTGCTCGGCCAACAGGTCGTATGCCTCATAGGGAATCAGGCCGCGCAGAGGTGACAGATGGCGTTGCACGTCGGCCGCATTGGCGACAAGCCCGTACACCGTCACGAAGAGGGCGATGGCCGGAAAGATGGCGAGCAGACCGAAGAAGGCGATGCCGGCGGCGAACATCGACAGAGCCGGCGACAGTATCCGGTCCGCCAGTCGCCGCAGAAAACGCAACCAAGGATGTGCCAAGAACGAAGCCAATGCCGCTTTCCCCCGAAAGCCACGGGCGACCGGCTTCTTCTTAGGCGGCAATAGTTACGGATTCAACGGCCGCGGAGCCTGGCGGCCCATGGGATCGGCGATCGCTATGGCGTTCAGCAGGCGATCAGCAGCCGGCCGCGCTCTTCAATCGGCCGCCCGGTCGGACGTCGGGCGGCACGGTCGTTTCCGGCGGATTTGCGGCCGGTGAAGCGATAACCGGCGGGAACCGCCATGCCCTTGTTCCGGTTGTGGCCTAGCCGACCCATGGGCTATTTTGGCATGCCTCCAGCCGGCGGCCCTAAGGCCTTGCGGGGAAAGAACGTTTTCCGATGGCGTTGAACGAACTGATCGACTTCCCCGATCCGGTCACGCTGGTGCCGAACAGCGGCGTTCAGTTCCTGGATTTCGGCTTCAAGCTCGATCGCCGCTCTCACCTGCCCCAGGATTGGGGCTTCTATGATCCGGACACGGCGCTGAACGACGAGTCGATGCCTCAGGTCGTGCGCCGCGGTGGCGAGGACCCCAAGGGGCGCGAGAGCTATGGCATCGACATCAAGGCCGTGCTGGCCATGGTCGACCGCGCTTGGCTGCCGTTGCCGCTGTTCTGGCGCCAGAAGTCGGGCGCGTTCTTCAAGGGGCCGACCAACTGGGCCCGGGTCTATATCTGCCAGCTCGATTCGCCGGACGAACGGGGCAATCAGTACCGGGTGGTGGTCGCGCTCGACACCACCTTGATGCCATTTGTCGAAACGGAGGCCTACCTGGCGCCGAGCCCATCGGACGCCAAGGATGGCAGGCCTTTCGCGTTGCCGCCCCAGGACGATCCGCATATCGACTGGTTCTGCCAGCAGGAATGGGTGCGCGCTTGGGCGTTCGAGGCGTTCAAGGAGATGAAGGCGCGGGAAGAGCAGCGCCGGACCGGGCGGCGCATCGACAGCGCCGTCAGCGACGCGCAAGCCGCCGAGGACATGCAGGGCAAGCACGAGCATGTCGCGCGCTATCGCGCGTTGCTTGATCTGCTGCACCAGCTCCAGCTTTTCCGGCAGGTCGTCGTCATCGACCGCGAGACCGATCCGCGCCCGACACCCATCGACGTCGACTTCGTGCTCGATCTGGGCAATTCGCGCAGTTGCGGATTGCTGATCGAGCGTGAGCCGAACGAGATGAAGGTCGATATCACGCGCGCCGTCGCACTGCAGTTGCGCGATCTCTCCCAACCGGAGTTGGTTTATCGCGAGCCTTTCGAAAGCCGCGTCGAGTTCAACCGCGCGTCGTTCGGGCGCGATCAGTTGTCGCACAAGAGCGGCCGTGCCGAGGCCTTTTCCTGGCCGACCGTGGTGCGCGTGGGGCCCGAAGCCTCGCGCCTTGCCGGCCGGCGTCAGGGCAGCGAAGGCGCATCGGGCATGTCCTCGCCCAAGCGCTATCTATGGGACGACGACCGGAGGCACGACAGCTGGCGTTTCAACACCGCTCTGGCGACCGGGGAGTTACCGCCGCCGGCCACGGGCGTGGCCTTCACCACGATGATCAACGAGGATGGCGAGGCGTTGCATCTGATCGATGGTGCGGCGGGTGGAGACCGCCTGTTTCCGTCGATCCGCGCGCTCTATTCGCGCCGGAACCTGATGTCTTTCGCGTTGGCCGAGATTCTTCTACATGCGCTGGTGCAGATCAATTCTGCCTCGCACCGCGTGCGCCGGCCGGTGAACGCCAACCTGCCGCGCCGTCTGCGCCGCATCATCCTGACCATGCCGACGGCCATGTCGGTGCAGGAACGCCTGATTTTCGAGAGCCAAGCCAAGGCCGCGCGCGACCTGGTCTATCTCTCTCTCGGTCTGGCCCAGACGCGCACGCGCGAAGGGCAGGGGGTCGACCGCCATCTGGAATACAGCCCCGAAGTGCGGATCGCGCGCCAGGGCGCCGCGCCCGATGCCGATTTAGGTCCGCCGATCAGTGTGCAATGGGACGAAGCCAGTGCGACCCAGGCGGTCTATCTCTACACGCAGATCCAGCGCAACTTCTCCGCCGACGCGCGTGCCTTCTTCGACCAGATGCGTCATCCGAACAACGCGCAAGATCCCGCGCGCAAGGACAAGCTTCGCATCGCCACCATCGATGTCGGCGGCGGCACGACGGATCTGGTCATCACGACGCTGACGGTCGAAGGGCCGGGCACGACGGTGACCATCTCGCCGAAGCATGACTTCCGCGAAGGGTTCAATTTGGCCGGCGACGACGCCGTTCTGCGCATTGTGCGCGAGCATGTGATTTCGGCCATCCGCACCGCGCTCATGGAGCGAGGCACGCGCGATCGCGCCGATGGCACGCTCAACCTATTCTTCGGCGGAGACCGTTCGGGCATCTTGCCTGTCCAGCTTCTGCGCCGGCAGCAATTCGCGCTCCAGATCGCGACGCCGATCGCGCTGTCGATGCTGTCGGACTATGAACGTTATTCCCCGCTGCGGCCGGTTGAGCGTGTCGAACGTCGCGTGCGGGAGTTTTTCAAGCCAGGTAGCGGCCCCAGCCACGAGCTGATCGAATATCTGAACGACGAATTCCGCCGTGAAGGATTCGAAGGCTTCGACATCATGGATGTGCCGGTCGTGGTCGACCCGGCCGCCATCGATTTGACCGTGCGCGGGGTGTTCCTGGAGACGCTGCAGGCCCTGGGCGAGTTGGTTTGGCGCTACGGTTGCGATCTCCTTCTGCTTTCCGGCCGCCCGTCGCGCCTGCCCGCGGTGAAGGCGATTCTCGATGAGACCGGCTGCCTGCCCGCGCACCGCATCGTGCCGTTGCACCAGTTCCGCGTCGGCTCCTGGTATCCGTTCCGCGATTACCGCGAGACCATAGCCGATCCCAAGACCACGGCCGCCGTCGGCGCCATGGTCTGCCTTCTGGGCGAAGGACAGCTTGTCGGGTTCAACTTCCGCGCGCGCGATCTCAAGCCCGGCTCGACCGCCCGTGTCTTTGGTAAGATCGACAAGGATCGCAGGCTGCCGCACGCGGACGAGTATTATCGCGACATGCAGCTCGACGATCCGGATTGGGATCTGCCTCAGACGCAGTTCGAGTTCCGTGGCCCGATGGCGCTGGGCTTTCGCCAGCTTCCGGCCGATTGGTGGCCCGCGACGGCGCTCTATTTCATCGACTATCGCGATGATGATGCCCGTACGCGGTTGAACGACAAGACGCCGTTGAAGGTCACGTTGCGCCGCGCGCGCCGCCAGATCAAAAGCGGCGCGACCGATGGTTTCGAGATCGACCGGATCGAGGATTCCGAGGGGCGGACCGTGGCGCCGAATCTTCTGCGCCTGCGTCTTCAGACGATCGACGAGGCGCAGGGTTATTGGCTCGACACCGGTATCATCTTAGGGCAGTGACGGAGCCATGACGGACACCGTGAACGCGGAACTGGTGGAAGCGGCCGAACGCCTGGCCAAGGGCAGTGCGGCCGCGCGCCAATGGGTACGCGAAATCCGCGCCACATCCGTGTCCGTCGACAACGAGGCATTGAGCCTGACCGGCGCCACGCGGCGCGCGGAGAACATCGCGCGCAAGGTGCGCGGGGCCGCGGGCCGCCGGAACTGTGTCGGCGTTTTCGGCCCCAGCCAGGCGGGGAAATCCTACCTGGTCTCGGCGTTGGCGCGCCGGCCGGGCGGGGCGCTCACCGCCGATTTCTCGGGACGGCGCCACGACTTCCTGCGCGAGATCAATCCGCCCGGCGACCGCGAGTCGACCGGTCTGGTCACGCGCTTCACCTTGCAGCCCAGCAGCGCCGGCAACCCCGAGTATCCGGTTTCCCTGCGCCTGCTCAGCGAGACCGATCTGGTCAAGATTCTGGCCAACAGCTTCTTCTCGGATTTCGATCAGAACAACGCCCAGATCAAATTGGCCGGCGGCGAAGAAGTGCGCCGCGCGGTGGAGAAAGCGCGCGGCCGTGTAAAGACACAGGTTGCAGCCCATCTGGATGAAATCGAGCTGTTCGATTTGGGCGAATATTTTCGCCAGTACTTCGCGAACCAAGCCGCGACCTTGGGCGCCGCCGGTTATTGGGAGCAGCTCATCGAACTGGCGGCCCGCTTGTCGCTCCGGGATCGCGCGGAGCTGTTTGGCGTGCTTTGGAACAACCTGCCCGACTTCACCGAGCTGTTCATTCGCCTGGCCGAGGGGTTGGAGCAGCTACATCACGCGCCCGAGGCCAACGTGGAGATCGGCGCCCTGATCCCCCGCGAGGCCAACGGCCAGCCGCGCAGCATCATCGATGTCGCGATCCTGAAGCAGCTCGGTACCGAAGCCGACGCGGCGGATCTGCTGAAGGTCGTACCGCTGTCGCCCAAGGGGGCGGGCGGGTCCGTCGGCATGCCGCGCGCGCTTCTCACGGCGTTGGTGGCTGAACTGCGTATCGTGATGACCGAGAAGCCCTGGGATTTCTTCGAGCATACCGATCTGCTGGACTTCCCCGGCGCGCGTGGCCGCCTGAAGCTGATCGATCTGCCGGCCGATCCGGGCGACCGGGAGCGTCAACTGCACGAGTTGCTGCTGCGCGGCAAGGTGGCCTATCTGTTCCAGCGCTTCACCGAGGAGCGCGAATTGACCAGCATGCTTCTCTGCATGCCGCCCAGCGTGCAGGAGGTGAAGGATCTGCCCGCCATGGTCCGCGAATGGATCATGGTCACCCACGGCAACCGCGACGCGCGTGCCAAGGTCGCGAACGCGCTGTTCCTGGTCCTGACCAAGTTCGATCTCGATTTCATCGAGAAGGGCGGCGAGACGTCGGAATCGCGCCGGGGCAAGTGGGATCGCCGCCTCAATGCCTCGTTCCTCGACCTTTACGGCGCCAGCGACTGGCCGCACGATTGGAACGGCAAGCCGTTCGCCAACACGTTCTTCCTGCGCAACCCCGGCATGAAGCAGGAACACATCATCGCGTATGAGAGCATCGAAAAGAATTCCGACGGCAGCGAGCGCCTTGTCGAAAGCGGCCCGGCGCCGGGAAAGGCGGCCCTTCTGGCCGAGCTTCGCGGTGCGTTCGTCGATTCGCCGCTGACCGCCAAGCATTTCACCGATTTGCCCACGGCGTGGGATGCGGCGTTCCGGCCGAACGACGGCGGCGTCTCCTATCTGGTCGAGAAGCTCAGCCAGGTGCTGAAGCCCGGCCTCAAGGCGCACCAGATCGCCGAACGCCTGGCCGAGGAGGTCGTTACTCTCGATGGGAAGCTGCGCCGGTTCTATCTGGGCGATGACGAGGATACGCGCCAGAAGCGCGAGCAGGAGCTGATGGCCCTGCGCCGTTCTCTGTTCAACGACAGCGCGCGCGATGGCTTCCACAATTTCTTCAAACTGCTCGGCGCCTTCTCCCTGGGGGTTCCGGAGGCGCGCGAGGTTGTCCTGAATGTGGCTGCCCTGCGTATCGATGCGTTGGCCCCCGCTGGGTCCGCCGAGACGGCGGAGCCCGACCCGTGGGCCAACGAAGCGGATTCGGCGGCGCCCCGCCGCAAACTCGACCGCGCCGCTGTTTTTGCGCGCGAGATCATGAACGCCTGGACCGACAAATTGCGCACGCTGTCGCAGAACGGGGACGCCACGCGCAATCTCGGCTTCGCGGAGCGCGTGATCGACGATGTCGCCAACGAACTGATCGTTGGCGCGGCGCGCCAAGGTCTGCCGGAACGGATCGCGGGTGACGTGCGCGCCCGGTTGCAGACCGCCAACGTGCGTTGGGACGACAGCACGGTGGCCGATCGCGCGGCCACCATGGCCGCTATGGCCATTGACGACTATGTCGCCTATCTCGGCTTCGTCTTGAAGCCGGAGGGCGAACGGCCGGGTTTCCCCGAGCCGCCGCGCCAGCCCGAGCGCCCGATCTTCCCGCGTCCGCCGTCCGCCAACGGCATCCCCATCGTGGAGCCACAGCGCAGCGCGCTTGAGCGCCAGATGTTCCTCGATTGGGGCGTGGCTTTGCGTCAGCTCGGGCTCGACAACGTCGGTTTCTCGGGTGGCCGGGAGATCAGCCCCGAGCAAAACCGGCGCTTGAGCGCCATCCTGCAGACCATCGCCGTCAGGCCGCTGCTGGCGGACTACCTGGCCTGATTTTTCCAATGCGAAGATAAGGCGAAGGCATGCCGTCCAAGCTCGAACAAACATTGCAGATGCCTGGCGGCCGCGCGAACCTGCGTGTCGCGGGCGCTCCCAAAGCCGACCGCGGCACGCTCGAACTGGCAATGACCAAGCCGGATTCGACAGGAACGACGCGTTACCTCAATCCGTCCAAGCCGCAAGACCCCTGGTCGACCGCGACCCATTGGCTGAAGCCTTCGCTGGCGGGGGACACCGGCGATTTGGTGTTCGAGCTGGACGGCGATGTCACCGTCCATCTGCTGCCGTATGCGCCCTACGAGCTTCTGCTGCGCGACGGCAGCGGGATGCGGCATGTCGACCGCTTCACGGGCATTGCGCTGCGCGGAGCGTCGGCGGCCTCCACGCCCATCGAGGCCCCGGTCAAACCCGTTCCGCCGGCGCCGCCTCCACCGCCGCCTTCCGCCGAAGAGCCGCCACCGCCGCTTGTCGCCGAGCCGGTCGTGCCGCCGCCACCGCCGGAGCCGAAATCGCGCTGGCCGCTTTGGGCCGCGCTTGCCGTGGTGGTCCTGCTGCTTGCGGGCGGGGCGGGCTGGTATTTCTTCTTGAAGGACGATTCGTCCAATGCGGCGGCGCCAGCCGCCGAGGCGCCTGTCACGCTGGACGAAGCGCGCCGTGTCTTGACGGCCGATCCCGCGCCCGCGGACGCGCTGGCCCGTGCCCAGGCGCATGCCGCCAAGGGGGAGCTCCAGGGCGCGTTCTTGCTTTATCGCTATGCCGCCGAGAAGGGCGATATGACCGCGTCGGTGGCTTTGGCCACCATGTACGATCCCGCCACCTACAGCGCCCAGACCAGCCCGCTGCCCGCGGCCAATCCGGCGGAGGCCGCGCACTGGTACGAACCGGCGGCCCAGGCGGGGCAGGCGGAGGCGCAGTATCGCCTCGGCATGCTGCTCAAGAGCGGTGCCACGGCCGATGCCGACGGTCCCGAGAAGGGCGTCGCATGGCTGCGCAAGGCCGCCGACCAGGGTTATGCCCCGGCGCAGGAAGAATTGAAGAAGTGATGGCCGGTCCGGCCGCGGAGAGTTGCCCATGATGCGCGCGTTGATCGTTTCGCTTTTGCTGGTGCTGGCGGCGGGATTGGGGGCGCCGGCCGAGGCTCAGACCGGCGGCAAGCGGACACCGCTCCTGATCGAAGGCAAGTCGACGCTGTATCAGCGCGTGCTGACGCGCCCAGGCGTGAAGATCGTGCCCCAACCGGGCGGGACGCCGGGCAAGGAGTTGCCGGCGCTGTCCGCGTTGTTCGTCTACGCCCAAAAGACGGTCGGCGCGGACAGTTTCATCGAGGTCGGTCCGTCGTCCGACGGTACGGTGATCGGTTGGCTGAAGGCGTCCGAAGTGGTGCCGTGGCGTCACACGATGACGCTGGCCTTCACCAACCCGGCCAATCGCGGCCAGGTCCTGTTCTTCAAGGACCAGCAGGCGCTGACCGCGCTGTTGAACGATCCGAAGGCGGCGGAAAAAGCCGACCAGCTGCGCACGGCTTCCAAGGGCGGCGCGGCGCCCGCCGGCAGCGGGCTGATCGCGCTCGAGCCCGACACGTATATCGATCTGCAAAAACAGTTCTATCTGTTGCCCATCCTGCAGGCCAACAGCTCCATGCTCAATTCCGGCTTCCGCGTGCGCACGGTCGAGGTGGCATCGATCACCAAGGACAAGCCGGTGCAAAGCCAGCGCGTCAATCCGCAGGCCGATCTGAGCAAGTTCCGTTCGGGCATCGTCTTCGTGGTCGACGCCTCTTCGTCCATGCAGCCCTATATCGACCGCACGCGTGAAGCGGTTGCCGCCGTGTTCCAGCAGGTCGAGGCGGCAAAGCTGAACGACAAGGTCCGTTTCGGCATGGTCGCCTATCGGGACGATCCGAATAAGGTGAAGGGCATCGAGTATCTGTCGAAGGTCTTCGCCGATCCGAACAAGACCACGACGCGCGACGAGTTCCTGAAGGCCGCGTCGGCCGTGTCGGCGTCCCAGATTTCGACCCGCGCCTTCGCCGAGGATGGCTATGCGGGCCTGGAAATGGCGCTCGACAAGATCGACTGGAAGGATTTCGGCGGCCGCTTCGTCATCATGATCACCGACGCGTCGTCGCGCGAAGGCAATTCACCGTTCTCCTCCACCGGCCTGTCGACGGCGCAGATCCGCCAGTTGGCCCAGGATCAGCGCACCGCCGTCTACGTCCTGCACTTGCAGACGCCGGAAGGGAAGGCCGACCACGCGACGGCCAAGACCCAGTATGAGCAGTTGAGCAACTGGCCGGGCGTGGGATCGCTCTACTTCCCGGTCGAATCCGGCGACCAGACGAAGTTCGCCGGCGCGGTCAAGCATCTGGCGGAACTGCTGGTCGGCCAGGTCAAGAAAGTCGCCAGCGGCGCGCCCATGGCGCCTACCGCCGGTGGCGACAAGATGCAGCAGGCGACCGAAGCCATCGGTCTCGCCATGCGCCTGGCGTATGTCGGCGAGCAGCAGGGCACGCAGGCGCCCGCCCTCTATTCCGGCTGGGCGTCCGACCGCGACGTGAAGCGGCCGGACGTGGCCACGTTCAGCGTGCGCGTGCTGCTGACCAAGAACCAGTTGAGCGACCTGCAGGCCACTCTGCGCAAGCTGGTGGAGGCCGGCGAGAAGGCCCAGGTGAACCCGTCCGACTTCTTTAACCAGTTGCGCAGCGCCGCGGCCGCCATGGGGCGCGATCCGTCCAAACTTGGGCAGGCCAAGGTTAAGAATCTGGAGCAATCAGGGCTGATGGGCGAGTACCTGGAAGGGCTGCCGTACCAGAGCAAGGTCATGAGCATCGACCAGGACGCCTGGGCGCGCATGAGCGTCGGCGAGCAGCAGGCCATCATCGACGAGGTGAAGTCGAAGGTCGCGCTCTACCAGCGCTATCACGACGATCTCGACCGTTGGGTCCTGCTGGCGCCTAACGCGCAGCCCGGCGATGCCGTCTATCCGGTTCCGATCGACTCGCTGCCGTAAGCCATTCCATGGCCGAAACGCCGGTCGTCGAACTGGAAGGAGTCGAGCGCCGCTGGGGCGGCGACGGGCTTCTCGTCGCGGTCGAGCATCTGCGTCTCGTGCCCGGCGAGGCGGTGGCCATCGTGGGGCCCAGCGGTTGCGGCAAAAGCACCTGCCTCGATCTTCTGGCCTTCACCTTGCGTCCCGACCGCGTACGGCGTTTCGCCGTGACGGGACGGGACGGCCAGGTTCACGACATTGCGGCTCATTGGGCCGCAGGCCGCAGCAATGCGCTGCTCGGCTTGCGCGCGCGCGAAATCGGCTACGTGCTACAGACGGGCGCGTTGCTGCCGTATCTCAGCGGCTTCGAGAACGCGATGCTTTCGCGGCGCCTGCTGGGGCTCGGCGGGGCGGGCGATCTGCCCGGTCTGTTCGCATCGCTGGAGATCGCTTCCGTCGTCCATCGCCGCCCCGCGCAGCTCTCCGTCGGCGAGCGGCAGCGTGTGGCGATCGCGCGCGCTTTGGCGCATCGGCCGCGCTTGCTCCTGGCCGACGAACCGACCGCCGCGCTCGATCCCTATCAGGCCGAGAAGACCTTCACGCTGCTGGTGGAATTGGCGCGCGACCAGGGCTGTGCCGTCTTGATCGCGACCCACGATCCCGAACTGGCCCGTGCCGCGGGCTGCCGCATCGTGCCGTGCGCGGTCGAGCCCGGCCGTACGGTGATCGCCGACTCGGTGCCGGCCTGATGGGGCGCCTTTCGCAGATCTTCCGCCTGGTCTTCGCCGATCTGGGGCATGAAAAGCTTCTGTCGTTGTGTCAGATCGTCGCCATCGCGGCCGTGCTGGCGCCTCTGCTGGTGTTATTCGGCTTGCGCGAGGGGGTGATCGGCACGCTGATCGAGCGGCTGAACCGCGACCCCGCCATGCGCTTGGTCGTGCCCGAGGTCACCGGCGCCAACCGCTTTGATGCCGTGTGGTTCAAGCGTATTGGCGAACGCCCCGATGTGGCTTTCGTACTGCCCAGCACCCGCGCCATCGCGGGCCAGGTCGATCTGGCGCGGGCGGACGATCCGGCGGCACCGGTCGTGCGGGTGTCGTGGCTGCCCACGGCGCCCGGTGACCCTCTGTCTCCGGCCGGAAAGCCGCTGGCCGACGGTCTGGCCGAGATTTCCCTTTCGACAGCCGCCGCCGAAAGGCTGGGGATTAAAGCCGGCGCCATGGTCAATGCCGCCATCGAGCGCCAGCGCGCAGGAAAGATCGAGCCCGTCCGTATCCAGTTGAAGGTGGGAGAGGTCGTGCCGCCCGAGCTCTATGATGGCGTCGCCGCGTTCGTCAGCCTGCCGCTTCTGGAGGCGGTACAGGCCTATCGCGACGGCTATGCCGTACCCGCTTTGGGTTGGGAGGGCGATGGGCCCGCGCCCGCGATGGAGGCCTATCCGTTGTTCCGTCTCTATGCGCGTTCGATCCGGGACGTGCCGGGCTTGGCCGCCGATCTGCGCGCCGAAGGCGTGGTCGTTTCGACCCATGAGGGGGAAATCGCCTCTGCCCTCGCCCTGGAGCGAAATTTGACGACCGTGCTTCTGGTCATCACGGGGCTGGCGCTGGTTGGTTTTGTGGTCGCTGTCGCGATCAACGCCGTGGCCGGCGTCGAGCGTAAGCGAAAGCATTTGGCCATCCTGAAGCTCGTCGGTTACGGCCGATCCTGGCTGACCGGCATCCCTCTGTTGCAGGCGGGCGTGCTGGCGCTGGCGGGTGCGGTGGTGGCCGTCGCGGCATTCGCCGGCGTGGCCATGGTGGTCAACGCGACATTCGCGGGCAGCCTTCAAGGCGGCGAAGCGGCCTGCCGCTTGAGCGTGGCCCAGCTTTGCGGTGCCGGCGCGGCCACGGTCCTGATCGCGATGATCCCGGCGCTGTTCGGTGGTCTCTTGGCGGCCAGGATCGAACCCAGCCTGGAATTGCGCGATGTCTAGAACGCTTCTGGTCGCCGCGTCGTTGCTGGTCCTTTCCGTGGCCGCGGTTCCCGCCTTGGCCCAGGCGCCGAAGCCGTGGCCCGAGACCATGGTCAATCCAAAGCCGGCGGCGGGGGATTTCACTCTGCCCATGCCCTGCGGCGGTTCGATGACGTTTCGCCGAATCGATGTACCGGCGGAGAACCCGCTCGATGACCGGAAGATCATTCTGGGTGGCGCCGATCCCAAATACGCGGCGATCGAGAACAGCCGCGGCGATTACATCGCGGGCGGTTTCAGCGATGCGAAGAAGAAGAATCAGAAATTCTATTACCTCGGCAAATACGAGGTGACGCAGCTTCAGTTCTCCGCGCTGTCGTCGCCGTGCCCCGCCGTCACGCCGGAAGGGCGCCTGCCCAAGGTGGATGTGACATGGGCCGAGGCCGTGTCCTTCGCCGCGCAATGGAACGCATGGCTGGCCAAGAACGCCGCCGACAAGCTTCCGAAGGAAGACGGCGCGCTCGGTTTCGTACGCCTGCCGACAGAGGCCGAATGGGAATATGCCGCGCGCGGCGGCCTGGCTCTGTCGGAGGCCGATTTCCAGCTGCCAGTCCCGCCCATGCCGGGCTCCGCCGCCGAGTATGTTTGGTACCAAGGCACGGAATCGGCTAATAACCAACTGAACGGCATAGGCTTGTTGAAGCCGAACCCGCTCGGCCTGCACGATATGCTGGGCAACGCCGGTGAATTCGTCCTCGACCCGTTCCGCCTCAACAAATTGTCGCGCATGCACGGGCAGGCGGGCGGCAACCTGGTGAAGGGAGGCGACTACCGGACCTCCCTTGGCGATATCCGTTCCGCCGCGCGTATCGAGTATCCGCCGACGGATGCAAAGGGTGAGCGCCGCTCGCCCACCACCGGCTTCCGCCTGGCTCTCGTGCCGCCTAGCCTCACCAGCACCCAGCGTTTGGCCCAGGTTCGCGAGCTATGGGCCGATCTGCCCCAGACGATGGGAACCGCGCTGGCGCCACAGCAGGACGATCCGTTGAAAGAGGTGGATGCGCTGGCCAACGCGACCGAGGATCAGAAAGTCAAAGCACGCATCCAAAACCTGGCCACCGTCATCAAGGCCAACATTCAGACGCGCAACGAACAGCGTGACCGCGCGGCGCGCTCCGAATTACGCGCCGCGTCTTTTCTCCGCGTCATGCTGCAAAGCGATTACAAGGCGAAGATCGAAGTGCGGCGCGAGCAATTGAAGTTGAAATCACTGAGCGCGCAGCTGAAGGAACAGATCCAGCAGCAGCTGGCGAAGGACGAGCAGGCATTCGCGGCGAACGTCCAGGTCTATATCGACAACGCGGTACGGATGGCGAGCGAGTATCCGGAGCAGGTTACGACCGCCCAAGCCGAGATCCTGAAGCGGGAACTGGAGGCGCGCCAGCAGACCACCCAGGCTTCCGCCGTCGATGTCTTTGCCAGCCAAGTCGCGCAGGTTCGGGCGGGAAAGCGGCTGGAACCAAAGGCGGTCATGGAGGGTTTCCGATGATGCCCTGGAATCGACATATTTTTGCGCCAACGTTAGGCTTGCCATTCATCGGAGTCGGGGTCTCGAAGATGTTCGGCTTCATTGCCCAAATCACGGGTCGTCTCTCCAAGGCCGCGATCGCCATGGTCACCGCCGTGGCGTTGATCGCCGCCGGCGTGCCCGCGCCCGCGTGGGCGGAAATCCAGGAGCAGTCCGACAAGACGCCGGGCGGCATTTTGGATGGCGGCGGTAGCGGCAGCGCCGAGAACGAGAAGGAGCTGACACCGGCCGAAAAGCAGCTTCGCAGCGACTCGGGCGAGTTTGCCGAGACCGTGGCCGGCGGCGCCATCTTCGGCGCGATCCTCGGCGCCATGGCGATGGCGGCTTTGGGCGCGCTCGGCAATCCCGGCAACGCGGGGGCCGGCGCGGCGCGCGGCGCCATCATGGGCGCGGCTATCGGCGGCATCATGGGCGGCGTCGACGGCTATCTGACCGCTAAGCAGCGTGAGAACGCGAACAACAATATCCGCATGACGAATTCCATGGCCGAGGACGTCCGCAAGGACAACGAGCGGCTGGAACGGCTGGTGAAGTCCTCGAACGACGTGTTGGCGGATTCACGGACGCAGCTCGAGGATATCAAGTCGCAGGTCGAGCAGAATCAGAAAACCGTCGCCCAGGCCGATGCCGAACGTCAGCGGTACGAAAAGAACCGGGACGCGATGCAGACAGCGTTGAATGATCTGCAGAAGCGGCGCGATAACTATGCCGATGCGGCCAAAAAAATGCGTCAGCGCGGCGCCCGTACCGCCGATCTCGACCGCCAGATCGAATCGTTGAACAAGCAGATCGAGCAGCTCGAGCAGAACGTCGGCGCCATGAACAACGCGCTCGCGGTTACCAAGGTTAGCTGATGATTCGGATGACGAGATTGGCGGCCGTTCTGGTCATGGCCGGCGCGGCAGGCGGCGGGTGCACCTATCTCGACGCCAAGTCCGATTTACGGAATCTTCAAGCCCAAGAAGCCGCGGCGAAGGCCAATCTTCAGGCCGAGCAGACCAAGAACCAGTCGTTGCAGGATCAGCAGCTTCAGATCCAGCGCGACTCCGAGCGCATGGAGCAGCGCCTGAAGGCGGCTAAAGACGAATTGGCCAAGTCCAAGGCTCAATTGGCCGAGGCGCAAAAGAACAACAAGTTGAGCAAGGCGCAGGCTGATGATCTGAACAATCGGGTCGCCGCGCTCAACCGCGATATCAGCTCGATGAACTTGAACGTTCAGGCCGGCAGCGTTAGCGGCGAAGAGGACCCTGCCGAGGTCAAAAAGAAGGAGCAGCAGGTGCGCGAGTTGGAGCAGCGCAAGGCCGACCTCGAACGCGCAATCCAACTCAGCATCGCGCCCAAATAGTCAGGGCATCTTCTGGACCGGCACCGCGTAGGTGCTGCCGTCCGGGTTTTTTCCTCGGCAGACCGTGTTGCCCTTGGCATCCCGCGTGCAAGTGGTGGTCGATTTGCCGTAGGTCCGACCGTCCGCGCAGCGCACATCGGCCTGCTCTTCCACGGTCAGGTTCTTGCCGTTGAACTTGGCCTGCGCCGGCGCTTTGCACTCGGTGCCGTCGGCGCGTTTTACCACCACCTCGCCCTTACCGTTTTTATCGAAGCGATAATATTGCTCCAGCGGCTTGCCGTCGGCTTGGTCGACCAGACCCTGGCCGCTGCGCCATTGCCCATCCATGAAGCCGACATCGCCCTTGGCGGCGGCATCCGGCGGGATGTCGAGCGGCTTGGGCGGATTCGTTTGGGCGTCCTTGTCCTTATTGTCTTTCGGCGTGTCCTGCGGAGGCTTTTGTTGATCCTTAGGCTGATCCTCTGGTTTTGGCGGCTGCGTATCGTTGCTCGGCTTGTTTGGGTCTTCGGGCGTCTTGCCCTGATCGCCGGACGGATTGGCGCTATCGGGTTTCGTTGCTTGCCCGCTTTCGTCGGTGCCCGGCGCCGACCCGTCTTGCGGGGTGACAACGACTCCGCCCGGAACAATGGTGCCGTCGCCTCGAACAGTTCCATCGGGCGTGATTACGCCGCCCTCCTCGCCGGGTGGAAGCGTCTCTGGCTGGTGGCCGGGCAGCAGCTCTTCGATCGAGAAGCCCTGGCTCGCAGGGCAGGGGAGTGGCAGCCAGCAACGCCACCACATGAAAAGAAGGAACAGGACCGCCAGAAGTCCGAATAGCAGCCACAGGAGCCACCACGGAAACCGTCCTTGGGTCGCGGCGGCCGTGGCGGCGGGAGCCCACGCGCCCGCGGTGGGCGGCGGAACGGCGGGGCGCGGCGGCCGCAAGGCCAGGGCGTTCAACCCGTCTCCGCTCAACTCCTGAAACCCCCAGAACGTGGCGACCGGTTGATCGCCGACGAAATGCAGGTGACGGGCGGAGGGAATCGTCACGGCCTGTTCGAGCAGGCTGGCGAAGGCGCGCGGGCTCTCGCCCTTTTGCCCGGCCGTGGGCTCGGGTGCCGCGCGTAGTTCGCGGATATAGGCCTCGAGACCCGCGCGGATCGTTTCCAGTTCAAGCGCGCGCTTGGTCTGCTCTTCCGGCGGCATGTCGCTCCAATGCCGTACGGGGCCGTCGACATCCGCCGTCCAGCGCACCGTGCCCGCACCCTGGTCCAGATTGGGCCGGGCGAAATAGTTCGCATAGCGCGAACCGAGGCGCGTCCCGAGGATGCTGCGAATCTGGAGATAGGATTCGTAAACCGGCCGGCCGAACGCGCCGAGCGGGCGGTAGGACGCCAGGTTTTCCTGAATGAGCAGCGGGCCGACGCGCGAATCGTTCATCATTTGCACTCCCGCATGTCGGATTGACCGGTCGCACGTTGCAGCGACTTGTCCATATCCATGGCGGAATTCGGCTTTAGGACCTGACCGCCCGTCGCATTCGCCACGCAGCGCAATACCGAGCTTTGGCTGCCGTCGCTCAAGTCCACGATGTTGATCTTGACCTTGGGCTTGCGCGCCTTGATCGCGCGCGCCTCCGCGCATGGATCGCCGCCGCAGGAATCATCGCCGTCCGTCACCAGGACAATGACCGATTCGGCATCCTGGGACGCAATGTCGCCGGCGCGTTTGATGCTGCCGGCCAGCGGGGTGCCTTGCTGCGGCGTCAACTTGTTCACCTCCGAAAGAAGAGCGGGGCGCTGCGGGCTCGTATAGAACTTGTCGCGGCGCACGTTGTTGCAGTTGGTGAACTCGATCAGGCCGATTGTGATGGGATCGGGCAAGCCGCGCACCACGTGGTCGATGGAGGTTTTGGCGCGGTCCATGCGCGAGCTTCCCCCGAACCAGCCGCCCATGCCCATGCTGCCCGAGGCGTCCACCACGATAATGACCTCCGGCTCCTCGCCGGGTGGAAACTGGGTGCGGCAGCCGGGCTTTTCGACGGGTGCTACCTTAGCCTCTTGCTGTGGTACGGGCGTTGCGGGTGTTTCCGGCGCGGGGGCGGACTTAGCCTCTTCCTTCGGAATCTCCTTGGGCTTTTCCTTCGCTGGCGGTGCGGGCTTGGCTTCTTGGCGGGGCGGCGGAACCACGGGCAGGTCCTCGACCTTCTCCGGCAGCTTGGTTTCCGGGTCGGGCACGCAGACCTGCTGGTTCTTGAGGCGAGCCAGTTCGTCCTGCAGTGCCTTGTTGCGCGCTTCCTCTGCCGGCACCGGGTTATCGGGCTCCGCGGGCGGCGGCCCGGGCACATCGACTGTTTGCGGCGGTAGCGGCTCGCAACTTCGAAGCAGGAACAGCGCCAGCAGTACCATAAGGGCAAAGGGCAAAAGCCATGCCCACCATGCCTGCTTCCATAAGCCGGGCGATGCCAGAGCGGCGGCTTCTTGATGCGGCGGCAAAGTTGTCGCCGCCGCCGAGCGGGGCGGGGGAGCCGCGGGACGCGGTGGAACAGCGGCCGCCTGAATCTCGTGCCCCCACACGGCGGAAATGGGTTGGTCGCCCGCCGCATAGAGATAGTCGCCTGGTGGCACGTTAAGCGCCGCATCGAGCATGGTGCCGACCAGCTCGGCCGAGCCGCCCTCGCGCCGCAACTGGCTTGCGAACGCGGCGATGTCTTCGCGCAGCTTGTCGGCGCGGCGCTCGACAGCTGCTTTTTGTTCGGGTGCGAGCTGCGACACCGGAACCGGTTTGCCGTCCGCGGCGGCATACCAGTCGATCGCGCCGGTTTGGGGATCGATCTGCGGGCGCGCGAAATAGGCTGCGTGCGCGGGGCCCAGGCGGCTGGCCAGGATGGCCGCGAGCTGGCGGTGCGCTTCGACGACGCTCTGCCCATGCACGCCTAGGAGCCGGTGGCCGCCGCCAGAGGTCCGTAGGATCAGATGATCGGCCATCGTCGCCGTATTGCTCCGCTCCGCGGTGCTGCCAACGCCCGCTGCTATGTATACACTACCGCATGGCCGTCACGCGCCGGTAGCGGAAGAGCGCGGCCCTGAGGGACCAAGCACCGTATGTCCGGCAGGAATTATGTCGACACCGAGGCAATGCCGTGAGCAGCGGCCTATGATCATCCGCCCATGACGATGGCCAGTCCGGACAATCCTTCGCTCTGGCGCCGGATTCCTGCCCGCGGCCCGTGGCTGGTTATTTCCCTTTTCCTGCTGGCCGGCTTGATCGCGACGGCGCTGTACTATTTTTATGGACGCAAGCCGCCCATTGTCGAGAACGCGGTGCCGCAGGCGGCCAAGGAGCTTCCGGCCGATGTGCGGGCCCGCGCGGCGGCCCTGGCCGATGAGAACCGAAAGCTCGAAGAGGAACTGGATAAGCAACGGGGCCAGCCCATCGATTGCCCCCCCGGCCAGCATCCAGAGCAAAAAGCGGGGGTGCCGACAAATCGCGTGTCTCGCCCAGCCGCCACGGCGGGCGTGGCACCCGGTGCCGTCAAGGACATTCCTGCGACGGGCAAGGCGCCTGTTCTTTCGAATAAGGAGTTGAGCGACCGGCTGGAGAAAAGCACCGTTCTGATACTCACGAGCAATGGTATCGCCACCGGCTTTTTTATCGGACCCCAGACAATCGTCACGAATCGTCACGCGATCGAAACCGCGACGGACGGGATCATTTTTGTGACAAGCCGCTCGCTCGGTGTCGTGCGGCGGGCCCGATTGACGAACGCGACGTCCGGTGCCGCGCAGATAGGGGCGCCCGACTTCGCGATCTTGCGCATGGACGGCGCAGTCGCACCGGCGACACTGGCTCTCACACCTGAGGCACCCAAGCTGGCCGTCGTCTATGCGGCCGGATATCCGGGGCTTTCCGTAATCAGGGATGCGGGATTCCGGCGCTTGATCAAGGGCGATGCGTTTTCCGCGCCGGATCTCAACCTTACGCGTGGCGAGGTCCAATCGCACCAGACCTCCCCGGCCGGACTTCCCATGATTGTGCACACGGCGTCGGTCCTGGGGGGCAACTCAGGCGGCCCCTTGGTGGACAGCTGTGGCCGGGTGGTGGGCGTAAATACGTTTATCGCGGTCGATCAGCAGCAATCGGGGCGCCTCAATTACGCGCAGTCCAGTGGCGCGCTCGTCCAGTTCCTCAAAAGTAGCAATATTGGCGCTCAAACGGACCCGCGTCCTTGCGACTGACCGGCGCATAAAATTTCTCACGGCTTCCTTCAAAAGAACTCGTTTGCCCCCGGAACCGAACGGACCTAGTTCGAGTTCACCGGCTATCGTTGCCATAAGACGGCAACATGCCGGTGCCAATCTGGGTAAAGGAGATGGCGCATGGCACAGAGACAGGATGCTTCCGTTGGGTTTGCCCTCGCGTGCGGTTGTTGTCGTGGCGACAGGTCAGACGTGACGATCGGATCAGCCAGACATCAATGAGGCGGCGGCATGCGCCGCCGGGGAGTACGCAGAATGGCCAACGCATTCATTATCGAGATCAACGGCAAGGCCGCCGGCTTGGTGGTCGAGGAGAAGGGCGGCTTCCGCTTCTTCGCCTCGCACCGGATTTTTTGGAAGCTGGACGGCCAGGTTTACCGGCGTGTCCGCGAAGCTGAAGAGGCGGCGAAGGTAATTTGGAACCAAAGCGTGGGCGCGACGTCCGTCCGCCATTCGCATCTCGGTTCCGATCGCAGCACGACCAGCGTTCCATCTTGAGCAAATTTTCTTAAGGAAAAGCGCGGCGTATCCGTCTCCGGTCAAATTGTCGCCGCCTTTCCTCCGTATGTTCGGCCGCTTCGACGCAAGGGTCCAACCCGGCTGAACATACGGAGGTTTCGTGGAGCAGTCCTTCAGCCATGTTCTGACTGCCGAGATTTACGGCAATACCCTAATTTCTTGGGCTTTCGCGGCGGCGTGCGCCGTCGTGGTCTATTTGGTTCTGCTGACGATTCGCCGGCGCTTCATTAGGGCTGGCAAGAATCGCGATATGGCCGATTCGCGTTTCATGGCCCAAGCGGTGTGGAGCGTGGCCCGCACCACGCAGCGGTTTTTCATCGTGGCGCTCTCGCTAGGTGCCGCAAGTTATATTCTCACCCTGCCGCCCAAGGTCCAGGGCATCGTTTCCTTGCTGGTCACCCTTGGTCTCATGCTGCAGGTCGGGATCTGGGCCTCGTCTTTGCTTGGGCATTGGATTTCTTACTACCTAGCCAAGCGCGCCTCGCACGATCCGGGCAGCGCCAGCGCAACCCAGGTTATCAAGGTTCTATGCCTCATCGGCATCTGGTCCGCGGTTTTGCTGCTGACACTGGCCAATTTCGGCGTCGACATCACGGGCCTGGCGGCAGGCTTGGGCGTTGGCGGCATCGCGATCGCGTTCGCGCTGCAGAGCATCCTCAAGGATCTGTTCGCCTCGCTGGCGATCGTCCTCGATAAGCCCTTCGTCGTCGGCGACTTCATTATTTTCGGAGAGCAACTCGGCGTCGTGGAGCGGATCGGTCTAAAGACCACGCGGGTTCGAAGCCTTTGGGGTGAACAGATCACCGTTTCAAACGACGACCTGCTCAATGCGCGCGTGCGCAACTACAAACGGATGGAGCAGCGCCGCATCGCGTTCGATATCAAGGTGGTTTACGAAACACCCGTGGAAAATCTTGAGGCTATCCCAAGTTGGATCCGCGAGATCATCGAACAGACAGAGGGAACGCGGTTCGACCGCTCTCATGTCGCGTCGTTCGACGAGTTTGGTCCGCGCATCGAAACGGTCTATTACGTGCTGTCGTCCGATTACAATGTCTATATGGACATTCAACAGCACATCAACCTGTCGATCGCGCATCGCTTTGCCGAAAACGGCGTGCAGTTCGCCTACCCGACGCGCCGTGTGCTGAGCGATGGTGTGGTCGAATTCGGCGAGGGGCGGCATTTTCATCGCCGCCGCCAGCACCAAAACGCCTAGAGGCGTCCGTGCGGCGGGTGCGTTCCCGCCGCACGGGGCCGTCAGTTAGGTCTTGAGCGTGCCCTTGGCCTTGGCCGTGTGGGTCGCGATCGCGTCCATGAGCGCGGGCGACAGGGCATCATAGGGTTCGAGCTTCAGTTCCTTGAGCCGGCCGCGGATCTCGCCCATCTGGCTCGGCTTGGTGCCGGACTCGATGACCGAGGAAACAAATGCCGCGAATTCCGGCGCCGACCAGCCCTGATCCTTGGACAGCTCGGTGTGGATGAAGTCGAAGCCGTAGAATGGATGGTTCTTGTTCTCGATCCGGCCATACATATGCACGCCGCAGCCGCTGCAGGCATGGCGCTGGATCGCGGCGGAAGCGTCGACGATCTTCAGCTTATCCTTGCCGGCCGTAACGCTCAGGCTGTCGCGCGGCACCACCGCGACCTGCGAGAACAAAGCACCCGCGGGTTTCCAGCACTTCGTGCAGCCGCAGACGTGATTGTGGGCTGATTGGCTGTTGATGGTGATTTCGACGGCGCCCGAGCCGCACTGGCAGCTGAGTTTTCCGCCCTTGAAGTTCGCATTGCCGGGCTTTACGCCCTTGTCGACGGCAGGATGGATTGAAACGGCCATTTCGTGTCCCTCCCAATCTTGTGTGGCCCATCATCGCCGGCCGCCTTGTGCCGGGATCGGGCGCTTGGACAGGCAGTCTAAGCCCGCATCGCGGCGGATGCCAATCGGGCCAATTGCCCCTCGATCACCGGTTTATCGCGAGACGGGTACAACGTCCGCGAAGATGAATCCGTCGCGTTCGACCACCTCGCCCGGTTCGACGGGGATCGGCGCGGCGAACATCGGGCCCGCGGAAACGGCGGTGTGAAACTCGCCGTTCTCACCGCAAGGGTCGACCGTCGCCGGCAACTCGGCCAGGAGGTTCGCATCGAACCGGCGACCCGCGAACCGGCGGTCTATCCGGCGCGGATCGACGCAGACGAGGTGCGCGATCAAGCCGCAGGCGATCATTTCGTGCGCCAAGGCGCGTGTGTCGCGCTTCCAAAGAGGGAAGATGCCCTCCATTCCGGCTTCCTTCAAACGCGCCTCCCGATAGGCGCGGATATCCTCGAGGAACAGATCGCCGAAGACGACATGCCGTACCCCTTGCGCCGCGATGTTTGCGCAGGCCGCGGCCATGCGTGCCTCGTAAACGTCGTTGGGGCAGGGGCTCGGCAGCGGAATCTTGAGGCAAGGAAGGCCCGTGGCCGCAATCTGGCGGTCCAGCAGGCTTTCGCGCGTGCCGTGCATGGCGACGCGATGATGGACCTCGTTGACCGTGGTCAGCAGGCCGGCCACCTCGACCAGCCCAAGGCGGCGCGCTTCGTGCAACGCGAAGGCACTGTCCTTGCCGGAGCTCCAGGAAACGAACGCTTTGGGGCGCATGGACCGATCTTTTAGCATCGAAAGGCTGGCCCGTCCGCGCGCCGCGTGGTGCAATCGGTGGTCATATCCGAACGAGGAGTATCATGCCGCGCCATATCGCCTGCCTGACGTTCGATTTCGATACCTGGTCGGGCTTCGCCGCGCGCGGACTCACCACGCCAACGGCGGTCTCGCGCGGCGAATTCGGCCTGGTCGGGGCCGGCCGGCTTTTGGACCTGATGGCGAAACACGGCATCCGGACCTCTTGGTTCGTGCCCGGCGTGGTCATCGACAGCTATGAGAAAGAGTGCCTGCGCGTGGTGGAGGCCGGGCACGAAATCGGTCATCACGGCTATTCCCATGTCGCGCCCGCCGCCTTGTCTCCCGCGCAAGAGGAGGACGAGTTGGTGCGTGGCCGCGCGTGCATCAAGCGGATTTCGGGCCGCTATCCGCGCGGCTATCGTTCGCCGTCGTGGGATTTGAGCCCCGTCACCATCGACTTGTTGCTTAAGCACGGCTTCGACTACGAGAGCAGCATGATGGGGCACGATCACGAGCCCTATTGGGCGCGCAAGGGTGACAAGGTCAGCGCCGACAAGCCCATCGTGCATGGCGAGACGACGAAGCTGGTCGAGATGCCGATCAGCTGGAGCCTGGACGATCATCCGCATTTCGAGTTCTACCGGACCAAGGACTTCCTGATGCCCGGCCTGGCCAATGCCGAGGCCGTGCTGGGCAATTGGGTCGACGATTTCCTTTATATGACTCAGACCACGGATTGGGGCGTGCTGACTTATACGTGCCATCCCTACGTCATCGGGCGCGGTCACCGCATGATGATGCTCGAGCGGCTCATTCTGCGCTTGCAGGAACTGGGCGCCGTGTTCCTAACCATGGAAGAAGCGGTGGATGAGTTCCGCACGCGGTCATGACGCGTCGATGATCGAATCGATCAGCGCCATCACCCTGGCTACCCATGACATGCCGCGCTCCGTGCGCTTTTATGAAGCATTGGGATTCAAGCGGCTTTACGGCGGCGGCGAGGCAGCCTTTACCAGTTTCGAGGCTGGTAAGGGCTATCTCAACATCATCGCGCAGCCCGCCGAGCGGGAGTGGCGTTGGTGGGGCCGCGCCATTTTCTACGTCTCGGACGTCGATGCGCTCTATCGTCGTGCTCTCGATGCGGGCCTTCGTCCCGAAGCGCCGCCACGCGACGCGGAATGGGGCGAGCGCTATTTCCACCTGACCGATCCCGACGGCCACGAGCTCAGTTTCGCCCGGCCGTTGAAAAGCGCGATCTCGGTTTAGACGGCAGTGAAGGTCGTGCGCACGAGATCGCGGTAGAGCAAGATCTGCCGGGGCAGAATGCTGGGATCGCTCAGCACGCGCCCTAGGATAAGGCCGCCTTCGACCAGCGAGGAGGCCATGTCGGCCATGGCGCCCAGATCGACCTCGCCGCGGGGCGGGTAGAGGCGGGCGATGGTTTCCAGCCGTTCGCGGAACCGCGCGCGCCACGCCAAGATTCCTTCGGCATTGAGCTGGCGGATCTCGCGGTTGAAAAGTTGATCTTGATAGCAGAAAGACGCGGCCAGGCAGCCGGGGTGGGCTTCCGGCAGCTCGGCCAGCATTTCCGCAAATAGCTTGAGGCCGACCAGGAAACCGTGGAGCGGGTCGGCGTTCAGGTCGTCGCCGCGCCGGAAGATGCCATCGAGAATTTCCCGATCCTGTTCCAGGTAGCGCAGCATCAGCGCCCGCGCCAGGTCGGTCTTGTCCTTGAAGTGGTAGAAGAAGCCGCTCTTGGTGATGCCGACCGCCGCGATCAATTCCTCGATCGAGGTCGAGGCAAAGCCCTTTGCAAGGACAGCCTGTTCGGCCACCTCCAATAGCCGTTCGCGCGTTCCCGCGCGTTTGCGCGCCGCAGGCATTTCCATGGCCCGGGACTGTACCGCAGGTGCGGTTTCGGCTGAATGGATATCCAAAAATAATGTGATTGGAACGAAATGGTGCTTCGTAAGTCTTTATGATTATTCATAAATTGAAGAGACTCGCGAACCCGGCCTATAGGTCGGCTAGTGGGCGCCCATTAAATCCGTAGATTCCCCGCCGATAGGCCGCCCTCGGCGGCTTTCATCGAATGTGAGGAGACGGCCATGGCCAAGTACCGGCGCGCCCTGCCGCAACTTTCCGGCAAGCTTTTCCTGACCGACGGAGGCATCGAGACCACTTTGGTCTTCCTGGAGGGGCTCGAGCTTCCCGCCTTCGCGGCTTTTGTCCTGCTAGAGGATGAGAAGGGGGTGGCTGCCCTGCGGCGCTACTACGCGCGCCACGCGGGAATTGCGAAGGCCAGCGGCACGGGTTTCATTCTGGAAAGCCCAACCTGGCGTTCCAGCGCCGACTGGGGGGCGATGCTCGGCTACCCGGCGGACCGGCTGGCCGTGCTCAACCGAAAGGCCGTCGCGTTGATGGCCGAAATGCGTGCCGAATGGGAGACTCCCGGGTCGCCGATGGTTGTCAGCGGCTGTGTCGGCCCGCGTGGCGACGGTTATGTGCCTGGCAGGTTGATGACGGTTCGCGAAGCGACGGATTTTCACGCCGCACAGGTCCGGGCGTTTACCGGCGGCGAGGCCGACATGGTTACGGCCATCACCATGAACTATGCCGAGGAAGGCATCGGTGTCGCCGCCGCCGCGAAGGCGGTGGGCGTGCCGTCCGCGATCTCTTTCACGGTGGAAACCGACGGCAAGCTGCCGAGCGGGCAGCCGCTCGGCGAGGCGATCGCCGCGGTCGATGCCGCCACCGACCACGCGCCGGCTTACTACATGATCAACTGTGCCCATCCGACTCATTTCGAGGGTGTTCTGGCCAAGGGCGAACCTTGGGTCGAACGCCTGCGCGGCATTCGCGCCAACGCCTCCAAACGCAGTCATGCCGAGCTTGATGCGGCGACAGACTTAGACGATGGCGATCCGGCCGAATTGGGGCGTCAATACGCGGCGCTTCGCGTTCGCTTTGGCTGGATCAACGTGTTGGGCGGCTGTTGCGGCACGGATCACCGGCATGTGGAGGAGATTGGCCGCTCTTGCGCGCCGCTGGCGGCGTGACGGGTGCCACCTGCCGGGCGCAATCCTGCATCCGGAAAACGTCTATACGCCGCGTCTTGCGTTGCGCCCCTCGCGAGCGGCGGCGATCACAAGCATGAAGAAGAAGATCGGGGTGCCCACGGCCGTCATCACCAAGAACCAGGATGCCTTGCCAAAGACCGAGAGGATGAGCACCAGATAAATGAAGTCGCGGCCGGAGATCTGGTTGACCAGCTTGCTGAAACGCTCGGTCGGATCGCGCAAGGCCGATTTGAAAAGAGGGCCGTCGCCTGTCACCGGCCGCATGACGTGCCAATAGATGAAGGTGGCGGTGAAGATGGTGGCCACGATCGCCACGGCGCCGAGAGCAAGCGTCATGGGGTCCTGGGTTTCGTAATACCAGCCCAATGCCATGCAGCCGAAGATAGCGACGTGGACGACGTTATCGATCCAGAAGTCCAGGACGCCGCCCCAGCGGGATTCTTGGAACTTAAGCCGCGCCAACTCGCCGTCGCAGCCATCGATGATCGAATGCACGAGAAAGATGAAACCGCCCAACCCCTGCAGCAGCGGGCTGGGCGAGAGGAAGAAGGGAGCGGCAATCAAGCCCAGAACGCCCGAGGCCAGGGTGATCTGGTTCGGTGTGATGGACGTCGCCGCGAGGCGCGCGGTCAGCGCGGTCGATACCGGACGTTCGATGTTGCGGGCGACGAAGCCGTCGGTGTCCTTGATCAGGGATTTCAAGAGGCGGCGATGCGCCGTCCGAAGATCTTGTTCATCGCGGATACGCAAGGGCGATGGACTCAGGGAAAGCGAACCTTGCGTTGGCACATCCTCGAACGAGGCGCCGCGTCCCAGCAACGCCACGCCGCTGGTGTCCACCAGTCGAACGCTGTCGGCGACGGGCCGATGCACCAGGTGCTCTAGCCATTCGCGTTCGCCGAGGATGGCGGCGGGCGCATAGACTGTCCGCCCCAGCGCGACGGCGGGCGGCGGCCCGTGGTGGATAACCGTGTCGCGCAGGCCCGCCAAATCGGCAGCGAGGCGACCGTCATCGCGCGGGTCGGCCAGTACCACGATTTGCGCGAAATGCGTCCGCAGCCCCTGCATGGCGAGGCGGCGCACGAGCGACATGCCGAGCAGCGTTTGGCATGGATCAATGCCCGCGGTGGCCGACGCGCGGGCATCCAGCATCAGAATGGGATCGGAGGCTCGCATATCGCGGTAAACCCGTGGCTGGACGATGGTGGCGGTTGGGGGGCCGAGCGAAGGACGGAAAATAGGTGTCCGACCTCGGTTAACGCAAGCCGGACGCCTCACGGTCCGTGAATCAGATTTCCCGCCGCGGCGATTTTACGCCACCGATTCGTGGGCAACGGGCCGCTTCTGTGCCAAAAATGGCCCGCTTTCTCACAGAACGCGGTTTTGCCGCGGAAGATGTTCACCTTCATGCCGACCATTCCCTGGCTTTGGGCCGTCTTTACCATCGTTGCCGCCGGCGGGCAGACGATGCGAAATGCCATGCAACGTCACCTGATCGGCACACTGGGGACGGTCGGTGCCACGCATGTGCGTTTTCTCTTCGGCTTACCCTTCGCGGTGGTGTTTCTCGTGCTCCTGTTGGCGGCGACGGGCGAACCTTTGCCGCGTTTGACCATCGGCGCCCTCGCGTGGACCACTGCGGGCGCAATCGGCCAGATAGTGGCCACGGCCCTGATGCTGGCTGCCATGCGCGACCGCTCGTTCGTGGTCACTATCGCCTATACCAAGACCGAACCGGTTCAGGTTGCGTTGTTCGGCGTCGTGATGCTGGGGGACCATGTCACCCTGCCATTGGCTGTCGCGATCATCATGGCGACGGCCGGAGTCTTGGTGGTGTCGTGGCCAAAAAAGCTGGCGGAAGGCGAGGTGTGGTCATGGCGCCCGGCTGTCATGGGCATGAGCGCGGGCGGATTGTTCGCTATCGCGGCGGTCGGCTTCCGGGGTGGCATCATCGCCATGGAGGCGCCCAGTTTCCTGATCGGCGCCTCTGCTACCTTGGTGCTCGGTTTGTGCGTGCAGACCGTAACGATGAGCGCTTATCTCCTGATCCGTGACCGGGCAGCGTTGATCGCGATCTTCCACGCTTGGCGACCTTCCATGTTCGCGGGTTTTATGGGGGCGTTCGCATCGCAACTTTGGTTCTTTGCTTTCGCCATCGAAAGCGCGGCGCGCGTGCGCACGCTGGCGCTGGTCGAGATTTTTTTCGCCCAGCTTGTCTCGCGGAATCTATTCGGGCAGAGGCTTTCCCTGCGCGAAGGCGGGGGAATCGCGCTCCTGATCGTGGGGGTCGTCTTGCTGTTCTCCGGTTAATGGTAAAAAAAAGGCCCGCCCACCGGGCGGGCCTTTTCGGCCGCATCCTAGGGCTCAGAGCCCAGGGTTGAACGGCGGCACGCGATAGTAATCGGCCACCGTGCGATTCCACGCAGCATCGCCCCAATTGACCGTATCGAGTTCGCCGCGGTCGTAGGCCGGCGCGCCTGCCAGCGTCTTCTTGTCCAGGTCCACCCGATAGCCGTCGATGGCCGTATCATAGTGGAGGACCTGCCACGGCAAAGGATGGTACTTCTCACCCATACCCAAGAAGCCGCCAAACGACATCACCGCATAGGCCACGTGGCCGCTGCGCTTGTCGATCATCACGTCGTCGATGGTTCCGATTTTCTCGTCGCCGGTATTGTAGACCGATGTGCCTTCGACCTTTTCGGCCGAGATCAGGCTTGACGTTTCGTCTTTCGCAATCTTCGCCATATTTGCTCTCCGTCGGAACTTGGAAGCGTGGCCATCGGCCACCCATCAGTGCAATCCGCCTCCGCTTATGCTGTTCCGTTGGAATCATCCCACGCGCGGGCAAGCGCATCGGGTAAAAAACCGGAGCGGAGCCCCGGTTCAATCAGGCAGGTGCCGAGGAGGCGACGGCGAACCGTCGTGCAGATAGCCCGGGGGCGGCCAGGAAAGTTCCCATGGATCTAGGCGGCCGCGGAACGCCAAGCCTGACTTCTGAGCCCGCTCCAGCTCTTGGTGAGTGCATATCGCAGCCGCTCTCCAGGCCGTTCGACGGCGGCGGCCAAGATGATCGAACATGCTAGCGCGGAGGCGATCAGCAGGGGCACTTGCCATGGTCCCGCCAAGAGAGGGCCTAGCAGCGTGAAGCAGAGTAAATGGACAATATAAAGTGGATACGACAAATCGCCGATGCGCCGGTCCAGTCTGGAGTGACGCGTTGCCTCGAATATCCGGGGCAGGCTGAACGCCATGAGCAACAGGAACAGCCAGCGCTTCTCGAACGCGCCGACCGGTAGGTAATGATAGAAAACGATCAGGAGCAAAAGCCCGGCCAGCGCCGAAAAGCCGGTGGTTGAGGAGCCCCTTTCCGGCCGCTCGCGCCACGCGCGATAGGACAAGACGCCGAGCAGGAACGTGCCGAGTTCGAACGGGAAGAACCGGTAGTTCCACGGGTCACCATCAAGGCCCAGTGCCGAGCCGGCTGCGAGGCGTAGAAGCAATGCAGCCGCGATGATGGTAACCAGCGTGCCGGTGCGCCGCAGGACCAGGAAGGGCGCCAGTGCGTAAAACCACAGTTCGACACCGATACTCCATCCTTGGGGAATCATCATCATCCGGTAGGCGGGGATTTGCGCGGGCGTGAGGGCGTGGAAATCCGGCGTCAGGAACCAGCGTCCGGAGCCGGGTTCAAAGCCGAGGAACATGAAGATGTCCTGGCCGATCATGGTGAACTGGGACAGCAAGATCAGGGCGCGGTCGCCCATATCGAGGCCGCCAAGGGCGAAACGCCCGATCGCCAGATAGGCGATCACGGAAACAATCACATAGGCCGGCGCTAGACGCAGATAACGGTTGACCCAGAACACCGCGATGCCGTGCCGTAGATGCGCATATTTTTCGCTGAACACCATTGCGATATAGAAGCCGGAGACGACGTAGAAGCCCTGGACCGCGACGTCGCCGTACATCGGCACATATCCTTCGATGCCGCCGGCGTGGATCAGACATACGATCAGGGCGAGTATCGTTCTTAGAAATCCCATTCGTCCGGCCACATCGCTCCATCGGCAACGTCGTTAAGTAGACGCGAATGGGGAACTCTTGTTCCGTTGACACGTTTAGCTTCGAACGCCGTGATTCTGGAGCGATTCCATTTCAAGTACCTCATCATTGCTCCGTCATTGCATGGTCATTGCCGCGCTCGGCGTTCTGGCGGGATGCACGACCGATCGCGAAACATCCCCTCAGCGCACCGCGACTGAGCAGTTGATGTTGTCCACCGCCGCGGATCGCGCCGCGGAGCAGCTGACCTTCGGAATGCCAAAGGGGACAAAGGTGTTCGTCGATTCGACGAACTTCGATGCCTATGACGGGAAATACGCCATCGCCAAGATCCGCTCGCGCGTGTTGGAGAGCGGGGCGAATCTGATCAACGAAAAGGAACAAGCGGATGCGATCCTGGAAATCCGCTCGGGCGCATTGTCGACCGACGATCATACGTTCATTGTCGGCATTCCCAGCTTCCAGATCCCAATTCCCTTCGCGGGCGAACTGACGTTCCCCGAGCTTGCGCTGTTTAAGAAGGGTACGGAGAAGGGGGTGGCTAAATTCGCGGCCGTTGGCTACGACGCTAAGACAGGCGCGTTGATTCACTCATCCGATGCGAAATATGGCTTCTCCACGCAGACGGAATGGGTTGTTCTGCTGCTCGTATCGTGGAAAAACGACGACTTCCGCCCAAAGGACGAGTTCGGCGATCCTGCGCCGCCTTAAGGCGCGGGTAACCTCACCACCGGCTCACAGTAGATCAAGCAGGGCCACTCACCAGTCTTCGTCTGCGGAGAGATTAATTTGGCCAAGGCCACGCCCCCGGCGATGCCCGCCAAGGCGCCAACCAAGGGTGCGCCCGCAATCGCGCCAACAATCGCGCCGCCCGCGGCGCCCACCGCGCCACTGGTCAACTCGCGATGTTGATCGCCGCCGACGCTGGAAAACAGTACCGCGCCCAGCATCATAACGGGGACAAGAGCGATGGCGATCCGATGCCGAGACGGCCGACGCTCCACTGACAAATCAGACATTATCTTAGGCCTCCCAACGCGTGAGGCCCCCGGTACTCATGATTATGGCGGCTTCACGGCAATCCTGCCGTGACTTTTAGATGACAAAGGCGAGCGCCCAAAGGGTCACAATGTCATCGCGCGGTCGAGCGGATAGAGCGGGCGTGGGACGTTATCGAAACGGAACAGCCCATAATCGGAACTGGTAACTCCCGGGCCCGACAGAAGCACGATGTGCTTGGCGATCGGTTCAAACCCGGCCCGGAAATGCTGACGCGACTTGATGAGCAGATAGCGTTTGGCCGTGGGCTCGATACCGGCATGACGGAACACGCCCAAATCGAACGCCTCCATCCGCTCCGAGCACACGAGAATCTCCGCAGCCCCGGTGTCGAGCACGGCGCTTGCGCCGTGATCCATCATCAGGCCGGTCTTCATGGGGCAGGTCACCTTGTAACGGCCGTCGGTGATGCGGCGCACCGTGCCGGTGACTTCGAGCGGTTGGCCCTGCAGGCCCAGCGCCGGCATGCTGGTCTTGCCGCCCAGCTTGACTGTCACTTTCGTTCCGACGCCGGCCTTGACCATTTCCTTCACCGCTTGCGGGTCCCAGATCGGCCCAACGGCCATGTCGGTCAAACCTTGGCGGAATGATTCCGCAACGGTTTCCATGACGTCTTGGGTGCCGCCGGAGAAGACGTTGTCGCCGTGGTCGACCAGCACGATCGGTCCGCCGTCCAACGTCTTGGCGTGGGTGATGGAAGCGGCCAGCGGTTCGACTTCATAGACGAAATCCGCCCGCCGTTCCCACGCCATGTCGAGTAGGGAGTCGCGCAACGCTTCCGCCGCCCTCGTCTCGCGGTCGGCCATCAGAATTGCGGTCAAGCCGACATGGGGAATGTCCGCCATGGGGAATCCGCCGAAGACAGACGCGTTCAACACCTCGCCGCTGCGTTCCGCAGCGACCGCGCGGTCCATGATGTCCTTGAGAGGCTGAACCGCGTGACCCTGCTTCAGGGTATGAGTCAGCATGGGGCGCTTGCCCCAGACGATGACGGGCTTGATTTCGCCCTTGAGCGTGCGGGAAAGAGTTCGCCCGGCGCGCGCGGCCGTTTCGTACATATCGATATGGGGATAAGTGCAATAGCCGGTCATGACGGTGGCGCTTTCCACCATCGTTCGGCTCATATTGGTGTGGAAGTCGAGTGATACGGCGATGGGCAGATCCGGCGCCACCGCGCGCACACGGCGCAGAAGCTCGCCTTCGCCGTCGTCATGACTCTCGGTCACCATCGCGCCGTGCAGATCGAGAAACAGCGCGTCGCAGCCTTTCCTGACCGCGGCCACCACGGGCTCGGCCATGCGCTCGAAGGCGTCGTCGGAAACGGGGCCGCTGGGCGCCGCGTTCGCCGCCATCGGCACGTCCAGCTCCGCGCCTTCTTCGCGCGCCAGATCGATATAGGCGGCCAAGCCGATATTGGCACCGCCATAGGCATCGATCGCCGCGCGGCCGCTCAGAGGCCTGCCGCCGGGATAGCCCACGGCGAAGGAGCCCAGAGGTGTCGGGATGGGCGAGAAGGTATTGGTCTCGTGCTTGATCATCGCGGCGACGAAACGCTTAGCCATGGCAGATCCTCTCGGTCGGTGTTGTTCAGCCCTGGGCGACGCCCCAGATTTCCACGGTATTGTCGGCGGTATGCATCATGGGCTTGGGCACCAGCGTCATCGGCGGCAGTGCGCCGCCCACGCAGTCGGCCAAGGTTTGCACAAAGGCCGCCGTCTCGGCTTCCGTGCCGGTCGAGGTGAAGTAGCAGACCATGATCTTCAAGTCGGCGGATTGCCGACCAAAGGGGCGAAGAAGATCCTCGATATAGCTCATGGTAAAGCGCGTCTGGGGCATAAGCTGGCCGGCCATCACCCGCTTGCCTGAATTGCGGCCGGGTTCGGACGGCACCTGACCGCCCAGCCAGATCGTATCGCGCAGACGGATGGCTTGGCGGTAGGGCAGGGGGATCGGCCAGTCCCACACCCGCTTTGGCCAATGGTCTTCGCGCGGGATGTATTTGTCGAAGCCGTTCCAGCGCTCGCGCATCGCCATCACCTCGATCTTGGTCATGGCGCCGGCGGGGTTGAGGCGCTGGCAAGGGACGACGGTTGCGGGCGGGCCCGGTTCGCGGAAATGGCTCGCGCGCGCCTTGGCCATGCCGGCCCATTGCTCGCGCGTGGTGCCAAAGTAGTAGCCCTCCATCTTCACGCTGTCTTGGAACGATGCGCCCAGTTCGGCTAGCGTGGCCGCGTGAGTCTCCATGATGGCGTGGCTTTGTCCGATGCCGTCGCCTTCCTTGACCACCGCGCCATCGGGGCCTTCCGCGGTGCGGTTCGCGACCGCGACGAATTCGCCCGCGCGCAGACCGCCGGTAAGGGCGCGTGCGCCGAACGAGGCTTTCTTCGAGGGCGGTATCGGGCGTGTCGCCACGCGCACGTCATCATGCGTGCGCCAGTTACGTTGAGCCACTGCCTGAAGCTGGATGCGCTGGCCTGTAAAAGGTTGCAGCGGTTCGGGCACTGTGCTGATGACGGGCAGGGGGTCGGTCGGGAATAGCTTCGCCAATGCCGCGATCACGTGCCAGTCGTCCGCCTCGTCGGTGAAGAACGCCTTCAGCTTCACCACGTCGTCCAAGTCGCAGCACTCGGCCGCCAACGCTTGTGCCAGGTTGGCGACCGCGCCCTCGATCTGCCGGTCGAGATGGTTGGGATTGCGGATGCGCCCGGCATCATCGAAGTCGCCCGCGCCGCCCACGAAGGTCAAGGCGCCCGCGGTGGCGGCCAGATGGTGGGTATGTGCCACCGGTAACGTCCAAATTTTGGATGTGTTCATCGTTCTCCCCCTGATCCCGGCATGGCCGGACGGGTGAGACTAGCATCTTCGGATCGCGGCTTTGAACCCGCGCGCGGCGTCTCAGAAACGGACGGATAGGGTGACCGAACCGTAGGAGTCACCGTAGTCCTGTCCGTAGAACTGCTTTGTCTCGAACACTTGAGTGTAGGCGATCCGGGCGTTTCCGATAACGACGGCAAAGCCGGCCTGCCAGTCGCCGACCAGTGTTTTCTTGTCCACGCTGGGTCCACTTCGGAAACTATTGCCGTCGAGAAAAATATTATGCCCGACCGCGCGCCCATCGGCGCCGGCGAAGACATACCAGCCCCAGTCGGCCTTCGGTTTGAAATAGCCCGAGCCGGCCAGACCGGCGTCCAGCCGTGGTGGCCCGTAATCGTCGGGCATGTCCTGGCCGAAACGGGCCATCACGCCGGTATTGGCGTAAATCAGAGCGTTGCCCAATGCCGCCCCCAGATGCGGCGTGGCGTCCATCTCGAAGCCCAGAAGCTTCGCTTCTAGCGCGCGCCAGCTACGCTGGTAAGTGAATTGCAGCGTGGGTTCGGTTTTGAGCTGGTTGTTCCATCCCTCGGGATCGGTTCCGCCGATGATGTTGTGAACGAATTTCTGCGTATCCTTGGCCAGCGAGCCAGGGCCAACGATGCCCAATCCTGCCTGGAACTGGTCGAGCCGCTTACCCTCGGTCTCCGCCACCAAGCCCAAGTTCGCATAAAGCCAGCCAGCCCATGGGCGGTCGTTGGGCTGGGGGTAGGGAATGTCGATTTCCCGGGGTGTATAGATTTGCTGGCCGAGCGAATATTCGAAACGCAGCTTGCTGTCGGTGTCGAAGATCGGCATGGCCATCGCCACGTCGCGTAGCCACGACTCGTCCCGCTGCACGCCGGTCAGCCACGAGAACTGGATGCCATTCGTGTAGTGCCCATCCGAATCCGCGAAGAGATCGTTCTCGAACGTGAAGTTGAAGATGGGTCGGCTGTCGTCGTCTTCCGCCGACTGCGCCGCTGCCGGCAAGACGGCCACGATCACGATAAGGAATCCCACGACGGCCCAAAGCGGCGAAGTCCAGTTTGGGAACACACGAATACGCATCATTCTTTTTGAAACAGATGTTTTGGCGTCGAGGGCACAACCATTCAGCCGGTTTCTGGTTCCCCTGGCTTCGCATTACGAGAAATCAACCATTCTGTTAGGTACCGCTTTGCCAAGATAAGATTGGTGCCAAGGGGGCTGACGTACATCGTATGGGTGCCGGCAAAGCTAAAGTCCTGGTGATCGAAGGAGATCGCGCGTTTGGCGATCGGCTTGCCGCTGCGTTGTCGGCCGCGAATCACTCCGTGGAAATTTTGTACGCCGAGAATCTTCGGACAGGTTTGGAACTGCTCGACCGCGAGCGGCCGGACACCTTGTTCTTGAGCCTGACGCTTTCCGACATACCGGGCCTCGATGCATACCGCGCCGTGGCGGCGCGCACGCCCCATTTGCCCACAATCGGGATCATTCCGGAGGGAGAGCGCGCGATGGCCACCTCGGCCATCGTGGTCGGGCTGCATGAGGTATTGGAGCGAAATGCATGCACGCCTCAGACGGTCGCGCGGGCGATGGAGCATGCGCTAGCGCGGCAGCGCCGCCGGACAACCATCACCGGCTTCCGCCCCGATGATCTTGGTGGAGACGATGCCTTGCGAGCCATCCACGAGAACTTGCCGGGTTCGATTTTCCGTCGCGTGATGGACATGGAGGGGCGGGTTACTTACCCCTATATCAGCCCCTCGCGCGCGTTAGCGGACGTTGGCATCACGCTTCGGCCGAATTTCGACACGGCGATGTCGCGCACCAATCCGGACGACCGGGAACCCTTCGCCGAAGCGATGAAAATATCCGCGCGCGATCTAACGCCGTTCGACGCGGTGCGGCGCGTGATGTCCGATTTCGGCGACGAACGGTGGATTCGTTCCGTCGCCCGGCCGCGAAGGACGGCGAACGGCGAGATCGTCTGGGACGGCCTTACTCTCGACATTACCGAGCAGAAGCGGGCGGAGGAGGTGCTGCGCGACACCGAACAACGTCTGCAGAGCATCGTCAACAACATGCCGGGCGGATTGTTCCGGCGCGTGCTGCATCCCGACGGCCGTATCACGTTTCCATTTTCGACGGATTATCTGGCGCGCCGCTTCGGGCTCGTCCGCACGGATGGCGGCGGCCGTGCGGACACGCTGACCGATGCGATCCATCCCGAGGATCTCGCCTCGTGGCGCCAGGCCGTCGAGATGTCGGCCAAGGAGCTGAATCCATTCGATGCCGAGTACCGGATTCGGACGGAACGCGGTGGGATTCGTTGGGTTCGTTCCATAGCCACCGTGCAGGCGGGGCCAGCGGGCGAGGTAATCTGGGACGGCATCACGCTCGATGTCACCGAGACAAAGAAGATGCGCGAGGAGTTGCAGGAAACGCAGGAGCGGTTCGCCAGTATCGCTTCGAACCTGCCCGCGGATGTGTTCCGCCGGGTCCGTCATTCGGATGGAAGGATTTCGTTCCCGTACTCGAGCGCATACATGGAGCGCGCATACGGGGTCAAAAGGAAGGAAACGCAGAACGATCCATACCATTTCATTAACGCCATACACCCGGACGATCGAAACCGCTGGCTGAAGGCGGTCGAGGATTCGGCGGCGTCGCTGAAGCCGTTCAATCTCGAATACCGAATTGTTCGCGATACGGGCGAGATCAATTGGGTGCGTGGTCTGGCCGGCGTCCGTCGCCTGTCGAACGGCGACACGGTATGGGACGGGATAACGCTGGACCTGACCGAGCAGCGCCTCGCGGAGCAGGCCTTGCACGAGCGGCACCTTGTACGCGTTGCCGGGCAGCGGCTTCAACGCACGGGCGAGCAGGATGCGACGGATCTCGACGGTGACACCGGGTATCGTTGCCGCGGCCTGCTCGATCGATTCGCGCAGCGCGGCCTCGACCTGCGTCGGATCCTCCTCCGGGATCATCGGCCGGTCCAGCTTCAGCACGACCTTGCCGGGGACGACGTTGCTGTTCGTGCCGACCTCGATCCGGCCGACGTGCAGGTACGGATGGTTGATGCCGGGAACGGCCGAGCGGGCCTTGCCATTCCCGTCGTTTTGCGCATACAGCGCCTGCAC